>MNYS01000008.1 GCA_001873215.1 Candidatus Levybacteria bacterium CG2_30_37_29
AAATTAACAATAACCCTAAGTCAGGAGAAATAATTATGAATCACGATTGTTGCAGTCCATCAAACAACAAAAATATTAAAGGTGGAGGTCCAGACAAGTTCATTATTGGGATTGTTGTTATGACGGTCTTGATACTAGGGATTGCTGTTTTCTTTGGTACTAGAATGGGTGCTACCCCACAAGTGACGGCTGATTCACAAGTTTCAGTTTCGGTTGACTCAAACACATATGATTGGGGGACAATAGACTACGACAAGGGCATTGTTTCCAAAAACTTTGAAATTAAAAACACCAGTGACGCATCTCTCAAGCTATATAACGTCAAAACATCCTGCATGTGTACTACGGCGCAGCTGAAAACACCGGAAGTTATCTCTAAAAAATTCGTGATGCATGAGTCATCTTCTGACGTCATTGAAGTCAAACCAGGAGAAACAGCGGAACTGATAGTCGAGTTTGACCCCGCTTTTCATGGTCCCAGTGGCGTCGGACTCGTCACCCGAACTATTACTATGGACACCAACGATACAAAAAATTCTAAATTGACCTTTAATTTAGCCGGTAATGTGGTTAAAAAATAAAGGAACCAAGATATGAATCAAAAAGTTATCATTATCACCATTATTATTGCACTTGGATTAGGTCTGTTTTTAATAACGAATAGGTTTCCTGTGCAAAAAAACACAACTGGTTCCGCAACTTCAACGAAAAATAATGGAGTCAAGCTTGTTTCTCCACAAGAATTTGCAACCTTAGCCAAAGGCAAAAACACATTTATTGTTGATGTTCATACACCGGAGCAGACCCACATTCCTGGAACAGATGCAGTGATTCCTTTTGATCAGATACAAGAGAATATAGACAAACTTCCTACAGACAAGTCAACTCCAATTCTTGTGTATTGCAGGTCAGGGAGTATGAGCGCCAAAGCCTCTGCTGAGATTAACGCGATGGGTTACACCACCGTTTACGATTTGGAGGGTGGAACGAATGTCTATAAGGAAAGTAATGTTAGTGTGTCTCTTGCGCCTGATACGCAAGCTCTGGGAACTGTAGTATATGGAGATGTGGCAACAACAACCTTTACGCTAACAAACTACGCACCCCTACCTCTCAAAGTCACTCGCGTATCAACATCATGCGGTTGCACAAAAGCTAGCGTAGAAAGAGAAACGCTAGGGGCCTATGAAAGTACTACTGTAAACGTTTCCTTCGATCCAGCGGTGCATAAAGATGATACCGATTTGGGTGACCTAACCAGAACTATTTACATTGAAACAGACAATCCAAACTTTCCTAATTTAGAGGGTACAATTACCGCAACGGTCATTAAAAACTAACATGGATACCCTATTTCAACTTTCACTGCTCGCTTCTTTTATTGCGGGCATGGTAGCTTTATTTGCTCCATGCTGTATTACTTTTTTGCTTCCTGCGTATTTTGCCAATATTTTTAAAGAAAAAAAGCGCGTGGCGTTAATGACTTTCATTTATAGCTTGGGAATTTTTACGGTGATGCTGCCGGTGGTTTTGGGAGCTAAAGCTCTTACTCAGATGTTTTTCAGCCTGCACGACCAAACTTATATCATCGGAGGAGTATTCCTGATTTTTGTAGGATTTTCAGCGCTAATTGGCTTCAAGCTCCCTATGCCCCGCTTTAACTTCACCAAACAGGCTAACGACCCGTTATCTACATATATCCTAGGAATAATTTCCGGTATTACAAGTGCTTGCTGCGCACCGGTTCTGATCGGGGTTATTGCCCTGTCAACGTTAAGTCCGAACACGGTTCAGTCTTTACTTGTAGGTTTCTTCTATGTTTTGGGAATGGTAACACCTCTGTATCTGGCCAGTCTTTTCATTGATAAACGGAATATATTGGAAAAGCCAATTTTCCGAAGACCGTTTCGTGAAGTTACACTTATGGGGAAAACCCATATGATTACTGTCTCAAATTTAATCTCTTTTATCTTGTTTGCGGGAATGGGTGTTTTAATCATCTTCCTTGCCTTATCAGGGAAACTGGCTATGAACAGGAGTGAGGAGAGCGTCACTCAACTTATCCAGTCTGTGGCTATTTCAACTACATCGTTTGTTCAGAAAATTCCTGGACTTGATATTATCTTTACTCTTGCTGCTCTGTGGCTACTTTATAAGTTTATCAAACATATAGGGCAGGACAAGAAGTCGGAATAATCAGCATTGTTCACTAACATTGCAAATATAATCTGTGAGTTGTTGTTTGTCTAAAAATCCATAGGTTGAAGGTTTTTCTATTCCCCGAGCAGTAAAGATAAAGGTTGGAACACCGGAAATTTTATACTGTTGAGCCTCTTCTACACAAGAACTCAAGTCATACCATTCTCCATAAAAAAGATCTCCGTATTCAGGTAATATTTGATCTAATACTTTGTTTTGAGCAACACAGTAAGGGCAAGTCTCTGATTCAAATAGTTTAAACTGTAACGGGGCATCAGGATTACCGGCCTTACTATTAGGACAGTTTTTTTCACCTAGTTCAATTTTTTTGCCGAATTGCTCAGTAATAACTCGTGGAGGTTTTTCTATTGCTTTCTCAATTTGCGAGATATCTTGACCTTTATTTTTAATATTAAGATTTATATAAACGTCAAAACCGATAAACATCGTTACCAACACCACTAAAAAGAGTGGTGTTTTTTTAAAAATCTGTTGTTCTGTCCAGATAATTTTTGGTAGTCTCATATAGAGATTACTTGTAATGCTAAATAAATTAAATAAATTCCGGCCAAAAGAATTAATATTCCAGCGCTTTTTTGAATTAACGCCATGTAGCTTGTAAGAAATTTCCGCATTGCATTCTTTGATAAAGACGAGATAAGTGAAAACAGTATCATTAAACTAGACATGGCAAGAGCATATACAGAAAAATTAACCAATCCTCCGATCGTTCCTGTTTGAGCTAACGACTGAAAAATAACCAGTAAGAAAATCGGAAGGGTACATCCTATAGACCCAAAAGCGTAAGCAACCCCAAAAAGGTAAAATCTTTTTAATCCATCGGCATGAGTTCCGAGAACAACTGGTGGCTTTATGGCAAACTCGTAGCCAAATAGTGATGATACACCCATAAAAATGAGTAATCCGCCCGCGCTAAGTTCTATCCAGGGAAATATTGGAGCAATGAGACGACCAAAAATAGTGAGGATTACGCCAAAGACCACATAAACACTAATGAGTCCCAAACTAGCAAAAATGCCTGCTTTAAGACCAAAAAGCAACTGCTTTATTTTATTGTCCGCTTCTGTTTCTTCTTTAACATAATAACCGACATACGCAGGGATTAGAGCGATACTGCATGGTGCAAAAAACGCCTGCAATCCCGCCAGAAACGAGAAGGAAAGCAAAACTACGTTCATAGTAAACCAGTTCTCCATGTTAAGAATTGGTTAAATATAAATCCGAGAATGATGATTATCAGTAGGACAATGGGTAACTTTTTGAGCAAAGCCGGTGAGTCTACCGTTAATTGCTGTATTTGTGGAATGGACTCATGGCTTTTCATTTTAAGTCCTGAAATTTCCTCATCTGAAATAAAAATATTTTGAAAATTCCTACGAAAAAATAGATAAATGATACTTCCGACTATGGTAAGTGCTCCAGCAAATAAAAAAAATCTGTATAGTCGTTTAAATTAATCATTTTACTATTCCATGCCTTCCCTCAGCCCCTGCCCCTCCGTGGGATTCATGGGGCAATGCATTCTCGTTACCGGTAAACAATAGATAATCTTCTAGCATGCCTTTTGGGTACCAGAGGGCATACCAGCGATGCGACTCACCAACCAGTTGTTCGTCACCATATTGATTACCGTAATTTTGAATCAAGAATCGGTACATTCCTCGCACAGCCTTAGCATGAGCACAACCACAGTTTTTAATCATAGCGACATTATTCGGACTACCACAGCAGTAACTACAAGTCATCATTAACGAAATCAACTTTTGATATCTTTTTTCTTCATCTGCTGTTAATTTTATTGACGACTCAAAAGCTCCCCATTTCTTTTGTGCGTTAACAGGGTCATCGAAAGAAATATCGCCGGGAGCATAAAACGGTTTACCTTTAGCAGTCATTACTACTTTGGCGTCTGTCAGTATATTTCCGCTATGAGGGTCTGCCATAACTTCAGTCATAGTAGGCCACTCGACTAACGTAGTAGTTTTCCCATCGGAATTTACTTTTGGAGCAACAATCATATGAGTCGTCCCTGTTTGCATTCCCATTGCGGCAGAAACTTGCGTTAACAAAAGTTGGTTTAAAAGGAATAGCCCTGCCAGAGAGAAAACAAGGATTTTTTGTAGTGGTATAATAACAATTTTTCTAGTCATAGTTATTTTTTTGTTTCACTTGGAGCCGGTGTCACGGCAACTTTACCTACAATCTGATTAGTTACTAAATCTCTATAAATTACCCCCTGAAGTTGCTGCATTTCCCGAAATACGTACCAGCCATCGGATTCAACCGTCCCAACCCCTTTCCAAACATTTTTTAAGTTCGTGTACTGTTCTACCTCAGGAGATAGAAGAATCGTGGGTACTTTAGTTATTTTATATTTATCAATTAAACTTTTCCCTTCTCCCGATGAAATATCAACAGTTCGTTCAGATAGAATACCCACCCCATATCCTTGTTTCAGAATTGGTTTTTGTACTATATCAGCCTTATAACAATCACTGCATGTCGAATCGGTAAGATATAGCAAATCGACCAGCCCCAAAACTTGATTCTTCTCCAAATCTCTATAGGGTAAAGACAAATTACGTAGTACATACGTTTTGTCCTGTTCAACAGTGCCTATGCTGACCCAGCTAGATTTGACACTATCATAGAAATCAATATCAGAGGATAAGAGAAGGGATGGTATTTTGGTAATCTTGTATTGATTAATAAACCTTTGGCCTTCCGATGAATTCCACGCAACTTCCTTTTGATCTGTTACATTTACCCCTGCTTTTTTAAGACCTGCTACAGTCAATTTTGGATCAAGACATTGAGTACACGTTGGGTCGGCTATAATAGTTGCAGTAATTCTGCCAACCTCTCGCTTACTTTCTGCATCGATAAAAACCGGAGCAACCTTAGTTAAAACAAAAGTATTGTTGATAACTTCACCATTATTTTTAACAAAGGTCTCAAGATTGTTTTTTGTTATTTCTCCAGAAACAATATAGGTTGGAATTCTTTTAATGGAGAACTGCTTAACTAAACTACTGCCTTCTGCGGAATTAAGGCTATATGTTTTTTCCTCTTCGACTTTGACATTTTGTTTCTTGAAATTAGCGACAGCCGTATCGACATCAAAACAGTCCTGACAGTCAGAAGCAGTAATTTTAGTTATTTTAACAGTGGCAGGACGAGCTGCTTCTTTTGCCACAGCAATATTTTTATTAACTTCAGTAAGCGTTTTTGTAGAAAAGAGTGCTCCTGTGACAGTTGTAAAAAGTGCGATAGCTAAAATTATCTTTGGCCAAGAGATGTTCAGTTTCTCTCTTTTGATACCTAGCCACGACACTATATTAAATATAACTTTTTTCATTTTCATAATATTAAAAACGGGTTGCTGTAACCATTAGCACCCGCCGACCATTGACTCTGGTACATCTGCATTGCTTCCGGTAGTAGATGATCCACTATTTGTGGTTGTTGTAGTAGCCGGAGATTCAGCTCTTACTGAAACTGAACTAGCTTTAGAGCTGATACGTACTAATTGGAATGTTTGGAAAAGAGTAATTGCTGCTACCAGTCCCAATACTACAATTTGTAGGTTTGGTTTGGGAACACGCAACACAAATGTTTGATCGTATTTCTTCCTTGGTGCTTCTTCGACAGAAGAAGCTGTTTGCGATAATTTAGTCATAGTATCTCACCTCCATTCAGAATAAATCGTAATGATTAGTTAAATGTAGCAAGATGAAAATGAAGAGAAGATGAAATGCTAGTCCGATGATCTTTTGAGACTTATTGTTCTGGCACCAACTAAAAATTCATACATAGGTCCCCAAACTAAACCCTAGGAAAGTCCCCAGAGCATCTCTGTCCAGGGAATATGTTTGAAGATAATAATCCCTTCAGGTTTGCCAGATAACTTCCATATCCAAACCATCCACGCATGACCTTCCGGGAAAACTTCCTGCCCCAGAAAGTAGATGGCAAACATCACCCCGGCAACCATTAATGCCGATCCTAACGCATTTGGTATTAGATCAGGGCGCCTATAAAGCATGTAAGCGGCAGCAATGATCATTCCTACTGAACTGGCAAAGATTGAATTAAGGCCTAAAAGATTATTTAAAATCAGCATCGAAATTCCTACCACTGCAAAGAATACGAATAGAAACCACTCTCGCTTCAACTTTTTCTCTTCGCAGGTACAAAGACCTCTGACAAACAATGATTCATAGGCAAAAGCGCCTATGCCGCCAACAGAAAAGCCAAACAGGATATCTTCTACCCCTCCAATAAAAGGAAGCGGTAAGGCTATTTCCGGTTTTCAATAGTCAGCAAAGTACCAAAACTCGGAAATCGGACCGAAAGAAGCGGTGATCGAACTCATGATTAGCATCGGCCGACGTAAAACCTTTGCTTTCCAGTAAATGAACAACCAAACAGCAAGAAAGAAGAAGTTTACGATAAAATATGCGTATTTGAACTCCATGATTTACATTGTATCTTTTTCTTGGTTGGGTATCCAAGCATCCGGATGAGCCTCAAACATTTTTTTGTCATCCTCCGCACAGAAAAAATAAACCTTTCCCTTATAAACTGTTTGGGCTTCCATCTGACTTTTAGGTTTAACCATACCACAAACATAATCCTTGACTGGTTCATCAATATTTTCAGTCATAGTTCTGAATCACCTCCTATTGCCTACTGTCTGCCAGGACCAGCCGAGTACCCAGCCGGTTACCCAGGCTGAAACAGCAGCAGTAATGCCTCCCAGCAAGAAATTCTGTTGACGGCGGACAAATAATTTACAGCATAGACATCGGCAAGATCGTTTCTTTGCGCTTCCCGACATTTTGGTTTGAGCCAACTCCGCAAGGACTTTTTATGCTTCAAGTCGCCTTTGGCCAGTCAAAATATTATTCTGACAATTTGTCGGAAAATGTAAAGCGTTGGATTAGGCAAAAACTCAGGCGGGGCGAGCGAGCAACCAAATGCCCCTCAATTTTCAAAATGTCTGAATTGGTCGGGGATAGAGGACTTGAACCTCCGACCTCACGGTCCCAAACCGCGCGCTCTACCAACTGAGCTAATCCCCGAAATATTAATAATAAATAAACTGTACTTATTCTATCTTTTATTACATCTAGATTCAAGCCTGATTATGGTACAATAGTATCTATATAATGCTTTATCCGATATTATTATTTACATTTTTGGCTTCTATAGCATCGCTTTTTTTAGTTGCGATTATGCTTCTTCAGGAAAAAAAAGTGAAAAAAATTTCATTTCATCTTGTGTCTTTTGGAGCGGGAGCCCTTCTTGCAACAGGATTTACAGATACTATGCCTGAAGCAGTACAGTTATCAAAAAATTCTTTTATGTATGTGACTGCTTTTATTGCTTTGTTTTTCTTAATTGAACGTACTTTCTTGCATTTTCACCACCACGAGCATGAGGAAGGTAAAAATTTACGGCTTCCTGTTCCATTTTTGATGTTCGGAGACGCACTTCACAATTTTATTGACGGAATTTCTATTGCAACAACTTTTTTAATTTCTTTTCCGCTTGGCTTTATTACGTCAACCGCAGTTTTTATCCACGAAATTCCCCATGAATTGGGTGATTTTGGTATTCTTTTGCACTCTGGTTATTCAAGACGAAAAGTTTTGGGATTTAATATTCTTACCGGACTTATGGCATTTGCTGGAGCACTAATTGGATTTTACTTTGCTCAAAACGTTAGCGGCACACTACCTATCTTACTATCTCTTACAACTGCTAATTTTATTTATCTTTCATTGACCGATTTGCTTCCTGAAATTCATGAACAATCAAAGGGAAATGCCTTTGCTCATGTTTTACCTTTTTTTCTGGGTGTTACATTAATGCTTCTTCTTACACAATTCTTCAAGGGATAATAAAAGAAAACACGAGGAAAACAATACCTATTCAACAATAAGCTTACCAACCATTCCCATTGCTCTGTGTGTTCCGACACTGCAATAATATTCAAAAGTTCCTTTTTTGCTGGCCACAATAGTTACTGTGTCGCTTTCTCCGCTTGAAATTCTTTTTGTTCTTACATTAAACTCGTCTATTACAAAATCATGCGTTCCTCCTCTGTTTGTAAAAACTATTTTAATTGTATCCCCAAGCTTTGCGCTAATTTTGTTTGGAGAAAATGAAAAATTTTCTCCTGTTATGGTTATTGTTTTTGTCGTAGGAGTCACTACATTACTTGGACTCGGAGACGCACTTGTGGAAGAAATCGGTGGCGCAACGGCAACTGTAGCCGTTGGCACTGATGTATTTGTAGTTTGAGTTGGTTCAATAGTTTTTTTGGAACCTCGTAACGCAAAAAATCCAATACCTAGAAGAACAGATGCAATTAGTACTATGGCAGTTATAAGAGGGGCATTACTACCGGTAGAGTCTTGAGTATTTTCCTCTTCCATGTAGCCTTATTTAACAATAAATGCATTTTTTTGTCAAGGCGTCCATGTTCTGTGCCAATTTCAGCTTGCCTGAACTTGGCACTGAAATTACGTTGTAATTTCAGTGGACCGGAAGAGATTCGAACTCTCAACCCCTTCCATGCCATGGAAGTACGCTACCGTTGCGCCACCGGCCCTTATTAGAGAATAGTGACTAAGTATTAGGAATTAAAATCTATTACCTATTGTCTAATACCTATTACCTAACTTTGTTATTGTACAAAAAAAGACGTTTGATGTGTAGTGGTACAATATGCTTATGGAAATTCCCCTTGCAGAGAGAATGCGACCTGTAACATTATCACAATTTGTCGGGCAAGATCACCTTGCAGGAATTGGCGGGCCAATAAGAAGCATGATTGAAAATAGGAAAGTCACTTCAATGATTTTATGGGGTCCTCCGGGAGTCGGCAAAACAACTCTTGCTCATATAATCGCTTCGTCAATTGACGCAAATTTTGTTTTTTTCTCAGCCGTAACAAGCGGAGTAGAGGATGTACGAAAAGTAATTAAACAAGCAAGGATAGACATTGAAAACAACAAGAAGCAAACAGTGCTTTTTGTCGACGAAATTCATAGATTTAATAAATCTCAACAAGACGGTTTTTTACCTTACGTTGAAGACGGAACAATAATTTTAATTGGTGCAACAACTGAAAATCCGGGATTTCGCGTCAACGCGCCTCTTATTTCAAGAAGCCAAGTTTATAAATTGTCAGAACTTGCAGACGTGGATATAAAGAAAGTAGTCGTGCGAGCAATTAAATTTTATAAAAAAAATAAATGGGACAAAAATGCTCTGGATCATATCATAAAACAAGCAAACGGAGACGCCAGAAATGCGATAAATGCCATAGAACTCGCCGCATCAATTTCAAAAAGCGTAACTCTTGAAATTGCTGAAGTCGCCGTTCAGCAAAAAGCAATTTATTATGACAAAAAAGGGGATTTTCATTACGATACGATTTCCGCATTCATTAAATCGATGCGGGGAGGCAATCCTGACGCAACTCTTCACTATTTGGCGCGTATGATAAAGTCAGGCGAAGACCCGCTTTTTATCGCACGAAGAATGGTTATCTTTGCGAGTGAAGATATAGGCAACGCTCAACCTACAGCACTTGTTGTTGCGACGAGCTGCATGCAAGCCGTACATATGATAGGAATGCCTGAATCCCAGCTTATTTTAGCGCAAACAGCAACCTATCTTGCAACTGCAAAAAAATCTATTGCTTCAACAAGCGGAATTTTTGAAGCTCTATCTGACATAGATGAAACAAGACTTGAGCCTATTCCTTTGCATCTTCGAAACGCAGCAAACAAAGTTATGAAACAATTTGACTACGGAAAAGGACATGTACGCTATCCGTGGCTTGTTGAGAAAGAAACCAAACAAAGAGTAGAACAGGCCATGCCTGCCGGCAGGCAGGAATATATGCCAAAAAATCTAAAGGGGAAAGTTTACTACAAGCGAGATTGGTAATTGTGTATTATTAATTTATGGGTAAACTTCTTAAAGCAGTAGCTGTTTTAATTGTTCTATATTTTGCAATTTCTTATTACATTGCTAGTAAAATAACTGAAGAAACTGCAAGAAATATTGACGTATCCGCTGATTTTATTGCTCCTAATTCTGAGAATGTTTCTTTTTTTACTACAGATAAACTTACGCTGAAAGGATGGTGGTTTGAACCATCAAGAAAGAAGGTTATCGTTTTCGTGTCGGGGATTTTAGATAATAGAACGAATGCTGGATACTATGGTGTAGATTTAACTCGCGAGTTACTTGCAAAGGGATACGGTGTTTTACTTTATGACACTCGCGCAAGAGGGGAGTCTCAAGGCACTGTGCGCGGAAAAAACGAAGAACTTGATGTAATCGCAGTTGTAAATTATCTTAAACAAAAAGGAGTAGAACCTAAAAATATCGGGATTATTTCATTTTCTTCGGGTGCATCAGCAACACTCATGGCAATTGACAAAATAAATGACATAGGACCTGTTGTAATCGATAGTTCCCCAACATTTTTTAAACGCGTAACTGACAATATTTTAATAAAGGAGCAACATGTTCCGTCTTTTATAATTCCGGGTGTATATTTTATGACTAAATTTGCGTTCGGAGTTGACATAAATTCGATTAAGCCAATTGATCATGTTGAAAAAGTACCAAATAGGGTTTTTCTCTATCTCCATTGCGCAAATGACACAAGCATACTTCCAGAAAACAGTAAGGAACTTTTGACAAAATCCAATTCGAAAAGTAAACTCGTGCTTTTTCCAAAAGGTAAACACGTAGAAACCTATAAAAAGAATCCAGAGATGTATAGAAAAGAAGTTTTCAGTTTTTTAGACAAAGCAATGAAGTAATTACTTTAGGTTATTGAATACTATTTACTAATAGTTACGGATCCGTCAGTAAAGGAAGCTTTATATTGCTGTTTTAATTCAATTTTTGAAAGATCATCTGCAATCAATTTATTAATCACACCTTGCGCTAAAGAAGAAAGTATCGGATTATTCGGAAGCGATCCAAATTGAATGCTTAGATTTGTTGCATTTGGTACACTTCCCGTTAAATCAACTCCCGCGGTAACATAAAATGAAGGAGTAATTGACCCAAGATTTTTTTTACCTGAAAAGTGGGCGAGTCCTTTTGTAAAACAAATTTTACCGTCTTCAACTTGTCCTCCAATATAATTCTGGGCTAAGGTTGTTGCCTCACCATCAGTTATGGTAATTGAACCCTTTTCTAATGCGTCTCCTATTTCCTTATCACTTCTTACCCCTGCGGCTTGACTTTGACACTGCGGTGCTTGTCCGAGCAAAGCTGCCGCTCCCGCTCCTGCGCTTCCTACAACAATTACACCTAGTACCATAAAAATAATTGCAATAGCTCCGAATCCTTTTTGGCTTCCCATATTTAACCTTTATACTTTTTTAGCCCGATTTTGTCAAGCGTTTAAAGATTTATATTTTTTTTGTTTAGAGCAATTTAAAATTATGGGCAGTAAAAAACAGTGTAATAATAACAACACCTAGCAGCGTAACCACAAAAAGAGAATTGAGCGATCTTCTTAGAAAACCTTCAGGATGCTTTTGGGGTAATAGATAAAACATTGCGGTAGAAATAGCATACAGGTCTATTGCAAAAATGCTTTTTGATGTCCAGTGATGACCGGAAAAATTTTTTAACCAATCTTTTAGAGGAACTGATAATTCCGCCCATATAGTAATAATAACGACAAAAGCAATTGTTATTATTGCCGCATACGCGGATGAAATAATTAATTTTTGTTTATTCATAAAAATATATCAGCTAGTTGCTCCCCAGCGCGCCGCAGCGGAAATTATAAATCCCATCGCACCGATAAGAAGACCAAGAATAGCAACGAGTCCTGAAAGCCGAATGGCAAAACTACGAAGCTTTAAATGATCCATATCCTTATTCTCGAGGAGGGTAATGAATAACACCGTCACGGCAATCGGAATAATGAATAGAAAAATATGCTCTTTTGTTTCCATGATGATATTATGCGCCCATGGCGCAAGACCGCTTTTGATTACAGGCTTTACAAGCGTTCCATAATAAACAACGTAGTAATATCCACCGGCAACCCAGCTTATAATAAAAGCAGAAACGCCTATTAATGCTGTTACAAACTTGCTCTTGAGTGAAGAACTATTATCTTTAAATTTTCCTAGAAGCCATAAAAATGCATCAATTCCGATAATAGCAAAGCCAAGGTGAATGCCTATAAGAACGGGTTTGTTTTGAAGTATGGAAATTATATCCATAAAACAATAGTAAACAAAAAAATACCACAATGCAAGTTAGCATTAATTCTTTATAAAGATAATCCTGATATAATATGGGATATGGCATTAATTGATGATGTACGAATAAAAGTTAAGGCTGGAAACGGAGGAAACGGAGCAAAATCTTTTCTTACTATTACCGGAAATCCGAAAACATTTGCTGACGGAGGAAATGGCGGGCGGGGTGGAAGCGTCTATTTTCAAGCCTCAAATAACATTTCGGATTTAAGTCAATTCCGTTTTACTAAAGTAGTTGCTGCAAAAAATGGTCAGAACGGAATGAAAAAAAATCTATTCGGAAAAAAAGGCGAAGACGCGCTTATTCTCGTTCCACCCGGAACTCAAATTATTAACGAATCGATAGATGAACAGACGGAAATTATAGACCTTGACGTTCCAATCCTTATAGCAAAAGGCGGAGGAGGCGGGCAGGGAAATCATAATTACAAGCCTGATGCCAGACGCTACGTTCCGCAAAATGAAGTTGGAGGGGCAGGAGAAGAAAAAGACTTACATTTGATATTAAATTTAATCGCTGATATTGGTCTTATCGGTCTTCCTAATGCAGGAAAAAGTTCGCTTTTAAAAATTCTCACAAATGCAACACCAAAAATCGGAGATTATCTTTTTACGACACTTGAGCCAAATCTCGGAACGGTTCCTGCCAGCCATGATTCGCAAGGCGATGCAGGCGGGGGTAAAATTATTCTTGCAGACATTCCGGGGCTTATTGAGGGAGCATCTCTTGGCAAAGGGTTAGGTGTAAAATTCCTAAAGCATATTGAGAAAACAAAAATTCTTATGCACTGTATAGACGCACAGGATGCGGATATTCTCAAAACTTACGAGACAGTACGACGTGAATTTAAAGAATATAGCCAAAAACTTCTTGAAAAAGAGGAAATTATTTTAATTACAAAAAAAGATCTTGTGAGCTCTAAAAAATTAAAAGAACAAATCACTCTTTTGAAAAAATTTAAGAGGAAAATCCAGCCCGTATCAATTTATGAAGAAACAAGCATTAACACGCTCAAGGAATTAATCGAATCTTTCAAAATGTAGGTTTTAACCCAAAAATAGTATATTTACAACATGGAAATTATTGTCAGACCTTTAAAATTAGAAGATTACGAACAGGTAAAAAACGTAGACATCTTAACTCAAATTCAATATTTGGGCGAAAACTGGGAAAATAATGAAAATAAGTTAATTTCTAAAAAATCCGAGTTCGAAACTAACGCGAATACAGGTTTTTCACTTGTTGCTGAAATAAACGAAAAATTAGTAGGATTTCTTTTTGCTCACGAAACGCTCCCATTTCCGGGCACTCTACATATTAGACACATTGCTATATTACCAGAACACCAAGGTAAGGGAATAGGCGTTAAGCTTTACGAAAAACTTGTAGAAATTGCAAAAGCTAAAAATATACAAAGAATTGAATCATATATAAACGACGACAATCCTAATTCTCAAAAACTTCACGAAAAAGTAGGATTTAGATTAAGAAAGTGGTGGAGAGGAGAATTGAGAATAAAATAACCAACGAAAAACTGCAGACCGATGCAGAAAAAATCGGAAAGTTTTAATGCTGTGGGCTAGGTGGGACTCGAACCCAAACTTAATCCGCTTTCTTAAAAACGTTTGGTATACGTATTGTCCTGAAGCGCTTTAACTCCACTTGCCTCCATCTTCTCTCTAAGCGCAATATTACCGGCAAAAGGCTCCCTCGTTTTTAGCTTCCCAAAAAAATCTTTGTATTTAGGATTAACTATTCCCAAAACTTTCTCTGCAGAGACAAAAAGAACTTTTATGTCTCTAGCGTAAAACTCGTTCAATATCTGTCTGAATTCCGGATCATCGTTTCCAAGTAATGTCCCAAGTTTGACAAAAGTTACAACAGATCTTTCAATATGGTAATCGTTTGTGACCATTGCAATTGGCCCTTTCCAGTCGTTATCAACTGCCATCATTACCATTTCCTTAAATTCGTCACGGGTACTTCTGGATTTTTCCTGAAGAGTTATACGCTTAGGATCAACACCGTGTTTTTCCAGCTGTTGAGCATATACTTTTGCATGGGAAGTTTTCGTCTGGTTATCGATAGAATTTGTTATTATCGGCGCGTTTGGAAAAAGTTTCGCCATTTCAGCCGCCGCAAGCATTCTATATACGCCGCCTAAATAACCGTATGCATTACCATCTGCAAAATCACCATCAAAAATAGTAGTTGCCCGCAGACGCTTTACATTTCCTTCTTTGTCAACAACAGGGGCAATTCCGCCGCTCATAAGAAAAAGAATTTGGGGCTCACCTCCGATAAGCTGAACCACCTCGTTTTTGAGAAGTTCCGGTTCGGGTGTATTTTCTCGATTCTCTTTCATGTGCCGCGGGGGAGAGTCGAACTCCCACACCCTTGCGGATAAAGGCTCTTAAGGCCTTCGTGTCTGCCATTCCACCACCGCGGCAAGTTTTGTATCTAGTATTGTACGAGATTGGCGACTTTATATCAAGAATGTGGTGGAGGAGTGACACCTAATGTTTTAAGCGAATAATCAAGTAATTCTGCCATTTCCTGTCTCCTATTTTGACTGTTAAGTAGTACTGCAATAATTTTATGTCCTTGGTATTCAAGGTATGTTACAAGACATAGCCCTGCTTCATCTGTATATCCTGTTTTTACACCTTTTACGCCGGGGTAGGTTGTCAGTAGGTTTGTTTCGTTAAAAAGCGAAAATTCTTTATGAGTATTTGTTGGTGGAATATAATATTCATTTGATGCAACAATTTTTGCAAAATCAGTTTTTTTAAGAGCGTAGTTTGTAATCACAAGCAGGTCGTAAGCCGTTGAATATTGATTACCGTCTCCTTCAAGACCACTTGGATTTGTAAAATGAGTATTTGAAAGTCCAAGATCTTCTGCTTTTTTATTCATAAGAAAAACGAAATTATCTCTTCCAAAAGTACTCCCGGAAGCAATAGTTTCTGCCGCATCGTTTCCCGAATGAAGCATTAGACCATAAAGCAAATCCTCAATAGTTAGAATCTCACCGGCCGAAAGCCCCATTGAATCCTCGCCAATTTCTGCAGCATTTTTTCCTACCTCAATAGTTTTGGTAATTTTATTGTTTTCCAAAACAACAACAGCTGTCATAATTTTTGTAAGCGAAGCTATTGGCAGATGTTCTTTAATATTTTTTTCATACAGGAGTGTATCGCTTGTAAGATCATATGATATAGCAGAAACTGCTGTTACCGCAGGTTTTTTTGCAAAAATTTCTAAAACAGAATTAATTTTGGGTTTCCAATTTTCTGCGTTTTCAAAAACGTTTGGAATTGATTTTGAAAGAAGTACCGGAAGAGGGGAGACGATACTAAATGTTTGTGTATGCTCGGCAATTGTTAAAATGAAAGGATATAAAAAAAACGATACGCAAAAAATAATTGTTGTAAAAAGCAAAATTGATATCTTTTTCATTTTGTATTTAAACGGATAATATTTGAGTATATATCATCTTCTTTTAAAAATACCGATTGACTAAACATATTACTTTGAGTATCATACGTCTTATGTTAAAAACAACAACAAATTACGAAAAGCATTCAAATAAAAATCCTTTCCAGCAATTTTTAATCAATAGATTTTATAAAAAATTATTTGAAATTATTAAGCCGTTGAAGCCTAATTCTGTTCTGGACGCAGGAGCAGGAGAAGGATTTACTCTTGTCAAACTTGCCAGATGCAAAATTGGAAAACGCGTCGAAGGAATCGACAATTCGGAAAGAGCCGTAAAAATTGGAAAGAAAATGTATCCCGGCCTAAATCTTATACAAGGAGATATCTACAATCTTCCGTACAAAGACAACAGCTTTGATATTGTTTTATGCACCGAAGTATTAGAACATTTAGAAGACCCGGGGAGAGCTCTTGAAGAATTGAAGAGAGTGACAAAAAAATATATTATGCTTACAGTCCCAAATGAACCCTTTTTCAGGTTAGCAAACTTTTTTCGAGGAAAATATATTTTAAATTTCGGGAATCATCCGGAGCATATAAATCTTTGGACAAGTCATAGTTTTGAAAATTTTGTTAAATCAAAAAAGCTAAGAATTTCTTCAAAAAAATATTCATTTCCATGGACGCTTATTCTTGCAAGAAAGCAGTAGATTGTGAAGCTAAGAGTTCTTTTGACCTCTTTTTATAAGTTTTGGAACATAAATAATTTCACGAATGATTCCATCTTCTCCTGCAATTTCGTTTACTCCCGACATTCGTTGATATTCCGACAAATAACTTGCAAGACTTTCCTTTGCTTCTTTTAACTCTAGCTTTATTCCTTTGAACTTTTCAAAAACGTGTGCAACGTCCGGTCTTTTCAAAATTTCATTTTTTGTAGCAGTTTTTATTCGTTGCGCTTCTTTTGCCGCAGCCGAGTGTGCCTTAAAAGTTTCATCGTTTTCAAAAATACTATCAAGCATTTCTTTCTGAATACGTACCTCTTCCGTTAATTTATCAATAGAGGAAATATTGCTTTTTATCATCCCTTCCAAATTTAGAAGAACAATAGCTTCTCCGTCTTGCGCGTTTTGAACTTTTGGTTCTTCAACAATTTCTGCATCTAATACAGTGTCTAAAGAATTTGTTTTGTCATCCACAGACAATAACTATATAAAATAAAGCTTGTTAAAATCAAGAGGCAATTTACTGACTTATGAAGTATTTAATTTTCGCTTTCTTTTGCAGGTCGTCTAAAAGCTTTTGGAATTGAGAATCATATTTTTGTTGTTTTAACTGTTGTTTTACTTGTTCTTTTGTGTCAGCAGGATTTGATCCTTCCGGAATACTTGCCTGGTTTTTAGAAATAAAATCATTGATTTCCGCATCTGTTATATTTACGTCTTTGGAAATCATTTTATCAACAAGTTTTTGAAGACGAATCCTTTCTTCCAAATCTGCCCTTGTCATACCCTGCGACACTAACAATGTATCAAGTTTTTGTCCTTGTTTTGTAACCGTTTCTTCAATTTTTTTAATTTCAGATTTAACTTCGCTGTCAGCGACTTTCAAATTTCTTTTCTGTGCTTCCTGCATAACAAGCATCTTTGAAATAATATTATTAAGAGTTTTCTTTCCGTCCGCTTTTTGTAATTCCTGATAAAAAGATAGGCTAGTTATAGGCGTTCCGTTAACAGTCGCTACAACAAAAACTCCTTTAAAATAGTAAATGAGGCCAATAACAATAACAGCTAAAAGACCAATAATGATTTGTTTTTTGTGTCCCGCCAATCCTGAAGACTTAATATCGCGGGGTTCCGGATTTTTAACCGCTAAAGTTTTTTTTACTGTCTTTGAAGCTTTTTTTGTTGGCATGAAAAAATTATAACATAAATAATATTTTTTGCACAAGCAAATTTGAAGAATTACCAAGTATGGCTGTATAATACAGTGATGAAGAAAATTGTGACATATACTGTCTTGTTTTATTTACGGGTATTTACAAAACTGGCAATTTTTTTAGGTAAGCCGATAATTATTGGCGTTGCTGGTTCTGTTGGTAAATCTTCTACCAGAAATGCTTTATATGCAATTTTTAAAGATAATTCTAAAACTTTTGTAGCAGAGGGCAACTCGGAAACCGGGATTCCGCTTGGAATCTTAGGCATAGAAACAAAAGGATTTGGATTTTTTGATTGGATTTCTTATTGTTTAAAAGCTCCTTTTAAAATTTTTAACATACGTTCCTATAAATATTTAATTGTTGAGATGGGAATTGACGATCCGTATCCACCAAAAAACATGGAATATCTTCTTTCGATTTTAAAACCGGATATTGCAGTTTCACTAAACATAGCAGGTCCTCACTTTGAACAATTTGAAAAAACTCTTCTTGGTGCTCCTGACGCGATAAAAGACGATTCTAAAAAAAGGCTCGACTTTATTTTGCAAAAAATGGCAGAAGAGGATACAAAAATAATTACAAAATCCAACTGCAGAATAGGAGTATACAATTCAGATGACGAAAATATAGTAAATGCTCTTTCTTCTCTTGATAAAAATTCGCAAACAAAACTTCTTTCTTTTGGAACTTCAAATAGAGCTTCTATCTGGTACAAGTCTTACTCTGTAACAAATTCAGGAACAAAATTTTCATATGTAATTTCGGATACAAAAAAAATTGTAACTCTTGATTTTCCAAATCTTTTGCTTCCCAAAGCATACAGAGAAGTCTTTGCTTCTTCGCTTCTTACTGCAATTTCAAGCGGCATAAATCTTCCAAATGCTATAAATTCTTTATTGAAAAACTTTTATTTGCCCGCCGGCAGGTCAACAATTCTTAAAGGAGTAAGAAAAACTACAATTATTGATTCTTCATATAACGCTCCAAAAAAGGCAACTCTTGAATTTCTTGCACTGTGCGAACAACTCAAAAAAAATACAGGAAAAAAGCTTGTTTTTCTCATGGGAGACATGAGAGAGCTTGGTCAGGAATCAGAAATTGAACACAATGAAGTTGCAAATGAAATTATTAAAGCTGTTGATTTTCTATATTGCGTAGGAACTCTTACCCAAAAATATATTATGCCAATAGTGGATAAAAAAGTTAAAAGTATGTGGTTTGAAAATTATAAAAAAGCTGGAGAGTATTTGAAAGATAACATTCCTCAAAATTCACTCGTTTTGGTAAAGGGTTCTCAAAACACTATTTTTCTTGAGGAAGCAATTAAATATCTTCTGAAAGATAAAGAGGACGAAAAAAAACTATGCAGGCAAGACGATTATTGGTTAAAAATTAAAAAATTAAATTTTTCCAAGAGTTCTTAGCGCAAAACTTACTTCTTCGTGTTCGCTCCATTTTTCCTCACCATGTCCATAATTCATTGATTGTTCATGCCCTTTACCAGTAATCAAAACTATATCTTTTGATTGAGCAAGGCTTATAGCAAACCCTATTGCTTCTTTTCTGTCTTTTATTTTGTAATATACCCGTTTTCCGGAAAGCGGCTTTTCCTTATCAGCAAGATATGTAAAATCTTTCTGTATTCCAGCCTCTATTTGCTGCATTATTCTCTCAACGGGTTCTGATCTTGGATCTTCGGATGTTAAAATAATTATGTCAGAATATGTGCTCGCGGCCTTTCCCATTTCTTCCCTTTTGGAACTGTCACGTTGTCCAGCCGCTCCAAACACATGTATAATTCTTCCATTTTTTGTACCCGAAAGGGCAAAAAGCATTTTATTCAACGCATTTGGTGTATGCGCAAAATCGATAACAATAGTAAAATCCTTATCGTATACAATTTCCTGTCTTCCGACCGGAGGCTTAAATTCTTCGATTGTTTTTTTAATAATATCCTCATCTACTCCAATTTCTTTTGAGCACGCTGCCGCTGCAAGACAATTGTAAAAATTAAATTCGCCTACAAGATTTGTTTTAAAAGGGAAAGATATTTTTGTTATGTCTGCATTTTTATTTTTCAAGGAATAAGTTATAAGCTTGGCTGAATCAAATTTTTCAGAAATAATTTCAAAGGAGGAATCATCCATATTAACAACTGCTTTTTTGGCAGCCGACAAAAGTTTTAACTTTGACTCAATGTATCTTTTCTGTGTTTTGTGGTAATCAAGGTGTTCGTGGGTAATATTTGTTAATACACCGATTTGAAAATTTATCCCATAAGTCCTATTTTGATCAAGAGCATGCGAAGTTGTTTCAATTATTGCGTATTCGCATCCACTTTCAACGGCTTTTTGTAAATATTTTTGCAAAGAAAAAGCGGATGGAGTAGTGGTGTGAAATCCCGTCTCATAAAGCGTATCGTCAATATACGCGCCAATCGTACTAATTAAAGCTGTTTTTTTACCGCTATTTTTCAAAATCTCATACAAAAGCGTTCCCGTAGTTGTTTTTCCGTCTGTTCCGGTAATGCCTATTACAAAAAGTTTTTTTCCGGGATTTTTGTAATATAAACAGGCGATGGTTGCAAAAGATTTGTGACCCGTATTTTTCAATTTTCTAAACATATGTTCTTATTATACCTAAAAACTCAAAAAGAAGTCATTTCGCCAAAACGATAATGCATGTGTTTAGATTAAAAATTAAATATAAAGCTTCAATTTCCTCTAATAATAAAACTTCTTTCTCTTGACAATAATTTTTTTTATGCTTAGACTCAAATTAGTACAAGAATCTGAAAGGAGGTGAGTGATTTTGAAAAACAATAAAATGCTTCATATGGTCGCATATTTACTTCTTTGGGTTGGCGGACTTAACTGGGGACTTATAGGACTTTTAAATTTTGACCTTGTAAATACAGTCCTGGGAACATGGCCAACAGCTGTAAAAGTAGTATATATCTTAGTCGGTCTTTCAGCAGTATATGTATTTGCAATGCATAAAGGAGATTGCAAAGTTTGCAAATAGAGCTCTGCCTGTATCGTGATATAATTACATAATGGCGCAAGATGCACTTTATGTATTTATATTGGGACGAAACGTTGATCTCTCATGCACTGAACTTTTATGCGTATTTAGAGAAAACAACATTCCATACAAACTTATTCAAAACTCCAATGAAGTAGCGCTTGTTGAGAGTAGAAATAATTTAGATATTGAGTTTTTAAATAAAACGCTTGGAGGTACGGTGAAAATAGGCAAAGTAGTTTCAGATATACCTCTTGATTCAAATTTAAATAGCGCGTTTTCAAGTGATTTCTTACAAAAGTTTTTTTTTCAACAAAATTCAACCAAAGTGGAATTTGGAATAAGTCTTTATGTTTGCGGAGGAAAAAATGATACTTTGTCAAAACTTCAAAGTCAACTTGACAATATAGCAAAAAGCATTAAGGAAACACTTTTGGAAAATGGAATAAAGTCGCATTACCCAAGGCTTGATAAAAGGTTTTTGTCTTCCGCGTCCGTTGGAAAAAATAAGGTTCTTGAGAATGGAGCAGAGATTTTATTGATTCTTTGTCAAGATAAAATTTTAATTGCAAAAACCCAGGCCATACAGGAATTTGAAGAATTTAGCCAAAGAGATTATGGACGACCGGTCAGAGATGTGTCATCCGGAACTATGCCTCCAAAGCTTGCCAGAATTATGATAAATCTTGCGCAAATCGAAAAAAAAGACAAATTACTTGACCCTTTTTGCGGAAGCGGAACTATTTTACAGGAAGCTTTAATTCTTGGATACAAAAATGTTGAAGGATCAGATAATTCACAAAAAGCGGTCACCGACTCAAAATTAAATCTTGAATGGGCAAAAGATAAATTGAATCTTGATATAAGTTCTGTAAAAATTGAAGAAGCTGATGTAAAAATCCTATCTAAATTTATAAAACCGGAATCTGTTGATACAATTGTAACAGAGCCGTATTTGGGACCTACATTACAAAAAAGAGCAGAGTATTCTGAAATCTCCCATACTCTTTCCGACTTAAAAAGTCTTTATCTGTATGCTTTTTCGGAGTTTTTTAAAATATTAAAACGTAGTGCAACAGTAATTATTGTTTTTCCGGCTTTTCCTTATTACAAAACTTCGCATTATTTGAATATAAAAGAAGAAATAGAACAGTTGGGATTTGAACAAATGCCTTTAAGTCAAACGGTGCGAAAATCAATTATCGTGGGGGACAGAAATGATTTTGTGTTAAGGGAAATTGTGAAGTTTAAAAAAATTTAAACCTCAACATTAATCTACAAAAGTAAGAGCAGTACCTTTTTTATTTGCGCGTCCAGTTCTTCCAATTCTATGAATATAGTCATCATATGAAGCCGGCATGTCATAATTTATCACGTGGCTTACGTCTTCAATGTCAAGACCCCGTGAAGCAACATCTGTTGCCAAAAGTATAGATATTTCATTATTTTTAAATTGATCAAGCGTCCTTTGTCTTTGTCCTTGGCTTTTGTTTCCATGTATTGCGCCTGCCTTAAAACCTCTTTTTATCAGCTCGTCTGAAAGCTTTTGTATTCCCCATTTTGTTCTGCCGAATACCAAAACTTTGTCAAAATTTTTCTGTATCAAAAGATTATGCAGCTGGTCAATTTTTTTATTCTTATGTATAACTTGAACAATATCCTGATCAACATTTTCCGCAGTATCCTGCCGTTTTACGGAAACAGTGACGGGATTTGAAACAAAACTTTGTAGAATTTCTTTAACTTTTCCGGAAATTGTTGCGGAGAAAAATAAAGACTGCCGTATGCGAGGCAGAAGAGAGATGAAATATTTTATATCGTTAATAAATCCTATATCTACCATTCTGTCTGCTTCATCCAGCACAACATTGTTGAATTGTGAAAGCGCCAAAACACGAGTTTTGACAAGATCTTTTATCCTACCCGGTGTCCCTATTACAAATTGAGGATTACGGAAAAGTTCGCTACGCTGTCTTCCCATCCCGGATCCGCCAATACAAAGCGCCGCATAAAGAGGCATTCCTTTTGCAAAAAGACGAAATTCGTCGTGAATTTGAACTGCAAGCTCACGAGTCGGCGTCACAATAAGAACTTTTTGATTTCGATTTTTATAAAGTTTATCAATAAGAGGAATTAAAAATGCGGCTGTTTTTCCGGTGCCGGTATTTGCAATACCTATAACATCCCGTCCTTGACAAATCGGTATAATTGCTTCATCTTGAATTGGGGTTGGAACAGTATATTCCTTTTCTTCGATATTTCTTAAAAGCTGGTCTGAAATCGGAAAATCTCTGAATCTGTGACGTGGAGAAAAATCTTGGGAAAAAGAAGAATTGTTGGTTTTTTTTGCTATTTTTGTTGCACGAACTGCCGCGACAAATTCACTTTTGTTTTGCATAAAGCGTGAATCATTTCGCTTAAATTGTTTTCTTTGCTGTCTGTATTTTGGTCTTATCATAAATTTGTGTGAAATTGATAAAAGGAAACTGCTTAAAAAATTTGTGAGTAGGGGAGAAGATACGTATTACAAGTCTTATGCGAAGATATCTTTACCTTTATCTAATCAAATTATCTTTTGAGCAGATTCTTTCTTTCAATCTGCCAGTACTAAAGTATAACAGGCAAAACAAGCAAAGTCAAGAAAACTATAAGCTATTAAATTTTAGTTTTGGGATTCCTTTTCTAGAAGGGCTCTGTGTTCTGCTATAAACAATCTTGTTGATACTGTCAAATGCAATTTTTCAAGCTCCTTAAGTGTGAAAAACTGAAGAATTTGACCATTTGATCGGTTTATATTATTAACATTTTCGTCTGTCAACTTAGCATGATAGAAATATTTTCTGATGTCATTAAATAGAGGACTTGCTATAAATTCAATTGTTCTGAGTCTTACGCTTGTTTCTCTTTCTACAGAACTTGAGATAGATTCTTCAAAAGTTTTATTTTTTTCTTTTGAACCGCTTATAAAACACCAAATATTCTGTTGAGCGAGTGTTTTTTTGTCTTGTTGTGCGGGGGTATAATTTTGGAGCTTCAAAAGAACTTTACCTTTATAAGTTAGAAGAATAAGACTTATATCAATTTTATTGAGCACATTTATATTATAGCACTATTTGTAACAAATAGTATGTTGAAAAAATACAACGAACCTTGAAAACCATCGGCGTTCCTTGAAGAGGAGAACTGTTTTTGGTATCATTATCAAGCTTATTGCCGGATCGTCTAACGGTAGGACAACGGACTTTGGATCCGTTTACCATGGTTCGAATCCATGTCCGGCAGCAAAACCATTATTATTATTCATGTATAAAATTCGGGGGGGTTAGAATTGGAAACCAGCGAGGGAAAAAACTTGGGTTTCCTACCGCAAACACAAACCTTTACAAAAATATTCCAGAAGGAATATACATATCAAAAACAAAAATAAACAATAAGATTTACCCGTCTCTCGCTTTTATCGGCCGTTCTATAACTTTTAATGAAACAGAGTTTAAAGCGGAAACGCATCTGCTTTCTTATAAAAAAAGCCTATACAACACTTGGATAAGTATTGATCTTGTAAAAAAACTTCGAGAAAATAAAAGGTTTGATTCTGCAGAAGACTTAATTAAGCAGATGGAAAAGGATAAAAAAGACGCACAGGAATATTTTAAAAAAAAGAAAGATGTTTAGCGGTTATAATAAAACTTACAAGGTGAGGAGAGTTGATCAGTTCAAAACATCATTCAGGGATGTTGTGAGTTATTTTATACAGAAAGGAAGACAACCGTTCTCTATCTAGCCAACCAGGACAATAATTTGACTATTCAAATAACCTACAATATAATTCAACAAGCATGCTGCAAAAATTGTTACATGATAATATTTTAGTTACTGGTGGCGCAGGTTTTATTGGGTCGCATCTTGTTGATAAACTTATTGATAAAAATCATAAAGTAATTGTAATCGATGACCTTTCGAGTGGATATAAAAGAAACGTTAATCGCAAAGCTAGATTGATTAAATGTGATTTACGAGAATATAAATGTGTTGATAGCATAATTAGAAGAACAAAACCCAAAATTATATTTCATTTAGCGGCAAATGCTGCTGAAAATAAGGCTCAATTTTCTCCTATAGACATTACTACAAGAAATTATAATTCTTTTTTAAACGTATTAGTTGCCGGTTTAAAAAATAGCATGAAGAGAATAGTAATTACATCAAGTATTGCCGTTTATGGATCAAAACAAATACCTTTCAGCGAAAATGATAAACCCGAACCAGAAGATTTATACGGCTTAAGTAAATTAGAGATGGAAGAGACTCTTAAAATCTTATCGAAAGTGCATAAATTTGAGTACGTAATTACTAGACCTCACAATGTTTATGGACCAAGACAAAACATGAAAGACCCTTATAGAAACGTCGTTGTTCTATTTATGAATGCAGTTCTTAAAGGAGAACCATATTATATATATGGCAACGGAGGCCAAAGACGGTGCTTTTCATATATTTCTGACGTTGTAGAAGCAATATATAAATGTGGTTTTTTAAATGTTTCTGGAAAAATATTCAACATAGGGTCAGATAAGAGTTATAATATTAATGAACTTTCGAAAGAAATTCAAAGAATTACAAACGTAAAGATTAAACCAAAACACCTTCCATTAAGACCACAGGAAATATTGTTAGCAATATCAGATCACACGCTTTCTAAAAAATATCTTAAATATAAAGATCAAACTAGTCTTTCTGTGGGGATAAAAAAGACGTGGGAATATGCAAAAAAAATTGGATACCAGAAACCAGTATTTGGTGGTATTGAATTAGATAGCCCTTTATTGCCGAAGAATTGGAAGAATTAATACATATGAAAACAAATTTTAAAGAAAAGGATTATCTCAAAAAAGATAAATCAATGCACTGGAAAACTTTAAAATCCCAAATACAAATTACTTCACCTTGGTATAAGATAAAAAAAGATTCTGTTGAATTACCAAATGGAGTAATAATTAATGATTACTATGTAGGTCAATTGCTTGATGTATCAATTTTATTTGCGATAACAGAAAAAAATGAGGTTGTATTAGTAAAGCAGTACAGACATGGAACTAAAGATATACAACTAGAACTACCAGCAGGAACTTTTAAGAGAGGTAAAGAAAATCCATCGTCCGCCGCAAAAAGAGAGTTATTGGAAGAAACAGGGTTTAGAGCAAATAAGCTTATAAAGCTGGGAGTTATAGAAGAATATCCAACAAAGAATAGTCATTTAGTTCATATGTTTCTTGCGCCCAAAGTAAAATTTACAGGAAAACAACACAACGACATTACTGAGGAAATAAAGACTTATCTATTGCCAATAAATGAAGTAATTACTCTTGCAATAAATAACAGAATTATGGTTGGATCATCTATTACAACAATTTTATTGGCTGCATTATCTTTGGGTATAATCAAGAACTAATAATATTTTGCCATCTAACTTTATAGAATGGATCAAGTATTGGTATTATTACTTTTTAAGGGATATCCGGCTACGGGGAAGTCTTATTTGGCTAAAAAATTAGGTAATCACTTGAATATTCCCGTCATTGTTAGGGATAAATTTAAAACAATTCTCGTTAAAAAAGGTTTTTCTTTAAAGGAAATAGGTTATAGAAGCTATGACATAATGTGGAAATACACCATGTTGTATCTGGGCAACAACAAATCTTGCATTTGCGATACAAGCTTAATTCAACCTCACGGTTTATCTAGAATAGAATATATTAAAAAACATACACAAGCAAAGATTATTATCATAGAATGCTATTGTAGTGACAAAAAAATACACAAAAAACGACTAATTTCTCGTAAAAAGATTCCTTATTATTATGGAATTAAAACTAACGAGCAATTTAAGATTTTTGTAAAGGAAAATAAGAAATGGGATAATTTTTTATTTCCATACTGCACAATTAGAGTAGATACCTGTAAGAAATTAAATATTAAGGATTTTTCCTTATTTATAAAAGACATAATTTTATTAGATGGTAGCAATTTATACTATTATTAATAGAATAATTATAATTAAGTATTGTTAGACATGAACGAATTACCGACATCACATTTTTCTGAATTGCAAAGTCAATTAAGACAACTGAGAAAAAATTATAGCATTCCTACCTTTGAGATTTCACCGATGATGAAAAGATCGGACAACCCTTCTATATTCAAAGAGGGCGAAATATTTAGCGGATTACTTACTACAAAGAATGCCATGGCTTGCGTCACACTAGTCGCTTCATCTCATACTCCCCCCACTGTTTCTACGGATCAATTTTTATCTATAGCAAGCGATGTATTTGCAATCAACAGTTCTTTACCAATAGATACCGACATATCCATTTTAGCTCCTCAGGTTATTGTCTGGTGGGGCAAGAATGATACATCAGAGATAGATAGTGATTTTTCTAAATTATATAATTTAGACTCTTTAAATCGTCAAGAATTCATTAGATTAATTTCAGATGAAACAATCTTAGCAGTAAAACTAATAAAAAAAATTAAACAATCAGCTACAATATGGGGTTCATGGGGAAATGGATCCGATAATGAAAGAGTTTTTACCGGTAGAAGTAGAGGAGGTCCGACTAATAAAATAGGGCATACTCATGTAACGCATTTTGATGAGGCCAGAAAAATTTCTATTCCTAGACTCCAACAAACAGATGCCAAGGATGCAGTAAATTTTTACTCTCCTTGGGTAACACTTGTGATGGAAAAGTTTGGTGGGGATTTCTCTAATTTTATCAATCAATCTGTTAAAAACGATACTATTGATATTCCAGAATTTACAATAGAACAGACAAATATGGATTTAAGTACATCGGGCCATCATGATTTTCATAATGGATTTGAAATAACCTTCTCAAGCCCTGCAAAGTATGCAAAGGTGGTGGATATGCTTATTTCAATAGGAGGAAAATCAGAAATTTTATATAAAGATTTATTGTTGTTATATGAAGAATTTTATAAGGATTTATTTATGAAAAAATCTACAGATGAAACGTATAATCATGGTTATTTAAAATTGAAATCATACGGTTTTTCTCAAAGAACGGCAGAAAAAATGTTAGGATTTTTATTTTCAATTAGACCTACCAATATTCAGATTTCAAATTGGATAGAACAAATGAGTAAGTATAAAAATGTAGACGTAAATTTACTTCTAAATATAGCAAACAGATACGCTCACGTGTCAAAAAGAATAAGAAAAAATAAATCTTATAACACGACAGTGAATAGTTTAGTATATGATACTTATCGAGATAAAGAGGAAATTGAAAATATTAAAACAACTTGGCCTGAACACGCAAGCTACTGGTATCTTATTAATGATTATAAATTATCAGGCGACGAAATACTAGTTAATACTCTTAAACTTTTTCCTCTAATAGGGACTAGTGTCACTGGGCCAGAAAGAATATTGGGAGGAATAATTAAACGACCCCTAAAATGAGGACGCTTGTATTTTTTAACTTAGAAAATTTATTTATTGCCTCGTCTGAATTACGTTATAGTCCTACTCCTTTTTTAAGAAGACAAATAAATAAAATATGGAAGGTTTACCTGCTAAAAGCAAAAAAAAACAATCGTCCAATATGGAATGGTAAAGTTTATCGGTTAGAAAATATAACTAAAAACCGAAATGCGGTTTATTTGAAATTAGGATTTATTGATTATAAAACTTATCTTTCTTCCTTTGATTTAAAAAATGTTTTTAATAAATATCCTTTTCAAGAAAGACCTAATGGCTTATACGTTGCATCTCATATTATTACGAAGGATGGAAAATTTATTATTGGACAAACCGCAGACAATTCACTTTTTAAACATAACTTCGATTTGATAAGTGGTAGCTTAAACTATTATAATAAGAAAAAAATTAAAACAGCAGAAGACATAAAATTATTTTGGCAAAGCGAGCTAATGGAAGAAGCATCCATACCCGCTGAATTGATAGAAAAAATAGAAGGAATATGCATTACTGTTACGAGCTCTGGAAGAATAGGATTTTTTTTTCAAACAAAACTTAAAATTACTGCTATAGATTTCAAAAAGACGGCAAAAATAAATTTTGAACACAAAAAGCTTTTGTTATTAAATAAAGAAGAATTATTACTTTTAATAAATAATAAGAAATTCTTTGTCAATCCAGCCGTAAAATATACGTATAAATTTATTGAAAATAAATTGTAACAACATATTCATGGTGTGTATTTTACTCAACCAACGATAGTACTATTTTACAATCTATAAACTAACTGTCAGCTCCTACTGCATCGGCGATATTTTTGAAGCCGTCTATTGCAAGAAGCTTTACCAGGCCTGAATTTATTTCATGAATTAACTGCGGACCTTCAAAAATCATACCGGTAATTAATTGGACTAAGGATGCGCCTTTTTTTATTTTTACATAGGCGTCTTGGGCGCTAAAAACCCCGCCGCACCCAATAATTGCGAATCTCTTTTTATAATTCTTGTGTGCAAATTTTATCAGCTCATTTGAGCGTTCAAAAGTAGGCTTTCCGCTAAAATTTCCAATTCTAAACTTTATTACCTCACTTTTTATTAAAGACGGATGAGAACGGTCTTTTTGTAAATTACCAAAAATGACTCCTTTGGAAGAATGCTTTGCAATCACATCAAGCATAATTTTTATCACCCGAGTGCTGTTTGATATTGGCATTTTGACAAAAAACGGCTTTTTAAGCCTTAGCTTGTCAATTTCAGACAGTAAATCTTCCAAAGTCTTTTTTTGTGTAAAAAGTAACATTTCCAAAAAGATTTGGGCAACTGATGTTGAGTTCATAATAACTATTTTTTACGCGAGCTTTTTCAAAAATCTTAAGAGCGCAAATTATGTCTTCAACGCTTTGTTTTTGATTTAATTTTGCACTATTTGTTCTACCAATGCTTATTCCTATAGGAATTTCAAAATTTAATTATCCTAATGTTTGTGCAGTTTCTTCTGCCCCGAAATTTCTAAATCCCTTATTACCATCAGCGATTTTGATTTTGGTAGTCTGCCCAATTGCGGTCTCGGATTTCCTTCATAAGCCATGTTGGTAATTGTTCCAACTGTTTGAAAACCAAATCCTACACTTAGTGTGATTTGGGTAAGACGCGTTTCATAATCAAACCCTGCGGCAAGACCAATAGGATTGGGGAAATTTATCCCGGACAATTCTTGATGCAAAACCGAGTTAGTTATTTTAAATTGCGATGAAATAATTTTTCTTAATCTTTTATTCTGTCCTAATTTCTCCCCAAAAGCAGTTGCTCCAATGTGAACTTTTTGGGGATCGGTTCTAAAGAAAACAGGATTTAGAATTCCACTATAAGTTTTTTTTGTAATTGTCGGTATTAATCTTCGCACGATTAGAAATTATGCGCCAAATGATCATTAAACGCAATTAATCACAAGTAAATATCCAGCCAAAACATTCTTCTGTTTACATTTCAGCTTTGTAAATTTATACTGTTGCATATGGGACTTTTACGTTTACTATTCGCGCTCACCATAGTAATCTTTCACACGGGAGATATTTTCGGGTACAGGATATTTAACAGCAGACTTGCAATTCTTTCTTTTTTCGTCATTTCAGGCTTTTATATGGCTTTTATTTTGGATAGAAAATATTTTAAAAAGAAGCATTCATTCAAGTTATTTATTGTAAACAGATTTCTTAAAATTTACCCTATTTATTGGGTTTCACTCTTAATCATTGTCCTTTTTGGGGTTGTAAAATATTTATTTAACGCTGGTGGTCAAGATAATTTCATTTCTCATTTTTTTCAGTATTCAACACACATAAATGGATTGGCAATGCTTTTATATTCTGTTAATTTTATTACAAGAAATATTACGCTTGTTGTAAATTCTGACTATTTTTTCAAGCCTGATATGACACCGGGATATTTACTTGTTCAGCAAGCTTGGACTCTACAAATAGAATTATTATTCTACGTTCTTGCACCATTTCTTATGTTTTTTTCAAAAAAACATTTTTTATTGCTTTGCTCTTTATATTTAGTACTTGCCCATATCGTTTTAGCAAATTTTATAAGCAAAAACCAAATCTTTCTTAGCGCGCAATTTGTTTACTACTTGGTTTTTTTCTTAATGGGCATGTCTTCATATAGATTTTTATTTGGTTTTTTAGAAAAGAACAAAGCAAAACAACAAATTTTTAAAACAATATTTGGGGCAGCCGTTATCATTATTCTGATTTATAATTACACACCATTATCAATGCTTTCCGTAACACCGGTTTTTGAGCTAGTTTTCTCCTTTATTTTTGCGTTATTTGTACCTATTATTTTCTCAGTAACAAAAAATTTTAAATTTGATAGGTTTTTGGGCGAATTGTCTTATCCTCTTTATATAATTCATTTTATTATTGTAAAGATGTTTGTGAATTTTACGCTTGTTGATACAAATTTAAAAAAGCTTATGATAGTAACTATATCGCTTGTTATATCGTACAGTCTTTATAAATTTATTGAATTTCCCATAGACAAATTCCGCCAAAAAAGGGTAGCATCTTCATCGGAATGAACACGGCTTTACTTTTTCTTCCCTATTTTATATGCTAAAGATGAAATGCTAACCAATGTCCGCGAACGTTTTTTGCAAATTCGCATAAGACGAGACGAAAAAGAAATTAAAATTGGATTTTTCATAACAGGCATAATAATAATTATTCTTTTGGCCAACGTTGTCTATCTCAATTTTTTTCTTTTAAAAAATAAAGGTGTTGCAAATACGAATATTTCACCTAGAAAAAGTTCTGTTGATACTATTATTCCATCTCCAACACAAATTCAAGCTCAAAATCAAACTTTAAGTCCTACGCCTATTCCTCCAACCATTGCCATACAAAATACTTATCGAACAACGACATCAAATACAATAAAAGATTATTTTATTCCCCTAGGCTCGGGGACAAATCAATCAAGCGACTGGGTGGATGTCCCGGGAGCACAAGTCGCTATTGATTTAGGTCAATATCAAAATGTTAAAGAAGTTCATTTTGAGGCGTCTGTCACTATGCCCACCTCAAACGGATCTGTTTATGTACGGCTTTTTAACGTTACGGATAAACATCCTGTATGGAATTCCGACGTTAGCGGAGTAGGGAATTCAATATATACTCTTACTTCGCCGGCTATTATTTATGATAAGAGCGCAAAAGTGTATCAAGTACAAATGAAAACGCAAATGCAGGTTGCGGCAAATCTTACTCAATCAAGAATCCATGTCACCCTTGAGTAACAATAAACATTTTGAGCGGGAGACGGGAATCGCTCAATTTCTACGAAATTGCGCGCTTTTTTCCAACAAAAAGAGCGAACCCGCTACCTGCCTGCCGGCAGGCATCTTCCTTGACCTGCCCGCTAATACTGAGCGGTGGAGCGGATTTGAACCGCCGACCTTCTCCTTGGCAAGGAGACGTTCTACCCCTGAACTACCACCGCATAAGCTCTGCAGGCGGGCAAGGAAGCATTCTTAGGCGCACAGTGAAACGAGCACCGCAAGCTCTTGCTTACCGGTGAATTACTCCCGCTGAAAAAACTTGTTTTTTCAGCACCAGGTTCTCGCAGTGCTCGAAACTGGCGCAGTCTATGTTTTTAAACTCATTACTAATTTTAATTTTCTTTCTCTTGGCCAACTTTTAATTTCCATTTCGCGTTTCAATGCCTGTGACTTTGTTTTATATTCTTCTGAATGAACTAATTCAACAGGCAACTTACCTTTTATTGATTTTGCGCCCTGCTTTCCAAAATTATGTTGCCACAATCTGTTTTTTATATTTAATGTATATCCTGTATAAAAAGAGCCGTCACTACATTCGACAATATAAACATAATGCTTCATTGTTCTATCTTAGTTATAAGCTCTGCGAAAATCTAGCGTGCCAATTTCAACCTGCCTGAACATAGACTGTGCCACATACGAACAACGTGAGTACGTGGCACTGAAATTTTAGTAAAAATTTCAGTGCCGAGACCAAGAATTGCACTCGGATAGCCTGTTCTTCAGACAGGTGCCTTGACTACCTCGGCCATCTCGGCAAAAAAATACTATATTCGATTGCGAATTCAATGCAATCTCAGACAGTGATTGCATTATATCAAATGTGTGGGCGGTGCAAGACTTGAACTCGCGACATCTTCGGTGTAAACGAAGCGCTCTACCAGCTGAGCTAACCGCCCTTTAAACTTTCCTTAGCACAAACCAACATTTGAACAAACCATGTGTTAGTTTCAACCTGCCTGAACATAGACTGTGCCACATACGAACAACGGGAGAAATGTGCCGAGGACAGGACTTGAACCTGCACGTCTTATTTAAGGACACAAGAACCTCAATCTTGCGTGTATACCAATTTCACCACCTCGGCAAGCTTCGGCGCAAACACCCAACTTGTACAGTTAGTATTTTACCAAACATAGTCATGTTAAAACAAGAACACATTGCTATAATGTTTTTAATGGATGTTATTTTTATATTTTTTACAATTCTTGGTCTATCTCTTTTTGAAATAATTACAAGCATTGACAATGCAATTATTAATGCTGAAGTGCTCGGAGGAATGAGCAATAGAGCAAAAAAATGGTTTTTGACATGGGGAATAGTATCATCTATTTTCATTGTCAGAGGAGTCTTACCCTTTCTTATTCTTTATGCAACCGTTCCACAACTTGGTGTTGTAAATACCATAACCGCAGCTTTTTCATCAGATCCCAATATTGCTGAAACCATAAAAGAATCATCTCATGTTCTGCTTATTGCAGGGGGGGTCTTTTTAATTTTTCTTTTTTTTCACTGGCTTTTCTTAGAACCTAAAAATTTTGGCCTTAGGGGCGAAAGGTTTTTCCATTCAAAAGGTGTTTGGTTTTATGCAATCGTATCAATACTTTTAACAGTAATTGTGTGGTTTGCATTCAAACAAAACAATCCATTGCTTCAGTTTGGCGCCGTTGTAGGATCTACAATGTTTTTTATAATTCATGGATTCAAAGGATATGCAGAAGAGCAGGAAAAAAAACTTTTATCGGTTGGCGTATCTGATTTTGCAAAAATTGCATACCTTGAAATACTGGACGCAAGCTTTTCAATTGATGGAGTAATCGGGGCTTTTGCATTTACCTTTGCAATTCCTCTTATACTTATAGGGAATGGCTTAGGAGCAATCGTATTGAGGCAAATAACAATTAGCAATATAGAACGGATAAAAAAATATAAATACCTAAAAAACGGAGCAATGTATTCGATTTTAATACTTGGTATTGTAATGCTTTTGCATAGCTTTAGAATTGAGATTCCTGAATGGTTATCACCCGTTGCAACATTTGCAATTGTTGGTTACTTTTTTTACAAGTCAAATATTGACCTTAAAACAATTACTGACTTATCTGAACCAAATAAAAAGTAGAGAAGTCCCACTTCATTTTTCAAAGTGCCCGAGAGAGGACTCGAACCCTGCCTGCCGGCAGGCAGGCTCCACACCATTGCTGGTACAGCGTTCTGAACGCTGCTTGTCTACCTGCCAAAGCATGTGCCAGGAGGGGGACTCGAACCCCCACATCTTGCGATACACGGTTCTGAACCGTGCTTGTCTACCATTTCAACATCCTGGCTTATTTATGTTGCGCTATTTATCTCTTGTATTATCTCACGACCAAACCCTGATTTAAAGAACTTCTCGAGTTTAATTGCGTCCCCTAGCGACACACAGATTTCTACATGAATAAGCTTAAATGGTGCTAAATGTTTTATGGAAGCTGTTTTATTATTGTTGTGTTCGGAAAGTCTTCTTAAGATATTATTCGTATAACCTTTATAAAAAACGTCCTTTTTTTGACTTTTAATAACATATACGTAATACATATGCGTGTCTACCCCTGCCTGCCGGCAGGCAGGATTCCAACACTCGGGCTCATACGTATTGTACCAATACTAATTTTTCTTGACAAGAAATAGCAATTTATGTAATTATAATGTATTAAATGAAAAAGCTTGTTCTGCTCGCAAGTTACTCGATTTTTATGCCGATTTTTTTACTCGCCTTAATTATATATTCCATGTCGCTTACCAAAGTGGCTGTCGCAAATTTTAACGACGCAAACACAGAGGTTTTGGGTACAGAAACAGCATCATCTCATCTCATTTCCAATAATACAAATAGGGATATTATTGCTGCATCCGGTGAAAAAGGGCGTACTACAATTTTGAAAGAATTTTTGAACAAATATAATTCGCCTCTTTTACCATACGCGGTGCACATTGTTTCTGCGGCAGACTTTTACGGAATTGACTACCGTCTTCTTCCGGCAATTGCACTTCAAGAAAGCACGCTTTGCAAAAAAATTCCAAAAGAATCTTATAATTGTTGGGGATTTGGAATTTATGGAGGAAATGTTACACGATTTACAAGTTATGAGGATGCAATAGAAACAATTTCAAAAACTTTGGCAAAAGAATACAAAGCAAAAGGCCTTGAACATCCGACAGAAATAATGACAAAATACACGCCGCAAAGCAATGGAAGCTGGGCGAAAAATGTAAGCTACATAATGGACAGAATAAGCCCCTCGCTTTAGGTATTTCTTAAACTTCAATCTACTTTAAGGTGATTTTGAACATTTTTGTGCATAAAACTACATATTATGGCCTGTAGTAAAGTACTTGACAAACCTATAGTTCTATGATAAGATACTGATTAGATCCTAAGGTAGCCCAAAACTACTTTAGGATTTTTTAATGGTTTGAGTAATCCTCAAGTTTCTATTTGTCATAGGCACTTGAATAATTATGAAAACTACAAAAACTTTTTTAATCCTTGTAGCACTTCTTATTGCTACACTTACATTTTCCAAAAATGCATACGCGGAAGGTACTGCTGTACCCTCAGCAAAGCTTTTGTCATTTGACAGCTCAAAAATCATTGAAAAGGACGTACGCAGTATTGCAATTGAAAATATTTTCAAAAAATACAATTCTCCACTTCTAGGCCTTGGCGCAACTTATGTAAAATACGCTGATAAATACGGCGTGGACTGGAAGCTTTTACCTTCAATATCAGGGCTTGAATCAAGCTTTGGACAATTTCTTATGCCCGGCTCTTATAATGGTTACGGATGGGGCGGAGGCTACATATATTTTGAAAGTTGGGAAGACGGAATTGACATAATTAACAAAACTTTGCGCGGCAACTACATGGATAAATGGGGCGCAACCGACGTTTGGAGTATTGGTCCTATTTATGCAGAGTCAAAAACATGGTCTGTGAGGGTAAACGGCTTTATGAATGAAATCGAAGCAGAATACAAATCTCTTCTCGCAGTCACCCCCACAATCTAACTCTTTTTCCAAAGCTGGTTAAACTGTATAATACCTTTATTGCCCGGGTGGTGAAATTCTGCCTGCCGGCAGGCAGGAGTATACACGCATGGTTTAAGAACTTGCTCTCAAGTTCGCAAGACCTTGCGACCTTAATTTTTGCGGATGTGGTGAAATGGTATACACGATAGGTTTAGGACCTATTGCCGTAAGGCGTGGAGGTTCAAGTCCTCTCATCCGCACAAATACAGCTTTACTTATAGGCTCATTTCCAGTATAATATCTCTCTATGGCAAACGTGAAGAAAGAAAATACGGACCAAACAGCAGTTAAAACCTATTCTACTGCAAAACCTCGAGTAATCGTAAATCGGCTTTCTGATTCATCTGTTGAAATAAAAATTGTTGTCCCGTGGGGAGACGTAGAAAAGGTTCGAAAAGAAGTAGTAGATAAGCTTGCGCAAACTGTAACCGTGCCTGGATTTAGACCCGGAAAGGCGCCAAAAAATGTTGCCTCTGCAAAAATTCCAAAAGAAAAAGTACAGGAAGAAATGCTCAAAATTATTTTAACCAATGAGTATACAAAAGCCGTAAAGGACAATGATATAAAGCCGATTATAAATCCTAAAATTCACATAGAAGCTTTTGAGGAGGGAACCCCGCTTGAATTCGAGGCAATGACTTGTGAAGAACCAATAGTTGAATTAGGAAATTACAAAGACGCTATCAAAAAAATCACTGCTCCTTCTAAAATTGTTTTACCCGGCAAAGACCCTTCGGCTAGCTCAGGGCAGGAGAAGATTCCGCTTGATGATGTATTAAAAGCTGCGCTTTCGGCAACAACAACAAATATTCCACACGTGTTAGTAGAACAAGAAACAAACCGACTTTTATCACAACTTCTTGACGAAATTAAAAGGCTTGGAGTAAGTCTTGACCAATATCTTGCATCACGCAGTAAAAATTCGGATCAGCTAAGAACAGAATATGAAGAAAAGGCAAAATCTGATATAAAGCTTGAATTTATGCTAAGAAAAATTGCCGATACCGAAAAAATTGTTGTTGAACAAAAAGATATTGAAACCGCTCTTGCAACGATTGAAGACCAGAACCAAAGAAAAGAAATAGCACAAAATCCGTATATGCTTGCAGGAATTATCCGTCAGCAAAAAACTCTTGATTTTCTTTCAAAGCTTTGATAAAATCCTTGATTTTTAAGTCTTTAGGTATATAATATTGGGGTAAAAAGGTTTGTTAGGAAAATGAAAACTACACAAAAAAGACAAGTTAGCCAAGAATCAATTGAGGCTAAAAGAATCGACTCATCTTCTGATTTTAAAGATATTCCCAAAGGAATAACAAAGACTACATGGAATGAGTTTTTTGCAAAAATGCCCGGTGGCATTCTTGACCAAACACTAGGACTTGATAATAAAACAGAGCAACAGCTTTTAGAAGGCGAAGAGTTTATTCTCAAGAAAAAAGAAGAGAAAAGAGTAGAGGGGGTACAAATGCACCGAGAAACTTATTTTCGACAAGTTGAAAATGCCGATTTAATGCATCAGAACAAAGAAGAATATCAAATAAGAAATCAGGTTGACCAAATAAGAATGGAGATAAAAAAACTTATTAAAACTTCAAAAATTGTTGAGGAGACTGTAAAAGGAGCAGTTGCCGAACAAGCACCTGTGAGACCGGGAAAATACCATGTATCTTTTTTTGAATTTGTACTGAACACAATAAAAGACGCAACAAGACAGCTTGAGGATAGCGTTTCTTTTGGCTCAGTATTTCAAAATAAAAAACAACAAAAATCATATTGGAAAATGTATAAAAAACACGGTACGACTTTCGGCCTTTCGGGTGAACGCACCACAGCCACCCAAACAGGTTAACTTGACAACAAAAAAAGTTTTGTTATAAAATAAATCAAATGAAAAATCAAATAGTTATCATTACACGCCTTCTTCTTAGCTTGCGCTAGGGGAGGTAAATAGTGGTTATGCACGGCCTCCCACACGGGAGGTTTTTTTATGGGAAATTCAAGGAAACCCCGATCTATCGGGGAGGAATTGAAATGACCAAAGAGCTTCCTTCAGAGGCAAAGTCCTCCAAAAGAGGAAAGCTCTTATGGAAATTCAAGGAAAGAGAGGAGGTGAAAAAATATGAACAAATCAGAACGAGAATATGCAGAATCAAACCATGCCAGAAACAGGATTAATTCTAGGTTTGGTGTTGATGAAACACCAAATCCTAAAGTAGGTCCAAACAGACAGATGTATGAAATCCGTCTTGAAGAAGACTTTGAAAGCGATCCAAGACTTTTTGCAACGCGAATGGCTGAAGAAGCCGAAGGATTTAATACAAATCAATAAGTGGAATAAAAATTCAGCAACAAACCATATAGCTTTATTATTTATAATTTGCTAGAATCAAAGCTACGTACGGGCTCATAAGATTATTAGGATAATCTTGAGTGCCCTCATTTCATTCGGGCTCATAGCCATGCCCCGCTTCGCGGGGTCAGTTGGAAATCAACTTTTGAAAAATGGACGATTAGCTCAGTTGGTTAGAGCGTTGCATTGACATTGCAAAGGTCACAGGTTCAAATCCTGTATCGTCCACCATTTTCCAAAAGGCAGAGCGTTGCATTGACACCCGCCCGCAACGCTAAAGCGTAGCTTTGCGGGCGTGGTTGCAAAGGTAATCCCGATTCAATCGGGATTGGGCCCACAATTTGTTATACTAATGTTATGGACGAGACTACAATTAAATCACAAACCCGTGCCGAAGCTTTCGCAAACCTCGAAACTCTGATAAAAAATCCAAATCTTATAAAACATCATTTGGCGGCTGAAGCTGCTATGCGTGAAATAGCGCTATATTTAAAGACAAAAAGCGACCTACTTATAAACGAAGATGATTGGGCAATTGTGGGTCTTTTACACGATGCGGATTATGAAATAACACATGATAAGCCTGCGCGCCATACAATAGAACTTGAAGAAAGACTTGGGAAAACATTAAAGCCTGAAATCATGTATGCCATAAAATCCCACAATTGGAAACATAACGGGATTGAACCAAAAAGCCTTATGGATTGGGCAATTTATACTTGCGATGAGTTAACTGGGATTATTATCGCCGCAGCTCTTATAAGCCCTGACAAAAATCTTGCAAACTTAACATCTGATTTTATTTTGAAGAGAATAAAAGAGAGATCTTTTGCAAAATCTGTTGACCGTAAACAAATTTCAGTATGCGAGGAAAAGCTTGGCATACCTCTTTCCGAGTACGTACAATTGGTTTTGGTAAGTATGCAGAAAATTGCCCCAAGTCTTGGATTATAAGAAAAAAAATGGAAACAAAACACGACAACATAAATAAACCTCTTAAAAGAATATTCATAAATAACTTTGTAGGAGGAATAGCTTGGGGTCTCGGAGCAACAGTTGGCGCCGGAATACTTTTGGCATTTTTCGGATTTCTCCTTTCACAAATAAATCTTATACCTGTAATTGGTGTATTTGTGTCTGATATATTTAAATTTGTTGTATATAATAACCCAAATCTGATAAAATGATAGCCTCAAACCGATATGGACGATAAACAACCAAAAGACCACAAACAAATAGGGCAGGAACAAGAGCTATTTTTTACCAACGAAGTAGCACCGGGAGCACCATTTTGGCTACCTCGCGGCATGATAATTTTTAAGGAACTTGAAAAATATATTAGAGAACTTACCGAAAAAGCAGGATATCTTGAAACATCAACCCCAATAATGGTGAAAAGCGAATTGTTTAAGCAATCGGGACACTGGACTAAGTTTGGGTCTCACAATATGTACAATCTTTTATTGTCTGATGAAGATGAGGATGCAGACGGAATAAGCTACACCCTAAAACCCATGAATTGCCCGGAATCAACTGTAATTTACAGATTTAGACCACGTTCTTACCGAGAACTTCCACTTAGACTGTCTGAGCTTGGACGGCTTCACAGACGTGAAAAGAGTGGCGAAGTTAACGGACTTTTTCGAGTGCGTCAAATTACGATGGACGATGCGCATATTTTCGTAACGGAAGACCAAATTTTTGAGGAAATTGGAAATATTTTGGACATTATGAATAATTTTTATACGATGTTTGGTTTTTCTGTCGAATTCAAGCTTGCAACAAGACCGGAGGGTAGGGCAGGAACGGATATAATGTGGGATAAAGCTGAAAAAGATTTGGAAGAAGTTTTAAAAGCTAAAAAAATAAAATCATCAGATAAAAAAGGTGACGGAGCATTTTACGGTCCTAAAATTGATGCTCACATAGAAGACTCGCTTGGAAGAAGCTGGCAGCTTGCTACGGTTCAACTTGACTTTCACATGCCTGAAGCATTCGGACTTACCTATATTAACGACCAAGGTCAAGAAAAAAGACCCGTTATGATTCACCGCGCAATTCTCGGATCCTTCGAAAGATTTATAGGCATTCTAACAGAACACTACCAAGGAGCATTTCCAATCTGGCTTTCGCCTGTACAAGTTGCTATATTGCCTGTTTCTGAAAAAGTCCATCCATTTGCTCAAAAAATATTAGACTTGATAAAAGACGAAAATATCAGAGCAGAACTTGATACTTCAAATAAAACGGTTGGTGCAAAAATACGAGAAGCTTCTTTACAAAGAGTGCCGTACCTTGTTATAATAGGAGAGAAAGAACATGGCGCATCAAGCGAGGATAAATATTTTGTATCGGTTAGAACGCGCACAGGAGAAGACCTAGGAACAATTTTACTTGATAAATTTTTGCAAACTGTAAAAAACGAAATTGAAAAAAAATCTTAAAATTCATTAGATGCAGAGGCGCCGTAAACAATATAAGCCAAGCGTATTCTATAGAAGGAATTACCAGATTACTGCTCAAACAATAAGGCTTATTGCAGATGATGGAAGACAAATTGGAGTAGTTAGTCGGGAAGATGCGCTGAAGATGTCCCAAGATCAAAATGTTGATCTTGTAGAAATAGGGCCAACCGCTATTCCGCCTGTTGTAAAGCTTATTGACTACAGTAAATTTCTGTACCAATTAAAAAAGAAAAAACAGGAGGAAAAGAAAAAAACCCAAACTTCTGAGACAAAACAGATACAACTTGGACCTTTTATTGATGACCATGATTTGGACATAAAATTGAAGAGAGCGGATGAATTTATAAAAGACGGAGATAAAGTAAAATTTGTTTTAAAATTTAGAGGACGAGAGATAACAAAAAAAGAATTGGGCGAAGAAGTACTAAAAAAAGTTATGGAAAAAATGCAAAGTGTTGCAAAAGTTGAAAAAGATATGCATATGGAAGGACGACAAATGATACTAGTAATGTCAAAACTAAAATAGTAATAAAAATATGGGAAAACAAAAACTTAAAACAAAAAATGCCGTAAGTAAAAGATTTCGGGTTACAAAAACAGGAAAGGTTATGCATGGACATCAGATGAGAAGCCATCTTAGAAGCAAAAAATCAAAAAGCAACCTGAGACGTAAAAAGATTCTTGGACAAGCACACGGCACGTTTGCAAAAAAAATAAAACAATTACTTAGTGTCTAAATGCTAAAAAGATTTACAAAGAGGATAAATATTAATTTTAAAGAAACGCGGAATGAAAGATCTGCAACGCAATCGTACAGCAATTACAATCAGAAATTGCGGAGGGTGTTTCAAAAAGCGAATTTTTTTAGTAAAATAGGCGGAAATAAAACAATTTTTAATTTTAGGAAGAAAATAGACTAATTTTAAAAATTAAAACATTTAATATTCACTAAAAATTGTAAATTTAAAATTTAAAATTAAATAATATGACAAGAGTAAAAAGGGGATTAACAAGCAATAGACGACACAATAAACTACGAAACCTTAATAAGGGTTACCGTGGAACACAGTCAAAGCTTACAAAAGTCGCCCAAGAGGCGGCTCTTCACGCGGGTGCATATGCGTATCATGGACGAAAAAGAAAGAAAAGAGACTTCCGAAGACTATGGATAACCAGAATTTCAGAAGCCGTCAAAATTGAAGGAATATCGTACAGTAAATTCATAGCGGCGCTTGCCAAGAAAAAAATAGGGCTTGATAGAAAAATTCTTGCGGACCTTGTTTTAAACGACCCTGAAACCTTCAAATACATTGTTGATCAAGCCAGGCTGATCAATCCGCCTCTGGAGGATTGACACAGCAAAAAAAACAGCTTAACCTTAATTTCTATGAATAGAATCTTTTACTTTACTTACTTTACTTCCCAAGCCGGGAGGTAATGTAGTGATCTAAGGTTTTAGAAACACACATAGCCTCCCACACGGGAGGTTTTTTTTGTGGTTTAAAGCCGATGTAGTTTTAGCTATATCGGACGAAAGGATGTGATTTAATACGACAAAAGAAGGACAACCAATACAAATGGAACAACAAATTGCTGCGCTATCAACTCGTTTGATAAGTATAAGAGATGTTGCGCCGGGATCAGAACATCATCAACATGCACTAAAAGAACTTATGACAATTTTGGCATCCGACAAGAAAGCGGTTGATGTCTTAGCAAAACAACAGGGAAGAGAGGTTCAAAAGGACGATCGAATATGATATCCTTAAGAAAACATGGAAGAAGAATTAATCAACCTACAAACAAACGCAAGTTCTTTGATTATCTCAACAGATGACGCGGAGGAACTTGAAAAAATAAGAGAGGATTTTTTGGGAAAAGACGGGAGTCTGACAGACGCCATTAAACGTATAGGAAAGCTTCCGCAAGAATCACGCCCTGAAATAGGAAAACTTGCAAACGAAATAAAAAATACAATTGAAGATTTAATTTCCCACAAACTTAAGTCAAAAAAAATAAATACCGGGCCCGCAAAACGGTCAAAAAAAATTGACGTGACAATGCCGGGTCAGGCTTTACCACTTGGGCACCTTCACCTTATTACTCAAGGAATCGAGGAAATAACAAATATTTTCGAACATATAGGATTTACCCGCGTACGATATCCGGAAGTCGAATGGGATTGGTATGCTTTTACTGCTTTGAATTTTCCAGAAAATCATCCTGCACGCGACGATTGGGAAACTTTTTTTGTAAAAGAAGAACCGCATCCAAAAAATGGGCAAATGGTTTTAACTCCGCATACATCATCCGGACAAATCCGTGAAATGGAAAAGGGGGAACTTCCAATTAAAATGTTGAATGTTGCAAAGTGTTATCGCCGACAATCTGATGTTTCACATGTTCCAATGTTTCATCAATTTGAAGGACTTGTTGTTGGAGAAAATATCTCAATAACACATTTAAAAGGTGTGCTTGATTACTTTTTTAAGTCTTATCTTGGAGAAAAAAGAAAATTCAGAATCCGCCCATACCATTTTCAATTTACAGAACCTTCTTTTGAAATCGATGTTTCTTGCGGCGTATGTAATGGCCGGGGATGCAAGCTTTGCAAAGCAGGCTGGCTTGAGCTAGGAGGGGCGGGAATGGTACACCCGAATGTTTTAAAAAATGGAGGCATTGATACAAAAAAATACACAGGGTTTGCTTTTGGGTGGGGAGTTGAACGGGTCCTTATGATGAAAGAGGATCTAGCGCTTGAGGATTTGAGGATTTTGTACTCAAACGATCTTAGATTTTTAGAACAATTTTAAAATGAACATAAAAATACTTGATAGCTGGTTAAGGGATTATTTAGAAACAAAAGCAAGTCCTAGTAAAATTGCCGAAATTCTTTCTTTGACAAGCGTTTCAATAGAACGCATAGAAAAACTAGGAGACGATTTTCTGTACGATATAGAAATTACAACCAATAGACCGGATCTTATGGGAGTTATCGGTCTTGCGCGCGAAGCAGCAACAGTACTTCCGGCAACAGGAATTGATGCAACATTTATTCCTCCCCGATTTTCCAAACCAAAAGACGTAAGTGATGAAGTTACTCTTCCGGTTATTAAAAATGACGATACTCTTGTAAATAGAATTTGCGCGGTTATTATGGAAGTAGAATTCGGAAATTCTCCGGAATATATTAAAAAGCGGCTTGAATCTTCAGGAATTCGAAGCATCAATAATGTAGTAGACGTCACAAATTATGTCATGCGGGAAACTGGACACCCCGCTCATGTTTTTGACTACGACAGACTGAATTCCAAAACTTTGATTATCAAAGCTGCAAAAAAGGGCGAGAAAGTTATAACTCTTGACGGGAAAGAATATACGCTTTCTGGAGGAGATATTGTTGCATACAACGGTGAAGGAAAAATTGTTGACTTATTAGGCATTATGGGCATACAAAACAGCGTTGTTACAGACTCGACAAAAAGAATTTTATATTTTATTGATAATAATAATCCGGTTCAAATAAGAAAAACTTCTATGGAGCATGGAATAAGAACGGAAGCCGCTGTAATAAATGAAAAAGGACCGGACCCGGAAATTGCTTTTGGGGCACTTCTTTGCGGAATAAAATTATTTGAAAAAATTGCGAAAGGAAAAGTTGTATCAAAAATTCTTGACATTTATTTTAATAAGCCGGCGTCTAAAACAGTTACTGTTGACGAAAGTAAAATTAATTCTGTAATTGGCATTGATATTCCCTTAAAAGATGCCAAATCAACACTTGATAACCTAGGTTTTGAGACAAAAATTACTGGAAAATCTATTGCTGCTAGTGTTCCTTCATTCCGACTTGGAGATATAACAATTGCCGAGGATATTATTGAAGAAATAGCGCGCGTTTATGGATATTCCCGCCTACCAAGCATTCTCCCAACTTTCCAAAACAATACTCCTTTTCATCAGGAAAAAAATCTTTTTTATTGGGAAGCGCGCTGCCGAAATTTTTTCAAATATTCAGGTTTTACGGAAATCTATACTTACGCGCTTGTTTCCCCCGAATTATATGAAGGTAATCTTGACGATGCGGTAACGCTTCAAAATCCACTGAATGAAGAAATGGCATACATGAGGCGTACTCTTGTCCCAAGCCTTCTACAAGTAGCCAGCGATAATCCATCACGAGAAGAGTTTTCAATTTTTGAAATAGCAAATGTTTATTTAAAAAAAGGAAGAGATCTCCCTGATGAACGCCTAACTCTTGCCGGGATAATTAAAATGCAGAAGATAGACTTTTTTACCGTAAAAGGAGTTATTGAAAACCTTTTTTTTGATTTTGGAATAAAGAACATAGAGTGGAAAGAAGACTCGGGGGGCGGAAACGGAGCAGATATTTATATTGATAACATAAAAATCGGAACAATAGAATTGCTTTCTGATTCACTTGCTGATTTTGAGATTGATTTTGCATCTATTTTTGAACATGCAACACTTAAAAAGATATACAACCCAATTCCAAAATTTCCTCCTGTAATTGAGGATATCAGAATAAAACTTTCTGAAAATACTACTTTTGAAAAAGCAATAAAATTAATTAAAAAACAAAGTTCTCTTATTTCGTCTGTTAAGCTTTTGGATATTTATGGTGACAAAATTACACTTCGAATTACTTATCAAAATTCTAATAAAAACTTAACAAACGAAGAAATAACACCAATTCGAAAAAAAATAATTTCCAATCTAAAACACAGCCTCAAAGCAGAAATTGCTTAAAAATTAATGTATGAAAGCGGCTTCAACAATTTCAAAAAGAGACAGGGAAAAATATGTTTTGAAAGAGGCGATTGATGAAGAAATACTAATCAAGTGTAAGAGACTTGAAACAACGGAGTTGAACGATCAAGATAAATTATTAGTAAAATTGATTAAAACACAACTTGAAGATGACTGGCGCACACCCCTTGTTAAAGAAATAGCTAGAGTGTTTAAAAAATACTTCAAGTCCGAGATATAATGAAAAAAAAGAACACGCTAACTCCGCAGACAAAGCAACCATTAACCTTTTTCTCAAAAATCTAAAACCATAATTTTTTTATATCTTTATCTTACATTCGTACGAACATACGAACGATATGATATTATAAAAATAATGAAATTATGCTAAGGAAAAGAACAATTGAACAAATTGTCAGAAGTTTTTCAAACCACAGAAGGATAGCTATGCTATGCTTGCTCGATGAAAATCCTGAACTTTCGGTTTCTCAAATAGCGGGTGACTTAAAAATTGATATAAAGCTTGCAAGCTTTTATTTGAGAAAGCTCACTATTGCAGGTTTAATTATGAAAAAAAGTAATGGAAAATTTATTAGACACAAACTTACAAAACGTGGTGTTTTTGTTCTTACATTCATACGAACATTAGAATGAAGATTCAAGTTTATTAATTGTTTCTACACAAATTTATTAAACCAAGCGAGAGTTTCTTGGAAAAGGTTTTCTTCGGCTCCGTCTTCGTCAAAACAATGAGTGGCATTTGGTATAACCACAAATTTCTTTGGTTCGTTTGCATTTTTAAAAAACTTTTTCCCACCATCAACTAATTCCCCATTTCCTGCTACCACAACAAGACTAGGTTTATTAATTTTTTTTATCAGATCGCGTGGATTAAGCGTTTGAGTCTCCTCAAACATTTCTTTCCCGATTGTAAAACCGTATGAAGCTTCAGCCGTTACGTAATATTTATCAAGTTCTGTTACGTATTTTGATTTCGTAACCTTAGATGGATTATCTGAAGCTTCCCAAAGCACCATGGCGTCGAAGTCTTTTTTCTTTGATAATAAAACCGTAACCCCACCAAAGCTATGTCCAACAACAAATAACTTCTCGACTCCTTCTTTACGAAAAAAATCTACAACCCTATCAAGATCTTGCCCATGCAACGATAAAGTACAATCTTCAAGTTTTCTCGCATCTTCTTCCCAACCATACAAATCGAATCTGAAAGTTGAAAATCCCTTATCTTCAAAAAATCTCGCAGCATTAAAAAATTGATGTTCATTTTTGTGTCCGGTAAATCCGTGAACGAAAATAATTAAAGGGGATGAGAGATCTCCTCTTAATATTCCGTATATATTTTTACTGTTTTTAAGCGGAATTTTAATCGTCTTTTCCATTCAATTATTATACCATTGCCTTATGGCGTAAGGGTGGGAGTAAGAGTTGGAGTGGGGGAGATTGAAACTGTCGGCGTGGGAGTCGGCGTAGTATCATTATTTGAATTTTGATCGTATTTATAATCAGACGTGTCTTTCGACGGGTGATATTTTGAATCATCTTTGTGGTTTTGCTCAACCCATGCATTAATCGCATCCTGCCATCGATTTTTCCCGTCCGTACTCACCGGATCTGACTCATCAAAAACTATAAAATCTTTTACATCAAAATCCGAGTGTAAAATTTCGTCACTATTTGCTAGTTTGTCTGTCTGCTTTTTTGAAATTTTAAGTTTTTTATAAATAGAAGCAAGCGTAGTTGGCTCGGTTCCTTTTACAAAATATTCTGTCCTTTTCGGCTGACCGTCAATTGGAAGTCCTCCTGAAAAAGAATCTATTTCCAACGGAATAACACTGTCCGGTTTTTTCGGCTGTTCATCAGGCTTTCCTTTCAGAACAAATTTCATTATTTTACTCCAAATTGGAGTAGCCCCCGTGACTCCGGAAGCAATACGCGGATTCATTGGTGAATTATCATTATTTCCAACCCAAACACCAACTACATAACTTGGGGTGTATCCAACAGTCCAGTTATCACGTTTGCTGTCGGTTGTTCCTGTTTTGACAGAAACTGTTCTACCGGAAACAACTAAATAGGAGTTCGGACCAAAAACAAGCTGCCGCGCATTATTATCAAGAAGAATGTGTGAAATTATAAATGCGACTTCAGAAGAGAGTACGCGTGTCCCATCTTCGTTTTTATGCTTATACAAACTTTTACCTCTTGAATCTTTTACCTCAACTATTGAAAATGGCTCTTTTTTTATACCGCTTGCTGCAAAAACAGAATAAGCCGAGGATATTTGAAGAAGTGTTGCCTCTCTTCCTCCAAGAACAAGCGATAATCCAACGCTTCTTAAATTTTCGCTCGTCGGCTTCCAATTTTCAATTCCCATGCTGTATGCTTTTTGCATAACAGGCTTTATTCCAACACGTGCAAGCATTTTAACCGCGGGAATATTTATAGAATTTCCAAGAGCAAATCTAAGCTGCATTGGTCCGTTATACTTTCCGTCATAATTTACGGGTGTATAAATCGGAAGTGTCGGATCATTTGTCGGAAAGTCTGTTTTTAAATCCATTATCAAACTTGAAGCCGTATATCCTTTCTCAAAAGCAGTTGCATACATAATAGGCTTAAGACTTGATCCTGGCTGGCGAAGAGCAGTCGCAGCATTGAAATTTCCCTCGTTTTTTGTATCAAAATAATCATGACTTCCTACCATTGCCAGAATTCCTCCGGTTTTTGCATCCAAAACAACAGCTGCTCCATTTCCCACGTTGAATCCTTTAAGATTTTTTTCAAACTCGTTTGTAACTATATCTTCGGCGTTTTTTTGTACTTCATAGTCAAGCGAGGTCGTAACAGTCAAATTACCGTTTTCTACAGCCGCTTCTCCGTACATTTTTACCAATTGCTCCTTGACATACTGCACGAAATGCGGAGCCTTCAAATTACCCTGTTTTTGTGTAAACGTGAAGCCTTCTACCTGACGTATTGCATCGTCTGACTGTTTTTTTGAAATTCTTCCATCTTCGCGCATTCTTCTCAAAACATATTTTGTTCTATCAATATAAGATTTGTTTTTTCCAGCAAAAGGAGAGTAATAAGTGGGCGCTTGGGGGAGGCCCGCTAAGAATGCACTTTGAGCAAGATCCAATTCTTTTACATGCTTTCCGAAATATAAATTGCTTGCTGCTTCAACGCCAATTGCCGTTCCTCCATATCCGACATTGTTTAAATACATTTCTAAAATTTGGTCTTTTGAAAATCTTTGATCGACTTGAACTGCCAAAATAAGCTCCTTTGCCTTTCTCGTTAAATTCCTCTCAGGAGACAAAAGCACGTTTTTTACAAGCTGTTGAGTTATTGTAGAACCTCCTGTAACCCTGTGAAAAAAAATCGGGTCTATAAACGCTCTAAATAACCCTTTGACAGAAAACCCAGGGTTGGTATAAAAATCCTTGTCTTCTGTTGAAACTGTTGCCTCAAGCAGGATCTTCGACATATCAGTCAGCGGAACATAAAGCCTATTGTAATCTTTGAAAATTGAGTAAAGAACAACTCCTTTTTTATCAAGTATTTTGGTTGAGTCGCGTATTTCGGAATTGGAAAGTTTGCCCGGAGTCGGCAAGTCTCGGGAAATCCACAAAAAATACAAGAAAAACAAAACTACAAACCCTATTATTCCGAAAAGTGTAAAACGGGTTATCTTACTTAACAACATAATGCGGTTGAGGGATGAAGTGCGGTATCTTAGTCTTCTTGCATGAAACCTACCAGGGCGCCTGTAATTTTGCATATTTCTATTATATTCGCTTGCGAATTCAATGCAAGCTCATGTAATGACTTTATAATTATAGTGTTTTATTGTACTTGTTTCAAATTCTGTCATGGACATATAGATACCGTAACACTTCCTCTTTTCTTTTCTTGTAGTATCCTAACATAATCTGCCGGTCTTTTGTAACCTAGTGAATGATGGTATCGTAGGTTGTTGTACTTGTAGTTAAATATTTTGCAATGTTCGTTAATCATATCAAGGTCATCAAGCAGGTCATATTGATAGTTAAAATATTCGTACTCGGCTGTCTGGTGGAGACGCTCAACTCTCCCATTTTGTTTGGGACAATGGGGATCTGTAAAGAAATGGGGGATATTCCAGGAGATAATCTCTTTGTGAAATTCAAACAGATATTCTGAGCCATTATCAGTATTAATTGCTTGTATGGGGAAAGGGAAATAATCTCTCACTTTGCAAATGAAGTCTTTTCCTGAGACAGAAGATATTGTTTTGTAACAATGGATAAAGGCGTATCGGCTCTTGCAGTCAATTGCCGAGAATATATAGAATTTCTTTCCTAATACGTAGAAGTATTTAGTATCAACTTGGACAAGAGAGCCGAGATTCTTCTCTCGTAGCTCAATTGCAGCCTTGATGCGAGCGATCTTGAAGTTTCTGTGTTTTTTGAGACGCTTCTTGTGCTGGATATTTAAAAGCTTTGGATCTCTGTTGATTACCTTCTGAATTGTGGTTGTTCCACAAGTTACTCCCTCGTTTTTTAGTTCTGCCTGTATCTCATACTTTGATTTTTCAATATCACCTTCACGAATACTTTTAATTCTGTCAATTATAAACTGTGCTGTTGTCATTTCTCTTGTTTTCTTTGGTCTCCGGGTTTTTAAATCATCCTCAAGTCCTAAAAGCCCTAATTTACTAAACCGCTTAAGCCACCTGTAAAACACATCTGGAGATAAAGCGAAATGGCGAAGAGTTAAACGAACCTTTCCTCCATGAAAATGGTACCAATCAATCCATATAAGTCTTTCTTGTGCCTTTTTTGACAACCTCACATCTCTCACCTGCGCCCAAGGAACAATTCTGTATGCTCGCATATACGAGCCATTGTACCGTCCTTTCAAAATGTATCAAGTGTAACGGGATGTATCGCGTCCTAGACAATTCACAGTTATTGCATTCCCAATGACAATTCACCCAAACTTTTGTATAATGACTTCATGGACAAGATTACGGAATTGTTAACTCGAGGCGTAGACAAAATTTATCCTTCACGTGAAGAACTTGAAAAAGTTTTAAGATCGGGGGATAAATTAAAACTCTACCAAGGATTCGATCCTACAGGAAATATGCTTCATATTGGACATATGATTGGATTGAGAAAATTAAAACAATGGCAAGAACTTGGACACGAAGTAATTTTTTTAATTGGAGATTTTACGGGTATGGTAGGAGATCCATCTGGAAAAACAACAATTCGAAAAATGCTATCAAAAGAAGAAGTAAAGACAAATGCCAAAGCCTATGTAGACCAAGCAGGAAGAATCTTGAGGTTTGATGAAAAAAATCCTGTTAAAGTTCTTTATAATTCTGAATGGTTAGAAAAACTATCCTCATTAGAATTTATACAAATAACACATAACTTATCTGTTCAACAAGTATACGAAAGAGACATGTTCCAAAGGCGTCAAAAAGAAGGAAATGATATTTACTTAAACGAATTTCTGTATCCCGTTATGCAAGCCTATGATTCCGTAGCAATGAACGTCGACCTTGAAATTGGGGCAACAGACCAAACTTTTAATATGTTAATGGGAAGAAAACTAATGCGTAACATGCTTAAAAAGGATAAGTTTGTTATGACAACTCCACTTTTAACAGACTCTGAAGGTAAAAAAATTGGAAAGACGGAAGGAAATGTCATAGGAATAACAGACGCACCAAATGAATTATTTGGAAAAATTATGAGTCTTTCAGATGATGTTATTGTAAAAGGATTAGAATGGTTAACAGATGTATCGATTAAGGAAATCGAAAATATTGCTACCAAAATAAAATACGGAGCTAACCCTATTGAATTCAAGAAAAAGCTGGCATTAGAAATTGTTAAAGAATTAAACTCGGAAGAAGAAGCGCAAAAAGCACAGGAATTCTTTGAAAAAACAATTCAAGGAAGTGAAATACCAGAAAATATTCCAACCTTTACAATTAATGGCAATCTAACAGTATCTGACGTTTTAATTAAAATTAATGCTGTATCAAGCAAATCAGAAGGAAAAAGATTAATCGAACAAGGAGGTGTATCTGTTGATAATAAAACAGTTACAAATCCGTTTAAACCATTCCCAAAAGCTAATGACGAATACATAATAAAAACTGGAAGAAAATTTGCTAAAATTAAATCAAGATAAAAATATGGATTTCATAAGAAAAAAAAAGTGGATTTGGAAAACGATTGTTATTATTTCATCCGTTGCGCTGATTGCCAGTGCGTTTCTTCCGTTGATACTTCAATAGGGTTATGGAACTTGCAACCCCAATAAAGACGCTTGGCAGAGCATACGCCATGAAAACGAGGCTTTTGGAAAAGCTCGGACTTTACACAATAGAAGATCTGCTTTACTACATTCCCTATAGATATGAGGATATGTCGCTTATTTCTGAAATTTCCATGGTTCAGGCGGGAGAAAACATCACGGTGCAAGGAACGGTTACTGCTACAAAAAATGTTTTTACAAGAAGACGAAATTTCACAATTCAAAAAATAACCATTGAGGACACAACGGGAGAAATTGAATGCACATGGTTTAATCAAATATATCTTTTAAGAACGGTGCACAAAGGAGATTTTCTTAGCGTTGCTGGCAGAGTAGAACAAACGGGAAATAAAAAATCACTATTTGTAAAAGAGTATGAAATTTTAAAAACGAAAGATATGCCGCCAACACATACCGGGCGTCTTGTTCCTGTTTATTCTGAAACGCGCGGACTCACTTCAAAGTGGCTAAGAAATAGAATTTCCGACATTCTTACCTCAAAAGATGTAAAAATTGAAGACTTTTTCCCTAAAGACTTTTTAGAAAAATACAATTTAGTTGATTTGAAAACTGCTCTATCTCAAATTCATTTTCCCATATCCATTTCTGACGCAGAAATTGCCCGAAAACGATTATCGTTTGAAGAATTATTTATTACAAACATGTCTTCCTTAAAAAGAAAAAAAGAATGGGAGCAAAAATTACACACATCGCCTTTTAAAGTTTTGGGATTTGCATCTAAAATACAAGCTCTTTGGGAAAGTCTACCGTTTCAATTAACCCTTGCGCAAAACCGCGCTATTGATGAAATTTCTTCAGATCTTGCGCGCGACATTCCCATGAACAGAATGCTACAAGGAGACGTAGGGTCGGGAAAAACAGTTGTCGCATCAATTGCAATATATATTTCACATTTAAACGGTTTCCAATCTGCTCTTATGGCACCGACGGAAATTCTTGCGCAACAACATTTCGAAACGGTTTCAAAGCTTCTAAAACCTTTAGGTATAAAAGTTAAGCTTTTTACCTCCAAAATAAAACCAAAAGAGAATGAGAGATTTGATATTGCCATTGGCACACATGCTCTTTTACAAAAAAGCATAAAATTTAAAAATTTGGGACTTGTCGTAATCGACGAACAACAAAGATTCGGAGTGGAGCAGAGGGCAATTTTACGGGAAAAAGGTAATAACCCGCACTTTTTGAGTATGACCGCAACGCCAATTCCTCGGACAATATTTTTGACTGTATATGGAGACCTTAACCTTTCGTACCTCGATGAAATGCCCAAAGGAAGAAAGGAAATAAAAACTTGGCTTGTGCCTGAAGAAAAACGTGACGCAGGATACGCGTGGATTAAAACGCAAATAAAAAAAACTTCAGCTCAAGTATTTATTGTATGCCCTTTTATTGAAATTTCAGAAACTATTACAACCGTCAAAGCTGCAACAGAAGAATTTGAAAGGTTATCAAAAGATATTTTTGCCGATTTAAAACTTGGACTTTTACACGGAAAAATGAAGTCTTCCCAAAAAGAAGAAGTACTTTCTAAATTTAAAAATGGAAAATTGGATATACTTGTTGCAACACCGGTTGTCGAGGTAGGAATTGACATCCCGTCTGCAACAATAATCATTATTGAAGGAGCAGAAAGATTTGGCCTTGCTCAACTTCATCAATTAAGAGGTCGTGTAGGAAGAAGCGACAAGGAATCATACTGTTTACTATTTACACAGGCAACAACTGAAACTGCACGCCAAAGACTTAAATATCTTGAGAGAATGCATTTGGGGGCCCAACTTGCAGAGCTTGATTTGCGCCTGCGTGGTCCGGGAGAAGTTTATGGTACCCTTCAACACGGAACGCCTTTTTTAAAAATTGCATCTTTCTCAGATACACCTCTTATAAAAGAAACTCGGGATGCGGTGCAAAACCTTTTCCCCAATCTTTCTAGCTACCCCCTATTGCAAGAGAAGCTTAAATCTAATATAATACAGAAAGTCACACCAGACTAACAAATATGCCACACGAACCAAAAAGAAGACATTCTGTTGCAAGAAAAGGAAAGAGAAGAGCAAGTATAGCTATTTCTGCATCCTCTATTTCAATTTGTAAAAATTGCAAAACTCCAAATTCTCCACATACTGTTTGCAAAACATGTGGGTATTACAAGGGTAAAAAGGTGATTCAGGCAAAATAAATTCTACTCCATGAAAACTTCGCTTGACCCTCGTCATAAAAAAAGGCAGGAAACTATAAAAGTACTTTATGCAGAAAGTTTTCACACACAACCCACAGACAACTTAACCGCAAAAGCAATTCTTTCAAGTCTTAAAAAAGTTGACCGGATGCTTTTTAAAGTCGCACCTGGGTTTCCTATAGAAAAGATAAATAAGGTTGATTTAGCAATCCTACGTCTTGGAATTTATGAGATTTTGATAGAAAAAAAACAACCTCAAAAAGTAGTAATAGACGAAGCGATAGAACTTGCAAAAGAATTTGGGGGAGATACTTCCCCTGGATTTGTAAACGGCGCGCTTGGTAAACTAATAAAGGTTATAGAAAAAAAATGAAAATTCCGAACTTTAACGATAAAAATCTTTTAGAACAAGTGTTTATGCACCGTTCATATCTTAACGAATCGGCAGTAAAAGTTGAATCGAATGAAAGACTTGAGTTCTTGGGAGATAGTATTCTTTCTTTTGTCGTATCATCATATATTTTCAACCACAATAAAAGTTTTCATGAAGGAGAATTAACAAATTTGCGGTCTGTTCTTACTAACACGCAAACTCTTTACGTAGTTTCAAAAGAGTTGGGACTTGGTCAATACTTAAAACTTTCAAAAGGCGAAGAAACAGGAAAGGGACGGGAAAACAAGACAATTCTTGCAAACACTCTGGAAGCGCTTATCGGAGGAATATATATAGACCAGGGAATTGAGGCTGCACGACAATTTATTGAAGAATCAATTATTGCACGAAGTGAAGAAATCATAACCTCACAAGGTCTGAAAGATGCAAAGAGCAGTTTGCAGGAAATACTACAAGAAAAACACAAACAGTCCCCGCTTTACAAAATTCTTTCGGAAGCTGGACCGGACCACGATAAAAAATACACAATAGGTGTTTTTCTGAAAGACAAACTTTTAGCAAAAGGGGTAGGGCATTCAAAACAAGAAGCGGAAAAAGACGCTGCAGCCAACGCTCTCTTGATTTATTCTGCGAGCTTCTAATACTTCAGGGTGTGAGTTCGGGGTACAACGCGATAAATTATCGCGAAGTGAGCAGAAGAAGATACCGCGAATGTAAGTTCGTGGATCTTCATTGACTCTTTCGCTTCAATTTGGTAAACTTACACTCTATGTCTTTGGTTATTAGATTTTCAACAATTGGACGACGCGGTGAACGCAAATATAGAATTGTCGTGAAAGAAAAGCGAAGCAAAAGAGATGGTAAAGCGCTTGACACGTTGGGATTTTATGAAAAAATGGTAGGTGGGAAAATTTCCAAAGAAATTGACCAAAAAAAGCTGTTAGAGTGGCAAAAAAAGGGCGCATTACTTTCACCATCTGTTAAAAAAGCACTTGCTTTATAAATCATGAAAGATCTTCTCAATTATATTTTAGAAAACATCGTCGAAGGTAAATTTAGCGTTGAAGAAGAAGATCAAGACGGGTTTATTATTTATAAGGTGACGGCGCCTGCCGACGAAATCGGAAAAATTATCGGAAAAGGCGGCAAAACAATAAATGCTTTAAAAAACATTCTTAAAATAAGAGCTATAAAGGAAAATAAAAAAATTGATATCCAAATAGCTGAGCCAGACCTCTCATAGTTTTTTTTCAAACTATGCGCATTACCATTATTACTTTATTCCCCGAGATGTTTGAGTCTGTTTTTTCCAGTTCCATTCTTAAAAGAGCCCAGAGTCAAAAAAAGATTGAAATAAAAATTGTTAATCTCCGTGATTTTGGAATAGGACGCCACAAGTTAGTTGATGATAAACCTTACGGTGGAGGAGTGGGAATGCTTTTAAGAGTTGATGTTTTGGACCGCGCTATAAGAGCGGTAAAAAATAGTGGTAAAAATCAAAAAGTTATACTTCTTGACCCAAAAGGTGAAAAATATAATCAAGGGATTGCAGAAAAACTTGTAAATGCTACCAATATTATACTTATTTGCGGACACTATGAAGGGTATGATGAGAGAGTAAGAAAACTTGTTGACATGGAAATTTCAATTGGGGATTATATTACCTCCGGTGGTGAAATACCCGCGATGGTAGTAGTTGAGTCGGTTGCTCGTCTGATACCTGGTGTTCTTATTAAAAAAGAGGCGGTGATGTATGAGTCTTTTTCTAAAAATTCCTTAGGAAGACGTCTTGAACATCCTCATTATACAAGACCACAGACATATAAAAACATGACAGCTCCAAAAGAGCTCCTTTCGGGAAACCCCCAAATTGTTGATGCATTTAGAAATAAAGAAGCGGACAAAATAACAAAGAAAAGAAGACCTGAAATGTTAAAAAGGCAAAAATAGTTATTTACTTCCTTCCCACTCTTTTAATTGTTCCAGAATTTTTTCTTCTGATGCGGAAAGCGGAATTACTTTATTCTGTTTTGCCAAAACCGTCAAATCGTAAGGCTTGTAATAAAAATTTACTTCAAGCGTTCCAGATGAACCCTGAATGTTTATATTATTTACTTCCGATATCGGCATACCTTTTTGAATTTCTGACGCAAAACGTATAAAACTTTGCGCGTCTGGGCTTGAAAGGCGTATCAAAACAGTCAAAAATGGAATACCCTTCTTATCTGAATTAGGAGAATTCACTTGTTTGCCATAAATATTACCAACCTTAAATGAATATTGTTTTAATTCAACTTTGCTTTTCTCGGCAGCACTTACCATAGCTTGAAATACTGCAGATGGATCTTTTGATGTTGGCAGTGCTAATTTTACAATTTTTAAATCATCTCCAATTTTTGTATCGTCTTGAGAGGAAAGTACCTGAAAAGTTTTTTTTAAAGTCTCAATTTCCATTTTTTGTGTTTCAATTGTGCGTTTTTCTTCAGAAATTGAAGTTAATTCCGGTAAAAAAACTTTAAAGATAATAAAAAACGACACACAAATTAATACAATCGGAAGAATATATTGTTTGTATTTACTATAATATGGAGCAAGCATTTTTTGCATTTTTTTTATTTCTTTACTGCTTTAGACGTAAAGAAAAAATCAAGCGTGAGCCTATAAGCATCTTTTGCTACGGAAAGAGAAGAAGAATCGATTTTTTTAATTCCGAGTTTTGAGTTTTTAGCAAACTTGAGCATAGTATCTTGGGTTAGTAAATCAAGTTCATTAAGACTTGGAGATGAAAGACGAAGGGTAATTTTTTGATCATCTGCATTAACACCAACAACTACAATTCCTTTCGGAATTTCGGACACTATAGAGGATGTATTAGATTCAACTTTTTTTAGGTTGTTTAAAATTTTTTGTATATTAGTCAATCGATCTTTTATAATAATTGTTTTTTCGCGGCGGTCTCCAAGCCCACTAATGCTTAGCTGTATCGTTTTTGATTGTGCATCAAGAGAAGACGATGTACTATGCAAAAAAAAAGTGTAAAAAAACGCGGCAACAGTAATAGCAAAAACACTACCAAACACTATAAAAGATGTTAAAACTATTTTTCTTATTGCGCTCTTTGTAATTTTTCTTGGTGTAATAAGGTTTATATCATCTTTCATACTAAATTACGGAGTGCCAAACCTATAACCACATTATAACTAGGCGCCTCGGCCTTAATTTCGGGAGGAACATTCTGTATATTATAAGCATCCCAACAATTACCCAAAACAACTTGTATACCCAACATATTTGCGATATATGTGTCAATTCCCGGCAAAAGAGCAGTGCCTCCTGAAAGAATAATTTGCTTTACCTCTTCGTTATTATTTTTTTCCTTAAAAGATAAAAGGGATTTTTTAATATCTCCAATAATTGAATCTAAGATTGGGTGAAGACTTTTTCCAACTTTACCCTCAAAAGCTTCCTGACTAAGTCCGTAAGCTTTCTTATAATTTTCTGCCTGCGCGGTATCAATGCCGAGATCCAAGGAAATCGCCCTAGTTATAGCAAACCCGCCCAAACCAATAGTAAACACAATATTTATAGCGCTATCCTTAATTATTGCAACGTTTGTTGTGGTTGCACCAACATGAACAATGATATTTGTATCTGTACTGGCAATTAAAGGAAGAAGGGCTCTATGTACTGAAATAATTTCTGTCTCTATTGTTTCCACGTTAACTCCTGCCAAAGACAAAATTTTGTCATATTTTTCAAGAAGAGATGTTGGAGCCGCAACTATCATAACATTCATGCCTTTTTTACCCTCTGTCTCGGTCTGCCCTAAGATTTGCCAGTCAGTTCTTACCTGGTCTAGTGGAAGAGGAATGTACTGTTCCATTTGAAATTTAAGCGCAGCGGAAAGTTCCTGCTCTGAAAGAACTGGCATTTCAATGACTTTAGTATATACCTGAATTTCAGGAATTGAGATGCTAGCATCTACAATTTTTATACCAGAGTTTGTGTGCATTTGCTTTATTTGAGAAGCGAGTTCTTGCTGATCAGAAATAGATTCTGAAATAACGCCTTTTTTTGTAGTAGGCGCGACCGCTATTGCATCAAGCATGTATGTTTCCCCTTGTTTTCTTACCAATGCAATTTTTAGGGACGTCGTTCCAATATCAAGACCGAAAAGTGTTGTTTTCATTATTGCGAAATTACAGAATAGGGAAATATCTCCAATGGAATCTGCGGGTAGGAGGAATAATAAACAACTTTGCGAACAGTATCTCCTGACGTTCCTGTTGATTCGATTAAGGAACCCTGAGAAGGAAGTGCGACACTTGATCCAACGGCGATTTTTGTTGAATTATATATTGGAATTACTTTCATAATAAGACCGTTTGTAACAGAGATTGTTGCTTGGTAATTAAAAGTTATACCCCCAACCGTTTGCTTTGTTACATTATCATATATGTCCGAACTGGGAATCCTTGCGCACGGATCGAATACTTTCTTGGTAAAAGTAGGGGACGTAACACTTCCTGACAATAATACTACTTCAAGCGCTGAATGCACGCTGCTTCCATCGGTTTTACCACACTTTTCAGGACTTCCGGAAAGCTGGATGTCCTGATTGCTCCAGAAAATCGTAACATCGCCGGTCGTAGGAGAACTATAATCAGGATAGGTTGAAAGCCAAACATCCATACCGCTATCCTGATCGACAGATTCTCCGTTATTCAACAATATGTTATTTCCGCCTTCGGCTGAAATTACTGTAGTTTTGGTATCAGAACTTGAACTATTTGAAAAATTTTGAGTTAAAAGAGAAGGATTACCGGTTTGTGCAGAACTTAAAGCTTGTTCTATTCCCCCTTCTGCGGCTTGGAAAGCACGCTGGCTTTCTTCGTTTTGCTTTGATATCTTAAGGTTTGTGATCGTACGAGAAACAATTGTAAGCCCAACCGTAAGAGATACAATCGTTGTCAATACAACAATAAGAAGCACTTGACCTCTATTCCCATTGCTAAATAAACCTTTACAATATTTCATTTAGTCCTTTAATCATAGGCAAAGATAGAATACGTTGTCAAGCTTTTAAACGTTAGAGCGAAGCTATGGGTTGTAGTTTCTTAGAGAAGTAGACGATTTAAATGTTGCCTGAGATTTTGTTTCAAATAAACCGCCTGCCGCATTTTTATCCGAAAGCGTAAAACTATATTCAACAGTTGGCACAGAGTAAGGATCGCTTTCTGATTGAATACATTTGAAATAACATGTCGAGGAATCATTTTCAACCTGAGACTTATCTATAAGGTCGACAAGGGGCTCTGCCAAAGATCCACTCGAAGAAGCGATAGTACTATTTAAACACGAAAGTGTGGTTACGCCTCCGTCATATCTTATTAAATCAATTGTTTGCCCGGATGGGCTAGTAGTACAATCAGAGATATCTGTATCATTTATTTTTATAACCGACTCTGATGTAGTAATAGTATTTGAAATTACCGATAGTGCATAATTTCCGTTTTGGGCAACTGTTGTTGTAATTCGTGTTTTATTACTTCCACGAAGAGTAGTGTAAACAATTCCTATAATAATATTTGATATAACTACAAGAATTCCCATAACAGTCACAAGCTCTATCAAAGTATAACCTTTTTTCATTGTTATAATGAACCACCGCTTTTTGATGGATCTGCAAAACAAGACACAAGAATACTTGTATGACAATAAATATTTGCAGCTCCGCATTTTGTGTCTCTCCAGGAAACTTTTACAGTTACTTCTGTTTGAGAAAGCTGGGTTTCTGTGGGCGAGGGACAATTAAATGTATTTTTAGAGAAATCTACTTCTCTTATAAATTCTCCCTTTATATTTGGAGTGAGGCACAGTAGGGTAAAGGGGTCATCCTTGTTCAGGTCAGTCACCTCATCCAGGCAATATGCTCCGTTTTTTGATTGAAATGATGAGAGATTATTGTTTCTAAGATATCGGACATATTCCATTCCGTCCTGCGCGTATTTTGCGGCTGTACTTTGCGCTTTAATAAAAGAAGAGTTACTTATGCTTATCGTAACCAGTATTGAAATAGACGCAAGAGTAATAAGTATTGCGCCTAAAGCTATTACAATTTCAATTAAGGTTTGACCTGAATTTGAAAATTTTTTCATTTCTTAATTTATTGCGACATTTCCTCCGCTGTCTAACGAAAGCGTTTGAGTAGCTCCATATCCTTGTAATTTGATCGAGCAGGGTACGCCGGTTATATAATTTGAAAGAGAATCAAATTTTATCTCAGTACAGTCTGTATCATTTGTAACAATTGAAACGTTGTCAGGAAGTTTCTTTGAAGAAACTAGTGAATTATCAAGACCTGATCCGCACACAGCATAAATTTCATAAAAATTAGAAGGAGCATTACTACCCGGACACGTACCTCCGAGAGATTTCGCACATAAAACCACTTTATATCCAACCAGTGAATCTCCGGAGCAAGATGATGATTGTTTTATACTTGAAAGTGCATTAAATTTTGCAACTTCAATTGTTAATTTAAAATCATATGCTGCTTGCGTAAGTGTTTGTTTTCTACTGTAAGAAACAAAAGACGCAAGACCAATGCCGGAAACAATTGCTACAAGAGAAAATACAACCATCAACTCAATTAACGAAAAACCGTTCTGGTATTTCTTTTTCTTAATCATACTAATCTAGGGGTTTTCAAGAGTAAAAGAAACGTTTGTTTTGTCCGCACCGGTACAATCCGGCTGTAAATTTGGCGTTCTATTCTGATTTTTATCCGACTCGGTATCTCCATCGTTTTCCAAACATGCATAAAGAGTATATGTAAAAGTTACATTATCATAACTATATGAATAAGGAACTTTTGTAAGCGGGTCGCATGGCGTTTTTTTCATATATGTCGTGTTTCCTGTTGCGTCAGTAATTGACAACCCGCAACTGGGTAAAACGTCAGGATATAACCCACTATCAGAACGGTAAAGCTCCAAAGCCGACTGAACCTGACGGAGATCAGACTTTCTTTGTGCATCACGTCCACGCTGCCTAACCCCGACAAAGTTTGCCAATAGTAAAGACGCAAGAATCGAAATAATTGATATTACAACCAAAAGCTCTATGAGGGTAAACCCTTTACGAATTGAGAATTGAGAATTTAGAATTGAAAGTTTTTTCATAATTTTAAACGTGATTTCTTTATGCTTGATACCAGTATAGCAATAATTTCTTGACATTCGCAATATTCTTTTTCCACCAACTTTGCAGGCAATAATGCTGATAATTTAATAACTTCTAACCAATAAAGAGTTTCCTTCGCCTCTCTTAAAGATATTGACAGTTTTTGAATAAAATCTTTAGTAGAGGAAGCATCTTGCGCCTCTTCCACGTTAGCACCTACAGCAGTTCCTGATCTTACTGTCTGCGAAGCGATAGCAAAACCGGCTGGGGTTTTGGGAAGCTTATTTGCTAGCAAAACTATAGTAACAGAAAAATTAAGTAATCTTTTTAAAAACTCTTTTTTCCATTCCATAATTTTCAATTCTCAATTTTCAACTTTCAATTAGTTACGGCGATGTGTTAGGACTTGATATGCCGTAATTACAAATAGAGCTTGCGCCTCCACATGTTTCAGTAGGTATACCGTTTGTTGAAAGACTAGCACAAATTCCTCCGCTACATGCCTGCGTATCTTTTATTCCTCTTTCCAAAGAAGCATAAAGGTAGTAAGTTTGATTGCCTGAAGGCGAATAATAAACATAAGTGCGGCTTTTTGAAGGGTCTTTAGGCAAAATGTCCATATATGGAGAAAACTGATTACTTCCCCAATCAAGAGCTGTTAATACGCCATTTATTGTAATATTTATCTTATAACTATTACTTGCCGGATATTTTCCGTTGTCCTGATAATAGACTTCAAGAGCCCGCGCAATTTGAGCAAGGTCTGATTTTCTTTTTACATCTTGGGCTTTTTCAAATTGAGCCATAGGATTTAGCGCAGTCAAAACAAAAGTTGCAAGAATCGATATTATTCCAATTGCTACAATAAGCTCAATTAATGTAAACCCTTTTTTTACATTTTTGTTGTTTAGGAAAAAAACTGGAAGAAGGATATAAGAATTTGATTTCCAAAAAAATAAGCGACAAGCATTGAGGCAATAAGAAACGGACCAAATGGGATTGTCCCTTTTTTGAATGATTTTTTCTTCCATATAACCAGTATGATTGATACAACCGCGCCTGTCAAGAATGCTAAATATAGACCTGCAACAATTCTTGGAAAAGACAAGAAAAATCCTATTATAAAAGACAGCTTTACGTCACCAAATCCCATACCTCTTCCTTTTGTAAACAAAAAAAGAAGAAAAAACAGTGAAAATGCAGCGAAAGCCGACAACAGTTTTAACGATAATTCATTCTGCGCAAAAAGTAATGTGTAGGCGGTAATTGTAACACCCGTTGCAAATAGAATCTCATCCGGAATAATTCCGTATTCCAAATCAGTAAAAAAAATTGCGATAGAGGATGAAACGATAATAAGAAGGTAAATAAATGTTTGAAGAGAATATCCGGCTAATAAAAAATGTAAATAGATTACTGAAAAAAACATTCCTGTTGAAAATTCTACAAAAAAAATGCGAAATGGAATATCTGCCTTGCATTTGTGACACTTGCCGCGCAAAAAAAGGTAAGAAAAAAGTGGAACCAGCTCAAGAGGCGAAAGTATTTTTTTACAATTTACGCAGTGCGAACGACCTAGAAGAGTATGGTTTTTTTTCGGAAGCCTATCAATTAATACATTTAAAAAACTTCCTACAATAGATCCTAAAACAAAAAAATAAAGCGTGAACAAAACCATATTAATAGTATATCAATAAAACTAAATATTTAGATGTGCGCATTTAAAATTAAACACGGAGGAAATCAATTTTTATCGAGTACACCAATAGCAGGAGGTTTGATGTGCGTCTTTTAGTGCTACAGTGCCGCAATTAACAGCATCTTCATCACCATTAATATCAAACTTAGTGTTTGTATTGTGAAGCAGCGATTTTGACTGTGGATTAAAACATCCTATTGTTTGATTAGTTAATGTATCTTGAGTTATGAGTACATATTTTAAATTAGCCGCGCTTTTAAATGCCGCTTTAAGCTCATTGTCATTAATGAGCGCATCAAGGCAGTCTCCCATTGTACTTCCTGCCCCACCTAGCGCACTGGCAGCCGGAGCCGTAGCGAGATTACAGTCCGCCCCTCCATCAGCCTCTGTATCCCATGGATAAGCTGTACGAGACGTATAATATCTGGTAACTGAAGTTATGAATTCTGTTAATATGTTAGTGGTTGTAGTATCCTGAGCTTTTTTTAACTGCTCAAAAGGATCAATCGTTGCGACAAGAGCTGCTGCAAGAATACCAAGAATTCCAATAACAACTAAGAGTTCAATGAGAGTGAAACCTTTTTTAGCATTATACTTCAGGGCAGTGAATAATTTCATATCTGTAATTATCAAAACACAAAAAAAATACCTTGTCAATAGGTAATTTTACTCATAAATACTTTTAAAAAGGAGTTTTCTAGAAACAATCTGATATTGATATTGTTTTCAAAGATAAGTGGAAGATTTTTCTCAAGAAGGAATGTAAATTCTACGAGCTTCTTAATATTATTTGGAGATATGTTCTTTTTTTCAAAAACTCCCTGAATAAGAATTTTCCGCGAGCAAAGTAATATTTTCTCAATTTCTTTATTTTCTTTCTTGGCTGACAGACTTTCACAAAACGAAAAAGCTGAATATATCGCGCTATTCATTTTTCCCTGACTAAAAACATTCAATAATCCAGAATCAATTTTCTTATCTTCCTCAAAAACTTGCGTACCGCTTTCAAGATGTAGGATTTTTGCCCTTGAAAGGATTGTCGGAATAAATTCTTCTTTTGTTGAGGCAAGAAAAATAATAAAAGTATTATCAGATAATTCTTCTAAAGTCTTTAGAAGTGCGTTTTGCGCAGCCTGTAAAATTCCTTCTCTTATAAGTATCACTCTTTTTTCGTTTTGACCAATTTTTTTTGAAATAATTTTTTTTATTTCCCTAGCTTGTTCTATTTTTACAATATCCTGATATTCATATATATAAAACGGTGGAATTTTTTGTGTTTTAAAAAAAAGAGAAAGAAATTCTTCTTGGCTTGGATGATTACCTATTATTATTTGTGCTTGCATATTGACATTATATCATTGTATCCAATACGATTATTATATGGATGAACAAAACCAGAATAAAATTGTGGGAAGTTCGACTCCGGCTAATCCTTCTACTCAACCTGTTGGAAAAAGCGTAGCTGACATTCTCGCTGGCGAGCATATATTGACTCCGGATCAACTCGTTCAATTAAAAACTCAAGCGGCAAATAACGGAACATCGGTTGACAAGCTTTTGCTTGATACAAAAATAGTAGGAGAAGAAAAATACTATGAAGCACGAGCAAAACTTATCGATTATCCTTTTATATCAGTTGCAACTCTTCCATTTTCGCCTGAAGCTCTAAGCTTTGTTCCCAAAGCTGTCGCCGAAAGATTTAATTTAATTCCATTTGCTTACGACAAAGCGCAAAACACTCTTTCTGTCGCGATGTCCAATCCTCTTGAAATGGATACGGTCGGCTTCATACGGCAAAAAACGGGGCTTACGATAAATGTTTTTCAGGGATTACCAAGCGAAATCACACAAGCAGTTCAAAACCAGTACACTTTTGGTCTTGTCGGCGAAGTAAAAGAAGCACTGAAAGAAACAGAACAAGTAGGCGCTGTTAAAACTTTTGATAAAGACAGCATATCCCAAGTTATTAAGGAAGCCCCAATTGCAAAAATCGTTTCAACGATTCTTGAATACGCAATAAAAAGCAGAGCATCTGACGTACATATGGAACCGCAAGAAGATAGAGTTAGGGTTAGATATAGAATCGACGGAATTCTTTATGAAAGACTTTCTCTGCCGCACGGAGTACAGGAATCTGTCATTTCACGAATAAAGATTCTTTCTGAAATGAAAATAGATGAACATAGAACGCCACAAGACGGACGGTTTAATTTTAAATTTGGAGATGAAGAAATAGATTTGCGTGTCAGCGCTCTTCCTACAGTCTTTGGTGAGAAAATTGTAATGCGTCTTTTAAAAAAATCTGGCGGTATACCGACCCTTCCGGAACTCGGAATCAGAAGTTCGGCTTTAAGAAATCTTGAAGCAAGCATCTTAAAACCTCACGGAATAATAATTGTTTGCGGACCTACGGGTTCTGGAAAAACAACAACTCTTTATTCGGTTTTATCAAAATTAAATACAACCCGAGTAAATATTATGACTTTGGAAGACCCCGTAGAATACCAAATTATGGGAGCAAATCAGGTTCAGATAAATCCCGATGTGGGACTCACTTTTGCAACCGGGTTGCGCGCTTTCTTGCGCCAGGATCCAAACATTATTCTTGTCGGAGAAATCCGGGACAAAGAAACAACAGAGCTTGCAATACAAGCCTCTCTTACCGGTCACTTGGTATTCTCAACACTTCATACATCAAGCGCGGCAGGCGCCCTTCCAAGACTAATTGATATGGGAGCCGAAACTTTTCTTTTAGCATCAACCATGAATGCGATTATGGGACAGCGAATTGCCAGAAAAATTTGTGCCCATTGCAAAACTACATATGTTCCGCCAAAAGAGTTAGTTCTCGAACTTAGAAAAACTCTTGGCTCTCTTATGACTGCAAAGGATGAAGACGTAAAACTCTTTAAAGGCCAGGGATGTGACTATTGCGGACACTCAGGATTTCTTGGTAGAGTTGGAATATATGAGGTATTAGTTGTTTCTGAAAAAATCTCAAAATTGATACTCGAAAGATCAGACAGCAATACTCTTGAGAAGCAGGCAGTAGAAGAGGGAATGATAACTATGAAACAGGATGGATACCTAAAAGTCTTGGAAGGGGTTTCAACGATTGATGAAATTCTAAGAGTAGCGCAAGCATAACTCTAGAAAATAGTGGATAGGGAATACTAAATAGGCTATAGTGAATAGTAGGTAGTAATTGTAAATATTTAATGGGGAATAGCTGATATGACTATACAAGAACTTTTTGAAAAATCGATTGAAAATAAAGCATCGGAGCTACATTTGATATCGGGTAGCAGCCCAATAATTAGAATTGACGGAAGACTAAGTCCGCTGGCAACATTTCCAATTCTCACAAATTTAGACATTGAAAACCTTGTAAAACCTATCATGTCCGCAGCTCAACAACAGTTATTTTCTGCAAACAGAAGTATTGACTTTTCTTACGCTTATGGCGGAGGAGACTATGGAGAAAAAGGAAGATTTAGGATAAATTTATATTATCAAAGAAATACTGTTGCGGGCGCATTCCGTCTTCTTCCGCCAGCAATAAGAACCATTGAGGAGCTTTTGCTCCCAAGAATTTGTCATAAATTTTCAGGACTTAAGCAAGGATTTATTTTGGTAACAGGCCCAACGGGACATGGAAAATCAACTACGATTGCTTCAATAGTAAACGAAATAAATATGAACCAGGCTGCAAACATTATTACTATTGAGGATCCAATAGAATATATTTATGGTAAAGGTAAGAGTATTATTTCCCAACGAGAAATTGGATCTGACACACACTCTTGGGATGAGTCATTAAGGAGCGCTTTGCGGCAAGATCCTGATGTTGTTGTAATTGGTGAAATGCGCGACTTTGAAAGTGTTTCATCGGCCATAACCATTGCCGAAACAGGGCATCTGGTCTTTTCAACTCTTCACACAAATTCTGCAGCACAAAGCGTTGACCGTATAATTGATGCTTTTCCGGAACACCAACAAAACCAAGTTAGAACACAACTTTCAGAAACTCTTGAAGGAATTATTTCCCAAAGGCTTATTCCAAGACTTGATGGAGGGAGAGTAGTTGCAACCGAAATACTTCTTGGAACAAATGCAGTTAAATCAAATATTCGCGATGGCAAGACTCACATGCTTGACTCTATTATCGAAAATTCTCAAGACGCGGGAATGATACCGCTTGAAGTTTCACTTGCAAATCTTGTAAAACAAGGACAGGTTGCTCTTGAAGTTGCACAACAATACGCGCTTAGGCAAGACTCCTTTATCCGGCTTATTGGTTAGTATGGAATTTATATACCACGCCATTGACAAAGATGGTAAAAAACAAACAGGTAAAATTGAAGCAAACAATGAAAAGGAAGTTCTTGATTTCCTTCGAACAAGCCAATCAACACCCCTTAAAATCGCAAAATTTGAAAAATCAAACTCTCCTATTTTTTCCTACTTCACAAAAGTAAAAACCGGAGATATTGTTCTTTTTACACGACAACTTTCATCAATGACCATGACTGGCCTCACGCTTGTTGAATCCTTGAATATCTTAAGAGAACAAAACAACAAACCCAAAATGCAGGAGGTTATAGTCGATATAATTTCTTCAATATCTGACGGAAGTAGTTTTTCCAAAGCACTGGAAGCACACAAAGAAGTTTTTTCAGACGTTTATATAGCTCTTATAAAAGCCGCTGAAAGCGGAGGTCTTCTTGACAAGGTTTTATTAAGACTTGCCGATAACATGGAAAAGTCAGAAGATTTAAAAAAGACTATCCGTTCCGCGCTCTTTTATCCAATTATTATTGTTTCTGGTGTTTTTGGTGTTATTGTTATTATGAATATTTTTGTAATTCCACAACTTGGGCAATTATATGAAAACCTTAATCTTCCTCTTCCGGCAACGACTAAAATTGTATTAGGTATTTCAAAACTCTTTACAACTTTCACGCCAATAATTTTAATTCTTATTGGACCGGCAATCTTCTTTATTAAAAGATTTACCAAAACAGACTTTGGAATAAAATTTACTAACAAGGTAAAAATAAAACTACCTGTTTTTGGGCAAATCTTTGTATTATCAACTCTTGATGAGATAACCCGTACTCTTTCTCTTCTTATCACATCAGGTACATCGATTATTGAAGCTTTAAATATCGCCGCAAATGTTGCAAACAATTATTACTACCGTCAAGCTGTAAAAAGCTCAGCGGCTCTCGTAGAAAAAGGGGTAACTATATCTGCGGCAATGCAATATCAAAATATTTTTCCTCCGCTTTTAGTACAAATGTTAAAAGTAGGAGAATCAACGGGAAAAATAGATGAAAGCCTTTTAAAAATGTCTGAATACTTTGAACGAGATTTAGATGCAAGAGTCAAGATGCTGACAACATCAATAGAACCTATTCTTATTATTGTCTTGGGTGTATCCGTAGCTTTCCTTATTATATCTGTAATCACACCTATTTACAGCCTAATTTCACAAATTCAATAACATCTTCTCTAGCTATAAAGCTAGAGTTCCCCTAAGGAAGATGTTTTCTTACTTCAATTCATCCCCGTTCTTAAAAGAACGGGGTTTTCTTGAAGGGCGAATAGGATAACTAATACAAACACTATCATCTTGACGAATTAGGCTTTTTTGACTTGCAAAATAATCTTTTTTTCTGCTACAATGGATAGTCTACAATGGCAAAACAACAAGATTACACAGCAAAAAATATCCAAGTTCTAGAAGGCCTAGAACCTGTTAGAAAACGCCCCGCAATGTACATCGGCTCAACAGATGTGATAGGTCTTCATGAGTGTCTTAGGGAAATAATTGATAATTCAGTTGATGAAAGTCTGGCTGGATCTGCAAAAAATATTTGGGTAATTCTTAATAAGGATAATTCGGCAACAGTTATTGACGATGGACGTGGTATCCCGGTAGATACTGTTGCGGGTTATAAAAAGTCTGCTCTTGAAATTGTCATGACAAAACTTCACGCGGGAGGAAAATTCGGAGGAGGCGCTTATAAGGTTTCAGGCGGTCTTCATGGAGTAGGAAGCTCTGTTGTCAATGCTTTATCGACCAAAATGTGGGTTGAAGTAAGACGCGAAGGAAAACTTCACCGGCAGGAATACGAAAAAGGCAAGCCTAAGTCAGATGTCGCGCAAATGAAATTTTCTGATTCATACCTTTTAGACCATGACATTCCAATGCTTGGAAATGTAACTTCGGGAACCGCAGTAACTTTTTATCCTGATGATAAAATTTTTCAAACAATAGAGTTTGACGACCATATGGTAATGAAAATGATAAGAGAACGAGCCTATATTGTTTCAAAGCTTTATTTTCATTTTTATGATATGCGACCCGAAACACCCAAAGAAACACATCTTTATTTTGAGGGAGGAATTATCTCGCTTGTTAAAAAACTTAACGAAAATAAAGAAACTGTTCATACTCCTGTGTATATCAAAAAGGAAGTAGATGACGTTTTGGTTGAAGTAGCGCTTCAATTCAACGACGGGATCGCCGAAAATCTTGAAAGTTTTGTAAACGTCATAAATACCGTTAACGGAGGAACTCATGTTACCGGATTCAGAATGGCGTTGACTCGTGCGATCAACGACTACGGTAAAAAAATCGGCGCTTTCAAAAGCGAAAACGATTCCATAACAGGAGATGATACCCGCGAAGGACTTTCAGCAGTTATTGCAATTAGAATGGAGCAGAACAATATTCAGTTTGAAGGTCAGACAAAAGGAAAACTCGGAAATTCTGAAATCCAACCTCTTGTTCAAGCAATTGTCAAAGAGGGTCTTGAAACTTTTTTTGAAGAAAATCCGTCTGAAGCACGAAGCATTTTAAATAAATGTTATCTTGCCGCTAAAGCAAGACTTGCCGCGAGAGCCGCAAAAGACGCAATACTTCGCAAGGGGGCGTTTGAAGGTGGATCGCTGCCGGGAAAATTGGCTGATTGTCAGGAAAAAGACCCAAGTATTTCAGAACTTTATATTGTTGAGGGAGATTCGGCAGGAGGGAGCGCCAAGCAGGGAAGGGATAGAAAATTCCAAGCAATTCTTCCGCTTGGAGGAAAAATTTTGAATACCGAAAGAGCGCGGCTTGACAAAATCGTGGAATTTGAATCTTTGAAAGATATGATAATTGCTCTGGGCATGGGAATAGGAGACAGCACAAATATTGAAAAACTTAGGTACCACCGGATTATTATTATGACTGATGCCGATGTAGACGGAGAACATATCGCAACTCTTCTTCTTACATTTTTTTACAGGCACATGAGAACAATTGTGGACGCAGGATATTTATATCTTGCAAAACCTCCTCTTTACAAGCTTTCATTTGGCAAAGAAGAACATTATATTTATTCAGATGATGAAAAAGACATTCTTTTAAAAGGTTCTGCAGGAAAAAATTATTCAATACAGAGATATAAAGGTCTTGGAGAAATGAATCCTGAACAGCTTTGGGAAACAACCATGAATCCGAAAAACAGAATTCTTATAAAAATAAATGTCGCGGATGCTGAAGAAGCAGACGCGGTCTTTACAATGCTTATGGGTGAAGAAGTCCCACCTCGAAAACACTTTATACAAGAAAATGCGAAGTTAGCCAATCTTGATATATAATTAGCCAATTTAGATATTTAATATGGAATCGAGAGAACAATTACAACAAAACGAGGGATGGTATTCGATAGTACCGACTGAAGAAATTCCTGAAGGCATAAACACGTGGGCGGTTGATGTTCTAGATGTCGGAAAGTTAACCGTAATTCTAGAAGATAAACCTGGAGGAGGATATGATAATAAAGCATTTGTTCTGAGCGGGGATGTACCTGGACTTGCAATTAATGGAGCTGAGTTGCATCGACAAGGTTTCAAAATATTAAAGGTTTCATTGGAGCCCTTCGGTTATAGATCTCAACAAGATACTGAAATTCGGTTGAGAGAATCGAGTTCCTGTTTTAGAAGCACCCTTTATAGCACAAATGGGGATAAACAGTTAAAACCACAGTACTGGTTTAATGCAAATGATAATGCTGAAAAACCCGACATGAGAGATATTATGGTAAGGCCTGAAAGAGACCAGCTAGAACAAATTCAGATTAGATTTCCTGAAGGAGGTGACGATTAATTTATGAAGTTAACAGCAGGGAAAAATGCACCAGAAGTTGTAAACGTCTTTATAGAGATTCCGAAAGGAACAAGTGTTAAGTATGAGCTTGATAAAGAAAGCGGAGTATTGTTTGTGGACAGATTTTCATCTACAGCAATGTTCTATCCGGCAAATTACGGTTATGTTCCAGCAACATTAAGCGAAGACGGGGATCCTGTCGACGTATTAGTTCTGTCCGAACAAGCAGTTGTTCCCGGAGTTGTAATTCCGTCAAAACCTATCGGAATGCTTGAAATGGAAGATGAATCAGGAATTGATGCAAAAATAATTGCGGTTCCGGCAGTAACAGGCGATGCATATTCAATATTTAACGATTTACCCGATGTTCCGGAAATTCTAAAAGCGCAAATTAGGCACTTTTTTGAAAATTATAAATCAATTGACAAAGGTAAGTGGGTAAAACTAAAAGACTGGAAAGGTCGAGAAACAGCAATTGAAGAAATCAGGAAAGGAATGGGTAAGAAGTAATTTTTAATTTTCAGTTTTCAATTTACAATAAATTTTCAATTTAAAATTGATTATTTAACAATTCAATGAAAATTGTAAATTAGAAATTGTAAATTTTATTAATATGAGTGAAATTGGAAAATTAGAACAGATTGATATAACAAATCAGGCGAAAAAAGCGTATCTTGACTACGCAATGAGCGTTATTGTTTCACGTGCACTGCCGGATGTAAGAGACGGACTAAAACCGGTACATCGAAGAATTCTTTTTGCAATGCATGAGATGGGTTTGAATCCCGCCGCAAAATATGCAAAGAGCGCAAAAATTGTCGGAGAAACAATGGGTAAATACCATCCGCACGGAGACATGGCAATTTATGATTCTCTTGTCCGCCTTGCGCAGGATTTTTCAATGCGATATCCATTGGTTGATGGTCAAGGAAACTTTGGTTCTATGGATGGCGACTCCGCCGCCGCAATGCGTTATACGGAAGCAAAACTTACTCACCTTGCTGTAGAGATGCTTTTTGATATTGAAAAAGATACCGTTGAATACATTCCCAATTTTGACGGAACTCTAAAAGAACCTGTTTATCTCCCATCAAAACTTCCGAATTTGCTTCTTATGGGAAGCGAAGGAATTGCAGTTGGCATGGCAACAAAAATTCCACCGCATAATCTGGGTGAAATAATTGACGCTGTAATTTTTACTATCAGCAATACAACTCACCAAAAAATTGAAGGGGCGCGTGTTCAAAAAGACGCCACCCAAATGACAGATGAAGAAATTCAACATTTAAAACCTTCTTTCTCGCTAACATCAGACGTTACGGTAGATCAGCTTTTGGAATTTGTTAAGGGACCCGATTTCCCTACTGGTGGTGCGATATTTGACATAAATGAAATTAAAAATGTTTATAGAACGGGTCGCGGGAAAATTCTAATTCGTGGAATTGCTGAAATTGAAGATATAGGTCAGGGCAAAAACGCAATTATAATCCGGGAACTCCCTTATCAAGTAAATAAATCTGTGCTTGTTGCGCGAATTGCAGAACTTGCAAAAGATAAAAAACTTGAAGGACTATCAGACCTTCGAGACGAATCGGACAGACAGGGAATTCGCGTTGTCATAGAGTTAAAACGTGATGTTTCTCCGAGAAAAATTTTGAATAATTTGTTTAAGCTGACTTCCTTGCAAACGTCTTTCCCCGCAAACATAGTTGCCTTGGTTGACGGAGTGCCGAGAACCTTAAATCTTAAAGTTATGCTTGATGAATATATTTATCATCGCTTTACCGTCATTACACGCAGAAGTGAATTTGAGCTCAAACAAGCAAAAGCAAGACTTCATATATTAGATGGGCTTATTATCGCGGTCAACAATATAGACGAAATTGTTGAAATTATTAAAAAGTCAAAAAATGTTGATGAGGCAAGGACAAAACTTATCACAAGATTTAAGCTCTCAGAAATTCAGGCTAATGCAATTCTTGACATGCAGCTGAGACGTCTTACGGGTCTTGAGAGGGAAAAATTGGAGGATGAATGGAAAATGACCAAAGAGTTAATAGATTATATTGAAGAACTTCTAACAAATCCTAAAAAAATGCTTCAGGTAGTCGGTGACGAATTGAAAAAAATAAAAGAGAAATACGCTGATGCAAGACGAACCCGCGTTTACAAATCAAAGGTTGACGAATTTTCAGAAGAAGATCTTATTCAAAACGAACCGACTGTTATTACTATTACGCAAACCGGATATATCAAACGCCAAAGCATGGCAAGCTTTAAAACCCAAGCTCGCGGCGGCAAAGGAGTACGCGGCATGACAACAAAAGAAGAAGACGCGATAGACCATATACTTTACGCGCAAACTCACGATTTTATACTTTTTTTCACAAACCTTGGAAAAGTATACCAAACAAGGGTTTATGAAATGGCCGAAGCTTCCCGCGTTTCAAAAGGACAAGCGATTGTAAATTTGCTCGACATAACTCAAGGCGAAAAAATCCAAAGCATTTTGACATACAATCCAAAAGAAAAAGCCGCAAACACGTATATTTTTCTGGCAACCAAAAAAGGGGTGATTAAGAAAACAAAAATTGACGATTTCAAAAATATAAGACGGGGTGGAATAATTGCAATAAAGATTGATAAAGACGATGCGCTTGAATGGGCAAAACTTTCAAGCGGGGAAGATGATATCCTTCTTATTACCAAAAACGGAAAAATAATTTGCTTTAATGAAAAACAAGTTCGTTCTACGGGAAGATCAAGTCAAGGAGTCCGCGGAATAAAACTTATCGGAGATGATGTAGTAGTTGGTCTAGATCTTATTTCAGGAGGAGGTAAAACAGCCGAACTTTTGGTAATTGCAGAAAATGGTCTTGGCAAAAGAACTAAAGTTTCAGAAGTAAGAAATCAAAAACGAGGAGGGCAGGGAGTCCGCGTCGCACACATTTCTGAAAAAACAGGAAAGCTTGTATTCTCAAATGTTTTGGAAAAAGAAAACCGAGAAGTAATAATAACATCCAAAAAAGGGCAGGTTGTAAAAATTCCTCTTTCTTCAACACCGCTTTTATCGCGCAATGCGCAAGGCGTAATCTTGATGAGATTTTCTGACAAGTCGGATAAAGTCGCATCCGCAACAACACTCGGTGGACAAGAATAGCACCTTTCTAAACATCTTCAAATCTTTCATTTTGATATAATTAGCTCCATGGTTATAAGCGGAAGAGAATTGGCAAAACCTATCATTGCAAAAATAAAAGAAGACGTAGAAAAACTTGCTAACAAAAAAGTCTTTCCAAAAATTGCAATTATAACTCTTGGATCCGAAGAATCTTGGGCAACTTATGTAGGACAGAAACTAAAACTGGCAGACACGCTTGGCATCAAAACGGAACTAATAAATTTATCTGTTGACGAACCAGAAAAGTTACTACTAAAAACTATTCGTCGATTAAACAATGACAGTACGATACACGGAATAATTGTCCAACGCCCAATGCCAAAAAATATAAACTCTAAAAATGTAATTTCGGGAATTTTAAAAGAGAAGGATATTGATGGGTTTAGATATGATTCTTTATATAAAGTACCTGTTTGGCTGGCTGTGATAGATATTATCACTCATGCACTTCAGGTGACAACACGCACAAAGTTACAAGTTAGCCTGTTAAATCAATCTATTTTGATACTTGGCAAAGGCGAAACAGCAGGCATGCCGGTTATTCGTGAGCTACTCTCACTTGGCCTTGATCCAATTGTAGTTGACAGCAAAACAAAAAATAAAAATGACTTATTAAAAAAGGCGGACATTATTGTAACAGCTGTTGGTAAAAAACTTGTTAAAAAAGAAGTCCTCAAGCCCGGAGTTATACTAATCGGCATAGGGATTTACAGAAATGATAAAGGAAAACTTGTAGGCGATTATGATGAAGATGAAATCCAAAATGTTGCCTCGTACTATACGCCAACTCCCGGCGGAGTAGGACCGCTTAACCTTGCGTACTTATTCAGCAATTTGATTGAAGCTGCAAAAAAGCAAGCCTCTTAAAACTCCAGAAGCTCTGATAACTTAACAAACTCAAATCCTTTATTCTTTAATTGTTCAATAATTTCAAAAAGTGTATCAGCGGTCCTAGGAGCATTTGGCGCACCGTTCATATGCAAAACAATAATAGAACCGTTTGTCGTTTTATCAATCACATTTCGCTTTATGCTTTCTGCATTGTAATTAAATCCATCTCCGCCTACGACATCCCAAGCTACAACAACAAGACCTTCGCTTTCCGCAACATTAACATCTTTTTGAGAATAGCATCCACCTGGAAAGCGGAAGAAAATTCCCTCAACGCCCGCAACAGATTTTAATAATTTCTGCGTAAGCCTTATTTCTTTTCTTGCTCCATCTTTTGCAATTTGTGAAAGTCCGTAGCAATAACCATAAAATGCAGGATGAGAATATGAATGATTTGCTAATTCAAAAAGAGGATTTTTTGCAAGAATTTTTGCGTCTTCAGGATAATTTTCTATCCACAAACCAGTTAGAAATAATGTTGCTTGTGTATTTGTTTTCTGCAAAATATAGGTAATCCTTCTGTCGTAAGCTCCTTTTGATACTCTCGAAATAATATTTTGCCGCATTGAATAAGTCATATCGGCATCAAAAGTTAGAGCTATTTTTTTTGTCTTCCTGCTTCCGCTAAAAACAACAGGAACAAGATTTGAGTCTCCTGTTTTTTTCAAAATTTTCCAGAGCCGGCGGTTAAAAATTCCTCCTCCTCTTGAATATTCATCAAAAGTAAAAATTGTAGAATTATTTTTTTGTGCACTATATTTGTTAATAAATTGCACCACAAGGAATCCAAAAATTACAATTGCAAGTAAAAAATATACATGCCGGAAAGTTTCTTTTTTGGAAACCAATAATTTCCTGTGGATTGTTTTTTTCTTTTTTTTCACGGTTATAGACGGTTATAGAATTGTAAAGATAAAATTTATAAAAAGCAATTTACCGGAGTGTGTTAAAAATGTCAGAATTATTTCCCTCGTATCCAAGCGCCCAAAAAGCAACTCCTCCCAACTTTGTTTCTTTTACAAAATTGATTTTTTCGCCAATAGATTTTTTGTCTTCATAATAAACTTGCTTTAATACATTATTCTCTTTATAAGAAAACCATGGAGAACGTGCCTTTTCATCCCACGATGAAGAAATTGAAGCATTTTCAGAGAGAAGCTTTAATATTCGTTTGTACGTTGCAACTGCGCCTTTTTTTCCAACCACAGAACTTTTAGGACGAGCGTCCAGAGTTTCCCATTCATATCCGTAAAGCGGAATTCCAAGAACTAGTTTTTCAAAAGGAACTTTGTTGACAAAATATTCAACAGATTCCCGAATAGTATGATCATTTACCTCACCATCAATTGGTGCAGCAGGACCGGCCCAAACTGATTTCGCAGTCCGGTAGTCATATCCCATGAGAATAATAAAATCGAACACATCACCTAACGTCCGAACATCATAAAAATCTTTTTTTTCTGTTATCCTGCCGGAAACATCAAACGAAAGAGAAAATGACGGATAATAAATTCTAAGCCTGCTGTTTACTTTTTTAAAAAAATCCGATAGAGCAGATGACGAAGGAATGCTAGTGCCTTGTTGATACTCAAAATCAAAATTTATTCCGTCAAGTTCGTTTTCCTTAATAAGACTTTCTGTTTGATAAATAAAATTTTCAGTAGCAGATGTGTTTTGTATCAAGTAATTAATAGAAGCATTATCAAAATTTGTAAGAGCAAGAATAATTTTTGTTCCGGATTTTTGAGCATCATTTTTTATGGAAGAGAACTTTTTTGAATTAAACATTTGCCATTCGGGTCCTCTTTTTAAAATATCTCCATTTTTATCAACAGCAAGTCCAAAGTAAATAATTTTAGTAAAATTTTGGGGTAAAACTTCGTAATCACCCGAAAGATTCCAATATGGCAAAAAGCCAATAATTTCATTTACTTTATTTTCTTTGGGGATTGGAGAAGCTTTTTGCACTTCGTCTTTAGAAATATTTTGTATAGCATCATTTTTAAAACTTAAAAAAATAAAAATAGCTATAGAGAGACCGGCACAAAATAGAAAAATAAAAATAACTGAAATTCTTTTCATCTTTTAATTATACCAAAGCAACACTATTATAAGCTTGACTCGGACAAAACACACAAGTACAATTAGAACATTCGTTATTTTATGAAATACAAAATTACAGTAGGAATTGTTTTTTTTATTCTTGTTGTTATTCTCCTTCTAATTTTTATACCAAAAACTAAATATCCTAAAAAAAATTCGCAAGAACCGCAAGTTTTGGAAGAAGTAACAGAAATAAATCCATTGATGATTTCTGCAATGCGAAAGAAAAATTACCCCGGAAGTCAAATTCAAATTGAGGAAACTCTTGCTTCCGGAAGCAACTATAAACAATACATCGCTTCTTATCTCTCTGAAGGATTAAAAATCTACGGACTTCTTACCATACCAGACAGTGACAAACCGAAAGAAGGTTTTCCTGCAATTATTTTTAATCACGGATATATTCCTCCGGAAGAGTACAGAACAACCGAAAGATACGTTGCGTACGTTGACGGTTTTGCAAGAAACGGATACGTTGTTTTTAAACCTGATTACCGAGGACACGGAAACTCCGAAGGAAAACCGGAAGGTGCGTATTATTCTCCGGCGTATACAACAGATGTACTAAATGCATTGTCTTCTGTAAAAAAACTTAAAGAAGTAAATCCTCAAAAAATAGGCATGTGGGGCCATTCACTTGGTGGCAACATTACCATGCGTATAATGGTTATAGACCGTGACATAAAAGCCGGGGTTATTTGGTCAGGGGTTGTAGGAACATATGACGATATGCTGACACGATGGGTACGCGCTGTTCCGTTCAGGCCTTCAACAAGCGAGGCGCAAGCGCACGTTACAAGCATAAGAAAGCAGCTTGTGGAAAAATACGGAAATCCTTCTCAAAACTCTCCGTTCTGGAAATCAATTGACCCTCATTATTTTTTAAACGATATCTCCGGTCCGATAGAACTCCATCACGGTTTAGCGGATGAAGAAGTACCTTTGTCATTTTCCAAAAGCTTTTATGATGATTTAAAGAAAGCTGGAAAAACTGTCGAGCTTTATACTTATGAAGGGGCAGACCACAATTTATCTCAAGGATTTAGTCTTGCCATGCAACGTTCGGTGGAATTTTTTGAAAAGTATTTAAAAAAATAATCTTTATTTAAGCCTTATCCCGTTTATCAAATAGCTTCCAGCTTCGCCAGCCGGGCACAACTTGTAAGGTAGCCTGAATTAGCAATCCCTTCTTCACATTCAGCATGCCATAGGTTATAATCCTTTCCATGTCAATTGAAGAATGGAATTTATATAAAACCGGTGAAAGAAATCCGGCAGATATTCGATATGAATCAAGATATTTATTGGTTGGAATTATTAATAGAGAATTAGCCGTAAAGATACATGGAGAAAAACCGGCAGAAGAATACCAGAATGATTTAGATATTCTTGTCTCCCACCATAATACAGGAGCAGATTGTGCATCTTATGATTACTTTGAACAATATGCTCCAAAACTTCAGAATGCACTTTGCGCAATTATGTTTAACTCCAGAGTAGAATTTAGCGCAAAAGTATTCAATAATCTTTTGAGCGCTGTGAAACCAAACAAAAAACTAAAAAAAGAAATACCGGTAACAAATCGCTCATTAACACTGGATGGCAGATATGATGATATTTTTGCCTTTGCACTAAAACAGCTTATTAGTGCCGGAGAAGCGGGAGTAGTAAAAGCTTGCAACGATATTCTTTCATCGCTTGAACGAGAAGATGTTCCGCTTTTAGGTTTTTCTGATACTGTTGCAGCAAGAATGGCAAACGGAACGCATACGCCGGACGGAAGACTATTTTATTTATTACCTACAAAAATACCAAATATTGACGCAAAATATTTATATTCACCAGGACATCAATATCCGACTGTTTCGCTTGTTGTAAAACCGTTTGATCAGGGTTAAAGTTAATCGAACTAAATATTATTTAATCTATATATTAAAAGTTATGACAGCAGAAAATAGTCCAAAAGATTTATTAACAATTGAAAGAAAAGCGTCAGCATACAGTGCAAAAAGAAAAGTTTTAAGAGCTGTTTGGAATGATGTTCCTATTTATTCAAACACCGCGTTTGGAGATCTTGTTACTCAATTTAAATCTGGGGTTGACGTAGGGTCCGATGTTTTTTTTGAAAAAAACAGAGACATAATCATAGAATCCTTAGATGCATTAAAAGCTACCGCAAAAACAGGATTTATAGAAACAGCATTTGATGCTCTGGATGAAGCCATAACCACATCTCCCGACAAAGCAACAACTATTCCATTGTTTCCTCAAGCAGCCGACGTTACAGGACAGCAAACTCTGTTTGACGTTTATTCATATTTACAGACTGCCTTAAAAAAAGAACTTGCAGATTGTCAGACCGCGGCACGATTAGCTTTGATTTCAGGAATAATTGAAGAACCAGATGTCTTCGCAAGGCTTGGACTTTTTCATCATGTTCCGGGAATAGATATTAAATCAATAGTAATCAAGCCAGACGAATACACCTTCAGAGCCCCAACAACAATAAAAGGAGTAGAAGTTAGAGTTATACACCCTAAAGATATAGAAAGCCCAAGCAAAACAAGCCTCATCTCAAACCCGTTAAGATTTTAATAATTACAGGTCTATTCCGAAGAAAGAGTGGAGTAAACTCAAAATATCCTGTAGTAAAATAGGTTCCTTAGAATTATAGGATTACCTGCTGTCAGAAAGTTTGTTGGCAACTTTATTAAACTGCGGCTGCATAGCTCTGATTATTTCTTCAAAACCCGGGTTTTTGCTTCCGTCCATTCTGGTAACTCCAAAGCTTCCTTGAACCTGATCGCTAATTGGCCTTTTAGGAAAGTCTTCATGCTTAAGTTCATCCGTATATTCATAAATAATTATTGCATTTGGCCGTGCCTTTAGAAGCTCATGAATTGTTTGGGTAATAATATCTTTTTGTGTTAAATTATTTAAATCACAGCCTACAGTGCATATCCCTGTTTCCGAAATGTAAATCGGAAGCTTAAATTTTCTGCGAATTTCTTCCACACGAATTGGAAGTTTTTTTATCTCCTCGGTATTTCCATCAGGGTACAAATCTAGTGAAACTACATTTATGTATGGAAGAAGAGGTTCTATGAATTTTTCCCAATTTTCCTGCGTTTTATCATTCATGGGCCAACCTGATACATTGACGGTAATCGTAGCGCTTGGATCAATGGCTCTAATTGCATCGCTTGCCGCCCTTACATGAGATAAAATAAACTCCTGATCACGTTTTTCAAATGTATTCTCCGAATAATCCGCAGGGCTATGAAGATCAATTTCATTATTAATTTGCCAAATATTTATTTTATCTTTGTAACGCATCGCAAGTGTAGTAAAATAATCATGTGTTATTTTTGTATACCCGTCCTTAGAAAAATTAGCCTCAACCGAAGGAGGACTTACAACTAAAAAGGTTTGCAATCCTTTATTGTATGTGTAATCAATTGCTTCATCAAAAATTTTCAATTCTTCCTCATTCCACAATAATTTCCCGTTCAGAAGAGAAGATCCTTCCCACCGGGGAATATTAAATCTTATCCAAGATTGGTTATTTGCAACCAATTCATCAACGGTTTTTTTAAATCTATTTACGTCCAAATTGTCAGGCTCTGCATTTGCATAGAGATGGGTATTAAACCCAAACTCCGTAGGAAAATCCGCTCCGTCACGCGCTATTCCCCCAACAATAACTTTGTACACCATACTTGAAGTATCAACTCCTTTTTGTAAATTGTCTTCAAGTTTTAACTCATAAGGATTTGTCTGCGGTATGGCAAAAGAGTTTTCGTTAGTAGAAACAAGTGCCCCTCCGGAAAGCGCAGCCGTAGCAAGCCCAACCCTTGCAGCATTTTTTATGACAGATGGCATCTTTTCTTTAATTTCCATATTATCTTCTATTGCCCTGGTGGAATTTGCGGTGGATTTCTTTTAGTTGCGGATTTGTGACGTGGGTGTATATTTGTGTGGTAGAAATGTTTTTGTGTCCGAGCATTTCCTGAACCGAACGAATATCAGCTCCATTTGAAAGAAGATCTGTCGCAAATGAGTGCCTCATTGTGTGCGGAGTTGCTTTTATAGGAATTCTCGCAAGCCTTACATATTTTTCAACAATTCTCTCAACCGAGCGGGCCGTAAGCCGCATTTTTTCACCATTATTTTCAGCCATCACTTCTTTTGCATATCTTATAAAAATCGGCTTGAAAGGTTCTGTCCGCATCTCAAAATACTTTGAAAGCCAAAAGCAAGCACTATCAGACATAAATACCACACGCGCACGCCCACCTTTTCCGATTACCCCAAACTCTCTGGTATCAAAATTGATTGAGTCACGGTTAAGCTTTACTAGCTCTGAAACACGAAGACCGGTTGAAAAAAGCATTTCCAGAATTGCGCGGTCCCGAAGACTTTTCTGGTCATTTTTTGAAACATCCACTGCTTCAAAAAGTGTTTTAAGATGTTCTTGCTCCAAGAATTTGAGAGACTGGCTTTCACCTTTTGGCAAATCAATTTTTTCAGGAGCAAGCGTATCATAATCATTTCGAACCAAAAACCGTAAAAAAGAACGCAGAGCAATAATGTAATAGCTTTGCGTAATCCTTTTTAACCCCATCTGTTTTTCATTCACATAACCTGAAAGGTAAACTCTATATTTTCTTATAATGTCGATGTTTAAATCATTAATTGTTTTGCCGGGATATTCTTTGTGAAGCCAATCGCTAAATCTTGTTAAATACAATCTATAATTTCTGGTGGTAAGCTTTGAAGCATTTTTCTCAATTTCTAAATATTCAAGGAATGTTTGAATTAAAGGTTCGATTGCGTTTTCTTTCATATATTGCTCTTACCAAACTATAACATTTTGCGACATAAGATGTCTAGCTGGCAGGTTGACAACGATTTTGACAAGCGTATAATACAAATTAATGAATAAGTTTTTGCTTGGAATCGTATCGACAATTGTAGTTGTTGGAATTGTAGGTACGGCTTATTACTGGGGAACACAGCAAAAAACATTAAGCATTCAAAACCCTAGCGTCACACAACAACCTCAAATTCAAATAACTACGGCAGCACAACTGACAAATACACCAACCGTTACAAATCCTCCTCAAGGAACATCCGACTTTGTAAATCCTAGTGCAACGATTGCAAATATCGAAGCCAGCGTAAAGTCAAAAAATTATGCCGCGCTTGAAGGATATATGGCGCCAAGTGTTTCGGTTACTCTTGCGGCGAGCGAATGCTGCGGAACTCTTTCTCCGGCAAAAGCAACCGAACAATTATCTTATTTAAATAATGGCATTGAACCTTGGGATTTTATTGATAATAATCCAATTGCAACAAAATTAAGAGCTGCCGATCCCACGAATTTTAAAGATGCGATTATCGGTACTGCAAGTAATAAATTTGCAGTAGGATTTACACTTAACAATAAGTATTTGATTAATAAGATTTTTATGGTAATTGACTACAAACTAATCGCTCCCTAACAATTTCCGTCTCCCAAGTCCTTTTTACTCTGAAGCTTACCTCTAGGATGCGATTTAAGAGGCCTTTCTTTTTTGAGATAAGTAATTTATCGCCTAATTTAGTTTAAACAAAAATAATACTTATTAATAAAATTAATTTATAAATTAAAATTTATAATTAAAAATTGATAAATGTCCTATAGTAGGGTAGGGGCAAAATTTTATATTCCTTGTGGAAAAAAAGAGGATTGTTTTATAAGAGAAGGATAGACATACAAAATATTATCAATTTTATTGCAAAATCGAGAAAAAACTACAAAAGGTGTCTTCCGCACGAATCGCCCTATCATGTCGTAAAAGTATTATTGTACGACATAATATATGTTACTACTCGTTGAGTGGGAAAGGCACGTTGCTCTTATAGTATAAAGTTACGTCGCAAAGAATTCGTTGATAAATAATATTTAAAACATTTCGTCTAATAAGCCACTCCTCCGGGGAGGGCGCAAATAGCGTTTCAAGTGCCCCTTAGCAGTTACTTTAATAAACTGACTATCGACAAATGCAATATTGCTAAACGGTAAAGTGAGAACGATTCAATTTAGCTTGATAATACAACATAATTTAACCTTTTAGCCTCGATTTTATTAGATTATTATATTATTTATTAACTCGTAGGCGTAGTTGTTATACAGGAAGAGCTTTCGTATTTTTTTCACTTTAGCCTCAATTAGTGCGTGCCTAGGCACGAAAAACGTCATCATGAAGTGCTTGCACTGAGGAGCGCAGCGACGAATGTGTGAAAAGTTTAGCTTCCAGCCTCGTGAAAACTAATACCGCGTACTTGTTGATCATAAAAAAGTTTTCCACAAACATGCAAATGTAAATAAATTATAGGATAGTTACTGCTTACTATCAAACTATATCATTTGAAGCAAAAAAATCTATACCACTCCTCTACTTTATTGTCTACCTAAAGTTTTTTTGATGAAGAAATTTTAAACTTTTAACTTTAAATTCCCCACTTTGAAAAAATTAAAAGAATTAAAACGGATAAAAAACCAACCCATACATACTCCCATAAAATCCCCTTAAACAGTCTTTTTTCAATCCACGCATGAGAAAGTCCAATATATGTATAACAAATTCCGGTCAAAAAAATTGAATAAATTGCGGCATTTACAGGCCATACTATTAGAATAAGTGACAATTCAGCAACACAAAATGAAATAAGAATTGAAGAAATTGTGATTTCACCTAAAAGTTGTGTGTCTAGAGTATATGCCCAAAGTGATTGAAAATTCAGAAAAAATGACACTGTAAAAATAAGCAACGGAAGAATGTAAATTGGAAGCCTTAGAGAAAAACTTATGTTAATTAAGAAAAACAAAGCGACAATAGTAACAACAAATGAAACTATACGCGCACTTCTTTGAAGATTGATTGTACGAATACCTGAAACAGCAAAAATGTTTTGTGTCAAAAATAGAGAATAAAGACCGAATCCATATACTCCGGTAAGAATAAGCCTAGTTAAAATTCGTGCAGGAATAAGCGAATAAAAAAGACTGAACGCCAATGTGTATAAAAAAGGAAGTATAAATATCGGATAATAAAAAGTATTTTTTATGTCTTCGCGCAATATCAGATACAAAAAAATGTTTGTAAGTATTGAAAGCGCAATAGCAAAGAAAATAAATTGCGACCCCGTAAAAAATTCTGATAAAAATAAGAACAAAGATAAAAATATAACCGTCGTAACAAGTTTTTGTCTCTTGTTAAGGAGTAAAAAAGTAAATATCTTATTTAATGCCATATTGTGTGTGTCTCCCCCTACTTTTTCCGAGGTTTTTCTTTAGAAATTTTCTTTATTTTCTTTTTGTTGATTTTTTTCTTTGGCTCGGGGTGGTTAAATATATGCCCATCAAGCTTTAGCGCATGGTGAATTGCTATAGCAAGCGCGTCCGCCGAATCATCAAACCCTTTATCCTTAGTATTAAAGGATAATTTTCTTTTTGTTTGACTAAGAAGCCTCCTAACGATTACCTGTAGATCTTTTTTTTCTGTTTTTCCGCTTCCTGAAAGATAATGTTTTACGGAAATACTTGTATACTCGAGTAATGGAAGACTGTTGTTTGCCGCAGACAGCATTACAACACCTCTTGCCTGCCCCACAGACATTGCCGTCCTAATATTTCTACCAAAAAATAATTGTTCAACGATAAGACAATGTGGTTTGTATTGATAAATTATACCTTCAAGCTCTTTATGTAAGACAAGTAATCTCTCAGGCATTGTATCTTCTTTTTCGGTAACTATACATCCGTGAGCAACATATTCTATTGTAGGATTAGTTCCACCGGCGTCATTTTTTTTTATAACTCCCCAACCCGTACGGCCGGTTCCCGGATCTATTCCTAAAAAAATTGAAAGTGGTTTGGTCATTATGCTAAATTTGTATAAACTTTTTGCACGTCATCAAGTTCCTCAAGTTTTTCAACTACATTCATAACCTTTTCTCCAACTTCTTGACTAACTTCAATTGTTATCTTGGGCTTATATATTAATTCCGCTCCTTCTACTACAATATTCTTTTCTTCAAGTGCCTGTTTTACTTTGAAAAGATCTGCAAAATTAGTATAAAAATAAACTCTTAATTCATCTTCATCCATGTCTCCTGCTCCAACATCAAGACCTATTTCAAGTAATTCGTCAACGTTTTTACCGCTTTTTATAACTGTTATTTCGCCAAGTTTCTCAAAAAGATATGCAACGGAGCCTTGAGACCCCATACTCCCGCCGTTTTTTTCAAAAAGATTTTTTACTTCTGAAACAGTTCTCTGCTTATTATCAGTGATTGTTTGCACAATAATTGCTGTTCCGCCGGGACCAAAACCTTCATAGATATGTTCGTCCATTTCCGATTTTTCCCCACCACTTGCTTTTTGTACGGCGCGTTCAATACTGTCTTTCGGCATATTGGAAGCACGAGCCTTATCAATTGCCAACCTGAGTTTAAAATTTGTAGAAGAATCCATACCTCCCTGTTTTGCAGCAATTGTTATTGCGTAAGAAAGCTTGGTGAAAAGTTGACCCTTTTTGGCGTCGGTTACTCCCTTTTGCCTCTTAATCGTGGACCATTTTGAATGACCTGACATAGATGTACATTATAGTCTTTTTCTATTGACTTTTCCAATAAAATTACTTACAATTTATCTCATTCAAAAGACTATACTTTTGATCAATAATGAGTATACCTCTAAAAGACCAAGCCATAAAGTCCGCCTTGGAAAACAATTGGAATGACGCCTACAAAATAAATTTTAGGCTGTTGGAAGAAAATCCAGAAGATATCGACACCCTCAACAGACTTGCTTTTTCTCTTATAAAACTCTCAAAGTTTAAACAAGCAAAAGATGCATACCAAAAAGTAATCCAGCTTGATAAAACAAACCCGATTGCCACTAAAAATCTAAAAAAACTTGAGACGATGTCAAAACAAAAAGGCTCAAAAAAATCCCTATCCGCTGATACCACAAACGCTAACACAAGTATGCCGCTTGACGAACTTTTTATAGAAGAAACAGGAAAAACAAAAACAGTGGAACTGAAAAATGTAGCTGACAAAAAATCGCTTTCTCTTCTTCAGCCCGGCGATTTAGTTTGTCTTGCTGTAAAGCGCTCAAAAATTTTTATACAATCGTACGACAAAAAATATATAGGAATGCTCCCTGACAGTATCGGCATGAGGCTTATAACTTTTATAAAAGGTGGTAACGAATATCAGGCATGCATTAAAGCACTTACGGAGAAAACTGTGATAGTCTTTATTAAAGAATCAAAAAAAATGTCCAAATTTAAAAACCAACAATCATTTACTGCTACTCCATTCATCCTATCCACATCTTCTATAAATGATTAGCCCTATCTTTTAAAGAGTATTTTTGATCGGGCGAGGTCTTTTTTAACTTTCCTTAATTCTTTTGGGTGACTTATTTCCCTTCTAAGAGACAAAATAGCCCAAAAGAGGGATAGAATAAACATTGCAATAACACTAATCCAAAATGTCATAGAAAAGATTTAAAAGATTATATCTTAAAACCTAATTTTCTTCAAGGTTTTTGAGCTTGGAGGAAATATCATTTCCTAAAACAATTTTAATATCTGCTATCCCCTGTTCTACTTCTTTTGCCTCAAAAAGAAAAAGATTTTGTATTTTTTGTAAGCTTTTTGAGTTACTAGATGATTTTGTTATAAAAATTGCTGATGACCGATTCTCATCAGTTGAGCTAACAGATACTACGTCAAATCCTGTATTTTCCAGCATTTGAGCAACTTTTGATCCCAAACCATTTATCCCAGTACCATTTACAATCTCCACGCTTATTTTTTCATTAATAATATCCTGATCACCAAAAAAATTTGAAATAATAATATTTAACTCTGAATTATTATCTTTATAAGAAGAAATACTTTGTATTGTTTTTTCGTGGATATTTCGTTTCGGAACTTGTTTTGCCCAAAAATATAACTTAAGATAATCGTATAAATTCATTTGTAAAAGATGAACAGATGGATTTGGAACAAAGATTGACAATACGGCTTGAACTGAAAGTAATTGTGTTTTTAGATCATTTATCTGATCCTTCTCGTTTGTGATTTGTCCGTCAAGAGGAATATGCAAAAAAATGCTATTTTCTAACATAGAATTTTTTGAAATACCACTTTTGTCCTTCAACGCAAGAATTGAAAGAGTTGAAAGCTTATTATCAATTCGCATAACGTAAGCTTTTTTTGAAATCACAAGAACGGTGTATGACGAGTTACGAAATGTGCTTTCATTTACGAGTATTAGTGCTTTAATACTAATAGATATAACAACTAATAAAAAAACGGATATTAAAAAAATTTGTAACAGAAATATACTGGAAAATTTTTTTGATGTGGTTTTCATACCGTTTTAAGCCAAATGGTTTCGCCTGACGCGTCTTATTTGGAGATTTATTTCCTCGCCTGATATTCCAAACCGTTCCAAAACTTCTCCGCCAATTCTAAGCCCTGCTTCAAGTTCGGGGATAATAATTGAGTTAACACCCATATTAATTAAGTCGTACCGATCGTCTTCTATGTGCGAACGGCAGATAACTGAAAGCTTTGGATTTAATTTTATCGCAGACTTAATAACTCTTTTTTGAGAAAAACTGTCAGGTACCGCGACAACCAATACTCTTGCATTTTTAATAAAACCAGACTTTAATACATCATCATCTGTCGGATCTCCATAAATTGCAAACTTTTTTATTCCCGTCAATTCATCAATTATTTTTCTATTAAAATCTATTACTACGTATGGAATATGTGCTACATCAAGTAAACTGCGAACTTGCTTCCCTACTCTTCCGTGCCCGCAAATAACTACATGGTCAACTAAATTCTCTTCGGCAAATCCCTTATAATATCCGCTTTCCTCGTTAATAAATTTTTTTAACAGCCCTGTTTTTGAAAGTCTTTCCGTAATTTTTCGCAAATTTCCGGTAAAAAACGGAATATAAAGAAGTGAAAGTATAAATACCGAAAGAAGAAAATAATATTGATCAGGTTTTATAAAAGCACCAAGGAAAGCAATTTGACCAATAATTGGAGCAAATTCACCCGTATTTGAAATGTATGAAGAAATGAATACCGAAGACGATGGCGAAAAGTGTGAAAACCTAAGAATTACGTATGTAATAAACATTTTTAATCCTACTACAATAAGGGAAACAATTAAAAGAAGAGGAATATGAGACAAAAAATAGTTGAAATTTAAAAGCATTCCTGTGGTTACAAAAAACATCACCAGCAAAACATCTCTAAACGGTCTAATTTCTGAAAGAGGAGCCATATTTTTCCCTTGCTCTGAAATAAGTACTCCTGCAAGAAAAGCGGCTATGCTTTGTGGAAGACCAGCTGTTTCAAGCGCGCCAATAGATACAGCTGCAATAAATATTGTTGCAAGGATTGTAAGCTCATGGCTTGGATATCGGAATACAAGACTTAGAACGCGTGAAAGAAAAAGCTTGCTAAATAAAAGTATTAAAACGAAAATAATAAGCGGCTTAACAGAAAATGCCAAAAACTGCAAAAGTTGACCTGTGTCTACGGCATTGTGAGAAAAAAGTAGTGGAACAAAAAAAATTGTAGGGATAACAAACATATCCTGAACAAGAAGTATTATAAGAATATTATTTCCAGGAAAATTTGAAAGCATTCCTTTTTCTTCAAGAAGCTTCATAACAACCGCGGTTGATGAAAAAGAAAAGATAATAGAAAACAAAAGTGATACTTGTATATTCTCTCCTGTAGCCAAAAATAGCGGAATGAAAATAAGTGTTGTAAGTAATACCTGAGCTACACCAACCAAAAGTATCCGTTTGCTGGTTTTTTTAATTGAATCAAGCGAAATCTCAAATCCTAATGTAAAAAGAAGAAGCGAAACACCAATTTGGGAAAAATCAACAAGAGACGCATATGAATGGAAAATATTTCTTCCAAGAGCGCCAAAAATAACACCGCTTACAATATATCCAAGTACTGGTGGAAATTTTAAGGAGCGTGCGATAAATCCACCAATAAAAGCTGCTGTTATAATAAGCAATAACTCACCCAAAAAACTACTAGGCATATGATAAGTTTAGATAAGACTGTCAATAAAATCAACTAAATCCGCAGGAAGAGGCGATGTCAAATCTAATATCTTGCCTGTTCTTGGATGAATAAAATAAATTTTTGACGCATGAAGAAAATGCCGCTTTAATATTTTTCTATCTTTTTTACTTGTTTTGCGTCCCGCATATAAAGCATCTGAAACAATAGGAAATCCAATATGTTGCATATGCACTCTAATTTGGTGTGTTCTGCCCGTTTTTGGGTATAATTCGACCAATGAAAAAATTTCGTTTTGTCTATCTGTATTGCTTTTTTTTGTTTCTAAAACAAGATAGTTTGTCTGCGATTCTCTTCCCTGTGCATAAATTCCAAATCTTGTTCTATTCCACGGAAGTCTTCCTATCGGAACATTTATTTCGCCTGTTTTTGGTATTACGTCACCGTGAACAAGAGCTATGTATGTTTTTTTTACTTCGTGTGATTTAAATTGTTTCTGTAGATTTTCAAAACTTTCTTGATTTTTTGCAATAATTAAAATTCCAGATGTCTCTTTATCGAGCCTGTGGACAATACCGCTACGTTTCTCAAACTCACTATTCTCTTCTGTAAATATTTTGGGAAACTTATATTGTTCTTGAATCCAATCTTGAATTGTCAAAAGATTTTTTGCGGTATCAGAGTTATTTACAATTACTCCTGCAGGTTTTTCAATTACAAGAATATCGTCATCTTCAAAAAGAATATTCGGACTAATCATTTTTATTTAAATGCTTATTCTGATTCAAAAAATAAAACGCAATAGAAAAAATTGCGGTACAAATACTTATCCATTGCACAAGAGTAAACATAACAATAAACGGTTTTGTATGCAAATTAAAATTTATAAGAAAAGAAAAAATCGAAACAAACAAAATAAATAACGCAGAGATACTTCCATCTTTTAAGCGATATGTGACATGAGACTTAAGCAAAAAAATAAATAAAATAACTGACAAAATAAAAAATATTGGTACTGTTATTTGCCCAAATGAAATTTTTGAACCGAAAATGCTTGCTGTAAAAAGAGGAAAAAAAGAAAGTGAAAAAATATCAAATATGCGAGATATCGCTTTTGTTTTTCTAAAAAGAAAAAACACTGCAAAAAATCCTCCGATAAAAAAACCAAGAATTGAAAACCCCGGAAGGCGCAAGACATGAATAAAACGCAAGGGAGATATTAAAAAGAATTGAGAACTTTCTAAAATAAATAAAAGTCTACCTATAATAAATGCTACCAAAAGCGCAATAAACATGTAATCAAATATTAAAGATGCTGAAATGTTTTTACGAAGTAAGACAAAATCTCTTTTTGAAAGAATAAATAAAATAAAAAACGATAAAACGAGCAATATGAAAAAAGGTATAATCCACATATAATTTGCAAGCCGGTCTATTGTCCTAACTTTAGCTTGAATAACAAAATTTTGCTTCTTATTATCCCAATTAAAATAATGACTATTCCCATACAAACAAGGACTGTTCCAACTCCGAAAATATCTGCCACTCCACCTGCGATAATAATTGGAAAAAGAGAGAATGCTCCAATTAGAGCAAAAAGTAATCCATAAATCTTGGAGCGAAAATTCTCAGGAACTTTTTCTTGAATAATTGCTTGGCTTGGCACAAAAATTAATGCGTTTGCAATTCCTGCGAAAAAAGCAATAAGAAGTACGAAATGATAAACGTTAATTTTTAAAAATCCAGGCAAAAACGGATTTAGAAATTGTACAAAATCCCGAGAAATTATTCTTGAAGTAAGAGGAAATAACAATAATACAATTCCTGAGATAAAAACGCCTATTGTCATAATCTTTTGTTTATCCGACTTTTGGAAAATACTTCCGAAAAAAAGTGCTGCGATAATCATACCTAGTGCCGCGGGAGCAAATAAAAGTATTGACAAATCCTCTGCCGGAACTTGCAAAATAGTTTTTGCGTATCCAGGAACAAGCGTTGCAAGGATCAAAACGATGACTTGTGAAAATATAAGAAGAAAAAATGCACTTCCTACTCCACTCTTACTCCTTAAAAGCTTTGCGCTTTCGGAAAACTCATCTCTTATAGATTTTTTAACTTTAAGAACATTGGAAAAACCCAAAGCATCAACAATATCTCTCTTTTTTAATCGAGGAACATATGGGATAAGTAACGCAAAAAACGCAGCTAGTAAAAATACTCCCGATAAAAAAAGGAAAGCTCCCGCTCTTCCGAGACCATTAATAACCGGACCTGCTAAAACATACCCAATAAGAATTGACCCAAATAATCCAATTCCAAAAATTGAGTTGGCGGCGACTAAATATTTTTTTTTCGTCAAATGCGGTATTAATGGCGCTTCTGCAGGAACATAAAATTGTGTTATTACGGATACGACAAGAGTTACAAAATAAATTACAGGAAGAGAATAAGGTCTAACAAAAAGTATTAGGAGGGCTATACTTCTTGCAAAATTTCCAAACACTAAAATGTTTTTTTTATTTTTTGTATCGGCAACAACTCCACCAAAAAAACTCAAAAATATCTGTGGGGCAAGTATTGTTAAAACAAGCATGGATACGGCGAAATTTGACGAAGTAATGTAGAAAACCAAAAAAATGAGGACTATATTTAACATGTTAAAGGCTATCTGCGAAAAGATAACGGACAATGCAAAATATAGATATCCTGTGGACGTAAGTAACCTTACTATATTATTTCTGGAAATCTGTTTATAGATAGTCTTCATGCATTTATCTGTTATGCTCTTTTTGTATATCCGCCGTCGCGAGTATCAACAATTATACTATCTCCTTCTTCTATAAATAATGGTACACGCGTTTTGATACCGTTTTCAAGAGTTGCATCTTTGTAAACATTGCTTGCAGAATTTCCTTTGGTTCCGGGGACCGTTTCTACTACCTTTATTGTCACTTTTGGGGGAAGAACCAGGTCTATTGGCTCATCTCCAAAAAACTGTAATATTACAGTACCTCCTTCAGAAAGGTATTCTTGACCCGGAAGATTTGATATAGGAACAGAAAGCTGCTCAAACGTTCTTGGATCCATAAAATATGCCGATACCGAATCTTTATAAAGAAATTGAAATTCCTTTTTTTCCAGATAAATATCTTTTACGAAAGCTCCGTTTGTATAGCCTTTCTCAGTCGTTGACCCGCTTCTTAAATTGCGAACTTTAACTTTAATATTCGCGCTTCCTCTCCCCATTTTAATATGCTCAAAAGACACGACTTTAAATATATTGCCGTCCTCTTCAAAAGACACACCGCTTCGTAAATTATTAACTGAAATCATATGGTATTATATTATTTTCGCACGACCCGTATGAGTCCGGAACAGGGGACGACCTCCACTCCTTGTTTCTCAATAGCATCAAGAAAAATATTTGCACCGATTGAATCTGCTGCCATATGTCCTGTATCAATAACATTTATGTGTAATTTCTTAAGTTCTTGAACGGCATCTTCTGGAACATGCATTTCAATTAATGTACCGACCCCAGCTTTTGCCATTTCAGTATAAAGTTCTTTTGAAGGATTTGTACCTCCAGTAAAACTTACAACAATTTTTCCGGCCCTCATTTTTTCAGAACCCGCAACAATACTTGGTCCTGCTTTACCATATATTGCCTCTGTAAATTCAGGAATTTCATTTATGTAATCCAGAATTTCACCTACTGTTTCAAACGATTTTTTATCCAAATATTCTTTCATAAAATTGTTTCCGAGATTATCCCAAATCGTATGAATTACAAGAAAAGGAATTTCAAGAAGACGTGCCGCATCGACACCTTGGCTATGATTTAAGGGACTTATTCCGCGTTTTACTTTGGATTTTCTTTCTTCAAAAAGCGAATGCGCAACATTAACAGGTACTCCTGCTTGGGCATACATATCAACCTGAACATCCATTACTTCATGAAGGCTTGCAAGAGCATGTCCACTCGGGTGGTGAGAAACAACCATATCAATTTCTTTTCCTTTTTGAGTAAGTCTATCTGCAAGAAGCAAATCTGCAACGTCAGCATCGATTCCCGCCATAAGTCGCTTCACTTCTTTTTTTGGATCACCGTATAAAATGCGTGAGTCTGTATATGGATTTACAAAATTTTCTTTATCAAAAAATTTTTTTTTCTTCTCGGATAAATCTTTGTACTCTTCTTTTGCTTTTTCAAGAAGTTTTTTTACGGTTACTGATCCGCGGGGGTCTGCACTCATTCCCATCTCTATTGCTAAATCATAAATTTCTTGAATTGTCATAGACTCACAGTATATAATAGAAGGCATACTTTTTCAAGGCAGAATACGCAATTTTGAAGTTTTAAAAAAAGGGCAAGTGGCGGAATGGTATACGCGTTAGTCTCAAAAACTAATAGTCGCAAGGCTATGAGGGTCCGACTCCCTCCTTGCCCACCAGTATCTCATTAATTGTATATACTAAATAAACAATATGAGAAATTTAATATTACCCGATAAATTTAAGCGAGTCTCTGTTTTGTCTCTTATCGTTGCAAATACAATTCCGCTTGGTGGGGTTTTATTTTTTGACTGGAATCTTTTTCAAATTATTTTTCTTTACTGGCTTGAAAGTGGAGTTATTGGGTTCTACAACATATTCAAAATCATAAAAATAAGTGGTTATTTGAGCATACTGTTTGTTCCGGCTTTTATTTTTCATTATGGTGTGTTTATGTTGGTACATTTGGTATTTATTTTTAGCATATTCACACCTGTTCTAACCTATTCTTCGTTTTTTCCATCATTCAAACTTATCGAACCATATCTTAACAACATTTCAATTTCAATTATTGGACTTCTTATAAGCCACGGGGCATCCTTTTTCTCTAATTTCATTGGAAATCAAGAATCTAAAAGGACAAATATTGTAAAACAAATGGGGGCACCTTATAGCAGAATTATAGTAATGCATCTTACGCTTATTTTTAGCGGTTGGTTAATTCTGATATTTAAGGAACCAATCTTGGGACTTGTACTTCTCGTTTTATTAAAAATTGTTATAGACATAACTTTCCATCTAAGAGAACATGCTGCCGAAAAACCAATTGAAGCACCACAAAGTCATTCTTCGCTGTTTCCTGTAGGTGCTGGATTTTTGCTAGTTTTTTTTATTATCATAGGAATTTACTCAAGAAATATTCAAAACGTTAAGACAAATCTATCGGCACCCACCATTATTCCTACAGTTTCTCAAACAAATAAATTGATAAATTTTGCTGATACAAATATGGGAATTTCATTTCAGTACACTTCTAATTGGAAACCTAAATTTAATAATATAATTCAAAAATCAGATCTCTGTGATCTACATTCGATTATTCCATCGTCGTATCCAACTCCTGGAGTTAATTTTGCTGAGTGTCAAGCATCTAAAGCAACTCCTGTTACTTCAATAACTTATTCTAATTATCTGGAACTTTATTTGGAATCTACGGACAATGGCACTAAATCCGCAACTCAAAATATTCGCCTTAGTTATTACGAAAATCCAGAGAATTTATCCATACAACAGTTTAATTCAAAATATCTAAGCGAAGGAATCGGTGGTGATTCAATAAGTATATGGTCGCCAGATTATGAGAAAGTCAGAAATTCCGGTGGAATTGATGGATATTATGATAAAAATCATTACTGCGTCGCAAGATGCCGAATATATGTTTGGGCCGGGCAAAATAAAATTTTTATTCTTAGATATTCTTTTGTAGATTTATCTACTCAAGAACAAATAGAAGTTTTTCAAAAAATATTTTCTACTTTTAAATTCATAAAGTAACTTTATCTAGCAGAATTTGAGAAGATAAAACCGATAACATCCTCTGCGGAATAATTTCCGTTGCCACTATTTTCTATAAGTTTTTTTACCGGTCCCAAATCTTTACCGAATGTATAAATTGGCGGCTCTCCTGTCTGTCCGTGTCCCGCTGCTACCGCAAGTCCATTGCAAAGACACACTCTATTTACCGCATCTTCAGGTTTTCCGCCTTTCCTAACGTATGCTTTTTCCGGCTCTGCCGGACAAAGAAAAACATGTTTACCATTCTCGTCAAGCCGGGGCTCAACCAGATATCCCATACTGCAAACACGTGTTCGTTCTTTATATACTGTGTCTTCCGTTAATGTAGCTTTCAATTGCACAAGCTGAATAGGATATCCTGTCGGGGAAGCTATTGCGCTTGTCACCACATCCAATTCGTCTTTTTTAATTCTAGCCCGCAGTAAATCCCGTGCGCACGTTGTTAATCCAGATTCATTAGAAAGCGCAAAAACAGATCCTACCTGGATACCGGTTGCGCCACTTCTTTTGGCCTCGTTAAGTTTTCCAGCAAATGATCCTGCAAGCCAATATGGTTTTCCCAATTCCATTATCTTACTAAGATCAGGTTTATCCCTGTCCCCATAAATCGGCTGGCCTTTATCGTCAACTTCCTTACCTCTTGCGGGAGCATTGTGTCCTCCCGCAGTAGGACCCTCAACAACAAAACCGTCAACATCCACAGTGCTGTTAAGTCTCATTGCAAGCGCATGATGCGAAACTATTGCGTAAAAACTCGGCTTCTTAAGCTTTGTTCCCTCTGGAACAAACTTTTTTGGATCAAGAGTCAATTCAAGTTTTTCTCTTGAACCAATAACATCAAGCTTGTATGAAGCTTCTCTGTTATTTGCAAAATTTTCCAATACTTGCGGAATTTGATGAGGAATCCCAGCGCCCACCAATACCGTATCAACTCCAGCCATCATTGCTCCAAGAAGAGTCGAAAGATGCATCAACTGAACTTTCTCCAAAACATTTATACCGATTGGGCCGTTATGCCCTTCTTTTGCAAGCCAAACTTCTACAAATGCCGCAGCAACAGCAATTTTACTCATCTTATCTTTTATAGCTTGGTTGCCTGTTGCTAACACTTCTGGCTTAGGTGACAGCTTATATCTTTGTCCGGGCAATTGTTTATCTCCGGGTAAATATTCGTCAAGAATTTCTTTTGCTATTAGAGGGTCAAATGCATTAAGAGCGCGGATTGTATTAGTATCATTTTTCTGGAGTCTGTTAATCATCATTATTGGAAGTCCGGTTCCTGAAACAACACCTAAAACTTTCTTATCTAGCTTTTCACCCGCGATTGCAACAGAACGCGCCAATTCCCAACTAGACACACCAACGCCCATTCCGCCTTGAATCAATTCGGGGACAAATTTTTGCTGTGGAGCTTCAATCATGAGAAAACTATAATACAGTTTTTTAACTTTTAAAGCAAGCGGGGGTAACAAAGCATTAGGGTTTTTTCATTTTTTCTTATATAACAAAGGGTTGTTAGTTTCATGAAGATATTATACACCGTCTTGTTTTTAAACTCATTTCAAACTAAAATATATTTTTATGAAACAAATCGTAATCGGTCTTGTCGGTCCTATTGCCAGCGGCAAAGGAACAGTTATAAAAATTCTTAAAAAAAAAGGTTTTTTGTCCTCCTCCACTTCGGACAGAATCCGTGAAGAAATATTGAAACGCGGGCAAGTTGTAACACGCGCAACACTCACTCAAGTTTCAAATGAACTAAGAGAAAAATACGGAGATGGCATTCTTGCTATCAGAACAGCCCAAATTATTGATGCGTCACCTTCAGAGAAATTCGTCATTGATTCGATAAGAAATCCTGAAGAAATTAATTATTTGAAAAAAAAATACGGCATGAATGTAATCGCTGTTGTTGCCGGTCAGAAAAAGCGTTATGAACTTTTCTCTCAAAGAATTGTAAACTCAGAACCCATGACTTTTGAAGAATTCAAACAATTGGATGATAAAGAATTGGAAGGAACGCTTGGAAAACATACACAGAGAGTATCAGACTGCATCAAAATGGCAGATGTCGTGATTCAAAACGACGGAACACTGGAAGAACTGGAGAAAAAAGTAAACAAACTATTACTATCCTTATTATAATGTGCTTGCACTGAGTCCGCCAATCTTGGCGGGCGAAGTGGACCTGCGGGGAATTGAACCCCGACTTCCGCAATCCTCCTTCGCTAAAGCTTCGGACGGACGCTGTGCGAATTCTGTGGACCTAGCCAGAATCGAACTGGCGTCTTAGCAATGCGAATGCTATGTTCTACCACTGAACCATAGGCCCATTCTGTGCCTTGGTTCGGGGGCAAGGTTTCCTTACCACTGAACCATAGGCCCTTGAGAGTTTCTTTAATTATACCAAAAGGAGGACGAAATTAATTTGCTTCCACGGCGCCCTGGGAGTGTTCTACATTATAAAACCTGATGCGGTCTCCGCGGAAAAGAAGCTCTTTTTCACCTACCGGTCCGTTTCTATGCTTTGCAACAAGAATATTTACAATACGCTGTACTGTAAATTCTTCATCCCTTGAATACAAAAACATTACAACATCGGCATCCTGCTCTATTGCTCCCGATTCACGAAGATCTGCCAATTGCGGTTTTCGCTCGCCTCTATGCTCTACTGCACGGGAAAGCTGAGAAACGGCAATTACGGGAATTTTTAATTCGCGAGCTAAGTTTTTCAAACTCTGGGAAACATATGATACTTCCTGAACTCTATTTTCAAATCTCCTTCCCGGATTTGCAAGCTGCATATAGTCAACTATTAATAACTTTACTTCATGTTCTGACTGGAGACGGCGCGCCTTGGTGCGGATTTCGGCAATTGAAATTCCTGGAGTGTCATCAATAAAAATCGGCGCTTCCGCAAGTTCTCCCATTGCTGAAGAAAGTTTTTCAAAATCATCTTCTGAAAGATTTCCGGTTTTTAATTTCCAAGCATCAATATTTGCTTGGGAAATTAAAAGTCGGTCAACGAGTTCCTCTTTGCTCATTTCCAAAGAAAAAATACCAACAGGAATTTTGGAGTTGACTGCTATAAATTGCGCAATGTTTATGACAAATGCGGTCTTTCCCTGTCCGGGACGCGCCGCCAAAACAATTAAATTTGAATCCTGAAGACCTGAAAGAAGAAGATCCAAATCTACAAATCCTGTTTCAAGACCCCTTAATCTTCCACCGCTTTTATGAAGCTCGTCAAGCTTGTCAAAGCTTTGCGCAAGAGCATCTTTTACGTGTATGAATCCTTGTTTTATGTGTTCTTGGGATATTTTATAAATATTCTGCTCAGCCTTGTCCAGCAATTCCTCCGATTCAACATTGTCCTCAAAAGACATGTCGGTAATTTGTCCGGATAAAGATATAAGCATCCGCCGAACATATGTTTCTTTTAAAATAGCCGCATAGTGTTCGCTGTTTGCAGACGTTGGGACGGCGTTTGCAAGAGATGTTAAAAAAGATGCTCCCCCAATTTTTTCGTAATTTTTTTTCTTTTTAAGAATTGTCGTGAGAGTTAATATATCGATTGGCTTTCTCTCTTCGTAAAGCTCAAGCATACAGTCAAAAATATTTTTATTGACTTCCGAATAAAAATAATCAGGCTTGAGCAACTGGGAAACGACCGTCATTGCCTCTTTATCTATAAGAATCGCTCCGAGTACTGCTTCTTCAGCATCGTAATTGTGAGGGGGAATCCGTGCTGCCATATTTTTTACATTATTTACCTAATATTACGGTGAATTCTTTTAATTCTTCTATTTTTTTTAAATTTATTTTCTCTGTCTTTTTTATTGTTGTCGGGTCAAGACCTTCCTCACAAGAGTCACCATACAAAACTACAATTTCAGACGAGATTCCGGATAAAAGATTTTCTGTTACTTTTTCATCAATTCTCACAATCGCCGCCGTATACCCTTCCGTATCTTTCATGTCTGTTAACGAAGCAGTAGACCTGCCAAGAAGAATTTTTTGCGTGTCTTCGCTTATACTGTACAAAAGCGTTCCGTTTTCCATTATTCCTTTTATACTAACTCCGGAAATTTCATACTCACCAGGACCGTAAAATGCCATTTTATCGGTTGCTGGAATTTCTTTTTGAGAAAAGGCCAAAATTACATCACAATCAATCTTGCCAAAAGGAGGCGCAAGAAATGTAACTTCTTTTGTTTTTATTTTTAAGCCTTCTTTTGGCAAAAATTGAATTTCCATGTTTTTTTATTTTTTTAAGAATCTTTTCGGAAGTATCATAGGATAACATATTGCCGGCTTTCTTGACAAGAACCACAATTTATCCTATCATAGCAGGACACCCAATATGAAAGAGAGGATTGTTATAGTCTTTATTGCCGTGGCCCTAGGTCTTTTTGTAACTACCGTAGGATACCTTTTGTACCAACAAACTAAAGTCATTCCAAAAAATTTGGCAGGAACCACTACCCAAATAATTGTTACTCCTACCCTGGCAGATAAATATTTTCTTTCTGTTGAAGAACCTACAAACGAAAGCATTTCCAGCAAAAGAACAGTTGTTGTAAAAGGCAAAACAAACCCGGAAAATACTCTCGTTGTTTCAACAAATCAAGAAGATCAAGTCGCTACTCCTACTCGCGACGGAAGTTTCTCCATAACGACTGCAATTGATACCGGTGTTAATAAAATTGTGACTCGTAGTATTGCACCAGACGGTGAGGAAAAAATCGATACACGTATTTTGACATTTTCCCAGGAGGATTTTTAGCATGAAAAGAATTATAAACATAGTCTCATTTATTTTTATAACAATTGTATTTTTAAAGGCAACTATTTCTGTATTTGCAATAACTCCCACACCAACTTCTAAACCAAAAACTTCTCCAAATCCTACTACAAGTCCAACTGACGCACAAGACCTTGACCGTATCAAAAAAATAAAAGATCTGGTCGCATCAAAAGTAGCGGAATTAAAATTAGTTGAAAAACGAGGAATTTTAGGAATTGTAAAAGAAGCAAATAGTACACAAATAACAATTACGGACATCAAGGACGCTATACGAATAATAGACATAGATGAACTCACGAAATTTCAAAAAGACAGCGGTACAACTTCTTTCGGAATATCAGATATTAAAAATGGAGCAAGCATTTCTTTTATAGGACTCTATAATAAAGAAACAAAAAGGCTTCTTGCGCGTTTTGTAGCAAAATCAGTATCGATACCTCTATCTTTTGAAGGAATCGTTACGTCAAAAGATACAAAAAAATTTATATTTACTCTAATCGATGACAGTGGGAATAAAAAAATAGCCGATGTTTCTTCTTCTACAAAAACGAGTTTTTATACAAAAGCAGATGGAACAACAAAATCCGGATTTTCAAAAGTAGAAATTGGTCAAAGAATGGTAGTTATAGGATTTGCAGATCTTAAAGATAAAGATACTATAAATTCCGAGCGCATTATTTATTTTAACGTAGATGATGTTCCGCCTTCAGCTAACATGAAAAAACAGCAAGAAATAGCAAATCTTGATACAAATCCACCTGTTTCATCCGGAAGCGGAGTAAAAATTCAACCAATTAAAAAGTAATGACACAAGAAAGAAAATTTCTTTCCCTTGAAGAATTTCCGCCTTGCCCAAATTACCAATCTCCTTTTGACGCAATTCCCGACGAAACATCACCGGAGTATCAAAATTTTTCAGGAAATGTGTCCCAAATACTTGAAGAATTAAATGCTGCGCATATAGGACCTGACAATTTGCAAAACAGGATAACCAGAGTTGTACATCCCCCAAGACTTGTTTGGGCCGCAGTAAATTATAAAATCGCGAGTAAACTTCCGCGCCCTGAAGATTTTATATTGCGCGCAACACAACTTGCCCTTGCATCATATGAAAACAAGCTTACACCCTCTTCTATTAAAGACTTTAGAAATTACAACCTTAGATTTTTTCCGGATTTTTTGTCTTGCGATGTAAATCAAGTGCAAGATGTCGTAACTTGGGAAGCAAGCAAACCCAAATATTCCAAAAAGTCGGCACAAAATCTAATAAGAAAATGCGGATATGGCGATCTTCTTTTTATTGCGATGGGGCAAGGAGGAATAGCCTGTGGAATGGATGTTTTTTTGCGCTACAAAGATTTTTCTTATGCAAAAAATTCCCTATTTTATACGGCAAGATTATCAATGCATAAAGTAAAAGATGAAAAACCACAGCTTGACGATAAAGAAATTAAATTTCTTAAAAAAGAAAAAAAAGGACGAAGAGTTGTGATTTTTGATGAAGATCTTTCAAGCGGATCAACAATTGAAAAAGCACAAGATTATTTCTATAGAATGTTTGACTATGAATTTCCGGAAATAGAAGTAAATTTCATTTAGATTTTTCTCAAAATCCTGCTTGAGTCTTTTGTGTCTTCCAAAACATATCCCATTCTTTCAATTTTTGCGCGGATAAGGTCTGCCGCATTGTATTTTCTATCTCGCCTTAGCTTCACTCTTTCAGAAACCATTTCCAGTACACCTTGGGGAATATTTACAAGCTCCAACGCTTTATCTTTTATGGAAAGTCCCAAAACCTCATCCATTTTATAAAGACTTGCGGCGATTTGTCCTTTTGGATTTTTTGACCGGACCATCTCCCACAACACCGAAACTGCTTGCGGCATATTCAAATCGTTATTGAGTGCATCTTCAAACTTCGCTTCAAATTTCAAAACTCCTCCTTGAGGATTTGGTAAGCTTGCTGCTGTTTCATATAGTTTATCAAGTGCGGATTGCGCTGCCTCAAGTCCTTCCCATGTAAAATTCATTTTACTTCTGTAGTGCGTCATAAAAGTAAGATAACGGAAAGCAAGAGGTGAAAATTTTTTCTTTTCTAGGTCCTCAACCGTATAAACATATCTCTTGCTTCGCGACATTTTTTCACTATCCACAAGCAAAAAATTTGTGTGGGTCCAATGCTTTACAAACGGCTGACCGGATGCCGCCTCACTTTGTGCAATTTCGTCTTCATGGTGAGGAAATATTAAATCCTCTCCCCCTGTATGAATATCAAGTGTTAGCATTTGCAAAGTTTTTTGCGCCATAGCACTACACTCTATGTGCCAACCCGGAACACCCTGCCCCCACGGACTATCCCATTTCATAACGCGGTCAGGTTCTGCTTTTTTCCAAAGTGCAAAATCCGCGCTGTCATTTTTATCTGTCTCAACGGATACTCTTACTGCCTCCATAAGACTCTCCATTTTGTCAAGTGTATTTCCCGAAAGTTTCCCGTAGTCTTTAAATTTTTTGACATCAAAATAAACATTACCTTCGGCGATATATGCAAAGCCTTTTTCAAGAAGAACTTCTATTAGCTCAATCATATCGCCAATGTGATCTGTCGCCCTTGGATAAAAATCGGCCGGAATAATTCCAACTTTTTTTGCGTCTTTTAAAAATATATCTGTATACTTTCTGGAAATTTCAAGAGGACTTTTTCCTGTTTCTTTTGCTTCCTGCATAACAGGATCAATTACTTTATTAATGTCGCTTGAAAAACGGAAATGACCTACGTCTGTAATATTCATAACAGAGGTAACATCATACCCTTGCGCCTTTAATGTTCGAACTAAAATATCGGATGTAATATAAGTTCTCAAATTTCCAATATGTATTTCGCGGTAAACCGTGGGGCCGCAAGTATACATATTGACCTTTTTATCGTTAAGCGGAACAAACTCTTCAATTGTTCGGGAAAGGGTATTATATAGTTTCATAATGGAATTGTATCAGACTTGAGGGTAGTCGACAATAAAGAACAATCTATGCTAAGATTTTTACCTTGCATTTAGCAATAGTGATATCTGTTATTTCTGCGGATTTACCAAGATACGTTCTTGGTGTTTGTGAAAGAATTTTTGCTATCAACTCATCGGTTACTCCGGGAAGGCTCCTAACTATTTGCTCCCACTTCTCTTTTGTATCAACTTTTACTCCTCTAACCCTATCTTTTAATGTCATGTATGCATTGTCGTATCCTGCGCGACGCAATGTCTGCTGTGCAAATTCAGACATAACAGCCCAGTTTGAATCAAGAGCAAGTCCTATTACATCAGTATCCGGATAGACTTTTTTAAGACCGGTAAGCGCGTTTTTGTAAGAAATTAATGAGGTTGCATAAACATTCGGCATAATATATCTTCTTAGAGCACTGTCGGAAAGATCCCTTTGCAGGCGAGAAATCGGAAGTTCGCGTACAAATATATCTACATTTCCGCTTGAAAGTTCTGTGTGCGCCTCACTATTTTCAAGTTGTATCGGATTTACTTTTTGAGCCATCGTTGAAGACCCTGTTGCCGTTTTAATTATTTCCTGAGCAAGCCAGTCATCGCTAATATATCTCCACATGTCCTGATCCATATCTCTGACAACATTATTGATTCTTTGCACAATTTGAATTCTTTCAAGTATGTCTTCATACGGATTTGTTTGCGTCGTCGCAAGCTTATAATCAAGACCAAGACTTCTCACAAATTTTTCAGAAAAATCAATCCAATCTACATCTGGCATTGTTGCAGTATGCGCCGAGAACACTCCTACTGCACCGTTTAATTTTCCTTTTAATTTTTGATTTTCAAGTTTTTCTACTTCATCTTCAATTCTTTCCGCAAATACCGCAAATTCGTGTCCATAAGTCACCGGCAGCGCGTCTTGTCCATGAGTTCTTCCCTCAACAGGAAGCTCTTTGTACTGCTCTGCTTTATTTAAAAGATTATCAACAATTCCTTCTGCTGCCGGAATATAAATATTTTCTGTTAACCTTTGAATATTAAGTCTTAGGGCAAGATTATCTACATCCTCTGAAGTAAGGGAGAAATGAATCATCTCCGAAAGATCTTCAAGGGATATCCCTTTAAATCTTTCTTTCATCCAAAGCTCTACCGCTTTAAGATCGTGATCGGTACCTCCGGGTGATTTTTCTATATATTTTATTCTTCTACCGTCAGCAAGAGTGAGTCTTGGACCAAGTTTTTCAAGAAATACACGTTCTTTTTGACTCATGTTTCTAATAACTCCGTAGTCGGAAAGAGCTACAAGATATTTTGCTTCTACTTCAACGCGGACTGACATAGTAGCGAGCTCTGAGGAATATTGACGGATAGGCTTTGATTCTTCGGCATATCGCCCGTCAAGCGGAGAAACGGCTGTCAAAGGATCTAATCTATCAAATGATCTTCTTGCCAATGCTGGTCTTTCAGGTCCTGCCATACAATAAAACGCATTATACACAAGAGGCTTGAAACAATGCAATGAGGGAATTTATTTAACTAATTCTTTTATTGCTTCCTGGAGCTGGTTGTCAAAATCCTGCCTGCCGGCAGGCAGGTTGCTAGGGTCTGCGCTTTTTGTCGCATCAAACTCCACTTTTACATCAGGTTCCAATCCTGTCTTGTTAACCCATGTCCCATTTGGAGTAAGCCATTTTGCAATTGAATAATGAAGCGATGCACCACCATCAACATCAAGCGCCTGCTGAACTGTGCCCTTCCCGAATGTTTTCTCCCCAATTAATTTTGTATTAATACGCTCGCGCAGCGCACCCGCAACGATTTCAGATGCAGAAGCTGATCCTTTATTTACAAGTACTACCACAGGAATATCTGTTAATAAACCCTTACGAGAGACAGAAAGGTTTTCTTTTGATCCTACCCCATCTTCTTGAGTAACCACTACCCCATCTTTCAAAAATTCAGACGCAATAAATACGGCATCATTTAAATATCCTCCTGGATTATTTCTCACGTCAAGAATAATTCCTTTGAAATTATTTTCTTTTTTAATCTGTGGGAAAAGCGAGTTTACAAGCTCAAGCCATTCATCATTTGTTTTATCTCCAAACTGAGAAAGCCGCATATAGGCAACACTTGCGCAATTAGCACAATCGGTTTTCTCTTCGCATGAATTATTTGAACAGGCAACTTTTTTTACCCACCCTTTAACGCTTTTTATTGTGATCGTATTTCTCACTATTGTAATATCTGTTATTTGTGTAGTTTTTGCGTGTTGAACACCAAGAGTAACAGATGATCCTTTTGGTCCACGAATTTTGTCAACTGCCTGCGCCACTGTCCATCCGGACATATCTTCATTGTTAACCCTAACTATTATGTCGCCTGTTTTTATTCCTGCTTTCTCGGCAGGTGATCCATCAAGAGGAGAAACTACCATTATTTTATTGTCGGGTGAAAGAGAAAGCTCGGCTCCTATTCCTGAAAATTCTCCAGCGAGTTGGGTTTTAAAATCACTATTTTGCTTGGGAGGGAAAAATGACGTATACGGATCATCAAGGCTTGATAACATTCCAGTTATCGCGCCGTAAAGCATTTTTTTGGGATTAATTTTTGTCTTGTCATAATATTCCGTATTTATTTTATCAAGAACCGTGAAAAAAACCGACATATCAAGGATTTGTCCTGCAGGAGGAGTTGCCGGCTTTACTGAAACAACAGGAGAATATTTTTTCCACTGAAGACTAACTTTATTTGTCCCGTAAAAATATCCGACTAGAGACGCAATAAGAATAATTAAAATTACCTGTAATCCGCTTAGGGAAACGTTTTTTTTCATTATCAAATTATGCCTTGACTTTAATCCGGTCGAACAACGAAAGGAAGAAGGGCAAGATATCGGGCGCGCTTAATTTCTATTGTTACGCGTCGCTGATGCTTAGCGCATGCTCCGCTTTTTGACCTAGGGTGAATTTTTCCTCTTTCACTTGTAAATCGGGATAAAACTTCGCTTGTTAAAAAGGACGGTTCCTTTTTTTCCTTACAAAAAAAGCACGCTTTTGGCGCTTCCTTAATCCTTGATTTTCTTGCTGTTTTTACGTCTTTCTTTTTCATAATTTGTTTAAACTAAACCCTAAAACCTAAAACGGTATATCGTCCGGATTTATGTCTTCTTCGTTTTTCACTTCTGGTTTTTCATCCTCGTTGGGACTTTTAGTACTTTTTTTTGCGGGCTTTGCTTCTTCTGCTTCCGACTCGGCAGTAACACTTGGCTTTACTGGCTCTTCTTCTTTCTCACCATGGTCACGCCTACTATCAAGAATAAGCATATCGTTTATGACAATCTCTGTTGTTGTTTTTTGCGTCCCGTCTTGCCCTGTCCAACTTCTATTTGCAATTCTTCCCTCAACATATACCTTTCTGCCTTTTGTAAGCAATTGTGAACAAAGCTCTGCCAATTTATTCCACGCAACAACTTTGTGAAAATCCACTTCTTCTCTTTTTTCTCCGGAATCAGTAACCCAACTTCTATTTGTCGCAACACTAAACGTACAAACAGCTGTTCCTTGCGGCGTGTATCGCAATTCAGGATCTCGCGTCAAATTTCCTATCAACTCTGCTCTGTTAAGACTTCTTGCCATATGCTTAGTTATTAGTTATTAGCGTCTAGCGTTTAGTTTAAAAACTAATCCCTAAACCCTATTTTTATTCTCTTAATTATCTCTTATTAGTAAATACCGTAGTATTGATTCATTCACTCTCAATCTGTTATCCAATTCCCCAGATACCTTATCGCTTTTAAATTCTATCAAAAAGTATTCGCCTTTTTGTTCGTGTTTTATTGTGTATGCAAGTCTTTTCTCGCCAAGACTGGTCATTTTATCCGACTCGGTTTTACCAAGATATTTTTTTATATCTTCCAAAAGCTTATCTTTTTGCTCTTTTTTTAAATCACTTTTTAATAATAATACCAATTTATAGTCACGCATATATTTTTTCCAAAGATTTGTTAATGATATCAAAATCTCACCCATAAATACAAGGGGGAATGTAGCGGAAATTTGTTTGTAAAAATTATGTATGTTTGATTTATTTATTTAAAGTAATTACAATTGTAAACAATCATGCCGGCTCCAAAACTCGTACAACAAAGCGAAGAAAAAGCAAAAGAAATAATTTCCTCTGTTTCAAAACAGACGCTTAAAGCCGCGGAGGACGCAGGTCGTGAAGCATTTGCGCAAATGCTTGGAATTCCGCTTCCCGATAAAACAGTCAAACAAATTCAGGAACAGGACGCAGCTACATCTGGCGCTCAAATTGCAGAAAGACAAAATGAATTAAGAACAATTGCAAACAACAATAAGCCTTCCGAGCAAATCACTCCTGACCAAGCTGAAAGAACAAAACGGGATACGGGATTGACGCATGAAGAAGCGGAGGCAAGACTAAATTCAACACTTTTTCACCAAGCGCAACAGATGGGACAAACAGAAAAAAATGACCAGCAAAGACGCGAACAACAAAGAGAAAAAGAAGAAGAGGAAGAAAAATTGCGGAAAGAAAGAGAAGAACAAGAAAGACTTTCGACTCCCATTTCTCTTCCCGGCGGAAAACGGGCAGGAATGAATCCAACACCGAATCGTGCCTCAACAGGAGAAAAGCTTAAAAACCGCGACGCATAAAAAGAAATTTTAATATTCTTGTGATAGAATACACGCATGGTGGGAGAAGAGAGATCAAAACCAACACTTCGTATATTTCCTATTGGATCATATTCGTCAGAAACAGCCTTCAGAAATTTTTTCCCCCGCAAAGAATCTAGAACTGATGAGGAACAAGCACAACATGCTTTTATAAAAGAAATGGAAATTATACATAAGTACTATGAAACTACATTTAAATGTAGCGCGCTTATGTCGGAAGTGACTGCAAAAGCCCACCCGTCTCTTCGCGTAAACTTAATACGTATCGGAATGAATTTTATGCATCACGCTGCACGAATTGAAGCCCAAACAAAAAAAATGCAGCTCCCTCATGTTTCCGAAGACCAGTTAATTAAGTATCTTGCCAATCCCGAACTGTTTGATATGGATATATCAACAAGAAAAGTAACCAAAGTCTATTATGAACCTATATTGGATAGATTTCACGCACAAGAACAAGGCTTACATCATGTTATGTCTAGAGAACTAGGACACGAATCTAGCTATGAAAGCTTTGATGTTGGATGTGCACAGATGTGGGACTTTCTCAAAACCGCACCCACGCTTGTTTAAAACTTTAAAAACCGCGACGCTTAAATTTGATTTCATATATTTTTTTTGAGATAATACATCATACATGAATAGCATGAAAACAAATAAAATTCATCATCTTACCGCGAGAAACGGCGGTAAGGTTTATTTGGCCTAAAATTTAGTAAATAAACTTTTTTATACCGCCGAAAGGCGGTTTTTTATTGGCAAAAAAACTATGAAGAAAATAAAAAATATATTTATAGATACGGATATGGGAAATGACGATATTATGGCAATATCGCTTTTGCTTTTATCAAATCGTGTCAAAGTTACGGGTTTCAGCACGGTTTTTGGAGTATCAAGTACAAGAAAAGGGGCGCTAAACCTTTATAATTTAATCAGTTATTACAAACTGACAATTCCGGTAATAGTGGGTTCGGCAAAATCTTCAAACAATAATACAAGAGCATTTCCAACATTTGACAGAAAACGGGCGGAAAATCTTATTCTTCTGCCCTATTTTCAGAAAACGATTAAGAGTATTAAAAGAAAGAATAATTATGAAAAAATTATATTTGAAAAATTACAAAATAATACAACAATTATTGCGCTTGGGCCGCTTACAAATATTGCTAACTTAATAACTAAATACGGAGACTGTTTTACAAACAAAATAAACGAGATTTTTGTCATGGCCGGCGGAATTTATAGCGGAAATGTTCCACCTGAAAAAATTGCAGAATATAATATTCTGCTTGATCCAAAAGCAGCAAATATAGTATTTTCTTCAAAAATTCCAATTAAAATGATTGGAATAGATGCTGCACGTTTTGCTCCGGCAACACAAGAGTTTAAAAATAAAGTTGTAAACATAAAACAAAAATCACGTCAAGGTAAGATTATAAAGAGCATAATTCTAAATAATAATGCCGACTTCGATTTTTTCTATGATCCTCTTGCTGTTTCGATATTTTTGGATCAAAAAATTATTAAACAAAGCTTAAAAGGATTTATACATGTGTCTAAAAAAGGAAAGAATACCGAACAGACTATATTTAACAGAAGCGAAAATGGAAATGTTAGGGTTATTTTAAGAATTAACTCCAGCAGATTTTATAAATTAATTTCCGACAATATATAATTCAATAAACAAATTTGATATGATAAAGAATATGATCCAACCCAGAACATTGAAAGGCTTTCGAGACTTCCTTCCGAAGGAAGTAAGGAAACGAAATTATGTTATTGAAACGCTGAAACGCGTGTTTGAATCTTATGGATTTGAACCTTTAGAAACGCCAAGCTTGGAATATGAAGATATTCTTCTTGGAAAGTACGGTGAAGAAGGAGATAAATTAATGTACCGTTTTGAGGATAATGGAGGACGTCGTGTAGCTTTAAGATATGATCAAACAGTACCGCTGGCAAGGGTTGTTGCGCAGTATCAAAATGACCTTCCTCTACCCTTCAAGCGTTATCAAATTTCAAATGTCTGGCGCGCCGAGAATACGCAAAAGGGACGCTATCGTGAATTCTTGCAGTGTGACGCAGACATAATTGGTACAAGTTCTGTTATCGCAGACGCGGAGCTTTTGGGTTTAGTAATTGATATTTATAAAGAGCTGAAACTTGATGTAATAATAAAAATAAATGATCGTGCAAATTTTGAGAGCTTAGATAAAAAATACGTTTCAGTAATCGATAAGCTCGAAAAACTTGGAGAAAGCACAGTACTTTCGGAGATGATTGAAAAAGGAATGAGTGACGCTGACGCACGCAGCACCCTTAAGTCTCTTCAAGACAAACCCATGACAGAAAACCTAAAACAGGTTTTAGATGTTTTAGAATCTATGGGAAAAGATACATCAAAAGTACAATACGAACCTACTCTCGCAAGAGGATTAGATTACTATACGGGAATGATATTTGAAACAATTGCTCAAAATAGCGCAGGTTCTATTTGCAGTGGAGGAAGATGGGATAAAATGATTGGACTATTTACAGGACAAAATCAGCCGGCGGTTGGATTTGGTCTTGGATTTGACAGAACAGTTGAAGTTCTGGAAGAACAAAATTTGTTACCAAAAAAATTTGCAACAACACAAGTTCTTGTCAGTATTCCCTCAAACAAACTTAAACAAACAACACTAAAAATAACTTCTATGCTTAGGTCAAAAAATATAAATGCCGAGACTTGGCTTGATGAATCAAAACTTGAAAAACAATTTAAATACGCCGAGAAAAAAGAAATTCCTTATGTGGTTGTTCCTATTGATGATAAAACAGTCGAACTTCGGACAAAATCTCAGGCCCCGAGCCGCTCCGCTACGGGGCAGGCAGGAGAAATTGTCAAAAAGATTGTTGAACTAAACTCACTACCAAATGAGATTAAGTAAATTCAAAACTGCCGTTGTCGCGCTTATCATCGCCAATATTATTTGGGGCGCGGCTCCGCCTATCTTTAAATGGTCTCTGCAATCTACCGGCATTTTTACTCTTGCTTATCTTCGGTTTTTACTCGCAACCATTATCATATTTCCTTTTGCAATTAAGTATTTAAGTGTCAGAAAATCGGACATTATAAATTTCCTACTTCTTGGCATTGTAGGTGTTGGAGCAAACATAGCATTTTTCTTTTTCGGATTAAAATTTGCGCCAAGCATCAATGCAACAATCATAGGAAGCGCAGGACCTATTTTTCTTATTTTTATTTCTGTGTTTTATCTGAAAGAAAAAGTCAAAAAGAAATTTATAATAGGTTCAGTCATTGGCCTTATCGGCGTACTTATCGTTATGTTAAAACCACTTTTATTCAATCACGGAACAGAAATTGCAGCACTTGGAAACTTGTTATTTTTTGTAACTATGCTTGGCGGACTCACTCATATAATTTTTGGGAGAAAACTTATTAAAAATTACCACCCGGTAACTCTAACTTTTTATTCTTTTATAATAGCAACCTTTTGTTTTCTACCTTTTTTCATACAAGAAAATATCTCTTCTCCATTTCTTGCAAATCCGGATAATTTCCGATTGATTATTGGTGTTGTTTTTGGTGCGATTTTTACTTCAGTTATCGCTTATTATCTTTTCTTCTGGGCAGTAAAGTACATGCCGGCTTCACAAACAGGAGTATTTATCTATTTAGATCCTGTTATTGCAATTATTATTGCAATTCCACTTCTTAACGAATTTCCCGATGAATTCTTTGTCGCGGGAGCATTTCTTGTATTTTTGGGAATTTACATTGCGGAAGGACGATTACATTATCATCCACTTCACTTACTTGGCCGCAAAAAAAATATGTAATTCTTGTTGTGTTAGATTTATTTTAGCAACGATTGCCATGCGTTCTTTGTTTAATTCGACTTGAGACAAACTATGCTCTTCATAAAATGAATAAACAAGACCCGAGTATTCGCCTAACACCTCTGGTTGTTTTGCCCGATACGCTCTTACTCCAATAAGAGCTTCTAGGTTAAAAAGAATTTCACGCGGAGGAATTTCTTTATTTTCTTGTCTGTAAGCTTGCCTAATTTTCCTTTCAATAGCATCATCCTTTTTAACCCATTTTCTCGCTACAAATTGATTTAAGAGAGGAATAAATTTTGGATCAAGATTTTCGAATGGAATTCCACGTGCGGCACAAATTGATAAAATATCCTCTTTTTGCGGGCTTTCAACTGAGGACGCGGAATCATCGATTACGAACGGGCCTTCTTTTGATTGTTCAAGCATGTCCCACCTACTTTAAAGCATTGCTTTTTAGGCGTCGTTAGTATAGAATATTTCAAGTATGAAAGCAAGTATTCACCCACAATACAATCCTATTGCTAATGTTGTCTGCTCTTGCGGCAACAGTTTTACTGTGGGATCAACAAAAGATAAGGTCCATGTAGAGCTTTGCAATAAATGTCACCCCTTTTATACAGGGCAGCAAAGATTTGTTGACAGTGCGTCAAGAATAGAAAAATTCAGAATCAAACAGGAAGCAGCCAAACCTTTAAAAACCAAGAAAGATGAAGAAAAAGAAGCAAGGCAACCCCAGACCCTTCGCGAAATGCTTGAGGCTTTAAAAAAATAGCGAAATTATCCTATTTACAACACAATGGAATCCTTTATCCAAGAACAAATAGAGCTAATTGATGGAAAAATCCGGGAAGCAAAGCTTTTACTTTCAGATCCGGACCTCTCCTCTCTTGCCATAGAAGAAATTAAGGATTTGGAAAAACAAAAAGAAGAGATGCAAAAAGCCGGAGAAAATTCTAAAGATTATTCTACTTCAAGCTCTCCGTCCGACACATCAAGTCTTGATTTCCGTAACGCAATTATTGAAATAAAAGGGGCGGCCGGAGGGGATGAATCAAAACTTTTTGCAAATGAATTGCTAAGAATGTACCAACGTTTTGCCGCGGTAAAAAAATTTCACGTTGAGCAACTTGACGAATATACAATAAAAATAATAGGTCGAAACGTTTTTGGATTATTCAAGTATGAAGCAGGCGTTCATAGAGTTCAAAGAGTACCTGAAACAGAAAAGCGCGGCCGCGTACATACATCAACTGTTGTAGTTTCGCTTTTACCGGAACTTGAAGATATTGATCTCCATATAAATCCTGACGATATTGAATTTGAAGCGTACAGAGCCGGAGGCCATGGCGGTCAAAATGTAAATAAAGTTTCAACAGCTGTAAGATTGAAACATAAACCTACAGGAATTGTTGTAACTTGCCAAACAGAACGCCACCAAAATCAAAACCGAGAGAATGCGATGAAAGTTTTGCGTGCAAAATTGTGGGAAATGGAAGTTGAAAAACAAAATAAGATAATTGCAGAGCTTAAATCAACACAGGTTGGAAAAGGCATGAGAGCTGAAAAAATCCGCACTTACAATTTTCCGCAAGATAGACTTACAGACCACAGAATAAACAAATCGTATCATAATCTACCCGTTATAATGGACGGCGGACTTGAAAAAGTCATAGCAGACCTTAAATTTTCAGAACAGGAAGAGAAAACAAATGCTGAAGAAGCTTAAGACTAAATACTTTTTAGAACTTCAACAACCTGCTCAAGGGTAAGTTTTGTGCCGTTCATTTCCGGGTTTTTTGTACTTCCGTTTAAAAGCATACGACCGGAAACATGATTATACCAAGTTGCATCCGGATCCATTTTTTTTAGCTTTTCATAGACCGGTGTTAAATCAACATCCACATCTTCATAAACACCTTTTGGAAAAAATTTACCACTTCTTCTTTTAGGCCTAGCTTTTATTCTAATAGAATTTGTAGCAGGATCTTTTCTGACCGAGATTACATACCCCACTTGCTGTGCATGCTTAAGAACCGTATCGTTTAAGGTCTCAATCGCTATTCCTTTTCCCCATCGGGTCTCAAATTTTATTCCTTTTTCTTTTATTTCCTCTTCTGCCCAAATCTTATTTTCAAAATAATGATATGCCGCGTCCATCATGTCGTGACCAAATCTTAGACAGGTCGCATCGTCTTTTGGGTATTGAAGTTTTATTCCGTGAATAAGAGAAACAATTGAAAAATCATATGTTTCGGTCATTGGGTTTTGGTAGAAAACTTCTTGAAAATGGTCATCGTCTATAACATAATCAACCATCCGTCTTAAAGCTTCTTTCTTTTGCGGATTTTTTGCAATTGGACTTCCGTTTTCAAGAACGTAATCAAAAGCTCGACTTGTCGCGCAGACATTATCATCGTTTGTTTGATGATGATCAAGTGGTCCCATTCCGGTATCCGTATGTATTACTTCTGCGCCGTCAACGACTTCAATTGCCTCACCTTCTTTAGTATACGTACCTTTAAATTTACTTCCTGCGGGGACAAAATCAATAACAGCATTGTCCCATCCTGGTAAAAATTTTTTTATAATCCAAGAACTAGCAATAGCATCCAAATCACTGGCTTTGTGCGTAACAATTCGTTTCATTTTGATTAAACAGTATAGCTCACTTTTCCTAACTTGACAAGCAAGCAAAAACCGTCCTATGATTAATACATGGATGACAAAAAGCAAGGACTCACCCCGGAGTTAAAACAAATCTATGAAAGGGTTATGAATACTCCGGCAAGCTCTACGCCAGCTCCGGCGGCACAGCCCGTTGTTCCACCTCAAACACCTCCTCCTGTCACCACACCCCCTCAAGCGCAGCAAGCAGCTCCTCTTACACCTCCTCCTACGATTCAGACAGGCCCTGCACCAGCAACAAATATAAATATTACTCTTCCACCAAGTCCATCACCTCGTGCATTAAATGATACGGGGACCTCAAAACCTTTTGTTTTTTCATCCGATGTAAAAAAGCCCGGAGGTTCACAACCAGTAGATACTAACCGAGCGGTTATGGCAAAAAAAGAAGGGAAAAAACTTTCAGTAAAAATAATAATACTTCTTGTTGTGGTGTTAATTATAGTCTGGGGTGTTTTCTGGGCAAAATTCTTTAAATTTTTCTAAACAAATAATTTTTCAAAAGAAACGATTTCTGTTTTTTCCTCATTTCTTTTTTTAACTTCCACTTTTCCAGCGCCCGTTTTTGGTGAAACAACAAGACGTGTAGGAATACCAATTAAATCAGCATCCGCAAATTTTTCACCGGCGCCTATATCTCTATCATCATATAAAACTTCAAATCCCTTTTCTGTTAATTTTTTGTAAACTTCTTCTGCCCCGCTTTCTCCAATACCAATAAGATGAAATTGAAACGGCGCAACACTCTCAGGCCAAATAAGACCCCGGTCATCATGAAACACTTCTGCCAACACACCAATCATACGTGTTATACCAATCCCATAACTTCCCAGATATACATATTGTTTTTCACCTTTATCGTTGACAAATGACACATTCATTTTTTCGCTGTATGCTGTTCCGAATCTAAAAATATTTCCAACTTCAATAGCTTTTACTTTTTGAAGCGGCCCGTGTCCTAAATCACACTGCTTTCCCTCAAGCTTTTCAGGCTCTTTTATAATCTCCATATTTTGGGAGAAGTCTCCTCCCGGACAGTAAATTATTTCATCCTCCCCCGTTTCTGCAACTACCTGAAACTCATGGGTAACATTATCAGTAAAAACACCGCCCGCAGCTTCTGTAACTACTGAGGAAAGACCAAATCTTTTAAAAACTTTCAGATATGTTTCTTTTACTTTCTCGTAATAATTATCGAGATCCTCCTGAGAGGTATGCGCGCTGTATAAATCTTTCATTAAGAATTCGCGCCCGCGTAAAATTCCGGATTTAGCCCGCAGCTCACTTCTAAATTTTGTTGAAAAATGATAAAGCATAATTGGAAGATCTTTGTAGGAATTGATGTGTTTTCTTATTAGATCAAGAAATATCTCTTCATGAGTAAAGGATAGCGCAAATTCTTTATCCTGCTTTTCTAATTTATACATTACTTCATCTGCTTTATCCCAACGTCCCGTTTCATTCCAGACAGATTTTGGGTGCAAAAGCGGCATTAAAATCTCCTCTGCTCCCGTATCATTCATCTCTTCCCGAACTATTTGTTCAATCTTTCTTTCAATCCGTTTTCCCAAAGGAAGAAGACTGTAGGACCCTGCCATTAGCTTATCTATAAATCCCCCGCGAAGTAAAAGTTTGGCGTTCACCGCTACCTCATCAGCCGGCGCTTCCTTAATAGTTTTTGGAAAAAGTTTGGAATACAGCATATTCCAAGTATATCGGGCTTATGCTGCTTTTTCAACAGGTTTATTATTATCTTCCCTCTCTGTTTCAGGATCTATCACTTCTTGCAGTAAGCGCCCCATCAGAAGTATCAAAATCTCCAAAAGGCTCTTTTTCTTCTTTTCATCCTTCTCTTCTTCAATCAGTTTTTTCAAAACTTTCAAAACCTGAACTAATTCATACCCGGTTTTAAGAATCATATCTAAATGTTCCTGAGTTTTTTCAAGCCTTTCGGTCAAATCAGCATTTTTTGACAAAAGCTCGGAGACCCTACTTTCCAGATCTTCCACTTTTTGGTCTAATGGATTTGACTCTTTCTCAACATCCCCATCTCGTATTTCTTCTTGCGGTTGGTTTTTGTCTGTTTTCATAGATTCTTCATCTTCTTCAAATCCATCGCCTGCAAATTTTTCAAGAGCAATATCAGCTCCTTCACTTTTTGCAGAATCAAAAAGTCTGTCGGCTACGCTTTTATTTTGTTTTTGCTGACCTAATTGAACGTCAGCTTGAGCCTCCGGATTTCCTGCTTTATCAATGCTTAATTCTCCAATATCTTCTTTAAACCCACCCGTACTTTCCGGACCAGAATTGTTTTGTGTAACCGCAACCGGAACGTTATTTGTCATCGGTACTCCTTCCATTCCTTCCATTAATTTTCACCACCCTTCAATTCATCCTTAACTCGTTTCAAACCTTCTTCTACAAAAAATTTGTCAAAATTATTTGCTTGTTTGATAAATACATCATTTACTTCCGCATATCTTTTTGATAACTCAAATAAACCCTTAAAAATATCATCTGTGTTTTCATATTTACAAGCATCAATTACTTCACGCGCTAATTGTTTTGCATGTCCTACTCCAATTTCAGAATATTTCAGTTTTAAAACAATCATAAGTAATATGTCTCTTTTAATATCTTTTGTTATTATTTGAATTTGATTGTCAATATTTTTCATTTTTACCCCGTTGTTTCATTTATTTTTTCTTTGGTTTCTTTTGCTTTTCGTTCTTCCTCTTCTTTTTTTTCAGCGGCCAATTCAGCTTCTCGCAATTCCATTTCTAATTCCCTTGCCTCTTCCTCCGCCTCTTTCCCTTCAAGCTCAATTTTTGCAACCTGTTGGCGGGCTTGTTGTTTCATCTCGCCAATATCCACTCTGTTTTCTTTTGTAAGTATTTGATCTTTCTGTATCATGACTGCAGTATAGAAGTATTTGGAAGACCAATCTTGATATAAAGAACACAATTACATCACAGCCTCCTAACTAAGAGGGTTTTGACAATTAAAGCTGGAAAGAATATAATTCGTGAACAATGAGAAGTCCAGAACATCAGAGCATATCGGAAGAATTTGAGCAATTTGCAAAAACTCCCGTTGCGTTAGTTCTCTTAGTAACAGGAGCAATTCTTGGACCGGGAGCAATACTTCATGCAATCGATTTAATTGATCAAGATAAAATCCAAAAAGCTCTTTGGTATACAGCTGCGGGGACAGGAGAAATTACTGCTGCAGGAGCTATTGTCTTTGCTAACATGAAAGCGAAGGCAAGGCCTAGGTCTTTTGAGAATCCTCAATCTCCAGAACAATCAAACCGGAAATAGATAACCTCATTTATTATCGTAGTGCTGCTGATGCAGGTGGACCTTTGGGAATTATTGGATTTGCAGCTAACCCAATATTAGCCTTTATAGGAGTAAACTCTTTATCTTTTTTAGGCTGTACAGCAGGGCGTGATTCATTATTTTTTTGTTTTTTATTTGTTTGTTCTGCTCCAATCATAATCCCAGCCGCATTAATTAGTAAGTTTAGCAATGACAATAATAATCCCAGTTTTTGCTTTTCAGATGGGGACGCATTTTCCATAGCCAATTTTATTGTTAATTCCAAACCTGGTATTTGCGTCATAGCTTCATTAATCCTGTTTACTATTGCAGCTTGTTGATCTTTCAATTGTTGAATTTCTCCGGTTAAGGTATTTACTTCAGCATTTAGAGATTCTATTCCGCTTGCAATCTCACCACTTTCACCAGTAGCTTCTTCGGTTCCACCAGACTCACTAGTTTCATCGACAACTTGTTTTCCGCCGGTATCTTGTCCGTCCATCTTGTCTGCCTGTGAACTATCAGTACCTCCATCTGTTGCTTGCTCTAAAACGGTATCTGTCGCAGACTCATCGGCTTCTCCTTGTTGATCTTGAGAATTTATGGAATCTTCGGCTTCTGCATGAGATTGTATGTCCTGCTCGGCATCTGATACCGAACCAGCTTCGCCTCCTACTTCTCCCTCTGCTAATTGTTGGAATGCAGAATCTACTCCTTCTACGTTTTCTACTTCTTCGATTGTAGAAGCCAAATTATCTGCTGCTGTATCCACAGCCGATTCAACAGCCGGAGCAGCTACACCCCCTACGCCTTCTGCGGCTGTTTCTACGACTGCACCCCCAATACCCCCTGCTACTTCACCCATTCGTAATACCTCCTTTTGCTACTTCTATTGCCTTCTCTATATTTCCATTATTTATATGTTCTGCCATTGCTTGCAATTTTACTTTTGAGTTCATATCTTCTTGCATTGCATGATATTTAACATATACATCTCTTGCTTCGGAATACTTAGACCCGATATTTTTTAAGATCTCAACTAAATCATTAAAATCTTTAGGAGGAAGGAAGGATAAAAACTCTTTAGCTAATAGTTGCGCCTCATCGGGCTTTAAATTATGTTTTTTTAAATTTTTAACTATTTCTGCCAATAAATCTTTCTCAACCTGTTGAACAATTTGATCGGTGTTGCTTACTCCAGAATCATCCATAATCTTAGAATATCATTATTCTAAATCGCAATGCAAGAGTGGTCAAAATTTAACGGATGGAAGACCCGATAATCTCGGCAATAGATAATACCTCAAGTTTTTTAAAATGTTTTTCTTTTGGTACCGGAATAGAATCTGTTACAAAGATTTTTTCAGCTTTTAAATTCTGGAGTAATTCTGTTGCATTTTCTGAAAATACAGGATGAGTACCGAAAACATACACTTTTTCTGCTTGCCCTGAGCTTTCCGAATGGGCACCGTTTTTTATAAGCGTTTCCACAGCTTGTGCAATCGTTTTTCCCGTTGAGATAATGTCATCGATAATAAAACATGTACCTTTTATCTTCCCTTCAAAAGCGGCAACATTAACCTCCCCTGTCTGATAATCCCTGTCTTTATTAATAACAACTTGGTTGACTCCACAAAGCATCTCATCGATTAATTTCAAACGTCTAATACCTCCCATATCAGGAGATACAATAGTAATATTTGCATGCTTGGGCTCTATCTCTTTAATTTTTGTGGCAAACAAAGAAAGCGCTGACAAATCATGAACCTTAATTGAGAAAAGCTCGGGTATTTTTATACTGTGCGGATCAACAATAATTATTTCATCAAGACCTGAATCTTGAATCATTTTAATAATAACTTCTAGAGGAACTGCTTCACCTGTACGGAACATGTGGTCTGCGCGCATATACGGAATGTAAGGAATTATGCCGATTACGTTGTCTGCTCCATTTTTTTTCAGAGCGTCGACTAAAAAAGTTATCTGCATTATTGCGCTGTCAACAGGAGCGGTGATTGATTTTATTAAATATATTTTTTCCCCAACAACTCTCTGATTTATTCTTACTCTTTGTTCGCTATCCGGAAAAACATCAACTTCAGGATAAAAAATTTCTACAGCAAGAGCCTTAGCTATACCCTCTGATAATTCTTTATTGGAGCCATCACCAAAAATCATTTTATTTACCTCCTCCAAGCAAACTACTAAGTCCTCCTGCTTCCTGCATTTTTGCCGCTGCTTTTTTCTGGGCCTTTTCTATAGCATCATTGAGAGCATCTTTTAAATCTCCCATTTCCTCGCCGCTTATTTTTACACTTTTTATTTTCATATCACCGGTAATTTTTACATACGCCCGGCCTTTTTCCTCTTCCACCTCAATAAGCTGCAATTCTTTTTGAATACGCATCGCTTCCTGACGTAGCTTATTTAAATTCCCAAGTCCTTTTAATGGATTAAACATAAATTACACCTCCTTTGTTAGAAACTCTTGACGAATTTTATGAATCCTAGAGTTTCTTACATCCGCCAAAGTAAAGTTTCGGCTGCATGGCTGTAAGCCTTGAGACGAACCTGAACGCCGTCGGACTTTATTATTTACATCTATTATACATTAAAACTACTTCTTCAATTCAATAATAATTCTTATATCTTTTCTTAATATTTCCCCCGCTCTTTTCTCAATTATTTTCATTATTTTATCTTCGTTTAATTTATCTCTATGAAATTTATACTTGGCCTCAAGAACAACTTTTTCTTTGTCCAAGCTTACAAGACTACAACCGCGCAAAATTCCAGCAATTGAATGGTTGTCCTTTTTAACACTATCAAGAAGTGAAAGAAAGAAATTTTGACCGACTGATGTAGGGTTGAAAAGTTCTCCGAATTTTTTGTCATCGGAAATGTCATCTTTTTTTTGAGCTACTACTTCTTCTTTTTTCTCAACATCTATTTTTTTTTCTTCGTTTTCATTTTTTTCCAAAGTCTCATCCGTATAGCACCATCTCATTATCGCAAGTTCCAAAGGAAGGCTTGGGATAACAGTATATTTTAGGTGTTTGTATGACTCGGAAAAAAAATCAATAAGTATTTCCAGATCGCGAACATCAAAATTTAGTGTATCTTTATTTTTTTGAATGCCGGCAGTCGCAAGCAATTGGAGTCTCAATTCTTCAACAATTTTCTCGTTGACAAGCGCCATGTCCGTTCCTTTTTGAAAAAGTTTTTCAATTATAATAAGCGCTTCTTTTGCCTTTTTTTGCGCTAAAAAGATTAGAATTTCCCTTGAATCTTTTTCAATGCTATCGGATTTATAAGTCTCCTCCAAAAGCTCTTTTTTTATTTTTTTACCCGAGGAAACAATTGAAAGATCTTCAAGTATTTTTGACCCGTCCCTAAAAGACCCTTCTGAAAGTTTGTAGATTTCCTCCAAAACTCCATTTTCAATATCAAGCTTTTCCCCTTTTACAATTCGCCTCAAAGATCTGACTAGTTCCTCTTGCGTTGGTTTTTCAAAAGAAACGTGGAAAGTACGCGATGCAATTGTTGGCGGAACTTTCCATACTTCAGTTGTACAAAGAATAAATATCGCATGATCCGGAGGCTCTTCAAGAGTTTTGAGAAGCGCGTTGAATGCATCAGTTGTCAACATGTGCACCTCATCAATTATGTAAATTTTTTTGGAAAGGACTGCCGGTGAAAATTTTATTTTATCGCGGAGCTCTCGTATTTCATCAATTCCTCTGTTTGAGGCAGCATCAAGTTCCAGAACATCAACTGCCGAACCGCTTGTTATAGAAACACACGCATCACATTTATTGCAAGGCTCAATATTGGAATCATGAATCATGAATTTTGAATCAGGAGTCTGTTCTTTTTGCCGTTTCCCTTGCTTCTTGATTCCTGCTTCTTGATTCTTTTCACAGTTGATTGCTTTTGCCAAAATCCGCGCACTTGATGTTTTTCCGAGACCTTTTGGGCCAGTGAATAAAAATGCATGAGGTATTTCCTGATTTTTAAGAATAGCGGTAAGTTTTGTACGAACAGAATCCAAATCAAGTTCTTCAATTGTCTGAGGACGATATTTGCGATAATACACCATGAGCGTTTAGTTATTAGTACTTAGCGTTTAGTTATACCTCAAGATTAATAATTAATCAACTAAACCCTAAACCCTATCAGCTAACTTCTATTTTACAGGTGGTGCTTACCAAGTAAATGTAAAACTCCGTGTTCTATTAGCTCACAAGCTTTGTCATCAACAAGCATTTTTTCAAACGATGCTTCTTCAATTACTTTTGGATAGGACACAACAACGTCTCCTAAAAAAAGTGTCGTTGTTGGAGGAAGGGCTTGTCTTTCCCCTTCGGTCTGGGAAAAAGAAAGGACGTTTGTTGTTTTATCAAGTCCGCGGTATTTTTTATTTAACGACCGCATTTTTCGATCCCCTACGATTGCAACTGACACTTCTGCCGGTCCACCAGCTCCATTTTTTATAAGCGTGTCTACCACTACTCGCTTTATTCTTTTTCTGTTGACACGATACCTACTTTCAATAAAGATAGGAACCGATATAGAAGAATTATCTATCATTTGAAATTTAAAATTGAAAATTAATAATTTATAATTGACTTATTGTCTTGTCCATGCTTGCTGTTTTGCAAATTTTCTGGCAAGAACTTTTCTAAATTTTTTAGCAAGAGAAGGCTTTAGGTAAAACTTACGTTTTTCCATTTCCTGAATTATGCCTTCTGACGCTACTTTGCGTGAAAATTTTCGAATCATTGCGTCTGCTGAATCCCCCGGTTGTTTTTTAACATATACCATAAATAAAACACCTCCTTAAAGTTTAATAGACTATATTATAGTACAAAAGGCAATGAATGAAAAGCTAAAAGAGCAAGAATGCCTCTAATTTTGCTAGTTTATATCAAAAAAGATAAAGCTTCGGTTTTTGAGGATTAATTTTTTTGATTAATTCGATAATATTATTGTGGTCATCGGTTAAATCTCCGTTTATTATATTAAGCGCAACGTTTTCAGCTCCCCAAATTCTCAATAGTGACTGTTTACTCATATCCAATACCTCATTCATGCACCTCAAAAGCATAAATCTGAATTCTCGCGCTGAGCTTCCGGGAGAAAAGTAAGGCTTCCACGCTTCTGCCTGACCTTCTGTAACCTCAATTTTATATCCATATTTTTTAGCATCTTGACGGTTTTTTTTGAGATCTTCGTTTCCGGCAAGTCTTGCACGAGTTATTGGATCAATCCATCTTATTATGGGATCATCTGAAAGCTTAGGTTTTTTATAGTAATAATCATACCCAAAAATCAATTTATCAGTTTCTATTTGACCAGAGATGATAATCTTTTTAAACATAGTGGCAATTTTTCCTATATTGTCCGGGTTTGCGGCGTTAACAAGTATTTGAGAGTTTGGAAAAGCTGCATGAATAAGCTCAATATTTGAGATCATATAATTACTTCCCATCACCCATCCGAATTGTCCGGATGATTGATTCGGCTCGTTATCAGACTGGAAAGCGCCTATTTTTCCGTCATAATTGTTTTTGACGTATTCAAGCTGCTCCATCATCTGTAAAACTCCTTCTTTTGCTATATCCATGTCAGGAGTAATTCTTTGACCACGCGAAGGAACAGACGAAACGTTTTGCAAAACCGATTGAGGAGGGTGTTCTTCGGGATATCTGAAAGTTTTTAGCGGTCCTATATTTAAACAAATATTTGCGCCTTTTTCTAAACAATGGTCAACAAAAGGCTTGTAAAAAGAAAAATTAAAGTTGCCCTTGCTGTCTACCGCGTTTGACCATCTTATTCCGAATCTTATATCTGTTATTCCAAGGTCATCAATTATAACATCCAGTGCCTTAAATACATTTTCGTATTCGCTTATCTTATCCGGCCCGATATTTTGAGGATTAATACCAAATTCTTCCGGAGAAAATGAGCAGCCTAGTTTTAGATTTTTAAGCTTATTCCTGTTTTCAGTCAAAAATTTCTCGTTTGATTTGTCTGAATTTTTCCAATCGCTCCATTGGTCAATTACTGCAGTCCATCTGCTTCTTTCTATTCCTGCGGCAGCAGCAAATACTCCTCCTGTAGTAAGCGCAGATCCGGTAAGCAATTTTCTTCTGGATAATTTTGTATTGAGGATTCTATTTTCAAGATTAGGCATTTTAAATATGAATAACTTATTTATTCACTATTATATTATTTTCTTGCTCTGGTGGGACCAAAAAGATGAAAATGAAGATGGTCTATCTCCTGAGATCCTCCTCCATTAACCTCTATTTTATATCCTTTTCCCATTAGCCCTGTTTTTTCAATTAATTTGTGAATTGCTAAGGTTATTGCCATATGCGTTTTTGGGTCTTTTGCATTAAAAAAATCATCTATATGCTCTTTTGGAACAATCAGAAGATGGATTGGTGCTGCTGGATTTATATTATCAAAAGCTACGACAGAATCATCTTCGTATTTAAAATCTTTCGGAATTTCACCTTTTACAATTTTGCAAAATATACAATTATCCATTTTTTACCATCTGGGCGGAAAGTAACCATTCTCTGCTATTTTTTTTCCTTTACTTTTTTTACCTACAGTAGTTCCTTTATCTTTTCCAATATACAGTTTATCATGTAGCATTTTCCTTTGTTTTTCTATAATTCTTTTTATCAAATTCTTTTGAGGTGTTGGATTTAATTCTTTTTCCTTATTTTTTCTTGAATCATCAACTTTATCTCTTATCTTTTGTGTTATTTTCTTAATTTGCCGCAATTCTAATTTAGAAGGATTTTCAAGTGAATCTTTCAAACTTAAGAGATAATCTACTTCTCCTTGATTAAGAGTTGTACCGGCTTCACCGTTAACAGGCCATTTCCCGTAAGCTGACTTCAACAACTTAAGATAAAGTCTTTCAACGTCAAATCCGTCAACAATTGGCGATCCAGAATCATGAATAAGCCTATTCTTATGTCTTTTTAAAACAATAGCCACGTGCTCAATCGAAATGCGAGGCATACTAATTTGATAAGAAGGAAGAATTTCTTCGCCAAAATGTTCCCGCGCAACAAAACTTGCCGCGTATTCTGCAAGTGGATTAACATTATCACCCTCAGGTCTTGTCATATTATCCAAACCTTTCTGCGCAAATAATAATATGTACTTTACTACTTTCCAATTCCTAATTCAATAATTCCGCTTATTAGAGAATAATTACACGATTACACGATTGCGGATAATAAACAAGCTATTGCTTTCTTCTCAATAACCGACCGAGCAAGCCAGGCTTCCCTGACGGAATCGGATCTTGATCTTGAGTTATATTTTTTCTTATTGATCCCCCGCCAAACCTTGTGAGAACATTCTCTAGTGTTCCAAGTTGAGAAAAACACTCACGAACATCATCGCTATCAAACTCAATTTTTCTTTCCTCGCAATAAGTTTTTAGCATTCCCCTAATTAATTTAATTCTTGATTCTCCGATATAGACATTTCCTCCATTTTTTCTTGTTGCTGCTGCATTTAATTCACCAACTAAAGAATCAAAGGGGTTTTCCGGATCGTTTTGTACGCTAGTTCTTTTCTTTTTTAATTCATGTCTCATAAGCATATTAACAAGAGCGGCACCGGACATTGCTTCTTCTTGAGTAAAAGGAGCCGGAAAAATTGGGGTTTTTGCTTTTCTGTCTTCAGAAATAGCACACTGGCGTAAATCAAATTCGTGCGTCATATTATCTACCTATCTGAAAGAAGGAAGCGTCAGCGACCTATCTTGAATTCTACCACATCTCCTTCTTGCATTATATAATCACGGCCTTCAAAACGTACTTTTCCTTTTTCACGGCAACATTTCCAGCCCCCGTTTGTAATAAATTCCTCATACGAAACAGTTTCTGCTTTTATAAAATTTTTTATAAAATCCGTATGAATAACACCTGCAGCTTCGGGAGCGGGTGCGCCTCGCCTTACGGTCCATGCCCTAACTTCTTTTTCCCCACACGTTAAAAAAGAAATAAGACCAAGACGGTCATATGCTTTTCTTATTAACATCTCGAGGCCTGAACTTTTAACCCCAAGCGATTCTAGATATTCTTTTTGTTCCTCCCCACTTAATTCGGATAATTCTGACTCCACCTTTGCGCAAATGACGACAAAGTTATTCTTCTCCAAATCTAAAATCTCCGCGTATTTTTCAATAATTTTAGGAGTGTTTTCATCGTTATATTCGTTTTCCGAAACATTAAGAACTATTATCTCTTTTTTATTCGACAATAAAAATAAATTATTCACAATTTCTCTCTCTTCATCGCTTAATTTAAGATTTCGAGCCGGAATTCCATTGTTAAGCTCTTTTTCTACCCGTTCTAGTAATTCATTTTTATTTTTGCCTTGAACTTTTGCCTTTTGATTTTTGCTTTTTGAGTTTTCAAGAGTTTGTAAATCTGAAAGAATAAGCTCTGTTTCAATCGTTTTATAATCCGATAAAACATCAACGCTCCCCTCACGGATAACGTCATCATCTTCAAAAGCTCTGACAACGTGGGCAACAATTTGAACTTCGCGGATGTGGGAAAGAAATTTATTACCAAGACCTGCACCTTCGCTTGCGCCTTTGACCAAACCTGCGATGTCGACAAATTCAACAGTTGCGGGTTTTATCGGAGGAAGATTTGCCATTCCTTCCTCTTCTTTTGTAATCTCGGCGAGTCGAACTAAGCGCTCATCCGGAACGGGAACAACTCCGATATTCGGCTCAATTGTCGCAAAGGGATAATTTGCGGCCAAAGCCTGTTGTTTTTTAAGTAATGCATTAAACAACGTAGACTTTCCGACATTGGGTAAACCAATTATGCCAATACCTAATGACACGATTTACAACCCCCTTTTTGAACAGATAAGCAATGTCGAGCCCCGTATAAGCGCTCTTGCGACGCGAGGACGTAGACCTCGGGAGCAAGTAAGCTCTGTATGGGGCCGACATTCGGCAACCCGACAATCCCGACAGAAAGATTCATATTGAAAGATTATACCAAATATCCTAAGCAATACTTCTGGTGTATAATGATAGTTACTTCATGAAACAAATACTAACGATTGTTGTGGTTGTTTTTACGGTTGTTAGCCTTATTGCAATCACATTTACCTTAAATCAAGTTAACCAGGAGTCAACGAGACTTGAGAATGATATCCAATACCGATCATCGCTTCTTGCTGATGGCCTTAAGGAATCTGTAGAACCAAATTTTATCAATAAATCAGATGCATATTTACAAACACTTGTTAAAAGATATGCAAATAGACAACGTATTGCGGGTTTAGCAATCGTAGATAATACGGGCAATATTGTCGCAGTCTCTTCAAGCCTTCCAAAAGAGCTATCCCAACCTCAACAGATTGCGACAGACGTCATGGATTCGGATAAGGCAGACGGAGACTTTGTGACGTTTAATGGGAAGAAATTGTATGTCTATGCTCAACCGCTCCATGACAAAAAAAGTGTTGTCGGTGCATTGCTTGTTGTCCAAAATGCACAGTATATAGATGGTAGGCTTCTTGAAATTTGGACGAATAACGCTTTGAGGATAATTATACAGGCGCTTCTTTTATCTGTTGCTATATTGCTGATCCTGAGGTGGATTATTTCCAAACCTATTCAAAAATTAGTCGAATCTCTTCAGTCCACAAGGCTTAATAGTAATAACCATAACAATCAAACCTTTACGCAAAATCCCCTTTTTAACCCTCTTTTAAAAGAAGTCGCCCATATGCAGCAAAGTCTTATCCAAGCACGAATTGCGGCAAGTGAGGAAGCAAAAGCGAGCCTTGAAAAACTTGATTCCCCATGGACAGCAGAGCGTCTTAAGCACTTTGTAAAAGATTTAATAAAGAACAGACAGATTGTTGTTGTCTCGAATAGAGAGCCTTATATCCACATAAAAAATGGTAATAAAATTACTTATTATTTTCCGGCAAGCGGAGTGGTAACAGCGACCGATCTTTTGATGCAATCAACAGGAGGAATATGGATTGCAAACGGAAGCGGTGAAGAAGACAAAGCAGTTGTTGACAGTAATGATCATGTACAGGTCCCTCCTGATGATCCCAAATACACGTTGAGACGCGTGTGGCTTACTGAAGAAGAAACACACGGTTATTATGAAGGCTTTTCAAATGAATGTCTTTGGCCGCTTACCCACTCTGCACACGTACGACCGACTTTTAGAAAAGAAGATTGGGAACAATACAGACAAGTAAATGAAAAATTTGCCGAGGTAGTTCTTAGCGAAATTAAAAATCTTAAAAAACCTATCATTTTAGTACAAGATTTTCATCTTGCTCTTGTCCCTAGCATAATTAAAAAAACCAGGCCTGATGCAACCATAGGCATGTTTTGGCACGAACCATGGGTGAGTGCGGAAACATTCAGTATTTTCCCCTGGAAAAAAGAATTTTTAGATGGGATGCTTGGAGCAGACCTATTAGGTTTTCATACGCAATTGCATTGTAATAACTTTATTGGAACAGTCGGCCACGAGTTAGAATCATTAATAGACTACGAACAGTATAGCGTTACGCGTGATGGCCATACGACGGCCATCAAACCGTTTCCTGTCAGCATCGCCTTTTCTAACGGTAACCATCAAGCAATAACTGAAGATGAGAGAGAAAAACAAGAAAAAATATTGAAAGATCTTAATATCCATACAAAATATATTGCCCTAGGAGTTGAAAGGCTTGATTATATAAAAGGAATCCTTGAAAGGCTCAAGGCTCTTGAAATTTTACTCCGCAACAATCCCTCACTCCGAGAAAAACTCACTTTTATTCAGATAGCAGCGCCAACAAAAAAAAATGTGAAAAAATACCGTGAATTTGACGCAGAAGTAGCAAAAGAAGTTAACCGCATAAATAATTTATATCAAACACGCAACTGGAAACCGATTGTATTGCTTAAAAAGACTTATGCACATGAAGAATTGATCCAATTTTATAAACTCGCCGATGTTTTACTTGTTACATCTCTCCACGACGGGATGAATTTGGTTGCGAAAGAGTTTGTAGCGGCTCGAGATGATGAGAAAGGCGTTCTCGTCCTTAGCCAATTTGCCGGGGCTTCCCATGAGCTAAAAGACGCATTAATTATCAATCCATATAACGCTGATACAACGGCTGAAGCAATCTTTACTGCATTACAGATGAGTGAATTTGAGCAAATAAAACGAATGAAAAAAATGCGCACTGCTGTAAAGAATTACAATATTTATCGTTGGTCGGCAGAGTTCCTAAAAACGCTAGTGAGCTTGGGTTAAATTTTATGAGATTAGCAATTATTGGATCAAATTATATTAACATAGACAAAAACAGCCGGAAAGGTACAGAAATCTTCACGTATTCCCTTATTCAGTCACTGGCAACACATGCGAAAGCAAACAGCTTGAAGATTACCGCTTTTGCGTCCGGCAAATCAAAGCTTCCCGTACCTATTGAGAGTATCGATTATTTGCCCTCAAATTCATATAAAAATATTCATGAATATAATAAACATTTCATCTTTGAATTGGCTCTTATTTCAAAGGCGATATCTCGCGAGAAAGAATTTGACGTTTATCATATGAATATTGGCGATGGAGATCTAATATTACCATTTGCGCAATTTGTCTCAAAGCCCATTGTCATTACCTTACATCGCATCATCGACGAGGAATATACAAGAAAATATTTTTCTTTATTTCAAGAAAACAAAAATGTACATTTTATATCAATAAGTAATTACCAGAGAAAAATATTGCCCCATATTAATTACCTTACAACAATTTACCACGGCATAGATACGTCAGTCTTTCAATTTCATGCAACAGGAGGAAATATAATCATGTGGGCCGGAAGAGCAATTCCTTCAAAAGGACCGGATGTGGTAATTGAAACAGCAACCCAAATGAAAAAGGAAACCGTGCTTTATGGTATATCCAAACCTGAACACAAACAATGGTTGTATGAAAATATCTTAAAAAAAATTGAAACAAATCCTTCAATACATTTTATTACCGACAAAAACAGGTATGAACTTATACCATTTTTCCAAACAAGCAAACTTTTTCTCTTTCCAACTACCGAGGAACACTTTGGATTGGTATTGATAGAAGCAATGAGCTGCGGTACTCCGGTGGTTGCCTATGGGGTCGGATCTATTCCGGAAATAGTCAAGGATGGCGTAACAGGATTTATCGTCAATTCTTCCGATAAAGAGATTCAAGGTGATTGGATAATTAAAAAAACAGGTATTGAAGGCCTAAAAGAGGCGGTTGAAAAAATTTATGCCATGTCAGAAAAAGAATATCTTGCTATGAGAAAAGCTTGTCGCGATCATGTAGAAAAAAATTTTAGAATACAGAGAATGGCACAACAATATATTGAAACGTACAAAAAAGTAATTGCCCTGAATCAACAAAGTTAGTTATTGAAAAACATTCGAGGAACAAATTCGCCTATACTTATCTCGTTGCACAATTATTCTTTTTTTGTTTGGAAAGCTTGATTTATACTTGGAAAGGCACAAAATATCACATTGTACCCCGACAATTCCAACAGAAAGATTCATAGAGGAATTGTATCAAAAAGAAGTAGTATAAACCACTTCTTATCATAAAAGTAAAATCTACAAATATATGGAGTTTTTCATAAAATTAAAAGTTGGGATTAATCTTTATTTAAATTTTCCGCAATAGTCCTTAACTTGCTTGCAGACTCCTCTGGCTTAACATCTCTTTGTAAACCAAAAAACTCGCCGTATCCTGCCGGATATTTTAGCCTATTCGCTGACATAAGAGGGGTTACCATATGTAAATGCATTTGATAGTCAATGTAATTGTTATTGTCTGTTGGTACTTGGTGAATACCCAACATATAGGGTGCTCCGTTTATAGGTCTTTCAAATAAAATTGCATATGTTCTTGACAAAATCGATAGGACCTTAGCTAAAGCATCGGTTTCTGAACCAGTCAACTCATTGATAGAAGAAATTCGTGAAAAAGGTATTATTATTGTCTCATATGGCCAAAGTGCCCAAAATGGCACCACAACCCCAAAGTGTTCATTTGCATACACTAACCTTTCTTTTCTTACCATTTCTTCATTTAAATACGCAATCATCGCATTTTTTCCTAATGCGTCTGAGCTTTGCTTTTGGGCATTGATTTCTGACATTATTTTTGGAGGAATATGCTCTTGCGCCCAAATTTGGCTATGCGAGTGAATAAGACTATTACCCAACTCTCTACCTCTTGTTTCAAATTCTGCAACATGGTTTATATAAGGCAAGGCTCCAAGATCTTGGTAATCAGTACCCCACGCTTGAATCACTTTAGAAATTTCTTTAGCCTGCATATCTTTCATTGTTTTATTATGTTCAGGCGTATGCACGACAACCTTACATACGCCTCTTTCATTTTTTCTCTGGAATAGAATTTGCTCATTAAGTGTAAGATTTTCTTCTCTTGACTCTTCTTGCATATCAGTTGTTAAAAAAACTGGGTTATCATTAACAAAAACAAAAATACTTTTATAATTCGGATTAATATCTCCGTTTTGTCTTATATTACCAGGACATATAGCGCAATCTTTGTCATATACGGTTAAATTGTCTTCAAGAATTTTCTCATCTCTTACGGGCCACGGCCTGTTCAATCGGTTGGAACTTAAAATTGTCCACTCATTTTGATTATCGCTAAACGGATTTCGTCTTATTTCACTCATAAGCTCAAGAAGATTAACAAAATATTATTATTTTTGATGATGAACTATCTTATCGGTTTTTAGTAATTCACTGAAATTCTCTCCTTTTAAAATTTGTTTTATTACAATAAACTTTGCCAAATTATTAGTGTTATTGATTAAAGTATGAGGTGTTCGTTCTGTTTCAATAAGATCTCCAGCCTTTATAATGTCTTCTTTCAAAGTTTCTCCTTCTTTCCATCTCATTATCAAAACTCCTTCAATAACATATAAGGTTTCCCAAATTTTCTCGTGATGATGCCATGATTGAACAGAATTAGGAATTTGCTCTATATAATTTAGGGTCTAGACAAGATTAAGCGCCATTAGGTGTTAAAATAGATTGTCTAGACAATGCAAAACAGATATTTAAAACATACACATATTCCAGAGAGGAAATTTAGACAAGTTTTAAACTGTTTCTGTCATGATTATACAGCAACAGTAACTTCAGAGGTAAGTGGTATTTCGAGAAACTCAATTAATAACTTGTATGCTAAATTCAGAGTAAG
>MNYS01000002.1 GCA_001873215.1 Candidatus Levybacteria bacterium CG2_30_37_29
ACGCCTGTTCCAACAAGTACCCTAACCCCAACCCCCGTACCAACATCAACGCCTGTTCCTACATCAACACCTGTACCGACAAGCACGTTGACTCCAACTCCAACCTTGCCGCCGTTTTCCGAAAATATGTGTAAATGTGACGGGATAGGTCTTGCTCCGCAAGTATTCAAAGCCGGAGATACTCTCACTGTTACATCCTATGCAAAAGTTGAAGGTGGAGATATCGTAAATGCAGCTGTTGAAAAAATGCTTTTTTCATCAGGAAGAGGTACTGACCCAAATAATATTACCCGTGATTTTCCGTATGTTAATCCTGTTGATGTTTCGATTGAATCGTCAACTGCTACAAGGATTAGGTATAAATCAACATGGCAATATAAGGTTTCTGATCCTCTTGAGCCTAACTATACTTATAAAATATGGAGTTCCCCACAGTGTATTAGAAAAACTTCGTTTGCGCCAACCACAACCAATGTTCTTGCTGCAAACGACACTGCTAAAAAGCCTAGTTTTTTTGATAATCTATTTGCTTTTATAGCTCAGCTTTTTGGAGTAAGACCGCAAACCTCTCAAAACAACGTTACACAAGTACAAAATACTTCATCAAATATTACTCCAAAACCAATTAGTCTTGGTACATTTAAGCTTAGTCAGATTAAGATTGTGGATACAGATAGCTGCAGCTATATTAGATTTAATATTGAGTAATTTTTCTTTATCAAGTTATGAAAATTAAAGATATTCAGGTTTTAAAAAATTTGTCCTCGCAAGGAAACGAAACAATAAAAACCACTATTTTTTTAGAAGATGGAAGACAGGAGTCTATTGTAGTTCCTGCAGGAATTTCCGCAGGAAAATATGAAGCAAAAAATGTTTCTTGTGATGAGGCGATTAAGCAAACCGAAACAATAAAAAACGACCTTCTTAATATCGACTGGACACAAGAAAGCCTTGATACAAAATTGGTATCTTTGAATTTAGGCGGAAATACGTCTCTTGCAATTTCCGCGGCTTTTTGGAAAATTAATAACGTTGAAAGAAATAATGCAAAACCTCAAAAATTTCCAAAACTTTTAATGCTTCTTTTTGAAGGAGGAAAACATGGCAATCCCAACCTGACTATTCAGGAATTTATGATTGTAGAAGAGTCGCTTGAGAAAGCAATTTCCGACTTTAAAAAAATGAAACAATATCTAGTTGACCAAAAAATTGAAACCACAGTTGGTGCAGAGGGCGGTTTTTCACCTTTAAGTTTTAATAACAACTCGGTTCTTTCAACCATAAAGACGATTTTTCCTGATGTGCGTATTGCTTTGGATACGGCAGGAAGTTTTAGGCAAGAAACTTTAGGTTATAAGGAATTGATTGATAATTATAATATTTTCTATTTGGAAGATCCATTTTCTGATGAAGATTGGGAAAAATGGTCAGATTTTTACAACCAATTTGGTCAAAAAATTTTGATAGTCGGGGATGATCTTACCGTTACAAGTCCCACTAGGATACAAAAAGCCTTAGAAAAAAAAGTTATTAACGCTGTAATTATAAAGCCCAATCAAAATGGTACTATTTCCGGAACCTTTGAAGCAATAAAGTTAGCGCGGGAAAATGAATTAAAAATCATTGTGTCTCACAGGGGGGACGATACAGATGATGATTGGATTGTTGATTTTGCCGTACACGCCCAAGCTGATTATGTAAAATTTGGAGGAGTGGACCGCGGCGAACGAATCGCCAAATATAACAGATTGCTAGAGCTAGGAATGCATTAACCTTGCTCTTCTATTTACTTCCGCACTTTTGATATTATAAGAATTGATGGGAAATACACATTACGAGATTCTTAGAAATAAATGGATTAAAAAACACAAAGACCTCCAAAAAAATTTGTGGGAAAAGCATGGTAATGCTCTTAATCATTTCGCAAATAGCGTAACGCAAATTGCCGCTGGGTCTCTTGGGGGAATAATGCTTCTGACTTCCCCGGTTGTACCCTTACTTCCTGCTCCCCAAACACCTGCTCCAAAAGAAAATATTATGCCTAAAATTGACAAAAACGTTTTTCTTATAACAGATTTACATAATGTTCTCCCTTCAGATGTTGCACCTTTGACTACGGTTCAGGAAGAAGGTGCCGTAAAGATTCTGACGCGAGATTTTGGATTAAAAATTGCGCCGGAACTTTCAGGAATAAGATTGAATAGAAGTTATGGATACATTGGTCAAGAACAACATCTGACACGCTTTCCGGGAGATACAATGGCATCACATTTTAGCACGCAAGATGCGGCATCCGAATTTGGAAAACAAGGAATGGCGCCCGGTCTTGGAGCGTGGGGATATTTTGCACGGTCGGCTGATACGATGACTGAAAAAGACAATCTTTTTGAGAAATATTATATTGCAGTTCCAACTTTTCTTGCTCCCGGCTTCTCAGAACATACAGGAGAGTATATAACTTTTTTTAAATACAGAAAAATGATCGTGGTAAATCCAAATAACGGTCGCGCAATAGTTGTTGTAATAGGAGATGCGGGACCTGCAGAATTTACAGGTAAACATTTGGGTGGATCACCTGAAGTAATGCAATATCTTGAAAGAGTAGATGGCGCTCAAAAAGGTGCGGTGTTATACTTTTTTATCGACGATCCGAATGATACTGTTCCGTTGGGACCGATAGACATAAAATAGTATTATGTATAAAGTAGTAAGCATAAAGTATTGGTAATATGTTAAAACACTTTTATAGTTATATTGTTGAGACTGAATCTATTGAAATAGAGCTTGCAAATCTTGATCTTTCAGAAAAAGAAAAAGAACACCTTTTGCGACTTGTTGATTCAAATATTAATCATTCTGTTGTGGATACTATTCTGTCAGAGCTTTGCGAAGAGGACAAAAAAGAATTTTTAAAACATATAAAAAACAAAAATCAGGAAAAATCTTGGAAAATGTTGTATTCTAAAATCCAAAATGCTGAAGAAAAAATTAAAAAAGCTGCAGAAGATGTAAAAAAAGAAATCTTAGAAGATATAAGAGCTCTTAAAAAAGCAAAATAATCACTTCGATGTTTTAGAAACTGTTTTTTCTTTCATGTAGCGTTCCTCAATTTTTATCAGCTTGTCGTGTATTGCGCGTTCAATATCAACTCCCGCAACTTCGGCAAGTTGGATAGTTGTAATAATGACGTCAGCAAATTCCTGGTAAATATTTCGTTTGTCAAATTTATCCAATTTTGCGCGTCTTTGGAGTCTTAAAATTGAAAGAATATCGTTGCAGAGTTCTCCAACTTCCTCATTTAATTTAACTGTTTTGGTTAGAATCTCTTTTTCGTTCTGACTGTATAATTTATAATGTGGTCTTGTTTTTATATTTAATAATCTTATTTTATTCTGGAGAGATTTTATGTTCATAAAGAAATGATATACCAGAATGATTAATATTGCAAACAAGAATTGACTTAGAGGTTTTCTAGGAATAGTATAATATCAATAATATGGATGTTAGGAAAAATAAAGAATTACTCGAATTTGATTCTGTTGATTCGCAAAAAGAATGGGATATCAAACGTATTATTTTCGGAGTATCACTATTTAGTTTATTAGTTATTTTTGGTATATATTTTTTGCTAAAACCTTTCTCAAATGAAGATATAAAAAACCCCAACGTAAGCGTATTGGGAACTACTGAAAGTAGTGAAAAGACTCCGGATGATATTTCTCTTCCGACGCAAAAAGACGCCGATAAATTATTAAAAGATGTTCAGGATACTGTTTCAAAAATAACAACGGATAATTTTACATCGAGTCAGGCGGCGATACAAACCGTTATTCAAAATTTACAAGAGCTTTCAGGAGGAAAAAAATCCGCCACTGATTTTATTTGTGAATTTGTTTGTAAAAAATAGTTTTTTTTACCTTGTATAAGAAATAAAATATTTCTTTACGTTGTATAAAAAATAATTAGTGTATAAATGTTGCAAACATGGCAATTGCCGCAAGTCCCATTCCTACAAAGGTAGACCAGACAAGAGTTTTTGATATCCATCCACTTTTGTAATCACCCATTATCTTTTTATTTTGCGCAATTCGGGCGATTAGAAAAATTAGAGGAACAGAAACAATCCCGTTTATAACTGCTGCGTAAATAAGCGCTTTTATCGGATCTATTCCTATAAAATTGATAAGAAGTCCGATAAGAGTTGCAGCAATTATGATACCGTAAAATCCATGTGCTTGTTTGAATTTCCAAAACAATCCCTCTCTCCAATTAAGTGTTTCCGATAGCGCATAAGAAGCTGATCCTGCAAGAATAGGTATTGCAAGAAATCCGAGTCCTATAACTCCTGTCGCAAAAATTGCTTTTGCAATTATCCCTGCATTCGGAAAACTATGCACTAAAGGCTCTAACGCGCGCGCCGCATCTGCCGCGGAGTTTATATTGGTAACCCCGTTATTATGAAGAATTGTTGCTGTTGCAACTATGATGCTCCACATTGCAATTTCGGAAGCAAACATTCCGATAAAGTTATCAATACGCATATTTTTAATAAAATTCCAAGAAATCCTAGGAATTCCACCGGATTGATTAACTCTGTGTTCTGAAATTTCTTCCTCAACTTCTTCTGATGCTTGCCAGAAAAACATATATGGAGAAATTGTCGTACCAATGACTCCTGTAATAATAAATAAAAAGCTGAAGTTAAATTCTATATGAGGTACAAGAGTTTTTAATAATAACTCTTCCCAAGGCTGGCTTACAAGAATAACTGTTATGGGATATGCAAGAAGAGTAAACGCCAATAATTTTAAAATTCTTGCATAGACTTTATATGGGGTAAAAATTTCAAGAACAAGAATTATTGCCGTAAAAATTACTGTTAGAATTATAAAATTTAAAGGAATTAAAAGTCGTGCGGCAGCTGCCATTGCCCCTATGTCTGCGCCGATATTAATTGTATTTGCACCGACAATAAGAAATGTTACGATGTAAAGTACTTTTTTGCTGTAATGTTCTCGTACAACCGCGGCAATTCCTTTTCCCGTTACAGTACCGATTCTTGCACAAGCTTCCTGAACCGCTGTCATAAAGGGCAGCATGTAGAGCGCAGTCCAGAGTTGTCCGTATCCGAATTGAGCGCCGGTTTGGGAATAAGTTGCAATTCCAGACGGATCATCGTCTGCTGCTCCTGTTATAAGTCCGGGTCCAAGGATTCTTAAAAACCTGTTAAACTTTTGCTTGATTTTGTGGGGTATTTGTGTCGCTTTCTCAATTTTTTCTTCCATTTTATCAATCGTATCTATTGATGGTATAATTGTCAAGGTAAATAGCTTTGTTGTAATTATGGAAGAAGATTTGAAAAAAAGGGCACAGATTATTTTAGAAAAATTAAATATTGAAGAGAGAAAAATTCAGGTTCGGGTTATTGAAGCGGAGTCAATGGATCCTTCTTTTTGGAAAGATAATGAGAGCGCAACTAAAAAAATGAAGGAGTTATCAGTCTTGCAGAAAGAAATTGATGATGCAGAGAAAATTCAAAAACTTTTAAGCTCGAATAATGAAAAAGAACTAGAACCCCTGATTAAAGATTTAGAGCTATATCTATACCTTTCAGGTCCGCACGATAAGAACAACGCTGTTATGACAATAAGCGCAGGTCAAGGAGGCGTTGATGCTATGGACTGGGCGGAAATGGTACTTAGGATGTACGTTCGGTATTGTGAAAGGCACGGATTTAAGTCTGAAATAGTTGACAAGTCGATTGGCGAGGAAGCAGGAATTAAAAGCGCAACACTTGTTGTTGAAGGGAATTTTTCCTACGGATATTTAAAAAATGAACAAGGGGTTCATAGATTAGTTCGTTTATCTCCGTTTAATTCCGCAAATCTTCGCCAAACATCTTTTGTCCTTGTTGAGGTTTTGCCGGAAATTGACCAGATTGAGGGTTTGGAAATAAAAGAAGACGATTTGGAGTGGGAATTTTATAGAGCAGGAGGTCATGGAGGACAAAACGTAAATAAAGTTTCAACAGCTGTTCGCCTAAAACACAAACCTACGGGAATTATAGTTACTTGTCAAACACAACGTTATCAGGCGCAAAACCGTGACCACGCCTTAAAGCTTTTAAAGGTAAAACTTTGGGCAAAAAGAGAAGAAGATCGCCTGAAAACAGAAAAAGAAGCAAGAGGAGAATACAAAGCTCCATCTTGGGGAAATCAAATAAGAAATTACGTATTACATCCTTATCAGCTTGTAAAAGATACCAGAACGAAAACCGAAACGGGAAATGTTGACGCGGTTTTGGATGGAAATTTAGATATCTTTATAGAAGCAGAATTAAAAGGAAAAATATAAGGCGGAAAAAGTTGTAAAAATGAAGAAAATGTGGTTTACTAGAGTATATGAAAGAGGATGAAGAACTCATTCATGAATTCAAAGAAAGTCCTACGGATAAAAAAAATTCGGATGATAATTCTACAGACAAAAAAATGAAATTTACACAAAAAACTTTTATTTTATTTGTAATTTTTATCATCTTGGGCGGTGTTACGGGTTATTTGATGGCGTCAAAAGGAAAAGTAGTGCAATATAAGGGCACAACAGGTCAAACAAGCGGCTCATCATTTAAAAAAGGAGACACCGTCGGTTTAAAAGATGATAAAACTTTTAAAGATCAGGCAGAAGGAACTGTCCGAGTTGGAGGAATTGACGGTGAAGGAGCTTATCATTTGGAGCGTCCGGGTGGAGATTCACAAAATGTATATATGACCTCTTCTATTGTTGATCTTGGGCAATTTGTTGGAAAAAAAGTAAAAGTTTGGGGAGAGACAAATTCGGCTCAAAAAGCAGGTTGGCTCATGGATGTGGGAAGAGTGCAGATTATGTAACTTGCAGTATGTTTTCTTATGATAATATTCAAAGACGTTTCCAAAAAATATGGCGCCGATACGGTACTTGATAAAATAAACTTTTCCATCGACAAAGGTAGTTTTGTTTTTTTGATGGGTCCTACAACTTCGGGAAAGACAACAATATTTAGACTTATTATTCGAGATCTTATTCCAAATACCGGAGAAATTTCTCTTGGAGAGATGGATTTAGTAAAACTTCCAAAAAACAAAATACCTACATTGAGAAGAAAGGTTGGAGTAGTTTTTCAAGACCTTAAGCTTTTAATGGATAGGACTGTTCTTGAAAACGTTATGTTACCCCTCGAGCTCTCCGGGGTAAAAGCAGATGATGCGAAAAAGAAAGCAGAGGAGATTCTTATAGAAGTTGGACTTAATGATAAATTTAATAAATTTCCTCTTCAGGTTTCGGGAGGCGAGAAGCAGCGAGTAGCAATCGCCCGAGCCCTTGTATTTAATCCTGATGTAATTTTGGCAGACGAGCCGACAGGAAATCTTGACTCCCAAACTTCGTTTCAAATAGTTGACCTTCTTGAAAGCATTAATAAAAAAGGGGCGACTGTTTTTATGGCAACTCATAATGAAAAAATTATTGAAAAGTCCAATTCGCGTGTCATAATTTTGGAAAAAGGGAAAATAATTTCTGACAAAAACCCTAAAAAAAGTTTCAGCTTAAATACAAAAGAGAAAGGAGACTCTCTGCCAATTACTTCGGCTCAGAGCAAAAAACATGCATCTTAAAACAGTAGCAAAATACATTAGACGCTCACCCTACCAGGCAATTTCTGCGGCTCTTATCATGACGCTTACTTTTTTTACCATTTCTATGTTTGCAATATTGACAATTCTTTCAATCCGCCTTATTAATTATTTTGAAACAAGACCCCAGCTTACCGTATTTTTCAAAGACACCGCAAAGCAAGAAGAAATTAAAGGGTTGGAAGAGCAACTAAAAGCAACTTTAAAAGTTGCGACAATTAGTTTTGTTTCAAAAGAAGAAGCACTCAAAATCTACAAGGAACAGAATAAAAAAGATCCGATTTTACTGGATTTAGTTACAGCAGACATATTGCCGTCATCTATTGAAGTTCAGGCGATAAAAGCCGAATACCTTTCAGATCTTGCATCAATTGTTAAAGGTTCTGATATTGTCGAAGAGGTAATATTTCAGAAAGATATAGTTGATACTCTTATTGCATGGACAAACGCATTCAGAAAAATCGGAATTGTAGTCATTTCTGTTTTGGCCATTGTTTCGCTTTTTATAATACTGACAATTATTGGGATAAAAATTACATTAAGACGGGAAGAAATAGAAATAATGCGGCTTATCGGCGCTTCAAATTGGTTTATCCGCGCGCCATTTTTACTCGAAGGAATGATGTATGGATTTTTCGGCGCGCTTATCGGATGGACTGTGTCTGTTGGGATACTCTTATATTCAACGCCTGCTTTAGAAAGTTTCTTAAAGGGGGTTGCGGTATTACCTATTTCTCCTATTATGCTTTTTGAATTATTTGCTTTGGAATTATTTCTTGCTTGTTTTTTCGGGGCTTTTGCAAGTTACTTGGCAGTACTTCGATACTTAAAATAATTTGTTTTACACAAGTGTACATGCAATGCAAAAAAAAAATATTCTTTCAGTACTTCTTACTGTTTTTGCCGTTTTTTTCTCGGTAAGTTTTTTTTCTTTGGCTTTTGCACAGACTGATACGCCCACACCAACTACAACTCAGAATACATCTGCGCTTCAAGATCAAATACGTCAATATGAGCAAAAAATTTCTGACTTGCAAGGACAAGAAAAATCACTTTCGTCCCAAATTGCCATAATGGATAATCAAGTTAAGCTTACAGAGGCTAGAATTGCTGATACAAAAGTGAAAATTGCAAATCTTGAAAAAGATATTGAAATTACAAAAGGAAAAGTAAAAGGTCTTGAGAAAAATATAAATTTTTCAACAAAAGCGCTTCTTGGAAGGATTGCGGCAACGTATCAAGTTGGTAGCTCCAGCCCTTGGGAAATTTTTTTGACGTCAAATAATATTACAAATTTTTTTACTCGTCTTAAGTATTTACGGATTGTGCAGGTATACGATAAAAAAACGATTTATGCAGCAGAGCAGGCAAAAAACGACTACAACAATCAGAAAACAATTTTTGAGGATAAGCAAAAAGAACAAGAGCTTTTGAGTAAAAAATTGGAGGATTATACGAAACAACTAGGGCAAGAAAAGAAAAGCAAGCAAACACTTCTTAATGAGACTAGGGGAAGCGAAGCAAACTATCAAGTACTGTTGGCTCAGGCAAGAGCAGAATACCTGCAGATACAGGGGATTGTTGCGGGAAAGGGAACAGAGGGAGAGATAGGGCAGGTAAATAAAGGAGATGTAATAGCTACTATTATACAGGGTGCTTCTTGTAATTCATCTGGTGCTCACCTGCATTTTACAGTTAGTAGGGATGGCAGCGCAGAAAATCCATTTAACTATTTAAAGCCTGTAGATTATACAAATGATTCGGGGGGTGATGGCTTTAATCCATCAGGTAGTTGGGATTGGCCAATAGATCCACCTATTGAATTGCATCAAGGTTATGGAGATACATGGTATGTTAGAACATATAGATTTTACCCTTCTCACAACGGAATAGACATTACTGGCTCATCGTTCTCAGTTAAAGCAGTTAAGTCAGGAACATTATTTCAAGGAAATTATACAGGTAATGGTGGTTGTAGGCTTAGATATGTTAGAGTTCATCAATCCGATGATGGTCTAGATACGTTCTATTTGCATATAAATTATGTTCATTAATACTTTTAAGATTTAATTTTAGTTTGCAATTTCTTCCCCTTTTTGCATAAATAAAACCAAGCAGGCGTTTTATGCGCGAATTGAGATTTTTTGTTTTTGTAATTCTATTTTTCTTATTTTTTTCAAAAAGCATATTTGCGGCAAGAAGTCTGACGATAACATCTTCAAAGGATTCTTTGTTTGGCGAAGAGGAAATAACGATAACTGCTTCTCCCTCTGGGTTTACAAACGGCGAAACAATTTACATAAAAGGATCATTTTATCAGAATGGAACAAGTAATTATTTTGGGTTTACAAAAAATGGTGATACGTGGATAAAAAATGGGGAGTCCATAGCAAGCCAGCGCCAAATAAAAATCGGTGAATGGGGCGGGGAATTAATAGTTAAAAGCGACTTTTCGGATAGCGGTTACAAAGGTGAGGGTGGATACAAGTTAAAACTCGGATTTTATTACACGACCAGCGGTGGAAATTTATCATCCGTAAATTGGTCATCTAATATTTTGGATATAAATATAAATGAGCCTGACCCGACCCCTACTCCCACGCCAACTTCGGCGCCTACAAACACACCTACACCTACAAATAAATTAACACCAACGCCCACGCCAACCAAAACCCCGACGCCTACGTCAAAGCCAACTAGTTCAATGAGTGGAATACAAGATAGTGCAACAGAAAGTTCGGAAGAAATTCTTGGCAAAAGCTCTGTGAGTGCAGAAAATGAAATCGTTACTCCTAGCCCGACTCCAATTACAAAAATACTATCAAGTCAATTTAGTAAAACACCGTTTTTACTTATTATTGGAGGAGTTTTGATTTTTGTAATTTGTGGTATACTTTCATACTTAAAATTTAAAGGTAAAATGCCTTTTTTCACAGCAGAAAATGATATTTGAAGAAAAAATTATTATTACAAAATCAGACAACCAAACTCAAAATCTAGGATTTAAATTTTCAAAAAAAATAACCCCCCCCGCCGCTATATGTCTATATGGAAATTTGGGTAGCGGCAAGACGACTTTTACAAAAGGATTTGCTAAAGGTTTGGGAATAAAAGAGAGAATAATTTCTCCTACATTTGTTATTGTTCGCGAGCACGAGGCAAAAAAAAGTTTGTTTTATCATATAGATTTATACAGAATAGAAAACGAAAAAGAATTAAAAAAAATAGGAATAAATGATTTGTTCTTAGAAAAAAAAGCTATTGTTTTAATTGAGTGGGCAGAGAATTTAGATAATCTTCTTCCTAAAAAACGTTGGGACATAAAGTTTGAACAAATTGAAAAAAACAAAAGGAGAATAACCATAACAAGCAATTTTTAATTTTTAATTTTAAATTTTCATTGAATTTTTAATATTTAAATTTTAAAACAGTTGGATTTAATTAGAAATTATAATTTGACATTATGAATACCAACATTAATCAAGCTGTAGAAACCTTAAAACACGGCGGAATAGTTATTTTTCCGACAGACACCGCATTTGGAATTGGATGCAAAATAGACAACGAAAAAGCAGTTTTAAAACTGTTTGAGATTCGTAAAAGACCAAAAGACAAAGCTGTTCCTATCCTTGTCTCGTCAATTAGAATGGTAGAAAGATATGTTGGAAAAATAAATCCTGACGTTTTAAAACTTATGAAAAAGTATTGGCCGGGAGGACTCACGATTATTTTGCCTTGCAATGATAATGTTCCCTTTCTTGTTAGGGGAGGAGGAAAAACGATAGGAATTAGAATTCCAAAACACAAAACAATTTACGCAATTATTAAAAAGCTGGGTGTTCCGATTCTTGCTCCGTCTGCTAATTTTTCAGGAAACAAAACAGCATTTGTATTTTCGGATTTGGATAAAAGATTAGTAGGACTTGTTGACTTTGTAATGGCTGGTAGGTGTACAATAAAAAAGACGTCAACTGTTATTGACTGTACAAAAAAACCTTTTAAAATACTACGTAAGGGAGCGGTTGAAATTTCTATATGAATATATTATCAATTGATACAAGTGACACTAAGAAAGCCAAAGTTTATATAAAATGCGATTCAAAAACTTTCAAGGTATCAGATTCTAGAGAAACTCGGTCAGACATAACCCTTAGTCTTATTGAAAAAGTTCTTAAAATATCAAATCTAAAAATTTCAGATATTGACAAGCTTTGTGTCAATGAAGGTCCGGGATCATTTACTGGATTGCGTGTCGGAATTTCTATCGCAAACGCTTTATCCTTTTCCATAGGTAAACCAATTAATGGACAAATTTTTGGGAAAATAATATCTCCCGTTTACTAAATTATTTATGAAAGATTTTCTGCTCCAACTTTTTATCCCACACCAGCACAATAATTTTCGCGCAAAACTTCTTCATAACTCAACGCTTTTTATTCTCGTCATTTTTATTTTTCTTCTTTCTTTTTTATTCCACACCATTGAAACAAGGCATCCCGATATTTTAGGAATATCATACTCTATAACAGAAAATGAAATTCTTGTTAAAACAAATCAGGTAAGGCAGGAAAATGGTTTGTCACCTCTTACGTTAAATGCTCAATTAGAGCATGCGGCCGAAGTGAAAGCAAGCGACATGTTTTATAAAAATTATTGGGCACATTTTGCTCCCGATGGAAGTACGACACCATGGCTTTTTATTAAAAATTCAGGATATGAGTATCTTTATGCAGGAGAAAATTTGGCAAAAGGTTTTACTAACTCTTCTGATATTGTTAACGCGTGGATGAAGTCCCCAACACATAGGGAGAATATGCTTTCTTCTCGTTTCAAAGATGTTGGTTTTGCAATTGTTGAGGGAAAGTTGCAAGGCGAGGATACAGTTCTTGTTGTTGAAATGTTTGGTTCACAGAATTTTATTCCTACTCAGACTGAAAGTAAAACAACAAATGAGGAAAAACCAACCAATAATAATTTGCTCGGGCAAAGTCAGCAAGTTGTAAAGATTCCCGTACAGCCAAAGTCTTATATAACAGAGCCAAAAATTGATTTGGCTCTTGGAACAAGAACGATTTCTTTAATAATACTTTTTCTGGTTTTGGGAGCCTTTGTAGTTGATTTTATATTTACAGAAAAAAAACGCATTACGCGTATTGTGGGGCATAACCTTGATCATATTCTTCTTGTTATAATTTTTATAATATTTATTCTTATTCAGAAAGGCGGAGGAGTATTGTAAAATGAAAAAAATGGGATTTACACATAAAACTTATTATATTGCAGAGAGTGTTTTGTTGTTGGTGGGATTTTCGGCAGCCGCATACTTTTCGAGTCAAATTAAAATGCAAATAGCATTTATATCTACAACGCTTGTAGGGTATATTGTTTTGGGTGTTATTCACCATAAAACGCATCATAACCTAAAGATAAAAATTGTGGTAGAATATTTATTAGTTGCGTTGCTTGTTGCATCAGCATTTTTATTTTTAAATAGCTCACGTTTATAATATATGAAAGGAATGATTTTAGCCGGAGGGCTTGCTACAAGACTTAGACCTCTTACTCTCGTAACTAATAAGCATCTTTTGCCTGTATATAATAAGCCAATGATTTATTATCCGCTTGAAGCAGTAGCAAAAGCAGGAATCAAAGAGGTTTTGGTTTCAAGTTCTCCTATCCATGCAGGTGATTTTACAAATCTTCTTGGTGCCGGAGAAGAATTTGGTCTAAAGATATATTATGCTGTTCAGAAAAATCCAAAAGGAGGAATTGCCGATGCTATTGCGTTGGCCGAAGAATTTGCTCAGAACGAAAAACTTCTTGTAGTTCTTGGGGATAATATTTTTAACTTTAATTTGAAAGATGCAGTTAACAAATTTGAAAAGACGGAAAAGGGAGCAATGGTTTTTGGAGTAAAAATGCCGACTGAATCAAAACAATATGGCGTTATCGAGCTTGACTCAGATGGTCGGGTTTTATCAATTGAAGAAAAGCCGGATAACCCAAAATCTAACATTGCCCAAACAGGAATATATATGTATGACTCAAGAGTTTTTGATTTTGTAAAAAATCTTACTCCCTCTGCGCGTGAAGAGCTGGAAGTAACAGATCTTAACAACTTTTATTTAAAAGAAGGAACAATGCAATGTGAAATAATTGATTGGTGGATTGATGCGGGAACTTCCCACGATGAGTTGTTGCACGCGAACAACATGGTTTACGATAAAATACGAAAAGGGGAACTTTAAATTTTCTCAAGTTTATCCTCGTCCTATATTCATAGCTGTTTAAACACGTATGAGTTAGGACTTATTGATAATTTCAAACATTGAACATTATTTGATTTAGCGGGTTTCTCCCGATATAATAAACCTTGTAACAAACTATGGCTAAACTTTTAGTGACTGGTGGGGCCGGTTTTATAGGCTCAAATTTTATTCTTTACTGGTTGGCACACCATCCGCAGGATTCAATTGTAAATTTTGATAAATTAACATACGCGGGAAATCTTGAAAACTTAAAAGATGTCCAGAACAATGCAAATTACAAATTTGTTCGTGGAGATATTACAAACCCGGAAGAATTAGACGCAGCTTTTATTGATATTGATATTGTTGTCCACTTTGCAGCAGAAAGCCATGTAGACAGATCTATAAAAGATCCTTCCCCTTTTATCGTGACAAATGTTGTTGGAACACAAGTTCTTCTTGATGCGGCTCTTAAAAAAGGGATCAAAAAATTTCATCATATTTCCACAGATGAGGTATTTGGAAGCCTTGAATTAGATGATAAGAGTAAATTTAGTGAACGTACAAATTATAACCCCAGAAGTCCTTACGCGGCAAGTAAAGCCGGTTCAGATTATTTAGTAAGAGCATATTTTTCAACATATAATCTTCCGATAACAATTACGAATTGTTCAAACAACTTTGGTCCATATCAATTTCCGGAAAAACTTATTCCTTTGGCCATCACTAACATTTTGGAAGAAAAAAAAGTTCCTGTTTATGGAGATGGACTTTATGCTCGTGATTGGCTTTATGTTGAAGATCATGTTCGGGCGATAGAGGCTGTTTTAGAAAAAGGAAAAGTTGGGGAGACATATGTTGTGGGTGGCCAGACCGACGAAATTTCAAATTTGGACGTAGTTAAAAAGATTATTAGAATTCTCGGAAAAGACGAAAGCGCAATAGAATTTGTTAAAGACAGGCCAGGGCATGATAGAAAATATGCTGTTGATTGGACGAAAATAAAAGATGAACTTGGATGGAAGCCAAAATATGATTTTGATTCTTGGCTTGAAAAAACAGTCGAATGGTACAAAGACAACCAAAATTGGTGGAAAAATGTTAAAGATGGGGAATATCAAAAATACTACGAAAAACAATACTCCAACTCATGAAAATCGCAGTAACCGGCACAACAGGTCTTATTGGTACCCGCCTTGTTGAATTACTAAATGATATATTTGAAATAACTCAATTAATCCTTTCAAACGGAGTTGACATTACTGATAAAGATTCGTTTGCGGAAAAATTAAAAACAGATCTTCCGGATTTTATTGTTCATCTTGCGGCCAAAACCGACGTTGATGGATGTGAAACTGATAAGGCAGAAGACATGGATAAATTAAAAAATGAAGAGTCTCTTGTTGGAGATATTTTGGATTTTAACCGTTTGAATAGCAATAATTGGAATGGGAAGGCAAGTGCTTTTGCAATTAATGTTTTTGGTACAAAAAATATAGCAGAAATTGCCGCAGAAATGGATATTCCCCTGCTTTATGTTTCAACAGACTTCGTTTTTTTTGGAGATCAAGAGTATTACGATGAAAAGATCTCTCCAAAGCCTGTTAACTGGTATGGAATGACAAAATATTGGGGTGAGGAAATTGTAAGAAGTAAAAATAATAAAAATATTATTGTTCGTCTTTCTTTTCCGTACGGATATAAGAGTCAGATAAAAAAAGATTTTGTTTGGATGCTTGTGGGGTTACTGGAAAAAGGAGAGAAGTTAAGTCTTGTGAGTGACCAAATTGTTACCCCGACTTTTATTGATGATGCGGTTTTGGGGATAAAATTTTTAATTGAAAAAAAAGAATCCGGAATATTTCATGTTACCGGAGACAGTTTTGAGTCGCCATATGACGCTGGAGTTCTTGTAGCCAAATCATTCGGGTACGATTCAAATAATTTTAATAAAATTTCAAACGAGGAATATTACAAAGACCGGGCCAGAAGACCCTTTCATGTAAGGATGAAAAATGATAAACTAGCAAAACTTGGATTTAATACAAAAACGTTCCAAGAAGGCTTGAGGTTAATTATTGGCGCATGAAAATTACATTTGTTGGTCATGGATATGTAGGGCTTGTATCGGCAACAATTTTTGCTGATCTTGGTAACTATGTTACGGTCATAGGTCACACACCTTCAACCGTCGAAAATTTAAATAAAGGAATAGTACATATTTATGAACCCGGACTTACTGAACTCGTTCAAAAAAATTTAAAAGCAAAAAGACTCAATTTTACTCTCGATTATAATAGCGTAAAAGATGCGGAACTGGTTTTTATTGGGGTAGGAACTCCTCCGAAGGAAAATGGAGAAGCAGATCTTTCAACTGTTCTTGAGGTTGCAGAAAGAATCGGGAAAAATCTTTCAGGATACACCGTGGTTATTACAAAAAGCACCGTACCGATCGGAACAAACGTAAAAATTAAGGCATTAATAGAAAAAATAAAGCCTGAAAAAGCAGAATTTGATGTAGCGTCTTGTCCTGAATTTTTGCGACAGGGGTCAGCTATTTCCGACACCTTATATCCAGACAGGATTGTAATAGGAACCGAATCTAATAGAGCAAGAGATCTTTTGGTAGAACTTCATAAACCTCTTCAGGAAAATGCAAATTGTCCATATGTTTTGACAAATCTTGAGACAGCGGAAATGATTAAATACGCGGCTAATTCTTTCTTAGCCATGAAAATTTCTTTTGCAAATTCCATTGCACAGCTTTCGGAAGCAACTGGTGCTGATGCTCTTAATGCGCTTGAAGGAATAGGATTTGATAAAAGAGTAGGTAATTACTTTTTGCAACCAGGTCCTGGATACGGCGGAAGCTGTTTTCCAAAAGATGTTAAGGCATTAATCTCAATTGCAAAAGACTACGGATACGATTTTAAACTCTTAAAAGAAGTTGAAAACGTAAATCATGTCGCGAAGAGATTAATAGTTGAAAAAGCGGAAAAATTATTGGGTGATTTAAAGGATAAAAAAATCGGGATTTTAGGACTCGCTTTCAAACCAAATACAGATGATATGAGATTTGCACCGTCTATAGAGATTATTCAATGGTTAAAAAACAAGGGCGCAAAAATAAAAGCTTATGATCCTCAATCAATGGAAAAGGCAAAAAAGGTAATTGAAGGAATCGAATATATGCAGGATATTTATAGCGTTGCTCAGGATGCGGATATTTTAATTGTTGTTACCGACTGGAATGAATTTAAGGAAATTGATTTTGGAAAGATTAAGAAAATTATGAAAAGCCCCGTAATTATTGATGCGCGAAACATTTACGATCCTCAAAAGGTCAGAAATCTTGGTTTTACATATATGGGTGTAGGGCGCTAAATATCTCTTGAGGCTTATTTCATGAAGAAAATTTTAATAACAGGAGTTACAGGTTTTGCAGGAAGTTATCTTGCTCGCCAAATCGTGCCTCAAAAAGACTGCGAATTATTTGGGACTTATCTTTCAGTCGACAGTCTTTCTCAAATTTCAGATATAAAAAACTCCATCAAGCCTATTCATTTGGATCTGATGGATTTTAATGGTGTAAAAAAAGTAATCGAGGAAACAAAACCAGATCAGCTTTACCACCTTGCAGCACTTACTTCTCCAACGCAAAGTTTTAAGGAGCCTGCGGCTGTCATGGTAAATAATATTACTGCTCAAATAAATATTTTGGAGAATATAAAAAATGCTAACCTTTCTACTAGAATTTTAGTAATTTCTTCGGCTGAAGTTTATGGGCAAGTTGATTCCAGTGACATTCCAATAGACGAAGATACTCCTTTTCGTCCGGTAAACCCATATGCGGTCTCAAAAATCACACAGGATTTTATGGGTTTGCAGTATCATCTTGGGTACGGAATGGATGTTGTAAGAGTTCGTCCTTTTAACCACATTGGACCAGGTCAAACAGACCAGTTTGTGACATCGGCATTTGCAAAAAAAATTGCAGAAATTGAGAAAGGAAAGCGCGAGCCTGTCTTAGAAGTAGGTAATCTTGAAGCAAAAAGGGATTTTACAGATGTTAGAGATATGGTAAAAGCGTATGTTCTTCTTATGGAAAAAGGTAAAAGTGGTGATGCGTATAATGTCGGATTAGGCAAATCGTACAAAATTTCAAAAATTTTAGAAATTCTTCTTTCCATGTCAGACAAAAAAATTATTGTTAAAAAAAGCCCTGAGCTTTTGCGCCCGAGCGATAACCCTAATCTTTTGTGCGATAACAGTAAAATTGCAAAACTTACCGGATGGAAGCCTGAAATCGCCTTAAAACAGACATTGAAAGAAATATTGGACTATTGGAGAAATATTGTTTAGAATTGATACATATAAAGTAGTTTTAAAATGAGAAGAGCACTTATTACAGGAATTACAGGACAAGACGGATCTTATCTCGCGGAATTCCTTTTAAAAAAAGGGTATGACGTTTATGGCCTGACACGCCGTACGAGTACTGTAAATAATGAGAGAATACGGCACATTGAAGAAAAAATTACTCTCATTCAGGGTGATCTGCTTGACCAAAGTTCTCTTGCCGCTGCGGTACATCAGGCAGACCCTGATGAGGTATATAATCTTGCAGCGCAATCTTTTGTGAAAACTTCTTGGAACCAGCCTGTTTTGACAGGAGAATTTACTGCAATTGGCGTAACAAGAATGCTTGAAGCGATTAGAACAGTTAACCCAAAAATTAAGTTTTATCAAGCATCGTCATCTGAAATGTTCGGAAAAGTTACTGAAACTCCTCAAAAAGAAACAACGAGATTTCATCCGCGAAGCCCATACGGAGTAGCAAAAGTATACGGGCATTATATAACGTTAAATTACCGTGAAAGTTATGATATGTTTGCGTGTTCAGGAATTCTTTTTAATCACGAATCTCCAAGGCGAGGGCTTGAATTTGTGACTCGAAAAATAAGTCATGCCGTTGCAAGAATAAGCCTCGGTAAACAGGATAAATTAGAACTTGGTAATCTTGAAGCAAAAAGAGACTGGGGATTTGCCGGAGATTATGTTGAGGCAATGTGGTTAATGCTTCAAGAGGATGCTCCCGATGATTATGTAATCGCAACGGGAAAGACTCATAGCGTCAGAGAATTTCTTGAACTTGCTTTTAACACGGTTGGAATTTCCGATTGGAAAAAACATGTGGAGTCAAATAAAGCAGAACATATACGTCCTGCAGAAGTAGATTATTTAATAGGAGACGCTAGTAAGGCAAAAAAAGTTTTAGGATGGCAGCCAAAAACTTCGTTTCAAGAATTGGTAGAAATGATGGTTAGGGCAGATATTGAAATGGAGAAACAAAATAACTCTTAGTTTTCCCCTTGTTTTGTGTAGTAAAAGTATGTTCAAAAAACACATGAGGATATTGTTTAAAAAGAAATAATACTAATAATTTATGAATACGTATCTTGTTGCAGGCGGCGCTGGGTTTATTGGTGCTTGTTTGTGTGAAGAACTTCTTGAAAAGGGAGATAGGGTTATATGTGTTGATAATCTCATAACAGGATCAAAAGAAAACATTGTTCCGTATTTAAAACACCCAAATTTTATATTTTTAGATCAGAACGTGACTGAAAAATTTGTTGTAGCAAATGAAGTTTCAGGTATTTTTCACCTTGCATCTCCTGCCTCACCAAATAGTAAAAGCCCAAGAAGCTATATTGCTTTTCCTGTCGAAACACTTTTGGTGAATTCTATTGGGACCTATAATCTTCTTGAGCTGGCAAAGAAAAAACACGCACGTTTTGTGTACGCTTCCACATCCGAAGTATATGGTGACCCTGCGGTATCGCCTCAACCCGAGACATATTTTGGAAACGTAAATCCAAACGGCGTCCGATCTATGTATGATGAAGGTAAACGGTTTGGAGAAGCAATGTCTATGACTTATTATCGCAAATTTGGCGTCAACGTTAGGATTATGAGAATATTTAACACATACGGACCGAAAATGCAAAAAGATGACGGTCGTGTTATCTCAAATTTTATTACCCAGGCGCTTACCGGTGAGCCTATTACCATATATGGAGATGGGTTACAAACTAGAAGTTTTTGTTATGTTAAAGATTTAGTTGATGGTATTATAAGATTGATGGAGGAACAACAGGCAAAAGGTGAAGTTGTTAATTTAGGCAATCCCACAGAACATACAATTAAGCAAATTGCAGCAATAGTAAAAAAGCTTACTGATTCGAATTCAAAAATTGTATACGAGGATCTTCCGGAAGATGATCCGAAAAAAAGAAAACCTGATATTTCCAAAGCGGAAGCGCTTCTTGGCTTTGTTCCAAAGAGATCGCTTGAATCCGGTCTTGAAAAAACGATAGAATATTTTAGGAGCAAAATATGAAAAAAGTTGTAATTATATTACCAACATATAATGAAAGCGGAAACATAGATAAGGTAATCACCCTTCTTGAAGAAGATATTTTCCCCAAAATAAAAAATCACGATATGAATATTTTGGTAGCTGATGATAATTCGCCGGACGGTACAGCCGATGAAGTTAGAAATCTCATGAAGAAATGGAAAAATATTGACCTAAATCTTGGAGAAAAAAAAGGATTAGGCGCAGCATATGTTAGAGGAATGACTTACGCTGTTGAAAAAATGGGCGCAGATATTATGTTTGAAATGGATGCGGATGGTCAGCATGATCCTCAAAAAATTACCCAATTTTTGCAAAAGATAGACGAAGGAAACGATTTTGTTATTGGTACTCGGTACAGCAATGGAGGTTCTGTTCCTTCAAACTGGCCGATTCAGAGAAAAGCATTTTCTATAGTTGCAAATTTGCTAGTCAGGACAATTTTTGCAAGATTTAGCATTCACGATTGGACAGGAGGGTATAGGGCTTTAAAAAAAGAAGTTTTTCTGAAAGAAAAAAAAGAACTCGAAAACTTTAATGGCTACATTTTTCAAATTTCATTTTTGCACAAAGTAGTCCGTGATAAATTCAAAGTTGCAGAGGTTCCCTTCTTAATGACAGATAGGACTCTTGGAAAATCAAAGATAGCACCATTGGGATATATTTTTGACGTTTTATTTTACGTAATAACTGCCCGTATAAAGGAGCTTGCAACTGGATCTTTTGGGAAATTTTTAGTTGTTGGTGGGACGGGATTTGTCATCCAAGTTGTTATATATCAGATTCTAGTTAACGCGACAAAATTGCCTTTGGGAATTGATACCGTTTTGTCAGCACAAATGGCCATTTTTTCAAACTATAATTTAAATAATTTATGGACTTTTAAAGAAAGAAAAGCAACAAATTTCGGTCAGTATGTTTTAAAAATGGCCGGTTTTTTTGGCACATCAAATGTTGGGGTTATAGTAATACAGTCGGGAATAGTGCAGCTAGGGGAAATTCTTTATGGAAGAAATTATCCTTTGGTTTATTTTGTAATAGGTACGGGAGTTTTAATGGTTTGGAATTTCGGGACATATTCGCTTGTAATCTGGAAGAAAAAAAAATAGGCTACATTTGTATTATACATGATGCTTCGGTTTAAAAAAATCATTCTAAAAAAAGAGTTTTATGTAGTTTTTGTAATAATTCTCATAGCAAGTTTTATGCGTCTTTACCGCATTTCAGACTATATGACTTTTTTAGGGGATGAAGGGCGCGATGTTTTAGTGGTAAAACATATTTTGGAAGGAAACCTAACTCTTCTTGGCCCTACAGCTTCTGTCGGAGGATTTTTCTTAGGCCCAATATATTATTACTTAATGGTTCCGTTTTTGCTTCTTTTTAATTATAATCCCGTAGGTCCCGCAGTAATGGTTGCTATTTTTGGAATTGCAACCGTTTTTCTTGTTTATAAAATTGGAAGTCAATTGTTTGAAAGTACTACAACAGGAATTGTTGCAAGTCTTCTTTATGCTATCACACCTATTATAATAGCTTATTCGCGTTCATCTTGGAATCCAAATCTCATGCCGTTTTTTTCATCGGTTACTCTTTTATGTCTCTATAAGGCTGTCACCAAAAAAAAATTATCACTTTTTGTCTTAGTTGGTATTCTTTTGGGAATAACACTTCAGCTTCATTATTTAGCTACTTTTTTAGGAGTAATTATTGCTTTATATATCGTAGCGGGAGAGTTTTTTTTCGAAGACAAAAAAAATAAATACTCTGATGTTTTTTGGGTAATTATCAAAAAATACACGCTGGTTTTTCTAGGGTTTCTTGTCGGTTTGTCTCCGTTTCTTGCGTTTGAGGTCCGGCACGGTTTTCCAAACATACAAAGTATTGTAAAATTTATCTTCAAATCAGGTGACGTTGCATCAAGCGGTGCATTTTTTCAAACACTAGGAAACGTATTTTTCCGGTTGTTTGGGCGTCTTGTCACAAATTTTCCTCCACCGGAACAGGTTTCTCTTGCGGCTCATCCTGTAATAAGTTTTTGGTACATGCTTACGCTTATTCTTGGAATTGCTTCGGTTGTATTGTTTTTATATCAATTTAAGACTGTGTGGAATAAAAAGAGCCAGCAGCTTCCAAAATTAACACTTTTTTTCCTGTGGTTTTTTGTGACGCTGTTGTTATTCGGGCTTTATAGAAAAAATATTTACGATTATTACTTTGGTCTTGTTTTTCCTTTACCGTTTATACTCGTTGGAAATTTATTTACTTTTCTGTTTAAACAAAAAGTATATTTTAAGGTGCTTGCTATTGTTGGATTTGGAGCTATTTTTTATATAAATATTATTGGAGAGCCTTTTCGTTATCCTCCAAACAGGCAGTATCTTCAAGTAAAAAATATCGCAAAATATGTTCTTTCAAAAACAGATAACAAGCCGTTTAATTTTGCCCTTATAACGGGAGGAAATTCAGATCATGCATACCGTTATTTTTTTGAGCTTGAAAATAAAAAGCCTGTGACAATTCTTAACCAAGTTATTGATCCTGAGCGAAAAAGTGTTACAGAGCAGCTTCTTATTGTTTGTGAAACCTTACCTTGTCAGCCTCTTGGAAATTCTCTTTGGGAAGTAGCTGGATTTGGTAGAGCTGAAATAGCAGGTGAGTGGCCAGTGCAAGTTGTACAAGTTTACAGGCTTACACACTATAAAGGAAAAGGAGAATAGCATCGCCCTTTTTTTAAGACTGAATTTCCCCAAGAAAAATGTTTTTTTTGCTTTAATTCATTCCTTGAATAAGGCTCAGGACTTTCTTTAAGAGCGAATATTGCGCAAAAACCCAATATCAACAGTAATTTATACTATTGAAATCGGGTTTTTGAAATTTGCAAAGGAAAATTAAGCTTTTCCAATTCTGAACATTGCTGTTCCACAAACTGGGCACTTTCCTTTCATTGCTGGTTTACCATTTTTCATAGTAACAGGTTGTGCGTTTGCGTCTTCTCTCTTTGCTCGACATTTTACACAATACATATTTGCCATAGGTTATTCACCTCCCTTCGCCCCACTCGTTTTATAATAAATGGGGTTTTCATTAATTAATGAAGTATATGATTGTAAATTAAGTTTCATTTTCTTAGAATCCTAAATAAGGAATTCTTAGTATATGATTTTGTACAAGAATTGACAGCGCGTAATTTAAAATAAGAAGTGCTGATGTTGTGATGAGTGTTTTTCTAACATCCGTTACAACGTGTGTATAAGTTCTTACGTTTACCGGTCTTGGTAGGTTAGATGAAATAGTTGTTGCAACAGGGGTATTGGATGAAGGTAAAGTAAAAGAATATGTACCGGATTTTGTGAATTGAATCTCGCGCCTAAGTGAAGCTTGAATTTTTTCTCTCTTAGTACGTCTTTTCTTACTCATGCATGAAAAAGTATCATATTGACACGAGGCTGTCAAGTGGCTAAAATAATTAGACTATATGATTTCTTCCCCAGGCGTTCTTATAAATATCCTATTTTTTGTGTGGTTTTTGGCTCTTACAGCCTTTGTTTTGAGGTTTTATTTTTATTACTCAAGGCTTGTAAAGAATGGAAAAAGTGAATCTCTTGTCAGTCTTCTGGACAAGCTTTTAGCAGAACAAAAGAATAATAAAAATGGCATTGCAAAATTACAGGAACTTTGTGATACACTTGAAAACGAGGGGAAGCTTCATATCCAAAAAATTGGATTAGTACGATTTAATCCTTTCAAAGATACGGGTGGAGATCAGAGTTTTATTTTGGCACTTGTAGATGGGGATAATTCAGGAGTTGTGATATCAAGCCTTCACACAAGAACTGGTACGAGATGGTATGCAAAACAGGTTAAAAGAGGAAAAGGACTTGAATATGAATTATCAGAGGAAGAAGTTAAAGCCTTAAAAGGCGCAAAGATATTAGCCGACAAAACAAAAAAAGATGAATAACGAAAAAATAAAAATTTTATTAATAGGTATTGTTGCATATGTAATTTCAACTGTAGTGTCGTATCTTGTTTTCTCAAATTTGTCTTCTTCTGGTCAGAGTAAAGTTATAACGCCAATCCCCGAAACAGCTAAGGGGAAAGAGGGACAAACGTTATTTGATGATAAGCTCCCTAAAACAGAAGAGTGTCCTCTTAGCGGCGCAATGTATTCAAAGCAACAGAGATCATGGTGGGAAAAACATCGTCCCCTAGGCGTTATGATAGAAAATCATTTGGATGCAAGACCGCAAAGCGGAATTTCTTCAAGTGACGTCGTATATGAAGTTGTTGCAGAAGGAGGAATCACAAGATTTTTGGTTTTGTTTTACTGTCAGGACGCAGGCGTTGTGGGTCCGGTTCGGTCTGCTAGGACCTACTTTTTGGATTTTGTATCAGAGTATGGTGATTATCCTTTGTATGCTCATGTAGGCGGTGCAAATACGTCAGGACCTGCTGATGCTCTTGGACAAATAGATGAGTATGGCTGGCAGTCATATAATGATATGAATCAATTTTCAATAGGTTTTCCAACCTATTGGAGAGACTATGAGCGTCTTGGGCATCCTGTTGCAACAGAGCATACTATGTATTCAACGACTGAAAAACTTTGGAAAATTGGAGAGAGTAGAAAATTGACAAATGTTGATGAAAAAGGAAAGAGATGGGATGAAAAATTCAAAAAATACACTTTTAAAGACGATGCAGTTTTCACCGGGCGACCCGAAACTCAAACAATAAGCTTTGGATTTTGGGAAGGGTATTCCGACTATGACGTGAAATGGGATTATGATAAGGCAAGTAATTCTTACCTTAGGATAAATGGTGGTGTAAAACATGAAGATAAAGATAATAGTAAACAATTATCCGCAAAAAACGTCGTACTACTTTTTATGCGTGAAAGCCGGGCAAATGATGGATATGAAGGAAATTTACATATGATTTATGGTACAAAAAGAACCGGAAAAGCAACAATATTTATGGATGGGAAAAAGGTTGATGCGACTTGGTCAAAAAAAGACAGAACATCGCGTACTGTTTTAACAGATGTTGTAACAGGGAAAGAGGTACAATTCAACAAAGGTAGAATTTGGTTTGAGATTCTGGCAATTGGAAATGCCCCGATAGTAAAATAGCATCTTTTTTTGGAGTGAATAAGTAATTACTAGCATTGCCCTATTGCGCATCTGGGTAATTTTATGATACATTAATCCTGCCATACCGGTAGATTTTTTTTACAAATTAAAAATGTTTGATGATTTAATTACTTCAAAAACAAGAGTAAAAATATTAAATCTTTTTCTAGACAATCCTGTTGAAATGTATCATGTTAGGGAAATTGTCAGACGCGTGAATGAGGAAATAAATGCGGTCAGACGCGAGCTTTTAATTCTTGAAAAAAAAGGTGTTTTAAAAAAAGAGCCGAGGGCAAATAGAGTCTATTATTATCTCGATAAAGCTTATCCTTTCTTTTTTGATTTGATTAAAATTAATGCTAAGACATCAGGCCTTGGTGCAAATATTATTAAAAACCGCGTAAAAATAGGGAAGATTAAATACGCAATGCTGTCAGGTAAATTCGTCAGGGGAATACGTGAAAATCCGGAAGATGTGGATCTGTTAATGGTAGGAACGGTTGTTTTACCGGAGTTGACTCTTCTTATCCGCGAAGAAGAAGCAAAAAGAAAGCAGGAAATTAATTATACTGTTATGTCTGAAGAAGAATTCAATTTTAGAAAAAAAAGACGCGACCCGTTTATTTCCTCAATTCTTTATGCATCAAGATGTATCCTTTTGGGGGACGAGGAAGCAATGATCACATAAGAATATGAAATCTCCAAAGCTATTTACTGCCGTTCTATTTATATTGGCGCTTGCGCTTTTTTTAATTAATTTGCCATTTCCTTTGCAATTTAAAAATATTAAAACTCCCTTTTCCAAAAAACCCATAACATTCTCATTTAATCCGCAAAAAATTGATATTGGACTTGGAATTTTAAGAATAAAAAAAGAATTTGCTTACAGGCTTGGTCTTGACTTACAAGGAGGAACAAGGCTTATATATCAAGTTGATATGAAAAATGTTCCAGCAAAAGACAGGGATACTGCTTTTGAATCGGCCAGAAATGTAATTGAAAGAAGGATAAATTTCTTTGGTGTGACAGAACCTACGATACAAGCACTTAAATTGCCCGGTGAGTATAGGATAATTGTGGAATTGCCGGGAGCTGCGGACATATCGTCTGCTGCAGACCTAATTGGCCGTACTGCGCAATTGTCTTTTTGGGAGGGAGGAGAAATTAAAAAAGGGGAGGAAGTTGCAACGCCTCCAGCCGGAATGTATCCTTACGGATTGGCAGAATTATACAAAAATAAACCATTAAAAACTTCTCTTACAGGAAAAGATTTGAAAAAAGCATCAGTTGTTTTTGGCTCACAAGATGGAAAGCCGCAAGTCCAGCTTGATTTTACGGGACTTGGGTCAAAATATTTCAGTGAAATTACTAAAAGAAACGTCGGGAAACAAGTATCTATAGTTTTAGACAATTTTGTAGTCTCAGCTCCTGTTGTCCAACAGGCAATACTTTCAGGAAACGCTGTTATATCGGGAAATTTCACAACACCGATTGCAAAAAATTTGGCAATACAGCTTAATGCCGGAGCGCTTCCGGCACCGCTTCACATTATTGGTCAGACAACAGTAGGTCCTTCTCTTGGTATCGAATCGTTAAAGAAAAGCCTCCTTGGAGGTATTTTGGGGCTTTTATCTATTGTTGTTTTTATGTCGGTTCTTTATAAAAAAGAAGGAGTTATCGCGTCCCTTGCTCTTTTTATCTATACTGTATTTGTTTTGTTTATTTTTAAAGCGATTCCAATAACACTTACTCTTGCGGGTGTTGCAGGATTTATCCTTTCAATAGGAATGGCGGTTGACGCGAATATATTAATATTTGAAAGAATGAGAGAAGAATTAAGGGCGGGAAAGTCCAAAAATGTCGCAGCAAGACTTGGTTTTTCACGAGCATGGAGTTCTATACGCGACTCAAATATTTCAAGCCTTATTACTTGTTTTATTCTTTTTTACTTTGGAAGTGGAATTATAAGAGGATTTGCTCTGACTTTGGCAATCGGAATTTTGGTGTCGATGTTTTCAGCAATTGTTGTAACAAGAAGTTTGCTTTCGGTATTTGATACAGAAAAAATTTAGTTAAAATTAAGACATGGATATAATCGGCAAAAAAAATTGGTTCTTTATACTTTCCGGAATTGTTATTATTCCGGGTCTTATATCATTTTTTCTATTCGGTATGAGATTGTCAATTGATTTTACTGGCGGATCGCGCATGGAGCTTGGAGCCAAAAACGCAAAAAGTATTAACCAGCAAAAAATAGAAAATGTCTTCAAGCAAAACTCGGTAAAAATTCACACATACAATTACGTAAATGCTGATACTATTTCAATTCGTTCTGATACTATTGAACAAAAAAAACGAGAGAAAATAGTAAAAGAAATAAAAAATATTTCCTCTTCAATAAATGAAAAAAGTTTTGATACTGTAGGTCCTACGATTGGAAAGGAGACCGAGCAAAACGCGTTAAAAGCTGTTCTTATCGCATCAGTTGCGATTACTCTTTATATTGCTTTTGCATTTAGAAGTGTGTCGCGTCCTGTTGCTTCATGGAAATTCGGTGTATGTGCTGTGGCTGCACTTCTTCATGACGTTTTGGTTGTGGTAGGAGTTTTCTCCATTTTGGGGAAGGTTTTCGGTGTAGAAATAGATGCGCTTTTTATAACGGCTCTTCTTACGGTTATGGGATTTTCAGTACACGATACAATCGTTGTTTTTGACAGGATACGCGAAAACTTAAAGAAAAATTACAATGAAGGATTTGATAAGCTTGTCAACAATTCTGTTATGGAGACTTTCAACCGCTCACTCAATACGTCTCTTACCGTTGTGATAGTTCTATTCACCTTACTTTTGTTTGGCGGCGAATCAATAAGATGGTTTATTGTGGCGCTTTTGGTGGGAATAATTTCAGGAACATACTCATCAATTTTCAATGCGTCTCCGCTTCTTGTAATTTGGTACGAGTTTGATAAGAGGAGAAAGCAAAACCCAAAGTTTAAAATTAAAAAATAAACCATGAAATGCGTAAAGTGCAAAAAAGAGATGGAAAAGAGTAGTGATACAAGTTTTGGTAGAGGTGAAAAAGAATATTCTCGAACTATTTATGTCTGCAAAGAAGACGATATCTGGGTAACAATAGAAATTCCAAAAAAAGAAATTAACTAAGTTTTTCTCGAACAACAGAACTTACTAATTGTCCATCCGCTTTGCCTTTTGTTTTTGGCATCAGTGCTCCCATGACTTTTCCCATATCCTGCATGGTTTTTGCTCCTGTTTGGGTTATTGCCTCGTTTACCAATACTTGAACTTCTTCCTCGGTCATTTGTTCAGGAAGATAAGTTTGCAATATTTCAAGTTCGAGTTTTTCCTTATCTGCGAGTTCTTGCCGTCCGCCTTTTTCGTACATTTCGATTGACTCGCGTCTCTTTTTAATTTCCCGACCGATTACATCCATAACGTCTTCGTCTGTTGCCTCGTATCCTGCCCCGCCTTTTTGAATTTCAAAATATTGAAGAGCGGATTTTAACATCCGGATAGTTGAAAGTTTTTCAACTTCTTTTGCGAGCATAGCCTGTTTTAGGTCTTCCTGAATTTTATCTTTTAACATACAGATATTATACAATAATGGTTAGTTAGTTAATAGTTCACGGTAAAAGAGAGATGTCGTTCTTAGTTAATAGTTCACGGTTCACGGAGAGAAGTTTTAAGAGCGTTAAGCATTTTAGTTATTATATTGCACTTATTGTAAAGTTCAAGAAATTTTGTTTCCTCTATATACTTTCTTCTTTTAGCAATTGTAAGAATAGCAATGCATTCATAACAAGAACCTCGTGATAAATCTATAAAGTGCCTAAAATCCTTCTTTGTCCTGCTTGTTCCTTCAGCAATATTTAATGTTATAGAAACAGACGCTCTCCTTAATTGATTGGTAAGTCCGAACAGCTCATTCTTGGGAAACTGTTTTGTAATAAAATAAATTTCGTCATTAAAACTAAGCGCTTCTTGGTAAACACGAAGATCCTCAAACTTAAACATATTTAATTACTGTGAACAGTTAGCAGTGAACTAGCTAACGCTTATTTCATGTATTCTTTTGAGTAAATGATCACGATTGTTTAGTTCTAGATTTTCGTCTACTTCCTCAAAAAGTGTTTGGAGAATTTTTCCGACAGCAGGTCCAGGATCAATGTTTAATTCTTTCATAACATCCGTTCCGTTAACGGCGAGGTCATTTATTGAAAAAGGCGGATTTAGCTGTTCATTTAATCTTTCCTTAAATTTCTTAAGACGCCAACTTTCCGCGAATTGTGTTCCTCCTCCAAGTCTATCGCCAATCCGCAAATCTATCATGTCATTAACGTTTTCAACACCAACGCGGCGGATAAATCTGCGGATTGCGCTATCCGTTATGTGCTCGTCGATAGTAAACATATGCCATCGAATAAGCGTATGAATTTTTTCCCGCTGTTTTTTTGAAAATCTCAATCTGTCTGCAATTTCGCTTGCGATTTTTGCGCCCCTTACTTCATGATTATAAAAAATAACTAGTCCGTTCTCATCTTTTGATTCAACACTTGGTTTCCCAACGTCATGTAAAAGTGTTGCAAATCTTACAACTGGATCTTTTGATGGACAGTTCTTTAAAGACAATACATTGTGGTCAAAAACGTCTGTTGTGTGATGTCTGCCTGGTCTCGCTTGGGAAACGCTTTTCCCGTCAATTAATTCGGGAATAATATGTTTTAAAAGTCCTGCAGTGTCAAAAAGCATAACTCCTTCGTAGGGGTTATTGGTTGCAAGAGTTTTTAGCAATTCATCTCTAATCCTTTCTTTTGAAATCTGATTGATAGTTTTTGCTTTTTCTATTACTGCATCCCATGTTTTTGGTTCTATTTCAAACTGCAATTGTGTAGCTATGCGAATTGCGCGCAATAATCGGAGAGCATCTTCGGCAAAACGCTCTATGGGATTTCCTACCGCACGGATTATTTTTTTTTCAAGATCAAGTTTTCCCCCATATGGATCAATAATGTTTTCTTCTCCATCTTTGTTAATTGAAAGCGCAATTGCGTTGATAGTAAAATCACGTCTTGTAAGATCTTCTTCTATAGTTTTTCCCCATTCTACTTTTTCCGGATGTCTATTATCTGAATATGACGATTCTGTTCTGAAGGTTGTTATTTCAATAATGCCTTTGTGTTCTGTTTCTTCAATGTTTGGAAGCGGGATTCCCACAGTTCCAAAAGAATTATCATAAAAAGAATCAGGAAAGAGTTTTTGAATTTCTTCGGGAGTTCCGCTGGTTGCCATATCCCAATCTTTAACTTCTCTGTCCAAAAGTAAGTCGCGGACACAACCTCCAACAAAAAAAACTTCAAATCCCGAGCTTTTTATTTTGTGGTATATTTCTAGTACATCTTTTTTGACAGGGAAAATCATATTCTAAAAAGAGTATATCATATGAAAAAATGGAACATTATAAATAAGTTAAAAAATAATGGAGCAGAGAAGGATATTGTAAAAATTCTTCTTGCAAACCGAGGTATAAAAACTAAAAAAGACATTGAGGAATTTATTAATCCCAAGCTTACAAGCGTTACCCTTGAGTCTGTTGGAATTGATAAAAAGGAAGTAAAAAAAACAATTGTGCGAATAGAAAAAGCGATTAAAAAAAATGAAACAATCGTTATTTATGGAGATTATGATGTTGACGGAATTTGCGGCACGGCAATTTTGTGGGAAACCATCTACGGTTTTTATAAAAATGTAACTCCCTACATTCCTCATAGAGTTGAAGAAGGATACGGCCTATCAATCAAGGGAATTGAAAATCTAAAAAATAAAAATTGCCGTCTTATTATCACTGTTGATAATGGAATTGTTGCCTACGATGCGATTGAATATGCAAAAAAAGAGGGAATAGATATTATTGTCACAGATCACCATTTGCCTTCAAAAAAAGAATTGAATGCTTATGCGGTCGTGCATACGACACAACTTTGTGGAACAAGCGTTGCATATCTTTTAAGCCGGGAAATTTCCAAAGATAGAAGTTTAGAAAGTTCAGAATTAAATCATTTAGATCTTGTCGCGCTTGCAACTGTTGCAGATATGGTTCCTTTGCTCGATGCAAACAGAGCGCTCTTAAAGTTTGGATTAGACTCTCTTAGAGAAACAAGAAGAGTGGGGTTACTTTCATTGTTTTCAGCTTCAGGAATCGAAAAAGAAAAAATCGGTACTTATGAAATTGGATATATTATTGCGCCAAGGCTAAATGCTGCAGGAAGAATGGAACATGCAATTGACGGTTTGCGTCTTATTTGTACAACCGATAAAAACCGTGCAGCTATTTTAGCCAAAAAATTGAACGAAACAAATAAAGATAGACAGATATTAACAGAAGAAATGAGGCTTCACGCCGAAGAGATTTCTGAAAAAATAAGCACCTCTGAAAAAATTATTTTTGTTTATGATAAAAGCTACAATCAAGGCGTTGTCGGACTGGTTGCATCCCGGCTTGTTGAAAAACATTACCGCCCATCCTTTGTTGTATCAGTTGGGGAAAAATTGTCGAAAGGATCCGCGCGTTCTATAAAAGGTTGTAATATTATTGAGTTTATCCGTAAGTTTCAACATTTTCTTATTGATACCGGAGGGCATCCGATGGCTGCAGGATTTACAATTGAGACTTCAAAAATAGAAATCTTTAAAAAAGCACTTGAAGAGCATGGAAAAGAGATCATAAAAGACGAGCAGTTAATAAAAAGTCTTGATATAGATCTAGAATTTAACTTTAATCAGATAACCTTTGAAATGTTTGAATCAATACAAAAACTCTTACCTTTCGGAATGAAAAACCCCGAGCCGGTTTTTCTCACTAAAAATGTTACAGTTTCCGATATTAAAACAGTCGGTAAAGACGGGAAGCATTTGAAATTATTGCTTGAAAAAAATGGAAAAAAAATATTGGGAATTTGGTTTGGAAACGGAAAGAATGACATGAAGATAGGTAAAGAAGTAGATGTTGTTTATACGATTGATAGTAATTATTGGAATGGAGAGAGCAAGCTTCAGTTAAAAATTAAGGATGTAGGAAAGACTTAACTATTTGTTGGGTGTTGTATTTTCTGCTTCTTTGTCTGTTTCAAGTCTTCGTAATTTCTGCCATTCCACAAACTTTCTTTGTTTTCTTGTTTCCTCCTCGGAAGTTTTAACATATGGGTTTGCAAGTGGTTTTTCGTCGATTTCTATGTCCGGCGCGTCTGGCATATTTTTATTACATCAAGCAAGCAAATTTATTTATCGGTCTGGTTCCAAATAGCTATCAAGCCAGGGCATTGGTCTACCAAGTGGGTATACACGTGTCGGAATCATCTCTATGCCATTAAAAAATCTTATAATATGATTTGGGTTAATATCTGTTTCATACGGTTGTTTGGGCCTAAACGCGCCAAACTCAGCATAATCGGGAATATCCATTCCCTGCATGCTTATTAATGTTCTTCTTGTCATGTGTTTTTTTGATTCTTTCATAATTTTCCACAAAAAAACCCCCGCTTTGTTTTGGGAGTTTGTTCAGCTTTTATTCCGCGCAAACTTCCCTAGCTTCGAATGAAGCTAAGGATAGTGCGCTTTAATGAACAAAATATTTTCATGCTTACTTTTCATGCTAGCACAGTAAAAAGTGCTTGTCAAGTAAGGCTGGTCAGTGTATTATTAAGGTTGTGAACAGAAGTTTGAGTTTGGATCTGACAAAGAAAATAGGAGAAGAAGTGCTTTTGAAAGGCTGGGTTGAGCGTGTGAGGTCCCATGGCAAAATAGCCTTTTTTGACCTTAGGGATATGTCAGAAACGGTCCAAATAGCCGCATTTGACGATCTGGCCTTAAAAGTTGCAGGTTTGGGTGTGCAGGATGTGGTTGAGGTGGAAGGTCTGGTTAAGGCCAGGGAAGAAAGATATATAAACAAAGAAGTTCCAACAGGCTCAATAGAAGTTGAGCTTAAAAGTTTAAAAGTAATTGTAAAATCACAAGAAATGCCTTTTGATATGGGAGGAAAAGATCTTGACCTTCAGCTTCCGACGCTTCTTGATTACCGTGCGTTAACTTTAAGACATTCGAAAGTCAGAGAAATTTTCTTGATTCAATCCGCCCTTCTTTCAGGTTTTAGAAAGGCGGCTGAAAGTCTTTCTTGTGTTGAGCTTTCTGTTCCGACAATTGCTGCAAGCGCAACAGAAGGAGGAGCGGAAGTTTTTGACATCAATTATTACGGACACCGCGCATACCTCACTCAAAGCCCGCAGCTATACAAACAGATGATGATTCCTGTTTTTGAGAGAGTTTTTACGATTTCACACGCATACCGCGCCGAGCCATCCGTTACAACGCGTCACCTATCTGAATCAACGCAAATGGATTGCGAATTTGGGTTTGTTGATTTTCAAATGCTTTTAGATTTACTTGAAGAGGTTGTAATAAAAATGCTTAAAGAAGTTGAAGCTACATGTGGGGATATTTTAAAAGCTCGTGGGGTTGAAAAACTACTGCTTGGTAAAACTCCAAGACTGACTTTGCGTGAATCACAAAAAATAATTTATAAAGAAACAGGAAGAGATAATAGAAAAGAAAAAGATCTTACTCCACAGGATGAAATTGATATTTGTGAGTGGGCAAAGAAAAATCATAATAGCGATTTAGTAACTATTACTCATTTTCCAACTGCCAAGCGAGCTTTTTATACGATGCCCGATCCAAATGATCCAGAATACAGTCTTTCTTATGATGTTTTATTTAGGGGCGTAGAAATTTCAAGCGGAAGTCAGAGGATTAGCGATTATAATGAACTTGTTCAAACGATAAAAAATAGAGGTATGAATCCTAAAAATTTTGAATTGTATCTGCAGGCTTTTAAATACGGAATGCCTCCTGAGGGAGGATTTTCTTTTGGTTTGGAACGCATGACGATGCATATTCTAAATCTTGCAAATGTTAGGGAAGCATCTCTTTTCCCTCGGGATATGGAGCGGGTTGATGAAAGATTCTCACAAATCGAAGAAAAAGAGGTTTGATTTCCTGTCAAAAATTTCTTTCCGGCGTTTTTTTTCAGAAATTAAGCTTGTAAGAAAGATAAAACTTTCATATATCTTTTTTTTTCTTTTTTTCCTAAATTTAATTTTTATAACCATTTTTGTTTATTTGTTTCATCTTGTACAAAAAGAAAGTATATCCAAAGTGCAAATAAAGGAATTGGCGCGACATTTGCTTCCGTATTCTTCTAAATCTCCCGGAGAGCTTCCTGTGTCTGCCAGGTCAATTGCGGTATACGAAAAAGATTCACGCGCTTTTGTAATCGAGAAGAATTCAACGCTTCGTTTTTCCCCTGCATCAAGTGCAAAAATTATGACGTCTCTTGTTGCTCTTGAAGCTTTTGGTACAGATAAAATACTTAATGCCACAAATATAAATATTGTTGAGGGTTCTAAGATGGGCCTTTTTGAAGGAGAGGCAATAAGTGTTGAGAATTTACTTTATGGACTTCTGCTTCCTTCGGGAAACGACGCGGCATTTGTTATTGCAAATAGTTATACCGGAGGACAAAGCGAATTCATTTCGCGAATGAATACAAAGGCGCGTGAATTAAAGCTTTTAAATACAAATTTTATTGATGCAGCGGGATTTGAGGATGATAATTATACGACTGCAAACGACTTGGCAAGGCTTGCGTCGGCGGCTTTGGAAAATAGTGAATTTAGAAAAATTGTCTCAACAAAAAAAAAGATTGTTTATGACACAAGCGGAAAAATTCCACACGACCTAAAAAACTTAAATGAGCTGCTTGATGTACCTGGAGTTTATGGTGTTAAAACAGGATTTACGGATGAGGCAGGTGGAGTTTTGGTAACAGCTATCGATGTTAATAAAAAAACATATATAGTTGTCGTTTTAAAAAGCGATGATAGATTTGCTGATACAAATGACATAATAAGAGAAGTTGTGAAGAATATACAACTTATTTCCTTCTGATTTTAATTACCAATAGAAGTATCGGGGACTGCATTAACGTATGCTGTAAATCCATTTCCTTTAAAAACATAAATTGGGACAGTGTAGCTTTGAGTTTCGTCATCGCTAAAATAATATCCTAGAAAAACTTCAATTAAATCAAGTGATTTAGATCCCGGATTGTCTAAAAAGACAAACGCTTTTCCTGCTTGTAGATCATCAAATGCTTGTTGTGTTATTTTGATAGGATATGTTGTAACCATATTTTTATCAACAACATTATGAGTAAATCCTGCTTCTATAATTCTTTGAATGCCGTCCACATTGGCTAAATAGAAATACATTATTGATTGATTATTGTTTGGGTAATACATTTTAAGCTGCAATCCGTTCTCCGAAAGGTCATTTTGAAACAAATCAACGCGCGCGACTTGTGCCTCAAATTGATTGTCTACCGGGATTAACGTTCCGGATGAGAGCTTAAAGTATTTAACAGTTGTTAAATTTGTATCAATGTCGGAAGTATCTATGCCGACATTAGCAAGAAATGAAAAAATAAACCTTGATATTTCATCTTTTTTTGCTGTTTGTTCGTAAACTTTTAGAGGCGGGTTTGCTATAAAATTAGATTTTATTTGGAAATTGTTTCTATAAATGTCATATGTAATAGTTTCTCCATTTGAATTAGTCCACGATGATTTGGTGTCAGATATTCTTTTCTCGAAAAGTTTATAGTCTAGCTTCTTTAATTTATCGCGTACGTCTTGAAGAGCACCGAGAATTGGCGGGAATTCGCGCGTTTTGTATACTTTCATTCTGTCAGGAGATGCTGGAAGAGTTTTGTTAACAGTATTAATCCTGTATTCAATACGGGTAATATTTTGGGAAGGGAAAGAAACTATCGGGAGCTTTCCGAATTTTTCTTCAGGAGGTGGAAGGGGAGTAGGAAAAAATATTTTTTTAAATAAGGTTGCGCCGTTTACGGTTAGATACAAAATAAACATAACACTTCCGACAATTGCCAAAATTTTTAAAAGGATTCGCGTTTCACGGGTAATTTTTACAAGAGTTGCCATATTTATAAGGTACTATTTGAGTATACGCAAGACTTCGTGTAAAATTCAAGATATGAATGTAAATGTGCGTTTTGCTCCAAGTCCCACAGGAACGCTTCATGTTGGAGGAATTAGAACTGCTCTTTTTAATTATTTTTTTTCAGAGTCTAATAAGGGAACTTTTATTCTTAGAAACGAAGATACAGATCAAGCAAGAAAGGTTGAGGGATCGCTTGAGGTAACAGAGCAATCTTTAAAATGGCTTGGTGTTTCTTGGGATACATTGGTTACTCAGTCGGAACGGTTGGAGCATTACAAAAAATACGCGATGCATCTTGTTTCTGACGGGAAAGCAAAAGAAGAAGAAGGCGCAATTAGATTTTTTGTTCCGAAGACAGACAAAACATCATGGACAGATGCGATTGGTAACAAAGAGATAATATTTGAAAATAAAGACATTGAAGATTTTATAATTCTTAAAAAAGACGGTTTTCCAACATACCATTTAGCAAATGTAGTAGACGACCATTTAATGGAAATAACGCATGTTATAAGGGGGGAAGATTGGATTCCGTCAACTCCCAAGCATATACTTTTGTATCAAGCTTTTGAATGGAACGTACCTATATTTGCCCATGTGCCAAATGTTTTGGGAATTGATGGAAAAAAGCTTTCAAAAAGAAGAGGTGCAAAATCAGTTTTGGATTTTAAGGGAGAAGGGTATTTAGCCGAAGCTCTTTTGAATTACTTAATGCTCCTTGGGTGGTCACCAAAAGATGACCGTGAAATTTTATCAAAAGAGGAAATTATAAAAGATTTTTCTCTGGAAAAAATAAATTCGGCACCCGCAATATTTGATTCAAAAAAACTTGATTGGTTAAACGGAGAATATATCCGGAGTTTGGGCGACAAAGAGTTAGGTAATAGGTTGTTAGAATTTGATTCGAATATTTCTAATATCCCTAATTTTGAGAAATATTTACCTCTTGCCAAAACAAGAATGAAAACACTTGCTGATTTTCGCCTCCTTGTGGAAGATAAAAATGTCCAGTTGCTTGATAAACAAAGAGATTTGAATATTAATCTTGAGAAGAATTATCTTAATCTAAAACAATGGACAGCCCCGTTTATTTTGCCAGCTACATTTTCAGCAAGAGATGAATCGGGAGCTACAACTCAAGATATATATACTGTATTGACAGGAAAACCAAGCGGATTACCCTTTTCTGAGAAGCTTGAAATAGAGGGCAGAGAAAAAACTCTTGAACGTCTTAGAAAACAAAAATGAAAAATTTTGCTGCCCACGCCATTTCATTCATTTGTCATCCTTCTTTTGTTGCAATCCTGGCTACATTTTTAATTACTCTTCACAGCTATAAAAATCTTACAGCCGCATTTATGTGGGCATTTGTTATGGTATTTATTGTATTGGTTGTATTTTTCTTCGAGTTATATGGAATAAAAAAAGGTTTTTTTTCAGACTTGGATGTTTCAAAAAGAAATCAGCGCCGCCCCCTTTTTATATTTGTTTTTATGATGGTAATTATATTTATGGGAAGTATTTATTTGTTTCATGGACCAATGGATCTTTTGGCAGGAGGAATATATATTATAGCTGGAATTGTGATATTTATCCTTGTGAACAGGCAAATAAAGGCAAGCGTGCATGTTGGAGCTCTTTCTGCATTTTTTGTTTCTATGGCGTTATTATTTGGTGGTATATTTTATCTTGGGCTTTTGTTTATTCCTCTTATATCATGGTCACGTGTGGTTTTACACAGACACACTATTCCTGAAGTTGTGGTAGGTGCTTCTTTAGGAATAAGTCTAACCGTGGTTATTTACATTGTGATACAATATTTTAATCTATGATTGAGCATAGGTCCCTTTTGCAATCTTTTCATCATGCTTGGGCAGGAGTTGTTTTTGCAGTAAAAAATAATCAAAACATAAGAATTCATTTTATTATTGCAGTACTTGTTGTTATAGTTGGATTTGTTTTAAATGTAAGTGCATTTGAGATTGGAATCTTAGGAGTTATGATTTTGTTCGTTTTTTCAGCAGAAATGATAAATACAGCTATTGAGGAAATGACAAATTTAATTACCCGTGAGCACAGGGCAGAAGCAAAAATTGCAAAAGATGTTTCTGCAGGAATGGTTTTAGTTGTGTCGGTCGGAGCGGCAATGGTAGGAATACTTGTTTTTCTTCCACACATTCTTGAGTTGACAGGTATTTAATTTTTTCTTTCTGTTTTTGATTGATTTGTGGTAAGTGCCAAAATTTCAGAAAGCTTTTTTACAAATTTTTCTGCGTGTTGTCTACTCATTCCAAGACGTGTTACGACTTGAAGTTCAGAATTACTTCCGGGAATTTTTTGACAAACGTCAAAAGTAACCCCGTCCTCATTCACATTCATAAAAACAGTGTCTGTAAAAAGGATTGGAATATTATTTGAGTGAAGATGGAAATTAAGATTTTCTTCCGTTTTTTTTGCCATTTTTATCACCCCTTTTTTTATCTAAGTGTAGCCCCGGGTTTAACTTTTGTTGCAGGTTTAATAAGAGCCGGTTTGTCAGTGTTTGTTGCAAGTATCATAGCGTGACTTTCAAGTCCCATCATTTTTCGCGGTTCAAGATTTGTTGCAAAAATGAAAGATTTTCCAATTAAATCTTTTGGGCTGTACCATTTTGCAATTCCCGACAAAACCTGCCTGCCGGCAGGCAGGCCTACCTCGTTTTCTTCTCCAAAATCAACTTGAAGTTTTAGCAATTTTTCAGAATCTTTAATTGGTTCAGCAGATAGAATTTTCCCAACTTTTAATTCGACTTTTGCGAAATCATCAAAATTTATCACTTTTTAATTATATCACCAATTTTTAACTTTAAACTTTACACTTTTAACTATTTATTCCCACTCCATAGTCGCGGGGGGTTTTGTGGTTATATCATAAACGACGCGGGAAATTCCCGGGACTTCATTTACGATTCTTGAGGAAATTACTTGTAGTAGGTCATATTCCAATCGCGACCACGTTGTTGTCATAATGTCCTTTGACTCAATAATTCGAAGTGCAACAACTTCACCAAAAAATCTTCCATCTCCTTTTACAGCTGTTGAGTGTGCATCAGTCATTACAGGAAAAGAAATAAAAACTTTAGGAAGCCATCCTGCCTTTTCCAGTTCTTTAATTACGATCTTATCTGCTTGTCTCTCTTTTGATAAACGATCAGCTGTTACTTCTCCTCTAATTCGAATCGCGTATCCAGGACCGGGAAAGGGTTGTTTCATAACAATATTTTCAGGTAAACCAATTTTTCTCCCCAATACTCTAACTTCATCTTTATATAATTCTCGAAGCGGTTCCAATAGTTGTAGTTTCATTTCCTTGGGAAGTCCACCTACATTGTGATGGCTTTTAATCTTGCTTGCGTGTTTTGTTCCTTTTGATTCGATTACGTCAGAGTAAATAGTTCCTTGAAGCAAGAATTTTACAGCTTGATTTTTTAAAACAAGACGTTTCATTTCGCGTTCGAATACTTCAACATAAAAATTTCCAATAGCCTTTCTCTTTTTCTCACTATCTGTAATACCCTTTAGCTTTCTTAGCATTTCGGGTTCAACATGAACAACTACAGGTTTAATTCTCAGAGGCTTGAAAGCTGTTGTGACTGTAAGTTCTGCGTCATCCCTCATAAGACCGTTATTAACAAAAACCGGTATAAATTGCTTTCCGATAGCTTTTGCAACAAGTGTTCCGGCAACTGTCGAATCTACCCCGCCAGAAACAGCACCGATAACGTATGCATTACCGACTTTTTGTTTAATATCTTGAATTATTGTTTTGGGATCTATCGTATGATTAATTTTTTTAATACCGCAGATACTAATAAAATTATCAAGAATTTGGTTTCCAAACTCCGTATGTTCGACTTCGGGATGGAATTGGACTCCGTACTTCTTATTTTTCTCATCTGTGACAAATGCATAGCGTACATTTTCACTTGATCCGACAATGGTAAAGTTTTTAGGAATAGAAAGAACCGAATCTCCGTGGCTCATCCATACAGTAAGTGTTTTGGGTAGACCCTTGGTAATCTTTGAATCCTGTTTGACCAGCTTTATTTTAACCGGACCATATTCTTTAGTTCCCGGTTTTACTTTACCGCCCAAAAGGTGAGATCTAAGCTGAAGCCCGTAGCAAATATCAAGCATCGGTATATTAAGAGAAAAAACCTTTTTATCAATCGTTGGTGAATTTTTTTCATAAACCGATGCAGGTCCTCCTGAAAATATCAGTCCTTGTGGTTTTACTTTTTCAATTTCTGACAATGCGTTTTCAGGTTCTATAAGATGCGTTGAAACTCCAAGATCGCGTAGGCGACGGGATATAAGGTGTGCTGTTTGTCCGCCAAAATCAACAATTATAATCATGTTAAATATATTTACTAAAGATACTCGTTGCGCTCGTTTTTTGCTTCGCTACAAATAGTTTTTCCCCGGCTCAGTAACAAAAATATCGTGGGGATGACTTTCTTGAAGGGAAGATTGAGTAATTTGGATAAATTTTGCTTTTTCCCAAAGATCAAGAATTGTTTTTGCCCCCACATAATACATTCCGGATTTAATTCCCCCAATTGCTTGTTCAACGAGTTCTGTAACCGTTCCTTTCACAGGAACTAGCCCTTCAACCCCTTCTGCAACAAGAACTCTATCAGAGTAGCTTTTTCCGTGAAATTCTCCCTCAGATTTTATTTTTGCGCCTCGCTCCATAGCACCGATTGATCCCATTCCACGATACTCTTTGAACATGTATGTTTTGTGTTTTCTAAAAATACTTTTAAAACGAGAAGGGACCTGCGATTCGGAAAACCGTGTAGTTTTGCCGGGAGATTCTTCACATGTAGCAAAAAAGGATCCCATCATAACGGTTGACGCTCCAACAGCAAGTGCTTTTACAATGTCTCCAGAATACTGAATTCCACCGTCCGCAATTACAGGAATATTTGTCTCCTGCCTGCCGGCAGGCAGGTTTCGTGCCGCGCGCACAACTTCAGTAATAGCAGTAATTTGAGGTACTCCAATTCCCGAAATTACTCGAGTGGTACAAATTGCACCCGGCCCCATACCGACGCGTAGGCAATCCGCTCCTGCACGAATTAGAGCGGAAGCTCCTTCATGCGTTGCAACACTTCCGCAAATTACATCTATTTTAAAATTGTTCTTTATGGAAGTTAGTGTTTCAATAACGCTTTTTGAAAACCCGTGTGCTGAATCTATAACAATTACATCAACGCCTGCTTTCATCAGGGTTTCAACACGTTTTTCAAATCCGTTATTGGCTCCAATTGCCGCACCGACAAGCAATGTTTGGCCTGTCGAAGTATCTTTTTTTACTTTTCTCACTTCATTTGCTTGTTTTTCTATTGGTAAATTTCGGTGAATTATTCCAATTCCTCCAAGTTTTCCAAGAGCAATTGCAAGCTTTGATTCGGTAACCGTATCCATGGGAGAAGAAATAAATGGGATAGAAAGAGAAATATTCTTTGTAAGTTTTGTTGAAAGGTCAATTTTTTCGCGGGGAAAGTCAGTGTAATTTGGAAGAAGAAGAATGTCGTTAAAAGTAAGGCCTACTAAGAAATCTTTTTTTTGGAGTACCATAATTTATATTACAGAAGTGTACTTTTATTGTCAATGGAGAGTTTTTATCCACCTTCGCAGAAAACCCCGATTTAATCGGGGATAAATGCTAAGAAATTTCTGCTTCGGCGGATTTCGCTCAGCCGGACAAAGTGGAGAAGATACCGCGGGTGTCAACCCGCGGAGCTTCATTTCGTTGCCTTTAAGGAAAATAAAAGCGGAATTTGAATTTTTTTATTTTTTAAGACATATTGACCTTTTTTATTTTTTTCCATAAATCCTGGGAATTGGTCATACATACTAAAAGGAAATTCATGCATGTATTCTATTTTTAACCCATTATTTACTAGTGCGTTTATCACGTCTCCTATGGTATATCTCCATTCATATGTTACGCCCTTTGCCTTTTCCCAATCTATGTATGTTCCCGAATCATCCATGTCAGGTCCCCTATCGAAGTATTTATACAATAATTTAAAATCGTAACTTAAAATATTGGTGAAAGGATGAACCTCAACAATATAAAATATTCCTCCATCACAAAGAAAATTATTTATAATTTCGGCGAATTTCTTAATATTTGATAGCCATAAAAGTACACCGTATGAAGCAAAAATAATGTCAAATTTTTTATCAAGAATTTTTGGTAGCTCGTATATGTCAGAGCAGATAAATGTTGAGGGAATACCGGTTTGCCGGCTTAATTTTTTGGCAAGTCTTATTGAGCTGTCTGAAATATCAACGCCAGTTGTTATCGCTCCTTTTCTTGCCCAAGACAATGTATCCATGCCAAAATGACAGAGCAGATGCAAAAGAGTTTTTCCACGTACTTTTCCCAATTCGTCAATTTCTATAGATTGAAGACTTGTTTTTCCTTTTATAAACCTTGGGATGTCGTAGAATTTGGAACCGGCGTGGGCAGGGGTGGCATTATTCCACCATTTTCTGTTTATCGCGGCGTAATCCTTCACTAACACAAATATTACTCATTTTTTATTTTTATGTCAAACAATCACCTAATAAGTTACAGTAGTTCTCTTGTGGCTTGGTGAATTGTATTCAAATATTTTTTGTTTCCTATCTCGTGTTTTGTTTTTGAAATTCTGATTAAATGTTTCTTTTTAGATGAAATTTGATTAAATGCGCCCGTTACGCGTTTTATCAATGTTCTTGCCTCTTGTGATCCGTAAAGCATAAGAATTTTTTTTGCTTTTATTTTTTTGGCAAGCGTTTCGCAATGCAATTTTGAAAAATCTTCATATCGTGATGTCATAAGCAAGGAGAGATTTTTATTTATTTTTCTCAAATCCTCTTTAAAGTATGGAGACAGAGAACAAAGAATAAGTCCTTCAGAACGTACTTTTGTAGAAGCAATAAAAGCAATCATTGCGCCGTATGAAAATCCAAGTATATATTTTTTCTCTGCTTTTGTTTTTTTATAAAGCTTTAAGAAATATTCTGTATTTTGCGAAATTGTTGTATTTTTCCATGGAATATCTACAAGAATAGGGTAATAGCCTTCGCTTTTTAAAATTTTTGCAATATCAATATATGCTTTATTTGTTGGGTGTTGTGCAAAACCCGGGATAATAAAAATAGTCTTTTCCTGCGCCATCCGCGGATTATAGCAAAGTTGAGGCTAAATGTCTATTTTGTATTGATTCTAAAACCCGTATTGTCGGTATGTTTAGCGGGTGAAAGTTACCAGGAGAATTATTGCAAGAAAGGTGATTATTGAAAAGAAAGTTAGGGTTTGCGCAAGGAGTGATAATGCCTCTTTTTTCTTTCCGTCTATATACATAAGAGCTGGTTTTCCAAAGATTAAAAATCCGGTAATTGAGGCAGACATTACAAGAAGTAAAAGCAGTACAATCGGGGCAAGAAAAGCATTTGTTTTTCCTATCTTTATTGAATTTCCGTAGTACATAAAACATCCTACGCCAACTATGTAAAGCGTAGTCAAGCCTGCATTTATAAGAGCCATTTTCCTAATCTTATTCACAATATTATTATACCACTTAGGGGAAAGAGAAAATTTTATTCACTTATAAACTTAAAACGGTGAACTTTTTTACCATTTATTTCAACTTCTTCAAAAAACATTTTCATTGGACGTATCCAGAATTTACTTTTTGGATTTTTATATAGTGCTTCGTACACTACAAATTCTTCAAGCGTTTCGGAGTGTTTTGCTATAGCAATAACTCTGTAATAATTTCCTGTTTTAGAATGCTGATATTTACCCAATTTCATCTGCAGAACGCACCACTTTAGACCCATTATATCACTCCCGGAAAAACCGTTTGCATAATCAAGATATAGGTCGATATGTGTTTTTATCAGTAGCGACTTGATACTTAGCAATTGCTTTATCTGTAATCTCTGACATATTTTATGCTTAATCATGTGGGTAGGGTTGCAGACCTGCCCGTCTTTGCTGCATAGATTGTATCCTGTGAGAACCTATTATGTCCAGCAGGTAATGCAGGTCGATTTGAATTACATCAACGCTATTCTACTCAACGAACAAGCCCAAGTATCGAATCAATATCAAGATAGAAGCACCGAATATTTAGTAGCAAGGAAGTATTAGAACCTAGTAAATAAGATGTATAATAAAGAGGAATATGATTCCATTCCATCCTCATTTTCAATATGGCGCTGCAACAGATAATTGGACTGCGTGGGAGGCTATAGGTACTATTGCAGCAGCTACGGTATCTTTCTTTACGTTACTTTTGCTTAGAAGTCAGCTCGAAAAAGAGCAAGAACCATTCGTTGTAGCCCGTGATGATGTTTCTTTCGAAAGTGGCAATTTCAAGATAAAGCTAAAAAATGTAGGAAGAGGACCAGCTTTTAATATAACAGGTTGTCGAACATCAAATGAGAAAGAACGGAATGACGCTTTTTTTATGAGCAATCAACCTCATAGCAAAAATCTTTGTGCAAACAACGCTGATGCGGAAGGTGAAAAGCAATGGAGAATTGATAAATTTGTTATAGATTCACTAAAAGTGGATAAAACTAACAAGGAGATTTATAAATACTTCTATTTTTTTTATGAGAGTCAATTGGGTTCGGTTTACCATACAAAAGTTAAGATAAAAAAAGATGGAGATAATTTTATAGTGATGGAGAATACGCGATTAAAATTATAGAAAAGAATGCAGTAGTCTCCTTAAGCTATAATTCAACCATATGTCAGTAGTTGTGGGCTTCGGTTTTCCAGAAGAAGCAATACTCATAAGTGATAGTAGAGTTTCATTTGACGAGCCAAGGCTTGAGCCTCGTGATGAAATTAGAAAAATCTACCAGTTAGGCAAACATTTGACAGTTGGCTTCACCAGTCAGCATGTCCAATTTACATTAGAAATATTAAGGAGAATTACAAATTACTCGTTAAACAAATCAAAATCACAAGCTACTTTATATCTATTAGACAAAGTTCCAAAAGTAGCAAGATATTTTTATAATCAGCTCTCTGAGAAGGTAGGATGGAAACCACCAATGGAAATAGTCTACGCTGGCGTTGTAACCGACAGATACCTGGGTGTATCGGAGCAACTCATATTTGATTTAATGAAAAATAAAGGTGGCGGACATATTCCAACGAAAATTGCGATTGGCATGCAAAATACCCAAAACGGGATTATGAATTTACCTCCCCCTTCTCCTGTCGTGACAAAACAAATTTTTCCCTCAGGCGAAATACTCCCGCTAGTCTCTCTTGGTTTCGTTGTATCTGGAACTGGTTCAGGAATCGCCAAGAAAATTCAGGAATCTGAAGCTGAATTGTTTTTCGCAGATTCCGAAATACCAATGAGATTATCTATGATAAGAATGCTTTGCGATGATTACATTAAAGAGGCGAGTGTCGACACTATCGGAGGACTAGTTCAAATATTGAAAGTTAACGAAAAAGGTATTTTCCCAATGATATACTCGCGTACAAATATTAGCCCAGAGGGTAAAGAGATTAAGGCTGAAACATTAAGTTTTGTTAATGGAGAATGGATTATGGAATATCACCAGACGGGGAAAATTATCCGTGTTAAACAAAATCCTTTAATTATGGATATAAAGAAAAATGTTAATGTTAAAAAACAGTCTTGGGCAGCCTGATATACTAATAGTTAGTAACAAGACCGAAAGATAATCAACTATAGAAGTACCACTCGGAGTAACATTTTTCAAAAAAGTAGAGCTTTACCAAAAAATCGAGCTCTCTGAGGGAATTATAGGGATAAATAGGCATCTCGGTCAGAAGCTATAGGTTATTTGGCTGGCACTGGTTGAGGATTTCAGAACTGCAAACTGGACTGAAATCATCAAATATCCAGAGCTAGTATATCAAAAATCAGAAGGATATCTTCAGCTATTTAACTGATAAGTTTCTTTTTCTTTGCTTCTTCAATAATTTGTTTCATCATTGTATTTACATCTATTAGATATGTTTCAACATTTTCTTTTATGAAAATATCTTTTTTTAACTTAGCGGAAGGTAATTCCCATTTGTTATTTATATAGTCTACATATAAATGTCTCCACTTTAATTTTTCTGTTTCTCCTTCCTCAATCTCCTTAATGCTTTTTAGAATTTCTTTTATTGAATTATTTATATCCTCAATAGTTCTCCCTTCTAAGAATTTAGGATTATTTTTCTTTATATCTTCAAAGTTTTCTCTTAAAAGATTTTGTCCTACGAGCATCATTTTAATCAAACCAGTTTGCTTAAATTTATGGTCTCTAAATGTCTTCCAAAATTCTTGCCAATCAACTGTTTTATTCTCTATGAGGTTTATTGCAACAAGCCCTAGATAATATGCTTTTGATAGCTCTTCAATAGCTATTGCATATAGAAAAGTTGCAGTTGGAGATTTTGCTTTTTCTAATAAGTTACCATCGTCTTTTATTTTATGTGCGTTATATAGCATTTTATCCATTCCCACTATACATTGAGTAATATCAAGATTTGTTTTCATAAGTTATATTTTCTTATAATCTTTCTAAAGTTAAAAAGCAATCATTCTTAAATGCTACAATAATGATATGACGAAACTCACTCCTGATGAGAGGTGGAAAAGATTTAATCAGAAACTAAATGAGCAAATGAAAGCTAATGATTTCTACAGTTTAGGTATTACTTATCAAGAGATGGCTAACTTCTTAGATAAAGAAGGGAAAAATTCAGAAGAAATGCGAAATAAAGCTTACGAAATGAAACTTTTGCATCACCAAAACTATATTAAAAACCTACAGAATAATTCTCCGGTAAGTAAAGGTGTTGAGATACTTTCAGCACCTGATAGTTGTGAAAGTTGCTTAGCTTTAGATAGTAAGGCATTTGAGTTTAAGAAGGTTTTAGATAGTCCACCACTCCCCGTAAAAGAGTGCAAGCATATTTACGGGTGTAGATGCACATATCTTCCTGTAGCAAATTAAGTTTTTTCTACAATTTTAATTTCAAATTCAGGAGTTAAGAGAACTTGTTTTCCAGTATGTTCATATTCAAATTTATCAGCCCTTCCTCTATAGGGATGTATAAAACTATGCTGTTCTTTAGTTGAAAGAACTTCATCATAATCTAAATCTATCGCAAGCGTATTCGGATAAAGCTGTATTATTCTCCATGTTTTAGCATCTGGCGTTACATCACCTAAATACCATATGTCCTTAACTTTAGGATTTATCTCTTTTAGTTTTTGGTTTAATTCAACGGCGGGTGGAACTACTTGGTTTCTCCTTATGTAACAGACAAGGGTAAGGTTAGGGTCAACAATTTTGTTAAGTTTTATTTTCTTTAATGCTTCTAAAAAATCTCCTTCATTATCTTCTTTTCTGTATTCAAATACTTCAAGTTTAATTTCAGGTCTTTCGCTTCCCCCTATTTTTTTGTTGTGAATAAAAGTATAGCAATAGAAATCCGGTGAACCTGATTTTATTTCTGGCTTGAAAAACCATTCCTCTCCCGAATGGTTTTTAAGTCCGAGCAAAAACATTGCTGTTATCCAAGCTTCCCTTGTTACTTTATATTTTCTATCTGTAAAGATTGTATCTCCAATACTCAAATAGGTTCTTGCAAATAAGCGGATTGCAGTATAAGGATGTATAAGTATTTCTTCGCTTGAATTTTTCATATTGCGGCTATTTTATTATAAGGAAGAAAATTTAACGAGTGGCAAGTTTTTTTAATCCTCGCTTCTGAACAAAGAGAAGTAGAAGCATCCTATTCAAATTGGCAATATTAGCCATATCTTCTAATAGTTTTGTTTCATTCTTTACTCCACCCAAAAATCCACCTTCCCATTCTCCGCCAGCGAGTAGTCCATCATGAAGAAAGTTAGACCTTAAATTATGATAAAGTTTTTTTGTCATTTTCACGGCAGTATCAACATTTGAACCGGTAATAAGGCTTCTTATTAGCTTTTCTATTTCACTTGCATGACTTGTTTCATGCTTTTTATTTATCTTTTCCCCACAATCAGGACATACTAAAAAAGATGAACAAATTGGTTTAGGATTATCTGCTAATTGGTTTATAGAAGACAACAAGAGTGTCATATAAAGAGTATATTTCAGATGTGGATTTGGTAATCTTTGGATATCCTCTGCCCACACAAATGTTTGCAAAGCTTTTTCAAATCTCATGAGTTCATCAGCATTGAGCTTTTGCAAGAGCTTACAGAAAAAGAATAATTTACCGACAGGATTAAGTTCATTTACTATTCCACCATAGCTTATGCCTTTTTCATAGAATGTTTGAGCTTTATATTTTTTGAATACATCTTCAAAACCATTCAGTCCAACAATATCTTGCGGTGCTGTATCTGAAGGCAAACCTGTAGTTAGAAGCAGGAGATTGCTAATTCTATAAAGATTTCTATACATGTTTGAAGAAGTAAGAGGCTTTATTGTTTCTAAATATAGAAAGGTTTTTTGTTTATCAAAAGCCCTTTTGTTATCTGGATTTCCTGCAAATAATATTGCACTTTTTATGTCAGAGTGAGGTAAAGCTACCAACTCATAATAAGGTTGTTCATTATTGTAAATATTAAGATGATATAAAAATAAGTATCTGGACATTAGGGCTATAGCATATTTACGATGTATTATATTACAAATGAGGCTAAGATATAATCGCTTTATTGCTGACAATGCAATGGAGCACCATCGCAAGCTATACCGTCTCCATCAGCATCTCTAACAGAGCACCCACATGTATTTAATTGGTATTGTGCTTCTGCACATGAAGAAATTTGGGTGCATGTTTTACTGCAGTTACAGGAATAACCACCTGTATTTTGTTGATATGTGTTATTTGTTGCAGGCGTTTGAGAGGTAGACTGACTTGCCGGCTTGGGGGTTGTTGAAGAACATGCACTCCATAACCCTTTGTTATTTGTTCTTGCTTGTTGCTCTGCTTGTCGTAATTTGTCTTGATATTTTATATCTGGCGGATAAGAAACTGCATGAGCGTATCCTTCGCTTACCAGAACTTGATTGATAAAAAGGTCTCCCATATACACATAACGCAATAGCCTTCCATATCTGTCAGTTTCAGAAATATCCTTCTCAAGCCCTACAATACCATTTCCAACGAGTTCTTGGTTCTTTGCTGATGCTTCTTTACCATAACATTGAACTGATTTTCTTGGGTCAACAGTTTCAGGGGTATCAATTCCTATATATCTAACGGTTTTCTTGTTGCCATTTCCTAAATCTACCTCAATGGTATCTCCGTCAATTATTCTTATTACCCGAGCAAGCACTATATTTGCATTTGCCGGTGCAGTTTGTGGTTTCCATGTTGGAGTGGGAGAAGTATCTGATATAGAAGGCTTAGTAGCTTGAGATTGATTAAAATCTACCTTTTCTTCTTGTTTTTGTGCTTGCTTAGGAGTAGTTGAAGATAAACCTGCCACCCATGCACTGCCTATAAAAAGTGTCAATAAGGCAATAAGAGCAATTACTCCATATTTTGCCTTCTTATTTCCTATCTTCTTATACGCAAAATAACCCGCACCAATTCCAATTACAAAAGGAAGGAATGGTAGAGCGAGAATACCTATAGCAGGAACTGTGAGAAATTTTCTTTTACCTATAAATAATTTCTTCATGCTTGGGAAGTATTATACTACTAACAATGCGGATGTTTAATTTGTTTTATAACGAATTGCTAGGTTTAGTTCCCAGAAATACTAAACTAAAACCATTTTTCACATATACACAACCTACATTAAAATCACCGAGAATAATTTCTTTAGTTCCATCTTTCTTATCTCGAAGAAACTCAATAGCTCTGTCTGCTGTCTTGGTAATCACCCATAACTCTGTCATTGGAGCATATTGGTTTAGTCCTGCATTTTCTACCCATTGGTCAAAACTTTCTTGCTGATTATTTGGGTCTTTTTTCAAGATTTGATATCTGCTCTCTAACTTATTACAGATTGATGGCTCTAAAATAATAGGTTCCACATCATGTTTTTTCCTATACTCGTTTAATTTTCCAAATACTTCATTACTTGTAAATTCCCATTCTTTGGGGGCTGTAGAGCTTACTGGATATTGTTGTTTGAATTGAACGGCATTTACAAAAATGTAAATTCCAAAAAGTAGAAAAATTGCAAATATAATTTTTGAAGCTATGCTTTTTATGCTAAATTTCTTTGAAAGAATAGGTTTTGCAAGGAAAAAAAAGATAATTACAGATAAAATGAGAACCGAAAATTTATCAAGCACATATCCTCCGCTTGTAAACTGTTGAGCTTCTACGCTTCTATCAAGAGTATTGTAAGTAAAAAGAAGCCAAACATATAGAGCACCTACAAAAGCTAGAATTCTTAATACCGGTTTTATTATTTTTCTAAACATTTTACTATAGTTTTCTTATCCATTCGTATAATAACCCAAAGGGTATAATTGATATATCCTCTATTTTACTTCTAAAAATTATCATTATGACCCAAGATAAAATTACAATTTTCCAATCAAAGAAAAAGAAAATTATAGTTGAGACAATAAATGCAATCATTACTAGAACAAATAGCAACTGAATAATCAAGGAGTTGAGCAGGAGAGGTCTTTCAAAAGCATGTGTCTTGCCATATCTTCCATAATATGAAGTGCAACCGGAAAAGAATAAATACATTACACTTAGTGCTATAAATTCTATATTCATACTCATCTAATGTATTTAAATTATAGCTTATCTTAATCAATTTACAAGGCGAGTATTAAGGTTAAAAGGGCTATATAAAGACAATTTGAATGTTTAGGTTAATGGAAAATAGCAGTATATGGCTTATTATTATACTGCTAAAATTAGAGAGGAGATTGGCAAAAATATACAAAGGTCTAGAAAAAGAAAAGGATTGAAACAGGTTGATGTAGCTGTAGATGCGGGAATAAACACAAGCTATTATGGGAAAATAGAAAGGGGAATTGTCAACCCTTCTCTTGAAAAACTTTTTAGAATAATTAAATCTCTAAAAGTTAAATCCTCTGATATACTCCCTTTTTAGTGGGAAAGTGTGAGTAAATACTCTGTATATCCCTATATGAATAAGGTGTTTACAGTAGGGAGCGTCTAGCTACGCCCCAACGTTTGTAGAAGCATTTCTTCTAGATGACCCTTTACCTGCTCCACAAAGGCATGAAGGTTCTGATAGTCCTTCCAAACAATCCTTTTGACACCCTTTGCTTCTAGCTCTTGGTTATAAGGGGGTATAGAGGATATGCCTATTATTTTATTAGGCGGGTATTTATTAAAGTCTAAGACATGAAAGCTTCCTGATGCAAAGCAATCACGGTCAAGAAGTATTATGTCAAATACATTCCTTGATACTTTATTTAGGTATTCTTCTACCTGCGTATATTCAGAAAGAACTGTAATTGCTATGGATAATCTATCCTCAAAGTGTTTTTGAAGCTTATACAGGCATTGTAGAAGCAGAGAAAGGGTTTCCACATCGTCCTCCAACAGGAGTATTCGTATGTCTTTTAGCCTACCCATCTTATCTAAAATATAGCTTACCTTTACTTATTAAACAAGGTAGGATGGGGGGCTGGACACAAACCCTATTTGATTTATGACAAGAATATAATAAATAGTGGCGAGCATTGGCGTGTAAAAAATATAGGCTAAATGGTAAAATAGAGCTAATGTGAATATGAATGACAATAGTTTATTTTTAGGTTTATCTCCTCATGCGGATGCTGTTAAAAGTTTAAGCAATGAGAATTTAGAATTACTTGATAAGACTGTTCGGGAAATTTTGCGGAAAAACGAACTATCAGCTTTTCAGGAAATAACATTTGATGCCGACCCAAATACAAAAGAAACAGTGGATTATCTCAATAGGCATATTCTTCATAAAAATATCAATACAAATTCGGAGCGGATAATTTTAGACCTTTCAGAAGAAGATATAGAAGCCTTGTATAGGTGTAGTCAAGCAATAAAGGATGAGAAAGAAAAGAGGCAGATAATAAGCCCATTAAATAATGCAGGCGTAGATAAAATAAAAATCCCTGCTGGATGGACGCTAGAAGAAGATGAAAAAGGTAGGGCTTTCCTTAACAGGAATGGAAAAGTTATGTTTGAATTCAAGCATAATTGGACAAATAAGTATAAATACTTTAAGGTAATGTGGGAAAATTATGGTCAAAAGGTTGATTATAAAATTGTCTACGAGTTTCGTTCAAAGCTAATCTACCCGGAAAAGGGTGTATCCAAATTCAATAGTAACATGCGAAACACCATAAATAAATTAAGAAAAGAAATGAAACATTTACCTATTAAAATTAAAACATCAAAGGGTTTTCAACTCCTTATAAGATAAACTACCCCCGAAAAGCTCTTAAAAGCTCTATTTCGCTCTAATAGACAGGCTCTAATTGTGCCCTTTATATTAAGCTCATGATTATAAATGATAATAAAAATCATTTCCAAACTTCAGATTTAGCATTAGCTTCTTTTCTGTCCCTTACCTACCCTATTGAAAAGATAGATAAATCAAACCCCAAACGGGCAGAATTTGTCTTTAAGAACCCTGAAGAACTACATAATCTGATTGATACCTATTGGCAAGGTAAGGCAAGAGTTGAACCACAAGTATTCTTCAATCAATTAAAAATTGTAAAAGCTCGTTTATATGGAGAATAAATTTATGTTGAGTAAGCCTTTATTAGAAGAACTAAGACAAATAATGAAAAGAAAGTATAGTTTGGAGCTTAACGATAAAGAGCTTTTTGAGTTTGCCAACTCACTTGTAGGCTATTTTGACTTACTCTTGAAAGGAAGTCTAAGAAAATAAGTATGGCAAAAGCACGAATGCTACATAAAAAGATTTCTGTTTCAACACAGGTAAATAAACTTTACTTACCCGCAAGGCTTCTTTTTACATGGATGATTGCACACGCAGATGATGAAGGTAGGTTGAAAGGAGATGCAGATTACATAAGGGCGATTGTTGTCCCAATGACAAAGTGGTCTTTCAAAAAGATAGGAAATTATCTTGAAGAAATAAAAAACGCAGGACTTATTTATTACTGGCAACAAAATGGTGAGTGGTTTGTAGAATTTATAAAATGGCGAGAGCATCAAAGCATAAGAAGTGATAGATATATTTCTTCATTGCTACCCTCATTTATGAAAGGGACTGATGACAAATTGGCTACCAATAGTCAACCGGATGACAACCAAAAGCCTACTCAAGATAATATAGTTCAATCCAAAATAAAACAAGAGAATTTTAATAAAAGCGAATATAAGGAAGACGCCGATAAAACATCTAAAGTCATAAACCCTAGAACCTTTACACCAAGCAATGATGGAGAGAGTATTGCCTTAGAAACATATAAGCGGTTAGAACCGAATAACCCATTTGCATTTCAAGCTACCTATCTAAAGGCTCTAAAAAGAGGTTTGCCTCTACATTTGTTCGGTGAATTCGCTAGTCAAATAGAACAAGATAACTCTGTTAAAAATCGGGGTGCAGTGTTTAATATAAAAGTTGATGAATACTTTGAAAACAGAGTTCGGAAATAGTCCTATGAGCCTTATTGCAAAACAAAATAAAAGAGGGATAATTAAGAAAATGAGAATGAAAATAGTATCATTTGCCAGAGTTTCTACAAGAGAGCAGGCAGAGGAAGGCTACTCTTTGCCTGCCCAAGAGAAACTACTCAACGAGTATTCTTTCCGACATAGCGATTGGGTAAATATCAAACACTTTGCAGTTCCTGAAAGTGCATCCGGAAAGCAAGAGAGGAAAGTGTTTAACATACTTTTGGATTACCTAGATACACATAAAGATATTAAAGTTCTTCTTTGTGAAAAAGTTGATAGAATTTCTAGAAATTTTAAGGATGCGGTTAGGCTTGACGAATGGTTAAATGAAGACGAAGAAAGACAAATACATTTTGTTAAACAAAATCTAGTAATACATAAAAACTCCCGTTCCCACGAAAAATTCCAATGGGATATGTATATTGCTCTTGCAAGGCAATATAGCAACAACCTTTCAGAAGAAACAAAAAAAGGTCTTTATGAGAAAGCAGAGCAAGGTTGGTTTCCGGGCAATCACAAGAGGGGGTATAAGTGTATTGGAGATAGAGGACATAAAATATGGGAGATAGACCAAGAAAAACCAGACGCAAAGTATATTGAGATGGGATTTGTCTTATTCAACACAGGTAACTTTACATTACGAACACTTGCAGTTGAGCTATTTAAGCAAGGATGGAGTGTTAAAACTAAACCTATTTCAATAAGTGAGCTTCACAAACTTTTAACTGACCCCTTCTATTGCGGTGAGTTTATTTTTAGAGGGAAGCATTATAAGAATGGTAAGCATCAGCCTTTAGTTTCCCAAGAACTCTTTTATAGCGTTCAAGAGCGTTTGCAACGCAAAGTAAAAGCAGGTAAATACAGAAAGCATCATTTTCTTTTTGGTGGTGGTTTAGCTACCTGTGGCGAATGTGAAAGAACAATTACATGGGAGCTTCAAAAAGGACACCATTATGGGCGTTGCACGAAACACAAGACAAGCTGTTCCCAAAAAGCATATACAAGAGAAGAAGATGTCCAAGGACAAGTTCTTACATACCTAGATAAATTAAGAATTGATGACCCTGAATTACTTGAATGGGTTAGGAAAGCCTTAAAAGAAGCACACAGGGCAGGAAGCGAATATCATGAAGATATTGTTAAAGAACTTGATACACAATATCTTAGGGTCAAGAATAGGTTGGATGTTCTCTATGATGATAGAGCTGATGGTCTGATTTCAAAAGACCAATACGAATATAAAAAAGGTCAATACGAAAAGCAACTAAACGACATTGTAGAGGCAAAGCAAAAACACTGCAAGGCAAATATAGACTACATGAGATTAGGAATAAACATTTTTGAACTTGCACAAAGGGGGCGTGAAATCTACGAAAAGAAACTCTTAATGGAAGAAAAGAAGGAGCTACTCAACTTTGTATTTTTGAACCTTAAAATCAGGGATAAAAAGGTCATTCCTAGCTTCAAAAATGGGTTTGAAGTGGTGGCAAAGCGGGCAGAAGATGGGAATTGGCTGGGAGTCAGGGATTCGAACCCCAATAAACAGGTCCAGAACCTGTTGTCCTACCATTAGACGAACTCCCAATGTGTGTTTATTTTACTAAAAACTGAACTTATTTGCTACGGGATATTGATTATTGCATATGCTTAAACTATACTAAGTCTCACCTCAGAATTTATTTTGATATACTTGACCCTGAAAAGATCGGGGTTGACAATTAGCAATAGGGATGCTAAACTGCTAATACACTTTTAATACATGATAAAATCTGTAATAAAACCAAAAGAAAAACTTATTCCGGTTATTCCGATAAGAGACGGAATTGTTTTTCCGCACACAGAAAGCATCCTTACGTTCGGACGCCCGAAAAGCCTTGCCGCTCTTGAGACAGCATTTAACGGCGAAAGAGTTGTTTGCTTTGTCCTCCAGAAAAACCCCAAACAAAATGATCCGGAGCCGGAGGATTTGTATACAATCGGTACCGTTTCCCATATTGAAAGGATGATTAGAACAGAAGGAGAGGTAAACGCTCTTGTGAGGGGTCTCTCCCGTGCAAAAATTGTTTCATATGATGACCGAGGCGGATATTTTCTTGCACAAATTGAAGAAATTGATGAGGATATTAACGATGCTCCCGAAATAAAAGCACTCTCAAACCATCTTATTGCAGAATTCAAAAAAGCCCTCGGTCTTGGAAAACAAGCCGACTTTTTGGTTTTTATGAATATTATGTCAGACATTACGCCTGATTCTCTTGCAGATCAGATTGCATCTACGTTGGACATTAAAGGAAGTGAAAGGCAGGATATTCTTGAGACTATAAATATCAAAAAAAGACTTGAGAAAATATCCGGATATCTTTCGCGGGAAGTTAAAGTCCTGGAACTTGAAAGGAAAATTTCAAGCAAGACTCAAGAACAATTTGAAAAAGGAGCAAAAGAGGCAATACTTCGTGAAAGAATAAAAACAATAGAGAAAGAGCTTGGGGAGGATGATGGCGGTGAGATAAAAGAGCTTTTGATGAAAATAAAAGCTGCGGGAATGCCTGAGGATGTTGAAGAAAAAGCGCATAAAGAGCTTAAAAAATTACAGCAAACAACACCTTACAATCCTGAAGCCGGATATATACGAAATTATCTTGAATGGCTTGTTTGTCTGCCATGGAGTAAGAAAAGTAAGCATACAGTAGACATAAAACAAGCGGAAAAAATACTTGACCAGGAACATTATGGACTTGCAAAAGTAAAAGAGCGGATGGTTGAATATTTGGCTGTTCACAAACTTTCAGGAAAAATGAAAGGCCCTATTCTCTGTTTTGCAGGACCGCCCGGAGTTGGAAAAACTTCAATTGGTAAATCTATTGCAAAAGCATTGGGCAGAAAATTCGTAAAAGTTTCGCTTGGAGGAATACGGGATGAAGCAGAAATTAGGGGACATAGAAGAACTTACGTGGGAGCATTGCCTGGAAGAATTATACAGGGAATAAAAGACGCCGGAACAAAAAACCCAGTATTTATGCTTGATGAAATAGATAAGGTGGGCGCGGATTTTCGCGGCGACCCGTCAAGCGCGCTTCTTGAAGCGCTTGATCCCGAACAAAACAATGGTTTTTCCGATCATTATCTTGACGTACCTTTTGATTTATCAGACGTTATTTTTATAACAACTGCAAATATGCTTGATACAATTCCTCCGGCATTGCGTGACAGACTCGAAATTATAAATTTTGCAGGATATACGGAAGATGAGAAATTTCATATCGCAAAACAGTTTTTGGTAAAAAAACAATTAGAAATGCATGGGCTTAAAGACACAAATCTTGAAATAAAAGATGATGCAATTCATTTTATTGCCCAGCGCTACACGCGTGAAGCGGGAGTGCGAAGTCTTGAGAGGGAATTTGCTTCAATTATGAGAAAAGTCGCAAAGCTTATTGCTCAAGGTGATAAAACGAAAACAATTATTACCTCCAAAAATATCGCAAAATTTTTGGGACCTGCAAAATTTTCAGCAACAATTGCAGAGAAAAAAGATGACATTGGTATTTCAACCGGCCTTGCGTGGACTCAGGCTGGAGGAGACATATTATTTATTGAAGTTGCTCTTATGCCGGGAAAAGGGCAGCTATTGTTAACAGGACAACTTGGGGATGTTATGAAAGAATCTTGCCAAGCGGCCATGTCCTACATAAGAGCTAGGGCAAAAAAATTCGGAATTCCGGAAAACTTCTACCAAAAAATGGATGTTCACGTTCATGTTCCTGAAGGTGCGGTACCAAAAGACGGTCCATCTGCAGGCGGTGCGATTACGACAGCGCTTGTTTCAGCGCTTACTAAAATTCCCGTTAATCATATAGTTGGAATGACGGGAGAAGTGACTTTACGAGGAAGAATTCTTGAAATAGGCGGAGTAAAAGAAAAAGTAATTGCCGCGCACAGAGCAGGTCTTAAAACAATCCTATTGCCGAAAGAAAACAGAAAAGATTTGGAGGATATTCCAAAGCAAGTTTTAAGAGAGTTAAGATTTGTTTTTGTGTCTCACATGGATGATGTATTGAAAGTCGCGCTTACCAAACCTCTTCCCGGATTTAGTCAAATTAAAGGCGAAAAAGAGCAATCGGCAAATATTACCCGTCTCCAACCAACCCCCGCAGATTAACATCCAGTTTGAAATCTCTAGAAGCTTGACAGGGTACATACTATCCACTAATATTATTTGAATACTTTTTTAAATATGAAATTAGCAAAAGCTTTTTGGAAAAACTGGATAAAATTCGGACAAATATTAGGTAATTTTTACGCGCAGGTTTTTTTAACTCTTTTCTATTTTCTGATACTGTGGATGATTGGTATTATTACAAAATTATTTTCAGATCCGCTTTTGATAAAACGCAGTAAAAAATCAAATTTTACAGAATGGATACATTCCAAAGATACACTTTCAAGTGCCCGTAATCAATATTAAATGTATATACTTGGAATTTCTTGTTTTTATCATGAATCAGCTGCAGCTCTTATAAAAGACGGCAAAATTGTCGCTTGCTCCTCCGAAGAACGGTTTTCAAGAAAAAAACACGATAGTAACTTTCCAAAACTTGCAGTTGAATTCTGTTTGAAAAAAGCAGGAATAGCCGTAAATGATTTGGATTATGTTGTTTTTTACGAAAAACCTTTTTGGAAATTTGCGCGAATTTTTCAATCAATACTTGCGACGTATCCTTCATCAAGCCGGCTTTTTGCAAAATCAATGGTTACATGGCTTACAGATAAATTATGGGTTAGATCAATTATTTGTGACGCGTTTAAAATAAATTCTGAGAAGATATTGTTTGTTCCACATCACATATCTCATGCAGCAAGCTCTTTTTATCCATCCGGATTTGATAAAGCAGCAATTATGACCTTTGACGGTGTAGGAGAATGGACAACTACAACTTTTGGGACAGGAGAGGGTTTGGAAATAAACATTAAAAAAGAAATAAAATTTCCCCATAGTCTTGGTCTTCTTTATTCGGTGTTCACAGCATTTTTGGGTTTTGAAGTAAATGATGGAGAGTATAAAGTGATGGGAATGGCGCCTTACGGAAAACCTAAGTACCTCTCAAAAGTTCGAAAATTAGTAAAAACTTTTCCTGACGGGTCATATGCTTTAAATATGGAATATTTTACTTTTCATAAATCGCCGACAAAAGCTTTTGGAAAAAAGTTTGTAGATTTATTCGGGCAACCGCGACAAAAAGACTTACATTTTTTTACAAAAGGCTCCGGATACCCGAGTTATTTTGGAGAAAAACCGAAAAATTATAACGAGCTTTGTGAAAAAAACCAGCATTATGCAGATATTGCAGCGTCCATTCAGGCATTAACCGAGGAGATTCTACTCACTGCGGCAAAAATTTTGCAAAAAGAAACAAAACTTGAGAATTTGTGTATTGGCGGTGGAGTAGGTTTGAATTCTGTTGCAAACGGAATGCTTTTGCGGAAATCACCGTTTAAACAAATCTTTATACAGCCCGCATCAGGTGATGATGGAGGAGCCCTTGGCGCCGCACTTTATGTTTACCACGCGCTTTTAGGTAAAAAAAGAAACTTTACTCAGGATAATTGTTATTTTGGCGCGGAATATACAAATTCTGAAATTGAAAATTTCTTAAAAGAAAAAAAGCTTAAGTATAAAAAAATTGCGTCAGAGGAAAAGCTGACGGATTTTTTAGCAGACGTACTCTCAAAAAATAAAGTCGTAGGATTTTTCCACGGCAGAGCAGAGTGGGGTCCCAGAGCCTTGGGTGCGCGGTCGATACTTGCTTCTCCAGTTAAGAAAGAAATGAAAGAGGTTGTAAATGTAAAAATAAAATTTAGGGAACCATACAGACCATTTGCGCCCGTGGTAATTGCTGAAAAAGCAAATATTTATTTTGAATTAGAAAAAAAAGAACACAAGCATCTTACAAATTTTATGCTTGGTGTTTTTCCTGTAAAAAAAACGGCGAAAAAATTAATTCCTGCGGTGACTCATGTTGACGGAAGCGCCCGTATTCAAATAATAACCGAGGTACAAAATAAAAGATATTACAACATTATAAAAAAATTCGGCAAAAAAACAGGAGTTTATGTTCTTATGAATACGTCGTTTAATTTAAAAGGTGAGCCTATTGTAAATTCACCAGAGAACGCTTTTAACACTTTTAAAAAATCCGGACTTGATATTTTAGCTCTTGAAAACTATATAATTTTAAAAGAGGACATCGTATAATTTAAAAATGAGAATTTTTAAGTCAGTATTTTTGCGGGGGACAGAAATAAGAGACCTTTTTAAATTTTTGTGGAAGGCAAAAATGTATTTTTTGATTCCATTTGTCGTGATTTTAATTCTTTTTGGATCGATTTTAATTTTTGTGCAAACAACGGGCGTTGCTCCCTTCATCTATACTCTTTTTTAAACCCTCAATTTTTCTTTCACATTCCTTTACGATAATATTTATTAACTTTTTTGTATTTTTTTCATCTTCCTTAGAATCTATTCCCCAGTAGATTCCGGGATTAATATTTCCTTCAAGAAAATATACATTTCCTTCGTTGCTTACAACAAAATCCAAAGCAAATAACGCGTTTTTCCTGTCTAATTTACTTACAATCTTTCGAGCTGTTGTAAGTACATTTATGGGAATATCTTCGATTTTTATATATTTTACAGTTGCCCCTTGGTGTTCGTTGCATCGAAAGTCGCCTTTTTTTGCCATACGTATGTATTGTTGGATAATTTTTCCTCTGGAAAAAATGATTCGGATGTCAGTTGCAGTCATAACATTATTAAATTTAAATCCTTTGTCAAACTTTACAAAGGGCTGTATGACAAATGAAGTTTTTTCCCTTCTTTGAAGTATTTCATGTATGTTCTTTTGGTAACTTGAACCTATTTTATAAATATCTACGCCTCCTGCTCCAAATCGGTCCTTTATAATAAAATCCGCTGAAAAATCATTCCTGTGTGGATGGGAGGCTACAAGATTTTTGAGTTCTTTGACGGCTTTTATTATAGAATTTTTAGAATTATAAGCGATATTAACAGTAGGAATGCTAAATTCCGGAAGAGCCGTGAATGTTAATAGCTTATCGTCAAAGAGGGGATGAAGGTAAGAGTCGTTAAAAGGGAGAACGCCTGTATTTGAAAAAAAAAGTAATTGATTTATGGGTTGCGATGATCTAACGGGTGAGAATTTATTAAATACAAGCTTTGAATAACACTTGTTATTTGTTTTTGTCCATCCTGAATCTATATACTCCCAATAACTTCTACATTTTCCACCTGATATGATATCTGAAGTTGTAGTAAGCGCGGCTGAAATATTATTTTTTTTGCAAGTATTAAGAAAAAAAGCATACGCATTATTGTAATGTGGTTTTCCTCCCAAAAGAGAGAATGGCATTAGATTTTCGCACGCCTGAGATGAAGCGCTTGTTGCAACGCTTTGAGCATAAACAACCAACAGGTCAAAAATGCGAACATTTTCCATAATATTTGAGATACAAGGTGTAATTCTATTTGTGGGGGAAGAATTAAATATGTAAGACACCTTTATTATACGTTATGAGAAGGTTAATAGATAGGGCAGCTTACGATTTTAATCTATAACCCAATGGATAATAGTGTTTTCTAAAAACACTTTTAAAAATCATGCGTAATCGAGGTGCCACCTCAATCACTTAAGAATTTGCTTTATTAATGCTATAACCTTGAGCGAGAAGTTCTCGAGGTTCTGATTTATTAGGTATATTATTTTATGAAGATAGTCGAATTTTGATTAATTGACAATAAATAAATAGTTGTGGATACTTATGTTATGGATAGTTCACAGAATCAAGGAGAAAAATTCATTTCCTCCGCAGATTCTGCACAGCAAACAAAAACCACAGTAATAGCACAGGTACATCCTATACCTTTACAAAACGCTACTAAAGTGGGATTTGATTTTGGACTTTTAAATTCATTATTAGTAGGATGTATTGTTTTTTTTGCACAGTTTGTAACTGAGGTTATCTCTGACGCAATGGTTAACTTTTCTCCCCAAGGAAAGGATTCACTAATAAGAAATTTTGGAAGGATTAGCTTATGGGAGGAGCCGACATTCGGTCAATTAACATTTTTTGGTTATTTGTATCTTTTTGTAGCTATTTTTTTTATTACCAAATATCCCCGTATCGGGAAATATTTTGTGATATTTCCAATAATGGGCTTAATAATGGGGGTATATGGACTTCTGATGATGTTTGCTTTTGGAGGTTTTACTGTTTTAGTATTAATATTTGACAATCTGATTCCTCCATCAGTTCTATTGCTATATAGAAGAAAGGTTACGCTTTTCAACTTTAGGAGTTTTCTAAAATATTATTTATTAATTCTGTTTTTTATCTTATTAGTAAATATAATTGCAAGTATTGCTCAGTTATCCAAAGTTACTAACGCAGTAAATAATGCAACTCCAGATATGATGATAAAGAATGCAAACTATTAAGCAGGGTAAAAAGAAAAACGACAGTTATCCCACAAATTTATCTTGTGACCCCACAGGAATTTAGATCAAAATAACTATTGTAATTAAATTTTTACGGTGTTAATAATAAGAATATGGCTAAGTTGATGAAAGATTTGTCACCTCGTCGACAAGTGATTTATTGGATTACGGAATTTGCAGCATTTGATACCGAAAGGAGAGAAAGTAACAAAATGAAGCTTTATGATCTCCACGAAGTGGACTTACTGAAGAAATTGACTGCGATGACAAATTTTCCGAAAGTTTTTCTAACCAAAGATAAAGATATTTTTAATAACTTCGTAACATTTCTAGAAGTCTTTTCAAATTCTATTAATGAAACCGATAAGATTGCCAAAGAAGGTCCAGTAATAGAGTCAAGCGAAAGCCTTGCAAGCTGTCAGTATCTCTTATCACTTGCCGGAGGCATAATATCTAGTAGGGGGTTTGATAAATTGTTAACAAACGATAGAAGGAAAGCGTTAGTTAAGAGTTTGAGAGAATCGAGATTGGTACTTTCGAATAAAATTGATGCAGCCACAGACTACCTGAATATTCGTTAGACTAGGACTAAAAAACAATACTCAACCGAGGTGCCACCTCAAATAGATTCAAATCTCCTTATTTACCTATTAGTAATTTTGGTGATAGGAAATTTAGGTAATTGAATTACGAGCAGTTATTTAGATTTGGGTTTAAAAATTCGTGTTATAACAACACATGATACACAATAAGAGATAATAAATAAACCAATCGTGTATAAATTTAGTATAAAATGGTTTTGTGGAAAAAGATAACAAATAAAAGGTTTAGGCGGAGGGGAATATGGAGTTCCGTCAAGAGAGGGTATGCGTAGATCAAGACTTATGCAGGGACTCCGTAAAATACCAAGTACTACCCAAAATATAACTAAGAAAAACATCCAGGCAATGATTTTCTTCAGTGTCGGTTTAAAAAACTTCACTACTTAGTATATGTGTAAATTTAATTTTATGTCAAATATATTTGGTGACCCGACATCATCTCTCTTCGAATCATCTTTAGCATGGTTAGAACGTTTACGAAAAGTTTATCTTGACGAAAAAATAGATATATGTGAAGGAGTAAGTGGATATTAACCCGTTTTTAGATTACTTTTGATCATTAGCGTGTACTCAATACTTAATTTGTAGTAAAATCACACAATGAATATACGAGAACGAGCTGAGGTAGAGCTTGGTATACAAAATGTTGACGCATTTACAGCCTCCTTTGGATCTAAATGTCCTGATGCAATGCAAGCATTGCCAAAAGAAGAATTTGAACCTGCCCAAGCTGCCTTTACTGAAGCCTTTGAAGATGCCGCAGGACTGACACAAATCGATCCAAGCAAGTTTTTTATAGCTAGAGTTAAAGACAGGGTGGTTAGACGCGAATATTATAGACCTACGCCTCAGGATGAAGATTCATTTAGGTTTGCGCCTCAGGCATTATGTGAGGTAGGAATTATCAAGGGAAGATTTGGGGTGAACATTGAATGGAGGCACGATGCAAATTTCAGACGAGATTCACTAACAGTTTTCCCCTTTGATGACGAAATGAAACTTAGATTAAAACCCGGAGAAGAGCTATCTGTTGACTGGAAACAAGGGCTAGTCTCGAGTATTGAGCTAAAAACACACAAAGTAGAAAATGGTAAACCCCAATTACACAATGCGTTTGCCACACTCAACATGTTTGGTGATGCGCAAAACAAAGGGAATGTAAACTATTGGAAAAGCAACTGGGAAAGGAGATTTCAAAGAGTAATCGACCTAGATTATTTAAGGGCAAATCCCAGGACAAGGGATGAAATGGATAAGTCTATGGAAATAATGGCTAGAACAGACACGGGGTTAGGAGATTATCCATATACACCGATAAACTTATTGCATCTAGAAAGAAATTTAGACGATGGAGAGATAACGATAAATCAAATAAATGTTAATTCTGAAGATGCTAACTCAGAAACAGGAATCACTATTGAAAGATTTGATTCTCCAGAACGAGAAGAACTTTTAGATAGTATTTTTATTCCAGAACCTTTCAATCCCCTAGCTTTAATCGCAACAATATTTCAAAGAAACATGTTGAATCAACCTGAAAACTCTCCATTGGCTTATGATAGAGAATGGCTAAATCAACATTCAATTGTAAGAGAATTAATTGAGTTGAAGTGGATTCGCCACGATATTGACCCGCTCAGGAAATTTTCACAAACTAGTTCTGATAGTCTGTAACCCGTGTTAATTGTTTGAACCAGAAATGAGGCTAAAGATTTTTATACAAGAAATACTAGACAATAACTCTTCAAAAAATCTGAGCTTAGCGGTTCGAACACCTTGCCTAGGTGCTCCCTTCGGTGACCCCACAGGAATTCGAATCCTGGTTCCCAGAATGAGAATCTGGTGTCCTAGGCCACTAGACGATGGGGCCATTAATTAATTTTTCAATTACCTTCTTACTTTTCAACGATTTAAGATAATATTCTCTTTTTTTAGCTTCAGAATTAGTATTATATTCTTCTTTGTATGATAGTTCAAACGGTCCCTTATTTTTAGTATATCGCGAACGGTTCGAATTATGTTCTGCAATTCTTCTTTCTAAATTATTTGTACTGCCAATATAAAACATTCCGTTTTTTATACTTCTTAGAATATATAAGAAATACATATTGGTGTCCTAGGTCACTAGCCTCGATGATCGCAGTCATCGGGATCCCGAATGAAAACTATCATCGGGAACGATGGGGCCAAGTAGCCCCTTATTTTACTAGAAATAGGTTAAATTCACAAGAAAAATATAGAGTGGAGTTTATTTTTTCTTCTATGTATAATAAAAGTTATGAAAAAGACAAACTTGGACAATTTCTTGCTTTCCGTTGTTATCCCCTCATATAACGAAATGGGGAATCTTCAAAAGGGAACTCTTGATAAAGTAGAGCATTATCTTGAGAAAAATAAGTTTAATTACGAAGTTTTGGTAGTCGATGACGGATCAACCGATGGAAGTCTTGAATTTGTCAAAAAGTTTTCCCGCGAAAATCCCAAATTTAAAGTCGTAGAAAACAACCATACGGGGAAAGCAGGAGCTGTAACAGCGGGGGTTTTGAAAGCTGCAGGAGATTATATACTTTTTACGGATATGGATCAGGCAACACCGATTGAGGAAATTGAAAAGATTTTGCCGTTTACAAAGGCCATGCCTGCCGGCAGGCAGGAATTCGATATTGTTATCGGCTCGCGAAATAACACAAGGCGCGGCGCGCCATTCTCAAGAAAATTAATGGCCAAAGGGATGATTGTTCTACGTTCTCTTCTCGTCGGTTTTCCGGAAATTAAGGATACGCAGTGCGGATTTAAGCTTTTTACAAAAAAATCCGCCCGAGAAATTTTTGAGAAAATGTTAAATTTGCACGGAGGATTTAAGTCTATAAAGAATTCAAGTGTTACGGCAGGATTTGATGTAGAACTTTTGTATATCGGCACACGACTTGGGTATAAAATTAAAGAAGTCCCGGTAGAGTGGTTATATGTTGAGACAAGAAGAGTGAATCCGATAAAGGATTCGTTGGACGGCTTTTTAGATCTTGTAAGAATCCGTGGAAGAATTTTAAAAGGACGGTATGGGTAGAAAATTATTGTTGTGGGGTTGGATTATTGGAGCTTTGCTTCTTCTTCTTTATTCTTTTACTCAAATTGATCTGTCTTTGACATTTTCGCAAATTTCTATTTGGCAAGTCTTTCAAAAACAATTTCAGTATATCGGCTATTTTAACAGACCCTTATCAACAGTTTTTTATATTTTCTTAATCGTTATAAGTTCGAGCTTATATGTATTAACACTGCGGGAGGTTATTAAAAATAAATTGAACAGAAAAACGGTTTGGACAATTATATTTGCTGTTGCAGCAATACTTTTTTTCTCCTACAACGCTTTTTCTTATGACTTTTTCAATTACATGTTTGATGCAAGAGTTGTAACTCATTACCATCTCAATCCTTATCTTTATAAAGCTCTCGATTTTCCTGGTGACCCGATGCTTTCTTTTATGAGATCAACTCATAGAGTTTATCCATATGGTCCGTCGTGGCTTTTATTTACTGTTCCTCTTTCATTTATCGGAGTCAAACTATTTATTCTTACATTTTACTTGTTTAAACTTCTTGTTGTTGCAAGCACGGTTCTTGCGGCTTTTATGATTGAAAAAATAGCTCGGATTTTGAAATTAAAAAATCCGTTATTTCCGGTTGTATTTTTTGCACTAAACCCACTTGTTTTATTTGAGGCATTTGTATCGGGGCATAACGATATGGTAATGGTCTCATTAGTACTTGTTTCTTTTTATCTTTTGTTTAAGCAAAAATATGTTGGATCGATTTTATTTTTACTTCTTTCAATAGGAGTAAAGTTTGCAACAATTATTTTTATCCCTCTATATTTGCTAATTATTTTTAAAAAAAGTTCAAACACATTTATAGTAAATTCTCTTGCGTTTTTGGCAGCAGTAGGTGTTGTAATTACGTCTTTGGCTTCGGGACAAAATAAAAATCCCGAATTTCAACCTTGGTATTTACTTCTTTTTCTTCCGTTCGTATCTCTTCTTGAATCAAAAAAAATTATTTTGTTTGTTACTGTTTTTATTACAATAGCTTCCCTCCTCTCGTATTTTCCGTTTATTGCAGACGGACACTGGCCAAAAAACATAGTTGAGCTAAAAAATATTATTCTTTTAGTATCTGCTCTTTCCGGTGTAGTTGTTTATTCGCTTTCAAAAAAACTCTCTGATGTGTAATTTACATTTGCCCAGCTAACCTTATTTTATGTATAATCATTACATATGAAATTTGTTTGGCATTGGTATCGCCATATCGGCGTCATTGCCTCCGCAATTGCGCTATTTTTCCTAACACGCCTTTACAATATTACCTCACTTCCAATTTTTACCGACGAAGCAATATATGTGAGATGGTCGCAAATTGCAAAACAGGATGCTTCTTGGCGTTTTATATCGCTTACTGACGGAAAACAACCTCTTTTTATTTGGATTTCAGCAATAAGTATGAAATTTATAAGCGATCCACTCCTTGCGGCAAGATGCGTTTCGGTTGGAGCGGGATTTGTAAGTTTAGTCGGCCTTTTTTTCTTGGGATACGAAGTTTTTAGAAGTAAAAAGGTAGGATTTTTGGCTAGCGCGCTGTATGTTTTGTTTCCATTTGCGCTCGTCTATGACAAAATGGCCCTTTATGATTCGCTTCTTGGGGCACTAGCCGTATGGGCTTTGTATTTTGAAATCCATCTTATTAAGAGAAAAAGACTTGATATAGCGTTAATATTGGGAATGGTTTTGGGTACGGGTTTACTCACAAAATCATCCGCCTTTTTCTTTATTTACCTGTTGCCTCTATCTTTTTTGCTTTTTGACTTTAAGTCGCACAAGAAAGTAGGGCAGGCTATAAAATTTGTTCTTCTTGCTACTGTTTCAATTGTTCTTGCGTACGCAATGTATGGAATACTTAGACTTTCTCCGTTCTTTCATATTGTCGATGAAAAAAACACAATTTTTGTCTATCCTTTTTCGGAGTGGTTATCCCACCCTTTCACTTTTTTCATAGGAAATGTTCGAGGTCTTTTTGATTGGCTTTTAACTTATATTACATATCCTATTGCGGGACTTTGTCTTTTGTCATTTTTCTTAGGAAAGAGGATATATCTTCGGGAAAAGATATTATTATTTTCTTGGTTTTTGGTACCGTTTTTGGCTCTTGCCCTATTTGGGAGAGTTATTTATCCAAGATTTATATTCTTTATGACCCTGCCTCTTCTTGTTCTTGCGGCATATTCTTTATATGTTCTTCTGGAAAAAATAAAAATACAGAGTGGAAAAATAGTGCTGATTTTGCTTTTCGTATTTATTATGATAAGAACAGACTACTTTATTTTAACTGATTTTTCCCGCGCCCCAATCCCATTTTCTGATTTAAGTCAGTATATAAACGAATGGCCTGCAGGAGGAGGAGTTGCCGAAGCCGTACAATTTTTCAAAGAACAATCTGTGACCGGGAAGGTAACTGTTTTTACGCAAGGAACCTTTGGTCTTATGCCTTACGCTTTTGAGATATATTTAAAAGATAATCCAAATATCCAAGTGAAAGGTTTTTGGCCGGTTACCGATATAATGCCAAAAGAATTTAGTATGCAGGCAAAATCAACAAAAGTATATTTGGTTTTTTATCAGCCTTGTGTACCTTGTAGGGCTAATGGAGAGATTCCAATTTCCTGGACGGCAAAAAAAATTCTAAGCTACAAAAAAGGGGCAGGGAATGCATATTTAAATATTTATGAAGTTATTCCATAATCTTTTAAGAGTTGGGACATATAGATATTATGTTCTGGTATTTCTTGTTTCTTCTCTTCCTCTTACCGCTTTTTTTATAACAACAAATCTTGTACATACAAGCGATGGACTAGTGCATGTTCCTCGGATAGCCGCGTTCTATAAAGCGCTTGTTGATGGTCAATTTCCTGTGCGTTGGGCCGGTGATTTAAATTTTGGATACGGTATGCCGCTTTTCAATTTCATGTATCAATTGCCATATTTGGTTTCATCCTTTTTTATTGTTGTAGGTTTTGATTTAGTTTCATCTTTCAAGCTTTCTATGGCAACAAGTTTTTTACTATCGGGATTTTTTATATTTTTATTCGCAAGAGAATTTTTTAAAGATGAAAAAAAAGCGTTACTTATAACTCTCCTATATCAATTTGCCCCTTTTCATTTGGTAGAGCTATTGGTGCGAGGAAGTTTTGGGGAGTTGTATACCTATACCTTTTTGCCACTAGTTTTATTTGGTTTAACAAAGATTATAAATAAACCAACAGTAAAATCTTTTGTTCTTACCTCCGTTGCGACTTTTTTTCTTATAATTTCACATAATGCAATAAGTTTAGTTTTTTTTGGAGTATGTTTGTTTTACATCCTCTTTTTTGCTCCGCGCAAAAAATGGCTGGTAAGTTTTGCATCGTTATTTTTCGGATTGGGTCTTTCTGCATATTATTTTATTCCGGCTATATTTGAACATAAATATACTTATGGAGATTTATATATGAAGGATTTATATAAAAGTCATTTTGTTCCTCTCTATTATTTTTTTGTCCCTAATATTTTAAAAAGTCAGGAATTTCGGATAGGAGCAGTGTCTGTCCAGTTTGGGCTATTCCATGTATTAGCAATTATTGCCGGATTTTTTGCATACACGAGAAGAAAAAGAGAATCAGGACGTATAATTCTTTTTTGTCTTATACTTGTTGGCGTTTCATTATTTTTTATGCAGCCTATATCTAAGATCTTGTGGGAAAGACTTACGCTTCTTCGTCAATTCCAGTTTCCGTGGAGGTTTATTTCAGTCGTAGTTTTTGCAACTTCTTTTTTAGGAGTAACATTTTTTGAATTCAAAAAATTTTCAAAACATTTGGTTTTCGTTAGCGTTTGTATATTTATTGTTTTATCGACTGTTTTTTACTGGGTTCCTCAAGAAGGATTCGACAAAATAAATGAGAATTACTATCGAAATTTCCCTCTTACTACAACTTACTATGGTGAAACAGATGTAATATGGACTGCAGGAGAGTTTCATTCTTACCCGAAAAAACCGGTAGAGACAATAGAAGGAAATGCAATAGTTTCAAATTACAAAAAGAAATCAAACGTTCACACCTACATTGTTGTTTCTCAGAAACCGAGCAAAATTGTTGACCATACGGAATATTTTCCGGGTTGGAAAGTATATGTAAATGGAAAACAAACCTCGATAGAATTTCAGGATCAAAACTATCGTGGAGAGATAACGTTTGCTGTTCCTGCGGGAAGTAATGATGTAAAGGTTGTATTCGGTGAAAGTCCAATTCGTGCTGTGTCTGATGGGATAAGCATTCTTTCTTTTGCAGGAATTATTGGATATGTTGGATTTCGTAAAGTCAGGAAAAAAAGATGAAAAAAAATATATTAATTTTATTATTTTTTCTTGGAGTTACAGCGATATTTTTTTATAAAACATTTTTGTTTGGGAAAATTCCTTTTCCAGGAGACCTTCTTCTTGCAGAATACAATCCTTGGAAAAGTTATTCCTTTGAAGGATATGTTCCCGGAAGTATTCCAAATAAAGCACAATATTTTGACACCATTCGACAGATTTATCCTTGGAAAACATTTGCAATTGACACATTAAAGCACGGAAATTTTCCTCTATGGAATCCGTATAATTTTGCAGGTGCTCCGCTTTTTGCAAATTCGCAGTCGGCCGTACTCTATCCTTTAAATATTTTTTATCTTTTTCTTCCTCAAGTTTCAGTTTGGGCGTTACAAGTTGCTTTCCAGCCGCTTTTGGCTTTGGTATTTACATTTATTTACGCAAGAGTGATTGGATTGTCAAAAAAAGGGGCGGTTTTTTCATCTGTTGCATATTCTTTTTCGCTTTTTATGAGCGTATTTTTGGAATACAATACTGTTGGTCACGTAATTTTGTTTCTCCCTCTGGTGCTTTTTTCAGTTGAGAAAATAATTACAAAAACAAGATGGGTTTGGGTAGCACTTCTTATTGCCTCTATTGCAGGTGCATTTACGGCAGGACACATACAAATATTCGGCTTTCTTTATATTTTTTCTTTGATATATGCGGTAACAAGAATTGTTTTTGCAAAAAGTAAAAAATTAACCGTAATTACTATAATTGTATGTTTTCTTCTGCCGCTTGGTATTGTTGCGCTTGAACTTTTTCCGCTTATGGAGCTTATTAAAAATTCTGCGCGCGCAAGCCAAGACTATAATTTTTTGCTGCGAGTGCTATTAATCCAGCCGTACCAAATGATACTTTTTATAGCACCTGATATTTTTGGAAACCCTGCTACAAGAAACTACATGATTGGTTTTGATGCTTACCCCGGTAACTCAATTTATATTGGTATCTTGCCGTTTTTATTTTCTTTTCTTTCATTTAAACACTTCAAAATAAATTTTTATGTTAAGTTTTTTTCAATTACAATTGTTGTTCTTTTGTTGCTTTTTGTACATACACCGTTAACAGAGTTACTTTACCGCTTTAATATTCCACTTTTTTCAACAGGCTCGCCGACAAACGCAATTTTTCTTTTGTCTTTTAGCTTATCAATTCTTGCAGGAATAGGAATAGACTTGTGGTTATTAAAAAAGGAAATGTCCAAACAAATAGTTGTAAGTTTTGGCATCCTTTTTATCTTTTTGTGGGGATTTTTTATTCTCGGCCGTCCATCAATAGTTTTGATAAAAAACTTTATTTTGCCTACCATGCTTTTTTGCGTACTATTTTTTGCAGTTATTATTGGAAACAAAAAACACAGTTTTAAAAAGATAGTCTTTTTTGTTCTTCTGGCATTAACTATATTGGATTCTTTCTACTATTTTCAAAAATTTAATCCTTTTGTCCCGCGTGGTTTTGTTTTTCCTGATACTAAAATTATTTCATTTCTTCAAAAAAATACAGGGATTAACAGAATTTGGGGATATGGGAATGCTCAAATAGAATCAAATTTCCATACGCAATATTCTATTTTTTCTGCCGAAGGGTATGATCCGCTTTACCCAAAAAACTATGGAAGTTTTATTCAATCTACAAAAAACGGAAAAATAGGCAGCGAATTTAACAACGAAACTCGCTCTGATGCAGTGATTGCTCCCGGTTCAGGAGAAGTGGATTTGCCAAACAATATAAACCGTCTAAAAGTATTAGATTTACTTGGTGTAAAATACATTTTGGATAAAAAGGAAAACGGAACAACGGAAAAAACCTTTCCAGACTCGCGGTACAAAAAAATATTTGATGCAGATGGGTGGGTAATATTTGAAAATAAAAATAGCCTTCCAAGATTTTATTTGGCGGATAATTTTGCGGTTTATAATAACAATAAAGAATTTGAGAATATATTTTTTTCAAATACTTTTGACCCGAACAACACAGTTCTTTTAAATGAAAAGATAAACGGGTTTAGCAACGCGCCGGGTGAAAGAGGAACAGCGATTCTTTTATCATATGCACCATCCAAAATATCAATTCGAACAGAATCAAAAACTAATAAGATTCTGTTTTTATCAGATACTTATTATCCGGGATGGGAGGCATATGTTGATAATGTAAAGACCGAAATTTTAAGAGCAAATTATGCATTTCGCGGAGTTGTAGTTCCAAAAGGCAGCCATGCGATAACATTTTTGTACCAGCCTAAATCCTTTTCAAATGGGGTTATAGTATCTATAATAAGTAGCGTAGTAGCTTTTATTTTTATACTTAAGATAAAAAGATATGAAACTTAACATTAAATTACTTATTTTATTGGGAATTTTTGTTATTGCATTTATCCTTAGGTTTTATAAACTTGGAGACGTTCCTAACGGTCTATACCAGGACGAAACATCAATCGGATACAATGCATATTCGATTATGACAACAGGAAAGGATGAATATGGAAAAATTTTTCCGTTGTATTTTAAATCATTCGGAGACTACAAGCTTCCAATTTATATTTACTCGGCAATTATCCCTATTAAATTATTTGGATTAAATGCGTTCGCAGTACGATTTCCTTCGGCGTTTTTTGGTTTTTTAACTGTTGTAATGTTTTATTTTTTTATAAAGGAAATTACCGATAAAAAAAACCTTGCACTTGTCGCAACATTTTTACTTACGATTAACCCATGGCATCTTCATTATAGTAGAGCAACTTTTGAAGTTAGTATTTCTCTTTTCCTATTTATTGTAGGAACTTACCTTCTTTCCCGAGCTTTTAAAAAAGGGAAGAGCATTGAATTTTTTGTTGGAACATGCCTTTTTATATTATGTATTTATACATATAACCTGACACGGCTTCTTTCGCCTATTTTATATTTTAGCGTAATTCTTATTTATAAAAATGAACTTAAGAAAATTAGCAAGGGAACGTTTATTATTAGTACAATTTTCTCAATTTTTTTATTAACCCCTTTTATAATTAGTTTTATCTCTGGAGGGGGTATATCTTCAGCCTTGGGAACTCTTATTTTTTCAAGCGCCGCAGTAAAAGCTCCTCTTCTGGAATTAAGAAGTTATTTTATTAACATACCACCTATTATTTCAAAACTGTTTTTCAGTATTAATGCTATGATATTACTGCAGTATTTGCAAAATATAGCGTCGTATTTTTCGATAAACTTTTTCTTTATCGCTGGATCACTCCACGGAAATCATGGAATAGGAAATGTGGGACAGTTTTACCTTTTTGAGTTGCCACTATTTATATATGGTTTAATCCTTTCTTTAAAACATAATTCGTGGGGTAAAATATTTGTATTATGGGGAATTATAACAATTCTTGTTGCGGGGGCGACAAGAGAGGTTCCACATGCTACCAGAAGCTTTTTTCTTGTTGTTCCTATAATAGTTTGTATTGCTTTAGGAGTACTAGCTGTTTGGAAAAAGATAATAAGCATTAAAATTTCCTCGCTCAGAATTGGGATTTTGGCTATTTGTTTGGCTTTCGCATTCTATAATATCATTTATTATTTTGCGTCCTATTACATTCGCTTCCCAATTGCATATGCAAAAGCTTGGAGAACAACAGATAAAGAATTATCGCTTTTTCTTGCACAAAATGAAATCCGTTATGACAAAATTATTTTTGATAAGGATGCAGGATTTATCTATTCATCAATGCTTTTCTACTCAAAATATCCACCTTTAGATTTTCAGAAGACTTCTATGCGAGAGGCTGATACTTCTGAGGGGTTTTCTAATATAAAATCGTTTGGAAAATATGAATTTAGAACAATAAATTGGGATAAAGATATAAAAATACCAAACGCACTAATTATTACGGATTTTCTAAAAAAACCTAAAGATCTATCAGCTTTGACTATATTTTATTATCCATTGCGTCCTATTGTTTTAGCAGTTGAGCAGAAAATTATCTCATATCCTTTCAGGGAGCCTTCTTATGTCGTTTACGAAACACATTAAAAATCAAATTTTGGTTATCTTTCTTGTTGTGGTAATATCCTTGCCGGCGGTTTTTGCTCTTTTCCAAACAGGTTTTCCTCAAACAGATGACGGGAACTGGATGGTTATTAGGTTTTCAGCGTTTTATGCATCATTTCGCGACGGACAAATCCCCGTACGTTTCCTGGAAAGACTGAATTACGGATATGGATATCCGGTTAGCAATTTTTTGTATCCGGGATTTATGTATTTGGGTATTCCGATACATATTCTTGGAATAAATTTTGTTGATACGATCAGAATTTTATTCGGCGTTTCTCTTTTAAGTTCATCATTGTTTTGTTTTTTTTGGCTTTCGAAATTATTTAGACAAAAAGCCGCTTTTTTAGGAGCTATTTTTTATCTTTATGTACCTTATCATCTGTTTGATGTTTATAAGAGGGGAAGTCTTGGTGAGGTTTTATCACTTGCGATTGTTCCGTTTGTTTTATGGATGATAGAGAAGAATTTTTTTTTCTTTGTGGCTCTTGGAGTTTTTCTTCTATCGATTTCGCATAATACGCTCGCCTTATTATTTTTGCCTCTTTTATTTATTTATTCTTTGATAAGAAAAATTCCGTTATCAAAGATAATTCTAAGTTTTTTTACCGGAATTTTACTTTCTTCTTTTTTTATTATTCCTGCAGTTTTGGAACTCTCGTATACGAATTTTTCAAAAACAAAAATTTCAGATATTTCAGGTTACTTTACGGATGTTAATCTAATCGGTTTCTCAACTTTTTTTGTTCTTGTTATGTCTTGTTGGTTATTGTTAAAAAATAAAGTAAATGAAAAAGACGGACAACGACCACTTTCTATTTTATTTGTAACAATTTTATCGGTAAGCATTATATTCTCCACAAGCGTTTCGGAGTTCTTGTGGAAGTTTCTACCGCAAACTTTTATTCAATTTCCTTTTAGGCTTCTTTCGTACGAAATTGTTGCCGGAAGTTTTCTTACAGCATTTGTTTTCTCCCGATTAAAACGATTTTTTGTGCCTACAGCAAGTATTTTTCTTATTTTAGTTTTTATAAATGTATTTCAATATTTAAAACCTAGTGCTAGTCAAAATCTTCCTGATACTTTTTATTCAACAAATGAAGCGACGACAACAGTTCAAGATGAATACATGCCGGTTTGGGTAAAAGAAAAACCAAAGTCACACTTTGAAAGAAAAGTGGAAGTTATTTCGGGAAACGCCACCATGTCAAACATTTTGTCTAGTGCTAAAAAAATCAGTTTTATACTAAACGCTCAAACACCTACAACAATAAGAATTAATACAATATATTATCCTGGGTGGAAAGCCAGTCTAAACGGAAATAATTTGAGTATTGACTACTCAAATATTTATGGAGTCATGGATTTGTCTATTCCGAAAGGAGACAATAGCATAATGCTTACTTTTGGCGAAACTCCTTTAAGACTTGTGGCCGACGGCATAAGCTTTGCAGGTTTAATTTTCTTGTTTTCAGCGCCTTTTATTCGAGTAAAAAACAAAGCGTTGCTATAATAAAGAACATGAAATTTATAAAGTCTCATTTTTCATCCGTGATTCTTGTTTTGGTCCTTTCTGTTGTTTCGGTTTTTCCGTTTTTTCAATTTGGATTTTTTTCAATGCATGATGATACTCAGGTCGCACGGGTATTTGAAATGGGCAAGAGTTTAAGTGATGGAATGTTTCCCGTGCGGTGGGTTAGTGATTTGGGGTATGGTTATGGATACCCCATTTTTAATTTTTACTCTCCGCTACCTTATTATATAGGCGGATTTCTAACGTTTATTGGTATTGATGCTCTTCTTGCAACAAAAATTGTTTTTTTACTCGCAATTATTGGTGCAGGAATATCAATGTATTTTTTGATTAATAAATTTTTTGGCAAGTCAGCAGGAATTGCTGCGGCAGTAATATATGTTTATTTTCCATATCATGCTGTAAATATTTACGTACGAGGGGCAATATCGGAATTATTTGCTTATGTATTTTTGCCTCTTGTCTTTTTAGCTTTAGTTAATATTCATTATGGAAAGCCGGAAAAAACAAATACTTTTCAGGCGAATTTACCATCTATACTTCTGGGCGCGTTTGCAATAGCTGCGGTTATACTTTCTCACAATCTGTCAGCCTTTATGATGTTTTTATTTTTGCTGATATTTATTCCGGTATCGCTCGTTTTTTCAAAAGAAAGAAGTAAAAGATTTATTGTTTATCTGGCTGTTTTATTTGTTGGATTTTTATTATCGGCATTTTATTCAGTGCCGGCAGTTTTTGAAGCCCGTTTTACAAATGTTTCCTCACAAATTGGTGGAGGAGCCAATTATTCTGACCATTTCGTGTGCATAAATCAGTTGTGGGATAGTCCCTGGGGATTTGGTGGTTCTGCAAAGGGGTGTACAGACGGAATGAGTTTTCGGATTGGAAAATTAAATATTATTTTCGTACTACTAGCTTTTATGTTTATACCAATTTGGTTTAAAAAAATAAGAGAAAGAAGTTTTTTTATACTTTTGACTATTGGGTTTTTTGCTCTATCTCTTTTTATGAGCATAGAATACTCGTTACCTATTTGGAAAACCATACCATTTAGTCAATTTTTACAATTTCCGTGGAGATTTCTTGGCCCGGCAGGACTTTTTATAAGCATAATAATTGGGGTATTGGTATTTATACTCGGAAAAATTTTAAAAACCCCTTTTGTTGTTTTATCTTATATTTCTATAATCCTTGGAACAATTTTTCTAAACGTCAAGCTTTTTACTCCTCAGCAAATTATTTCTCAAGATGTAAATTTTTATACGAACATAGATAATCTTACATTTAAAACTTCAAAAATTTCAGATGAATACATGCCGCAAAATTTTATAAAGCCCTTAAGTCAAAGAGACATTAAAAAAGAAAGCGTAGAGATAGTATCAGCAAAAGGAACAATACAAAACATACAAACGAACACAGACAATATAAGTTTTAATATAGTTATAAATCAACAGGGTACAATAAGAATAAATAGGGCATACTTTCCGGGGTGGAAAGTTTATGTTGACGGAATCGAAAGTGAATATGTTGTAAAAAACGACGGAATATACACAGAAGTATTACAGGGTTCACATATAGTTGGGGTAAAGCTTGTCCAAACTGCAATTGAAAAATTTAGCAACGTGCTTAGTTTTATTGGTTTGATTATCGTTTTTATTGTTATAATATTGGATAACAGACTTTATGGATACACAAGAAAAGCTTCCTGAGTTATCAATTTTCTTTCCATTCTGGAACGAAGAGAAAAATATTGAGAAGGTTGTAACAGACGCAATTTCTGTTGCTCGTGATGTTGCGGAAACGTGGGAGATTATAATGGTTGATGATGGATCAACTGATAAAACATCTGAAATCGCAAAAAACTTAGAAAAAAAACACAAAAATTTAAAGCTAATTGCGCTGCATCCAAATAAAGGATATGGGGCAGCGCTTAGAGCAGGCTTGGAGCATTCGCAATATAAATATGTCGTATTTACAGACGGCGATTTACAATTTGATTTTTCGGAATTGACAAAATTTATTGAAAAAATTGATTCCGCAGATATTGTTATCGGGTATAGAAAAAAAAGAAAAGACGAAAAGATTTTCAAAAGACTTCTATTGATGAATCTTTTGAAGGTTTGGGATTTTGTATTGTTTGGGTTTTATTTTAGGGATATAGATTGCGGATTTAAAATGTTTACGCGGAATGCTCTGGATCAGCTTGGGTCTTTGCGTTCGGATGGAGCTATGATAACCTCGGAAATTCTTGCAAAAGCAAAGAAAAAGAAGCTAAAAATACTTCAAGTAGGAGTGGAGCATTATCCTAGAAAATATGGTTTGCAAACAGGAGCAAATTTATTTGTTATTGTTCGCGCAATTCTCGAAAGTTTAATTCTTTGGTCAGATATCCACAATGGAAGAATTTGATACAGAAAAAGAGCATATTGGTTTGACTTCTGCAAAGGGTGTTGCGGCTCTTGCTTCAAGAACATTTATTCTCAACCTTATTTCTTTTGCGACGTCTCTTGTGATATTTACAATACTTACGCCGCGGGATGTTGGAGTATATGTTGCAGTTATTGCGATTCAACGAGTTGTAAGTTTTTTCACAGATTTTGGTTTTGGCGCAGCTCTTATTCAGAAAAAAGATAAATTAACTCGAGAAGACACGACAACTACATTTACACTGCAGAGCAGTGTTACTTTAGCGATATTTGTAATTATTTTTGTCTTAAAAGATTTTATTGCGCGAGGATTTAATCTTGCAAATGATGCGGTTATACTACTTTTAGTTTTGGTGTTTACCATATTTGTTTCTTCGTTTAAGACGATTCCATCAATTGTGCTTGAAAGGAAAATACACTTTCATAAGCTTATTTTCCCTCAAATTGTTGAGTCTTTAGTTTTTAATGCAATTTTACTTTTTCTTGTTATTAATCGTTTTGGTCTTTACAGTTTTTCATGGGCATTTTTTATATCAAGCATTGTAAGCATTCCTGTTTATTATTATATCCAGCCATGGCACATCGGAGTTGGGGTAGATAGAAAATCGCTTGGTCATCTTCGTTTTGGGCTGCAATTTCAGCTAAAAAATATTCTTGCGACAATAAAAGATGATTTTTTAACAGTTATTCTTACAAAATTTCTTTCATATACGCAAATTGGGTATATCGGATTTGCACAAAAATTAGCCTTTTTTGTTTTTAGGTATGTTGTCGATAGTGTTACAAAAGTAACTTTTTCCGCATACTCAAGGCTTCAAGACGACAAAGTGCTTTTGAGACGAGCAATCGAGAAATCACTTTTTTTTGTTTCATCTCTTATGTTTCCGATGCTTTGTGGTCTTATTATCGCTGCTCCTTTTGTAATCCGATATTTTCCTAAATGGCAAAATAAATGGGAACCTGCAGTTATAAGCCTTGTGTTTTTTTCCCTTAACGCGATTGTTTCTTCTTTGTCCGGAATTCTAGTAAATGTTCTTGATTCAACAGGTAAAGTTAAAACTACTCTCAAGCTTATGGTTGTTTGGACAACTCTTACTTGGGTTTTGACGCCAATTTTTATAAAAATTTGGGGATACAATGGAGTTTCTATTGCTTCTTTTTTAGTAACGCTCACAATTTTTTATACAGTTTACCTCGTAAAACAGGTTGTACAATTTTCTTTTTTAAAAAGTATCTACAAGCCGTTTTTTGCAACTACAGCTATGGGACTTCTTTTTTACTTTTTATCTTCGCTTTTTGTGACAAGCATGGCAAGCCTTATATTTTTTAGTGTAATTTCGGGATTGTTTTATTCTGTGCTATTCTATTTAATAGCAGGAGAAGAAGTTATTGGTGATTTTAAAAAAATAATTTTTAAGAAATAAAAAAATGACAACTCAAAAACAAACAATTTCTGTTGTAGTTTCCGCATACAACGAAGAAGAAAAAATCAAAGAGTGTCTTTTGTCGGTAAAATTTGCCGATGAAATTATAGTTGTTGATAACCAGTCGTCGGATAATACGGCCAAGACTGCAAAACATGCTGGTGCAATAGTCATAAGCCGCCCCAACAATGCAATGCTAAATATTAACAAAAATTTTGGGTTTTCAAAAGCCAGTAGCGTATGGATATTAAATCTTGATGCTGATGAAAGGGCAACTCCACAACTAATTTCTGAAATTAAAAAAAAGATTGGGGAAAGAAACGGAACGGATGGATACTGGATTCCGCGGAAAAATATTATTTTTGGAAAATGGATAGAGCACTCAATTTGGTGGCCCGATTATCAGTTGAGGTTGTTTAAAAACGGAAAAGGAAAATTTGCAGAAAGACACGTTCACGAGCCAATTGAAGTACACGGTAAAACAGAAAAATTAGAAGAATCACTTATTCATATAAATTACACGACTGTTTCACAATACCTTCAAAAGCTTGATAATATATATACCGAGAATGAGGCAGAGCAATTTATTGCGGAGGGAAAAACAATACATTGGGTTGACGCAATTCGATTTCCTGTAAACGATTTTTTAAAAACCTTTTTTCTGCAAAAAGGCTACAAGGAGGGACTTCATGGACTCGTACTTTCTCTTCTTCAAGCATTTTATTCTCTTATAATTTTTGCAAAAGTATGGGAAAAACAAGGATTTAAAGAAGAAAACAGTAAAACATTTCTTAAAGATACATATAAAGAGTTTGAGAAGGCTTTCAGCGATATTACATACTGGTTTTTAACCGTAACTTTGGATGAAACATCTCAAAAAGGGAAAAAGTTCTTCTATAAACTTCGGCGAAAAATGATTAAAAGACCTTAATGAAGAAAGTAGCGATAATAATTATTAACTATAACCGAGAAAAAGATACGGTTGATTGTCTGGAGTCTATTTTAGCAATTGAGTCTTCAAAAAATATATTAACAACCATTGTCGTAGATAACGGGTCTAAAAATAAATTCGCAACAAACAAAAACTATAAAGAAATTGGGCTTAAAATTTTAAGAAGTGAAAAAAATCTTGGATTTGCCGGCGGAAATAATTTCGGAATTAAACATGCGTTAAATAATGGTGCAGATTATGTTTTGCTTTTAAATAATGACACTTTCGTAGATAGGAAATTTATAAAAGAATTAATAGATGTTTTCGAAGAAAAAAAGGATGCAGGGATTGTAGCACCAAAAATTTACTTTGCAAAAGGATTTGAATTTCATGATAGATATAGGGCAGAAGATCTCGGAAAAGTTTTCTGGTATGCAGGCGGAATAATGGATTGGAATAATGTTATTGGAAAACACCGCGGAGTTGATGACGTTGACACCGGACAGTACGATAAGATTGAAAAAACAGATTTTGCAAGCGGTTGCTGTTTTTTGACAAGTAGGGAGGTTTTGGAAAAAGTTGGGATGTTTGATGAAAAGTTTTTTTTGTATTATGAAGAGAGCGATTTATGTGAAAGGGTAAAAAGAAATGGATTTAGTATTTTCTATACACCAAAATCTGTTCTTTGGCATAAAAATGCCCAATCTACAGGAGGATCGGGTTCTGATCTTCAGGATTATTATATTAGCAGAAATAGGTTATTGTTTGGCATGAAGCACGCGCCTTTCCGATCAAAAATAGCTTTATTTCGTGAAAGTCTAAAATTATTAATTATGGGTAGAAAATGGCAAAAAATTGGAATACGTGATTTTTACATACTAAAATTTGGAAAAGGGAGCTTTAGTCTTGATTAATAATTTTTATAAAATGAAAAGGTTTTTTGGTCTAGGAATTATTATTCTCATATCAATACTTCCATTGCTTGATTTTCTTCATCCCGGACTTCCCTTGACTCACGATGGGCAAGACCACATAGCACGTATTGCAAATTTTTACCAAAGTCTAACTGAGGGAAACCTAATTCCGCGATGGGCTGGGAATCTTAATTGGGGATACGGACATCCGATACTTATGTTTTTGTATCCTTTGCCGTCATACTCCGCCTCACTGTTTCATTTATTTGGTGTTAATTTTGTTGACAGTCTGAAAATTGTTTTTGCCACAACATTTATTCTTTCTGGAATAACTATGTATTTATGGATTCGTGAATTTTTAGGAGAAGAAGCAGGTATTATTGCAGGAGCGTTCTATATGTTTGCGCCGTACAGATTAGTTGATTTATATGTAAGAGGAGCTTTAGGTGAACACGTGGCATTTGTTTTCCCGCCGCTTATTTGTTATTTTATGTTTAAGCTTTCAAAGAAATATTCTTTTTCAAATTTTGCTTTTGCTGCGTTTTCAGTTGCCTTTCTTGTCCTTTCACACAACGCAATTACTATAATGTTTATGCCATTTGTTCTTTTATATTGCGTTATTCTTCTTAAAAACGCAAAAAATTTAAAAAAACTTTTATTGTTATACTTTTTTGCAATTCTTCTTGGTGTTGGTATTTCGGGATTTTTCTTGATCCCTGCGTTTTTGGAGGGAAAATATACTCTTCGTGATATAGTGACGGCAAAAGAATATGCATCGCGTTTTGTTGTTCCACAAGCTCTTATATATTCACAATGGAGTTATGGAGGAACAGGATTATTCTCTGCACAGCTTGGATTGCTTCACTTTATAGGAGTTGTAATTTCTATTTTTTCTTTTAAAAAGGTCTATCAAAAAAATAAAATAATAAAATGGTTTTTTTTCTTAACCGGAATTTTCTTTCTTTTTTCAATATTTATTATGCTAAAAGAATCAGACTTTATCTGGAAAATTTTTACAATTCTACAAAAATTCCAGTTTCCATGGAGATTTCTTTCGCTATCCGTTTTTTGCGAGTCAATTCTTGCCGGTATAGCGATAGCTTTGATGCCCAAAAAACATAAAATGTTAGGAGTTTTAGTTATAGTCGTAGCTCTTCTTATAGTGAATAAAAATTACTGGCACGCAAACGGATTTTTGCAAAAGCCGGAAAATTTTTATACAAAAGTTTATCAGGGGACAACAGATACAGGGGAAAGCAGTCCTATTTGGTCGATAAGATTTATGGAACAAGAGGCGCCATCTCATATACAGGTGATAGGAGGTATGGCAGTTAGTAAAGAGGTAATACGTACCTCAGTACGTCATCTGTATGTGTTAAATGTAAAATCGGATAGTGCAAGAATTCGTGAAAATACACTTTATTTTCCGGGTTGGAATATATACGTTGATGATAAAAAAACCAATACGGAATTCCAAGACCCAAACAATCGAGGAGTAATGACATTTTTTGTACCTACAGGACTTCATAAAATTGAGTTGAGGTTTGAAGATACTAATACCCGAAAATTGTCAAATATTATATCTGTTATTTCGCTTGCAGGAGTTTTTGGAATAGGTCTCTTTTTTAAAACAAAATATGGTAGAACTATTTAGAAAATACTATCAATTTATTTTTCTTTTGACGATTTGGGCGATATTTTCAAGCCCTTATTTAATTTTTGGAAAAGTGCCATATTCGTCTACGTACCAAGTTAATCATTTTCCTCCGTGGACAGCATATGAAAAATACTGGGGACCTGTTAAAAATGGTGCAATGCCTGATATTACGGATCAAATTTATCCGTGGCGCCATTTTACTATTGAAAGTTTGAAAAAGTCTCAAATTCCTCTTTGGAATCCATACAACTTTTCAGGTAATCCTCATCTTGCAAATTTTCAGTCTGCGGTACTTTCACCGTTTAATTTACTATTTTTTATTTTACCGTTTGTTGATGCGTGGAGTTTAAATGTTTTATTAGCACCGCTTTTAGCAGGAATTTTTACATATTTTTTACTACGAGAATTTGGGAACGGCAAAAACTCATCTCTTATTTCTGCCATATCATTCATGTTTTGTGGATTTATAACCGTTTGGATGGCATACGGAACTCTTTCTTTAGCAATAGCATTTCTTCCTCTCTCTTTATTTTGTTTGGAAAAATGGTTTAATACAAAAAAAACTTGGGCGCTAGCTCTTCTTGCATTTTCTATTCCTCTTTCTTTTTTTGCCGGGCACTTTCAAACGAGTCTGTATTTTTTTATTTTTCTAGCGTTTTATCTTATTTTTAAAATAATAAATTCTAAAAGTAAAAAAGGTGTTTTATCGGTTTTCTTGTCGGTTTTGTTCGGTCTCTTAATTATTCTTCCTCAAATAGTGCCGTCAATCGAGTTTTATTACAATACTGTTCGTAGCCAGGTGTTTAATAGTGGTGGAGGAATACCTTGGTGGCACTTAGTAACTTTTTTCAGTCCCGATTTTTTTGGTAATCCTGTGACGCGCAATGATTGGATTGGAAGTTATGCCGAATGGGCAAATTTTATTGGAATAATTCCTTTTGCGCTTATTTTATTTAGCGTTTTTTCGGTAAAGAAGAAATCACGCGTTTGGTTTTTTATTTTAGCAGGTATTACAACGTTAATTCTTGCAATTGAATCCCCATTACAACCTTTTATTGGTAATTTAAAAATTCCTGTTTTGTCCACAAGTAACCCATCAAGAATAATTGTTCTTGCAAGTTTTTGCTTTTCTGTTCTTGCCGGATTTGGATTGGAAAGTCTATTAGAATTTATAAACAAAAAGTCTCTGAAAAAAATTATTACCGGCTTTTTTCCAACATTTCTTATTCTTGCGTCCGTTTGGATTTTCATTTACTTTACCCATATTTTGTCCGCTGAGCAATTGATAGTTGTAAAGCGAAATATGGTTTTGCCGACAATTATGTTTGGTTTGGTGTTTGGGGCTGCAATACTTTTTTCTTTTTTCAATATAAAAAAATATTTGTGGGCATTTATAGTAATTGTACTTGTTGTAACTTCTTTCGATAGTCTTCGTTTTGCACAAAAGTGGATGCCTTTTGATCCAAAAAATTTAGTTTTTGCAAACATTCCTGTTTTTTCGGGGATTAAAGAAAATATTGGGTATGGGCGTATTTTTGGCAATCTTGGTGCGCAAGTAGAGACTTATTATGGATACCCTTCAATACAAGGGTACGATCCGTTGTATGTAGGAAGGTATGGTGAGTTTATAAGATCTGCTTTAAGCGGTGAATTCTTGGAGGGAGAAAGGTCGGTTGTAAAGCTTGAAAAATTTGGGGCTGGAACGAAAAGAGTACTTGATGTTTTAGGAGTAACTCTTATTTTTCATCCGGTTGCCGACACAAATCAATCGTGGGCTTTTCCCGTCTGGCGCGATAGTCGGTATATTAAAGTATACGGAGACAATAAATTCCAACTTTTTAAGAATACGTCGGCGCTCCCGCGAGCAGAATTATTTAACCGATTCGAACTAATTCATAACGATAAGCAAACATTAAAAAGATTTTATTCAAATTCCTTTGATTTTAGAAAAACCATAATTGTTGAAGAAAATCCAAATATTGTCTTAAATAAGGAAGCAAAAGGAAAATCAGAAATTATTTCATATACGCCAAATAAAATTATTATAAAGGTGAATACTGATAGTCCTGCATTGTTATTTCTTTCTGACAATTATTATCCCGGATGGGAAGCATTTATAGACGGTAGCCAAACAAAAATTTTTCGGGCAGATTATGCTTTTCGCGCAGTTGTTGTTCCAAAAGGAACTCACACTGTCATCTTTAACTATTCACCGTTAAGTTTCAAGTTGGGTATAGTAGGTGCTATAATCGGTCTTATAGGACTTGTAATTTTGTTGATTAAAAAATAATATGCTTTCAATAATTATTCTTACAAAAAATTCTGAGGAAACTCTTGCAGATACAATAGAAAGCCTAAAGAATTTTGGTGACCAACTTATCGTTGTCGATTCAGGATCGGATGACAGAAGCGTTGAGGTTGCCAAGCATCTTGGAGCAACGGTTTTTAAAAATAAATTTGAGGACTTTTCTGCTCAAAGAAATTTTGCTATATCAAAAGCAAATAATCCATGGGTTTTATACATAGATGACGATGAACAGATAACAGAAGAATTTAAAAAAGAAGTAAAAAATACAATTGCTGCTTATGATAAGAATTCCGAAATAGGTGGTTATTATATAAGGCGTAAAACTTTTTATTATGGAAAAGATTGGGGGTTTGCAGATAAAGTACAGCGCCTTTTTTATAAAGAAAAATTTACCCGGTGGCATGGGGTAGTTCACGAAACTCCAACAATAAAAGGTGCTTTTGGTGAAATTGAACGTCCTATTAATCATTACACGCATCGTAGTCTTTCACAAATGGTAGAAAAAACTAACGAATGGTCTGAATATGAAGCAGAGCTACGTATTAAAGCCGGGCATCCGGAGATGACGTGGTGGAGATTTTTTAGGGTCATAGTAACTGCATTTTTTAAATCGTATGTTTTTGAAAAAGGCTACAAAAACGGAACAGAAGGAATTATTGAGGCAATATACCAATCCTTTTCAATTTTTATTACCTACGCTAAATTGTGGGAGATGCAAAGAGAGAAGAAATAACTACTTAATTTTTTACAAACCAGGAGCGAATTTCTCTAAAAGAGAGTTTTTTTTCTGAGAATTTGAAAAGGTAAACTATTTCAAGAATTCCAACAGTATTTAAAATAAGAAGAACGATAAACCAATTCCTTTGTTTGCTTTTTGCAGCTCTCCATAGCGAAAAACCCTTCCATAAAAGAGACCATACATAAAGACTAAGAAAAAGCAAAGAGTTTGGTTGCAATAAAGGATCAAAACCGTTCATGAAAAAAAGTTTATCATAGCTTTGAAAGATTATCAATACCTGATACAATAGCTTTATATGGTAAGTAGGCTTAAGATAGGGTTTTATTCTCCATATTTAGATACCCTTGGAGGAGGGGAAAAATACCTTTTCGATATTGCTGGTTACTTGTCTTCCAAGCACAACGTTTTTATATTCTGGGACAATAACCTTATTGCTTCCAAAGCGGAAAAAAGGTTTGATATAAAACTTAATCAAATACATTTTATTCCTAACATTTTTAATAAAAGAAACGCTTTTAAAACATCACTCAAATCACGTGATTTTGATGTAATTTTTTATGTTAGCGACGGTAGTATACCGCTTCTTTTCTCAAAAAAAAACTTTGTAATTCTACAATTTCCGGTTAATTGGGTAAAGGTTAATCCTTTGCTTAAGCTAAAACTTTTACATGTAAACAAGCTTATTTGTTATTCGGAATTTGTAAAAAAAAGTTTGATTGAAAAATTTAAAAGAGAAACAATTGTGATTCCTCCCTTTATTGACATAGTAAAAAAAGAAAAAACGAAAAAAGAAAATATTATTTTAAGCGTTGGTAGATTTACAAAAGCAATGAATACAAAAAAACAAGAGGTATTAATTGATGTATTTAAGAAAATGTTTGAAAGTGGCCTAAAAGATTGGAAATTAATTCTTATTGGATCATACCGCGAAGAAGATGTTGATTATTTTGAACAAATAAAAAAATTGGCTTCAGGATTTCCGATAGAAGTTTTGGGAAATATATCACACGATGAGCTTATCAACTACTATAATAAATCTAAAATCTACTGGCATGCTGCGGGGTACGGTGAAGACTTGGATACATATCCGGAGAAAGCAGAACACTTTGGAATTTCAACAGTTGAAGCAATGACTACGGGTAGTGTTCCGTTGGTTTTTAATGGTGGGGGGCAAAAAGAAATTGTTGAAGATAAAAAAGACGGTTTTTTATGGGAGAATACAGAGGAGCTTGCAGTCTTAACAACAAAACTTATTAAAAGTCCAAATGTCTTTAGTGTTATGTCCAGTCAAGCAAAAAAAATTTCAGAACGGTTTTCTAAAGAAGTTTTTTGCAGAAGAATTGAAAATCTTGTCACTTCATGAAATTTATTAAGCGCTATTTTTTAATTTTTCTATTTACTCTAGCTTGTTCGTTATATTTTTATCCGACAATTGTAAAAGGGTTATTGCCGATTCCATCAGATACGATTATAGGTCTTTATCATCCTTTCCGCGATTTTTATGCTAAAGAGTACCCACGCGGTATTCCATTTAAGAACTTCCTTATTACGGATCCGGTAAGGCAAATAATTCCCTGGAAAGAACTGGTAATGGAAAGATTTGAGCATTTTCAACTTCCTTTATGGAATCCTTATGAGATGGCTGGAAAACCACTTCTTGCAAATTTTCAGTCAAGCCCGTTTTATCCATTAAACATCATTCTTTTGATAAAACCGTTTTATTTTTCATGGACAATTTTTATTCTTTCACAAATTGTTTTATCGGGGATATTTATTTATTTTTACCTAAGAAACTTAAGCCTTCATAAATACGCTTCGTTATTTGGGAGTTTTGCTTATTCATTTTCAGGTTTTTCAGTTGCCTGGTTTGAGTGGGGAAATATTGTACACACAGTACTTTGGCTTCCATTAATACTGTTATCGATAGATAAAGTATTTTCAAAAACTAAAACAAAAAAAACTTGGGGCTTGGTATTTTTATTTGGATTATTATCGTCATTTTTCGCAGGGCACCTGCAAACATTTTTCTACATTTTTATTTTTACCTTTTTTTACTTTTTTACAAGATGGATTCAAAATGGCAAGAAACGTAATGTTTTATTTATTTTTATATTACTTACCTGTTTGTTTTTAATAATAACTTCAGTTCAGTGGATTCCAACCCTACAATTCATTAACCTTTCTGCCAGAAGCGTTGATCATCTGGAATGGACAAAAGCGGGATGGTTTATCCCTTGGGAAAATCTTGCTCAATTCATCGCTCCTGATTTTTTTGGCAACCCGACAACTCTTAATTATTGGGGAGTATGGAATTATGGCGAATTTGTAGGCTACATCGGTCTCCTACCTATTTTATTTGCATGTTTTGCTGTGGTTACAAGACGAGACAAAAAGACACTTTTTTTCGCAGGAGCTATTGTTTTATCCTTTCTTTTTGCTTTTCCAACGATTTTTGGAAAGCTGCCATATATTCTAAATATACCTTTTATTTCTACCTCTCAGCCAACAAGACTTGTTGCAATAATCTGTTTTTCTCTTGCGGTCCTTTCGGCTTTGGGTTTTGACTATTATCTCAAAAATAAAAAAATTGTAAAAGGAAAAGCTATATTTGTTTTTTTTCTTTCAACTATTTTTTTGATTTGGCTTTTTACCGTAACTTTATTTGGCGATAAGTTATTTGCAATTTCTCCTGATTTTCTTGTTTTGGCAAAAAGAAATTTAATTTTTCCGTCTTTTGTTCTTGCTTGTTCTTTTATATTATTCTTTCTTTCTGTAACAAATAAAAATATACATTTAAAGAAACTTATTTTAATATTGGTTTTTGTCCTTATTGTGTTTGATCTTTTTAGATTTGCAAATAAATTTGAGCCATTTACTAAAAAAGAATATTTATTTCCGATAACACCTTCTATTAATTTTATTAAAAATGATAATAGTATTTTTAGAGTAGCATCAAATGATTCACGAATTCTTCCTCCAAATTTTGCAACACACTACAAAATACAATCGATAGAAGGGTATGACCCGTTATATTTGCTGAGATACGCAGAATTTGTTGCGGCAATGGAAAGAAATACACCAAACATCTCTGCGCCTTTTGGCTTTAACAGAATAATTACTCCGCATAGTGTTTCTTCTTTGTTGGATTTGTTAAACGTTAAGTATGTATTTTCTTTCAACGATATTTCTTCATCCCGATTTAAAAAAGTATTTAATGAAGGACAAACGCAAATATTCGAAAATAAAACAGTCTATCCAAGAGCATTTTTTGTGAAAAATATTATTAATGCAAATTCAAAAAAAGAAGTTATAGAGAAAGTTTTTGAATCAAATCTTCGAGAAACTGCGGTTGTTGAGGATTTTATAAATAAAGCAAATCTTTCGATTGGACAGGCAGAAATTTTAAGCTATCAGGAAGAAAAAATAGTTATCAGGACAAATAATTATTCTAACGGATTTTTAGTTATAAGTGATGTATATTATCCAAATTGGAAAGCATTGATAGACAAAAAAGAGACAAAAATCTACATAACAGATTACGCATTTAGGGGTGTGTATGTTCCCAAAGGAAACCATATAATAGAAATGTACATGAGTATTTTTTAAATTATGGATACGCGGGCAATTGAAGTAATTATTCCTAACTATAACGGTACAAGTCTTATTAAAAGAAATCTAGGCGCAGTTTTGGCTTCACTCTTTGAAGAAAAAAATGTAAAAGTTACGATTGTAGATGACGGTTCTGATAAAAAACAGATTGAAGAGCTGGAAGAGTTATTATCTGAATTTAAAAAAAAATCAGATATAGAAATAACTCTTGTTAAAAAAAGCAAGAATGAAGGATTTTCTTCAACAGTAAATAAGGGTGCTTTTGCGTCAAGTGCTGATTTTTTAGTATTGTTAAATACTGATGTATCTCCCCAAAAAAACTTTTTAAAAATTGCGTTAAGCCATTTTGACCAGAACCCAAAACTTTTTGGAGTAGGGTGTTTGGATAAAAGTATTGAAGGAAGTAAAACTATATTACGAGGAAGAGGAATAGGGGATTGGAAACGCGGATTTGTTGTGCATAAAAAAGGAGAGATTACAAGAAGTGATACGTTTTGGATTGGTGGAGGAAGCTCTATTATTAAAAAGAATTTATTTGTCCAGTTAGGAGGCTTTGATGAAATCTACAACCCTTTTTACTGGGAGGATATTGATCTTTCATACAGAGCTAAAAAAAGCGGTTACGAAATCATATTTGAAAAAGAAAGTGTTGTTGTGCATAGACACGCTGAAGGCGCGATTCAAACACATTACTCGCCTTTTAGGATAAAAACAATATCTTTTCGGAATCAATTTATTTTTGTTTGGAAAAATATCGATGACGTAACACTTCTTGTAAATCATTTGGTCTGGCTTCCATATTATTTTTTAGTAGCCCTTTTGCACATGGATTTGGCTTTTTATGCCGGATTTATTCTTGCGATAAGCCGTTTTACTGATATAATAAAAAAAAGAAAAAAGCAAAAAGAACAGTATAAAAAAACTGATAGGCAACTTTTGAAGCCAGAAAACGCATGAAGTTATCAATTATTATTCCCGCTTTTAATGAAGAAAAAACTGTCGGAATTGTTTTGGATTCGATTATAAAACTTAAATTGCCAGGTATAGATAAAGAAATTATTGTTGTTGACGATGGATCAAGCGATAAGACTTCTGAAATTATTGAGAAAGTGAAAAAAAGGAATCCCGAATTAATTTTTTTAAATCACAAAAAAAACCAAGGTAAAGGTGCAGCAGTTGTAACGGGAATAAAAAATGCTAGAGGTGATTATATAGTTATTCAAGATGCGGATTCAGAATATGATCCAAAATATATAGCAAATCTTCTTGTTCCGATACAAAAAAAAGAAGCAGAAATAGTTTATGGAACCAGACTTAACCGTTTACCAAATCTTAAAGGCGAGGAGGCAAAACCGTTATTTGTTCTTCATTATTTGGGCAACAGGTTTTTAAGTTTTATTACAAGTATTTTATATGGACGGTGGGTTACCGATATGGAAACTTGTTATAAGTTATTTCCTAGAAGTGCTTTTGAAAATATTCGGCTTCGCGCAAAAGGATTTGAGCTAGAGCCTGAAATAACGGCAAAACTATTAAAATTAGGTCTTTCATTCAAAGAAGTTTCTATTACTGCGATTCCACGTGGATACAATGAAGGAAAAAAACTTAGCGCACTCCACGACGGTCCCCGTGCGCTTTGGGCATTGATTAAATATAGATTTGTTGATTAATTTATTATGAATATACGCCTTGATACGATTTTACTTTTCGCTCTTCTTGTCCCATTTATAATGGCCAATCGCATAAGTCCCCAAGAGACTCCTTACTGGCTTTTTGGACTTATCTTTTTGGGTCTTTTATCAAACATCGTATTAGACATCATAAAGATTCAAAAGCCTTTATATAATAGGTTAAAACAAGGACTTCTATGGTGTTTAATTGCGGCAAGTATTGGGGCAGGATTCCTCTCGGCAATTATAGTAAGGCACAGAGTGGCCCCGACTTATATGATTCATGATATTGTTTTACAGCAGGAAGCATCAATTAGATTTTTTCTTGACGGAAAAAATCCATACAACACTTCATACTTTGGGACTCAGCTTGAATCATGGCATTATTCGGATACAGAGATAAATCCGGCTCTTTATTATTTTGTAATGGAGCCTTTTTATCTTTTGTTTACTCTTCCGTTTTACTATGGAATTGTTCATACTTTTGGTTTTTTTGACGGAAGAATTCCTCTTTTCTTTCTTTTTTTTACAACTCTTATTTTTGCATCAAAGCTTGTTGTCGAAAATGAGAAAAAATTACTTTTTGTAATTCTACTTGCTTTTAATCCTGCAATGTTGGCTTACACTCTTGAGGGGCGTTCTGATATGTTTGTTTTTGCATTTTTATTTGTAGGGCTTTACTTTCTGTATAGAAAAAAGTATTTGTTTTCCGCAGTTTTACTTGCACTTTCTTTTGCTATAAAGCAATCAGTTTGGCCACTTTTTCCACTATATTTATTTTATTTATATTTTAAGACAAGGTCTTTAAAAAAAACTGCAACTATTCTTATTCCTTTCTTTGTGACATTTATTTCTATAGTAGCGCCATTTTTTATATGGAACCAAAAAGCATTTATTGAAAGTACTCTGCTATACGTTTCCGGAGGAATAGCGCATGGATACCCAATTTCAGGATATGGAATTGGGGCATTCTTGCAAAGTATTGATATTATAAAAAATAAAAATGATTATTACCCTTTTATAATTTGGCAGATAGCAATATGTTTGCCTTTACTTTTTTTATTGTTTAAATTTCTTAAAAAACATGTAAGCGTAAAAGCTCTTATTATTTGTTATGGAATATTTCTTTTTGTTTTTTGGTATTTTTCTCGTTATTTTAATAATAGTCATGTTGGATATTTAACAATGGTTTTTATAGCTGGGTATTTTTGGCCGGAAGCTACTGATGAAGGAGCAAAAAAATGACAATAGGTCATGCTCATTCAAATCATCTCAAACACGATCCCACTCGAGGATTTGGAGTATTTGAATCATATCTTGCGAAAAAAAGAGCGTCTATTGCTGAAAGCAAAATTCCGATTGACGCAAGAAAGGGTAGAGTTTTGGATATTGGATGCGGTGCATTTCCCTTCTTTCTTGTAAACACAAACTTTAATGAAAAATACGGCGTTGATTCAATTGTTCATAAAAAAGATTTTGGTAAGTCGATAGTATTAAAATCTTTAGATATTGAAAAAGAAAAACTCCCTTTTAAAAATAATTATTTTGATACTGTTGTAATGCTTGCAGTTTTTGAGCATGTTAGGGATGAAAAATTAAATACCCTTCTTAAAGAAGTAAGACGTGTTCTTAAAAACGAGGGACTATTTATTATGACAACACCTGCATCTTGGTCGGTATCTGTTCTTTGGGCGCTTTCAAGGATTGGGCTCGTAAGTAAAATAGAAATAGACGACCATAAAAATTTTAACCCTCCAAGCAAAATAAGAAAGATTTTAGAGGATGCGGGATTTGAGCCTCATAAAATAAAAAGCGGATATTTTGAGTTTTACTTAAATACTTATTTCGTCGCTAAAAAATGACACGAAAATCATTCATATTTCTTGCGGCAATTTTTTTGCTTGGGGTTATTTTTCGCTTTTATCTTCTCGGTAGTATTCCAAACGGATTCCACAGAGATGAAGTTTTTCTAGGGTATAATGCATATTCGATTCTAAAAACGAGCAGAGATATAACCGGGAATTTTCTACCTCTGCACCTAGCTTCTTTTCTATATACCCCAGCCGGATACTCTTATTTTTCTATACCCCTCATAGCCTTACTTGGATTGAATGAATTTTCGATACGTTTTGCATCTGCGTTTTTTGGCGCAGTAACAATCTTATTGGTGTATTTCGTTTCACGTTTATTCTTTGAAAAAATCTTTCCACAAAAATCAAAAAAAATTAATTTAATTTCACTTATTTCGGCTTTTTTCCTAGCTATATCGCCGTGGCATATTAATCTTTCTAGGACTGCAAGCGTAAGTACGTTGGTGTTTTTCTTCATACTTCTTGGATTATTTTTCTTCTTGAGGTGGGTAAAAATATCAAAAAACGTATATTTGTTTCTTACTTATCTTTCATTTTTTATAAGTCTTTTATTTTATATAGCTCCTTATTCTTTTCTTCCGTTATTAATACCGGTTTTATATGTTGTTTATTACAAGGATTTAAGAAAAAAGAAGCTCTTAACAAACTCTGTTTTGTTTATTATCTTTATGATTTTGCCACTTGTATATACCTTAATTTCTCCAAATCTTTCATTAAGGGCAAGAACTGTTGGGATAACGGGAGGAGAAATTCCTAAAATATTAAGTGCGGAATTAATAGGAGAAGATGGAGTTTTAGGCACTCCAGCTTTTGTTACGCGAGTTTTTCACAACAAGCCAGTTATCTATGCAAATATCTTTTTAGGAAATTATTTTCAACATTTTTCATATGATTTCCTTTTTTCAGACAAAGGGTTTCCGGATAGATACAGAATTCCTTTATCGGGGTTGATGTATCTTTTCGATTTACCTCTGTTTATCTTAGGTATAATTACGCTTGCCGCTAGTAAAAAAAGATATGCGTATTTATTATTTGCATGGGTAATTATAAGTCCTATAGGGAGTGCTTTAACGTTTGATGACGTTCCAAATTTGCAACGTACATTGTTCTTGGTATTGCCGATAGTGCTTATTAATTCTTACGGGTTGGTTTGGGTTTGGGATAATGTTTCAAAAAATCATATGTTTCGCAGATTAATTTTTGCTTTCGTCGTGATCTTTTTTCTTTGGTGTTTTATTTTCTATATTCACGAGTATTATATTCACGGAAGACTTTATAGGCCTTGGTATAGACAAGATGGTTACAAAGAATTAGTTACGAAAATTGCATCGCTTGAGAAAAATTATCAAAAAGTAGTTATAACAAATAGAGAATCTGGCCCGACTCTTTTCTTCTTATTCTATTTAAAATATCAACCAAGTCTATTTCAGCAAGAGACTAAGAATACATCAATGCATGATTTTGACAGGATAGCGTTTGGCAAATATGAATTTTCCGAAGAAGAATGCCCGCTACGTGAGGTAATTGATAAAAGCGGACATTTAAGTCTATCCGGTGAAAAGAATACACTTTATGTTAATAGTGGTTTATGCAAGATGGGTATTGGTATTAATGTAATTTCTACGATAAAACGTGCTGATGGATCGAAGGTTTTTTACATCGTTGAAAAATGATTAGAAAAAATATCTTCATTTTGTTAATTTTACCCATTTTTATAATCTCTATTTTCAGAGGATATTTTATAAATCACAAAGTTTTATTTCCCGCGAATCTTTTAGTATCATATTATCAACCATGGGTATCTTATCCCTGGGAAGGATATCCTAGTGGTCCTCCAAATAAGCCGATTGGGTTTGATAATCTGAGGATTTTTTATCCGTTTAGGCATTTAACAACACAATCTCTTTTAAATTTTGAGCTTCCTTTATGGAATCCCTATGATTTTTCAGGAAATATACATCTAGCAGGGTATCAGACGGCAGTTTTCCATCCTTTATCGTTTATGTTTCTAATTCTTCCGCAAATAGACGCTTGGTCAATAATTATAATCTTATCTCCAATTTTTACTTTTATTTTTACTTACCTATTTGTAAAAGAGTTGAAATTAAGTAAGGAGGCGTCAATTTTTGGAGCGTTAGGCTTTGCATTCTCGGGATTTATGATGGTCTTATGGGAAGAGTCTTTTATGGCTTCGTATTCAGCATTATTCTTGCCTATTGTGCTATGTGCAATAGTAAAAATTTGTAGAAAACTAACAAGATATAATTTTTTAACGCTTGTTTTGGGGTTAGCATTTTCACTACTTTCGGGATGGTTTCAAATTAGCCTTTACCTTTATGTTTTTTCTTATTTCTTTTCTCTTTATTTGCTATTAACCTCATTTAGAAAGAAGCAAGAGTGGAAAAAACCTTTTATTGCAATCAACTCTGCTTATATTATTTCCATATTTATTAGTGCTGTATTTCTTATTCCAAATATAGAATCATATTTTTATTCTGCGAGAGGTAGTACCGACGCTAAATTTATTTTCGATATATATCTGCAGCCATTTTGGCATTTAGCGACGTTTTTGGCTCCTGATTTTTTTGGTAATCCCGGAGCATATAATTATTTCGGAAAAGGATTTTACTACGAAAAAGTTTTATTTTTAGCTTTGCCGGTTTTATTTTTTGCTCTTACGGCATTGTTTTCCAAAACCCGAGATTTTACAGAGAGATATTTTAAGTGGGGTTTTTTAATCACGCTATCATTAGGGTTCTCACTTCCTACAAGTTGGTTGTTATTGTATTATTTGAAACTTCCTTTTTTCTCAGTCATTCTTCCGTCAAGAATTTTTTACCTTTCCACATTTTCATTAGTTATTTTGGCGGCTTTTGGATTTGAAAATTATTTAAAGACAAAAAACATTGAACGAAGAATATTTATCTCATTATTTTTGCTTTTTGCAGGTTGCCTGGTTCTATGGGGGTTTGTTATGTATTTTAAATTCTTTCACCCCCTAAACGAATTTTCATTAATCTCATTCAGAAACCTTTTTATTCCGACATTAATATTAGTATTATTTTTAGTTAGCTTACTAATGTTAAAAAAATACAAAAAAATATTTTATCTTTTTACTTTATTTTTAATATTTATTTCAACGATATATTTCACCGATAAATATCTTTACTTATCCGATAGAAAATTCGTTTACCCCGAGGCCCCAGTTATTAATAAGTTAAAAGAATTATCGGGAAATAACAGATTTTGGAGTTACGATAAGGCATATATAGAGAGAAATTTTTCTACTTATTTTAATCTGTATTCTCCTGAGGGGTATGACTCAATTTACATACAACGTTATGGAGAGCTTATCTTTGCTTCACAGAACAATGGAATTTTTACAAAGCAGATACCCAGAACAGACGCCACAATTAACGGAATGGAGAGATTAAATGAAATTCTTAGTAATTCTTATAAAGAAAGAATAATTAACCTTTTAGGGATAAAGCATATTGTCGGTCCGAATAAAGAGGAAAGTATAAAATATTCAAGCCTTCCTATTGTTTGGAAAGATAATAAATTTGTTATTTATGAAAACACAAACGTATTTCCAAGAACATACATTACTTCAGGATACGAGGTAGAAAAAGATAATCGTAGGATTCTCGCAAAAGTATTTAATAAAGATACCGATTTAAGAAAAGTAACGGTTTTAGAAGACGATCCTAAAATAAAATTTTCAAATTCAGATAACAACATAGTTAAGATAACGAAATATACATCAAATAAAGTTGAAATAAAAGGTAAGAGTGAAAAAGGAGGAATTCTTTTCTTGTCAGATAATTATTATCCCGGATGGAAAGTATATATCGATGGGAAAATTTCTAGGGTATACAGGGCAAATTACTCTTTTAGGGCAGTAGTTTTTCCTTCAGGTCAGCATACGGTTACATTCTCATATGAGTCTTTGACTTTAAAACTTGGATTTGCTGTGACTTTTATAGGAGGATTAATTCTTATTGTTGTATTCTTAAAGATACCAAGCTTAAGCTCAAGTAAAGACAAACAATGAAGAAAAAATTACTTTTTTGCTTTATAATTTTAGTTGCATTTCTGCTTCGTTTTTGGAGCTTGTCATCTATCCCGGTTAGTTTATCGCATGACGAAGTAGCAATTGGATATAATGCATGGTCTATTCTTCAAACTGGTAAAGATGAATATGGCGTTTCTTACCCTGTTCTTTTTAGATCTTTCGAAGATTATAAATTGCCGGGATATATATATTCAACGGTAGTTTCTGAAAAAATATTTGGCCTTACTCCTTTAGGGGTCAGACTTCCGTCCGCAATCTTTGGAGCTTTAACTGTTATAGCATTGTACTTTTTAGTAAAGGAATTAATTCCTGATAAAAAGCTAGAGATACCATTATTAGCATCATTTTTATTGGCTATTTCTCCATGGCATATTAATTTTTCTCGAGCAGCATTTGAAGCAAATGGGAGTCTATTTTTTATCGTACTCTCTGTCCTTTTCCTGTTTAAGGGAATTAAAAACAACAGATATTTGATCTTAGCATCTTTTTTTGCCGTTATATCAATATATTTTTACTATACCGCAAGAGTTTTGCTTCCCGTACTTTTTGTTTCCGCACTCGTCTTGTACAGGAAAGAAATATTCAAAAACATGAAATATGCAGTTTTAGCTTTCTTATTAGCTTTAGCTTTATTGCTGCCTTTATCTAAAGTTATGTTTGGCGAAGGCAGTTCTAGGCTTAATCAGGTAAGTATTTTTAATGATAAATCTTTGACCAATCCTTATTCTGAAGCCATAGTTAGAAACAATAATACCCTAATCTCAAGAGTGGTTTACAATAGGAGGGTAGCTTTTACGCATGAATTTTTTGATAATTATTTAAAAAATTTTTCTCCGGATTTTTATTTCACAAACGGTACCGGCCCTATGGGGTTATTATATCTTTGGGAAATCCCATTTTTCTTTTCAGGTATCTATTTCCTGTTAAAAGTTAAGAAGAGTTTAAAATGGATTATTTTGATTTGGTTTTTGACTGTCCCTGTTGTTGGTGGTCTATCTCTTGGCCAGCCTAATGCATTAAGAACGTTGGCCAACTCTCCAATTGCGTCAATTTTTACAGCAGTAGGTATTTCAGGCATTTATTTATTAGTGAGAAGACTAAGATATTTCAAACTGCTGTTATCTATGTTTCTTCTAGCCCTAATATTCTTTTTCCTTAGATTCGTAATGCTTTATTTTGATTATTATAATACTATAAATGCATCAAGCTGGCAAGACGGGACGAGACAGATGGTTTTGTACGTTTCCAAGCATAAAGATGAATACGATTCGATTTATGTGACCGGAGATAACTGGAGGCCTTATATTTTTTTCTTATTTTATAGCCGATATTCCCCTTCTAAATACCAAAACTTTGGGTCAAAAGATAAAATAGAAAACATTAATTTTGGTATCGCCGATTGGGATAAAGGCTCCGACTTGAATCTAAACGAATATGATCTGTCAAAACTTAATAAAGAAAAAACTTTATTTATCCTTTCAGCAAAAGATTTTAATGATCAAAAAAACAGTAATTATAAACTTAAAAAAATTTACACAATTGACGGCGAGATAATAAAAAACGTATACTACGCAGTAGTGCTTGAATAGTAAAAGATTGAAAAGTTCATAACGGTGAGCCAAAACATGACGGTTGGAAAAAACTTATCAAAAAATATATTTAATAAAAGAATAATGGGTATTGAAAGTTTTATTAAAAAACTTCCCCTAGTTTTAATAAGTATCGTTCTTCTTGCATCTTTACTGCGCCTTTATAATATAGGAGTTAATCCGCCCGGTGTACATGCAGACGAAGCAGACACGGGATATTCAGCATACAGCATATTAAAAACAGGCCTGACGCAATATGGGGAATTTAATTTGTTAGCATTGGGAGAATTTAACGGTGGGACACACCCTCCACTATACACATATATTCTTATACCGCTTATAAGTTTATTCGGTTTAAATATTGTAATTGAGAGAATGCCTGCGGTGATTTTTGGAATACTTACGATTCCCATATTTTATTATTTGATCAAGAGATTATCCTTTTCGGAACCGGTAGCCCGTCTGGGGGCACTACTTATGGCGTTAAATCCTTGGCACATTTTCATTTCTAGGCAGGGGCTACTTGAATCAATTGCCGTATTTTTTGTATCACTTGGTGTTCTTTTGTTTCTGATGGGCAAAGAGAAAAAAAATATGTACATTTTGTCTGCAGTATCTCTCGGCCTATCTCTACACTCATATGACGCGCCGAAAATATTTGTTCTTCCTTTTGTCTTTTTGTTGACAATATACCAGTGGGAGTCTTTAGTGAAGGCAAAAAAGCATTTCATATTGTTTATTGTTATCTTAGCCCTTTTTTATGGCCTAACTTTAAAAGTATTATTTTTGGACAAGCAAATAAACGACTTTAATAGAATTAACAGCTTTAACATAGGCACAATTTCAAAAACGGTGAATGACGAAAGACAAATGACCCAAGGTCCGCTTTGGATGAGTAGTATTTTTCACAATAAAATTACAGTTATGAGTAAGCAATATATCTCGAATTATTTTAACATTTTTTCTATAAGTTGGTTTTTTGTTGACGGACATGGAGACTTACTGGAATGGATGGGAAGACACGGACAATTTTATATGTTTGAGCTGCCTTTTTTCTTTATAGGACTATACTTGGCTTTCAAAAAGAAAAAAATAGGCATGTTGCTTGTTGCATGGATTTTGATTGCCCACATCCCCGGCGCGATAACAACAGGAAAGTTTTATCCTTATAGATCTGTTTTAATTTTACCTATCCCTATTATTTTTTCTTCAATTGGAATTGTATGGTTTTGGAAGTGGCTTTCAAAAGCTCCTCCTTTTACTTTTATCTTAAGAACGGCATTTTTATGTGTTTGTGTAGGGATTATTTTAAGTCTAATGTTTACATACTTTTATGATTATCCCGTGTATGCCTCGGAATGGAGGTTTAAAGAAAGGAATCAGGCGTTAAACTTCGCAAGCTCAATTCAAAATAAATACGATAGGGTATTTGTAAACGGGGGAACTGAATGGGCAGTAATGTACTCTTTTAACGATAAAATTTTACCAAGCACGTTTCAGAAGGCGTACCTTAATAAAGGCGAGTACAAAGATGTAAAAACAATTGATGTAGGAAAATTTTCTTTCGGATCTTTTGATGTCCAAAAAGTAGCAACTCCATCTTCTTATTTTTCAAAGAACTCTTTGGTTGTTATAGACTCCGGTATATTTCCCAACCACCCTTCTTTAAAGACTTTTTCGGGGGCGGATCCCTTAAAAATTATATATAAGGTAATTGAAGTTAAATAGGTAAGGCTTCTCGTTTTTTCCGTGTGTAGTAAAAAATATAGCTTTTCTGTTTTGGAATATATGTTAAGCCCCTTATTCCTGCAAGCAATAATTAATCAAGTTTTGTAATGTAACGGGTACAAAAACCCTCTTCTGAAAGATTGTCTATGTCAAAATCAGATAGGACTAAATTTTCCGGATATCTTTTTAATTTATATTTTGTGCAAACTAGGTCGTTAAAAATTTTGTATATTGTTCCGCCATCGGATAGTAGTGGGATTGTTGTATATTCCAAATTATTTTCTATTTTTTTGCATTTTGAATCTGGAACAGATATGTAAATTGATTTTTGAGAGAAATTTTGAGGGCAAGGCGTAATTGTTAAGTTTCTAAAACTATAATCATTTTCTTGTATCAACTCCGATATTTCTTGTGCCGAACTTTTATTGTAATTATTTGTATAAAATAGATATTGTTTAAATAGCGAAGGTACCACCCCGGACGTATCAGAGAGAAGTACCACCTTGTGCTTGTTGTTTTCTGCCAGACTTATGTATTTTGTAAGTATTCGTCCGCTAAAGCCAAAGCCTTCAGAATTATAAATCGGGTTCCTAAAGACATAAATATAAAGAAAGTTAGAAAGCGAAAGGATATAGATTAACACAACGAATAACTTAAATGAAAAAAACTTTTTTGAATATAATGTGTACCATATCCCGTATCCCGTAAGCATTATAAGGAGAGGGAAAAGTAGGGCAGACCTTGTTGGATATGTTGTGCCAACATTACTGAGCACGCTTGGGAGCGGAGCAATAAGAACAAGAGAAATAAGCATCACCCACAATCTCTTATTTTTTCTATACAATCCGTAAATACCCATAATAAGGAAAAACAGATCGACGAAATAAAATAGTCCGTGTTGCCGAATCGAGAACGTTGATCTACCGTCTCCGTACAAAAATAAAAGTTGAGGAGAGAAAGTATTTAAATATTTTTCAGTTGACTGCCTTAAAAATACAGTAATTTTATTTGAAGCAATACCCATGAAGGGATTGTTAAGAGAAAGTTTCCTTTGAGATATAACCTCTTCTGCAACTTGTGAATTGAAGGGCGTAAAGACCTCAGATAAACGAGAATTGTTATGTAGGGTTTGATTTACAAAATAGAAAAAAAACAAGCCAATAGATAATAGAAAAAGAGAGATGTACTGTTTTGTATATTTTTTATTATTTATAAATAACCAGCTGAATAAAGAAATACAAATTACGAAAGGTATAAAAATAATTTTAGTTCCGATGTAGGTATAAAAAGCAATAAGCAAGATGGGAAAAGCAAATAAAATCCTCCAGCCTTTTGAGTAAATCACTATTAAGAATGCGGTCATATAGAACAATATGGCAACAGGAGCTTCAAAAGCTGTTCTCGCAAAAAAAATCATCCATGGATTTATTGCAGATAGAAAGCCGATAATTACGGCTTGTTGTTTTCCGAAAATTCGTTTTGCAATAAAGTAAAGTACAGCAACAAGCGCAGTATTAAATAAAGCGAATGGAAATCTTGCTGCGAAAAGAGAAAAGTTCATAAGTCCTATAAGCGGCGATATAATGATATAGGGAAGTTCTGCTTTTGGATATTCTAGGGGGGGCGTTGTAAGAGAGAGAGGATTCCAAATTCCCGATATATCCTTCCCTGTAATAAAAATAGATTTTGCATTGACGATGTAATCTAATTCGTCATCACTTATTCCGGTCGGGATCTTATCCAGTATTATTAATCGAAGTACAAGAGAAAGTATTATTACAATCAAAAGCGAAAGAATGCTCTTAATTTTCATTGTTGTTTAGATTATAATAACATAATACAGTGTACAAGGATATATTTTAGGTTTGGCAGGAAATAATTATATAAAATGAAGTTATCAAAAAAATTTATTGAAATTAACAAAGATTATTATAAGCATATTGAAGAATATGATTGGGTTGAAGTGACGGATCATTATCGTGGGCTTGAATCTTTTTTCCACAAATTAAGAGAGTTTTTAGTTGTTCGAAAAGTAAAAAAATATGGAGCAGGGGATAAATATTTAGATGCTGGTTGTGGAACAGGGCTTATTTTGCGGCATCTTCCTAAGGGAGCTGTAGGAATTGATATCAATCCAAGAAATATCTCAAAAGCAAAAAAACACGCCCCAAACGCAAAAATAGTTGAAGGCGATATCGAAAAGATGCCGTTTAAAGATAAATCGTTTAGTACAATAGTTTGTACTGAGGTAATAGAGCATCAACCAAATCCTGCTCCAACAGTAAATGAACTATATAGAGTTTTGGAAAAAGGAGGAGTTCTTATCGGTAGCGTTCCCTCAGCTTCTCCTATATGGTTTTTAAGATTTCTTTCAAGTACATGTCCGAGGGGAGAGCCTTTCCACAAAAACTTTAAGAAGGATGAATTAGCAAAGCTTTTCAAAGACTTTGAAATAATTTCGCTCAAGCGTTCTGTAATGGGCATGAGTTACTTCTTCGTGTTAAAAAAAGTTTAGTTTCAAAGTTTAGGGTCTTATAGTTTTTCTTCTAATATTTGCGTATTTTGAACAATTTTTGCTATATAATATTATCAAGTGAAGAATTTATTCTTGATTTTAATTGTTGTAGCCGCAATATTTTTAAGGTTTTGGAATTTAAGCTCAAATCCTCCTTCTTTAACATGGGATGAGGCCGCATGGGGATATAACGCTTACTCTTTAGGAATAGATGGAAGGGATGAATTTGGAAAGTTTTTGCCACTTACGTATTTGGAGTCTTTCGGTGATTTTAAGCCGCCTCTTTACGCATATTTGTCGGTTTTGCCCGTAAAATTGTTTGGTTTGACAGAATTTTCCACCCGATTTGCCTCTGCATTTTTTGGTGTTTTGACGGTTCTTTTAACTTATTTTCTTGTAAGAAAGATTTTTTCAAGCTTTGATGAAAAATTTAAAATCGTAGTTGCTTTACTATCCGCAGTATTGCTTGCAATTTCTCCCTGGCATATTTTGTTATCTCGTGCCGCTTTTGAAGCAAATGTTTCAACGTTTTTTATAGTTTGCGGTGTATACCTTTTTTTGCTTGCTTTTGAAAGACGCTGGATTCTTCCGATTTCGATTTTCTCGTTTGTCCTGTCAATGTATACGTTCAATACAGCACGGATAATTGCTCCTCTTTTGGTGTTCGCGTTATTTGCAGTAAATACCAAATTCATGTTTTTTAAAATGAAACTTCAATTATTTGTTTCGATTATTTTTGGTGCGATTATTTTTATTCCATTATTTCTTTTTCTTCTTACTCCTCAGGCACAATTACGTTTTCAGGAAGTAAATATTTTTTCAGACCCTTCTGTGGTTACTAGGGCAAACCAAGAAATTAAAAATGACAATAACTCTGTTTTTTCAAAAGCACTTCATAATAGAAGATTTGTTTATGGCGTGGAGTATCTTAGGCACTATTTTGATAATTTAAATCCGCAGTTTTTATTTATAAAGGGTGATGGTAATCCTAAATTTTCTATTCAAGATGTAGGGCAGATGTATATATGGGAAATTCCTTTTTTTCTTGTCGGTATATTTTTATTATTCAGGAAAAGGGAGGGTGATTGGTGGACTATTCCATATTGGTTATTTATAGGAATTTTTCCTGCTGCAAGCGCGCGGGAAACACCACATGCTTTAAGAATTGAAACAATACTTCCAACATTTCAAATTTTAACGGCATATGGTTTGTACCATGTGTTTGACAGTTTTAACCCCAGAATAAAAGGTGTAAATATAAGAAATCTAGCATTTTTTGCGCTATTATTAGTTGTTGTTATTAATTTTTTATATTTTTACCATAATTATACTGCCCATTACGCAAAAGAATATTCAAGAGAATGGCAGCATGGATATAAAGACGCATTATCTTTTGTTGAAAAAAATGAGGCATCTTATGACAGAATAGTTGTTACAGAAGCGCTTGGAAGACCTTATATATATTCGTTGTTTTATACAAAATATTCTCCCGAACAATTTAGAAAAGAAGCTGTAATAGAACGTGAAGCGCTTGGCTTCGTACATGTGAATAAATATTCTAAGTTTACATTCACAAAAAATGTTTCTGGGGAAGTTAATAAAGATATAAAATCACTATATATCGATACTCCGGATGCCGTACCGCCTAGCGCACATGTTGTTGAAAGATTTAAATTATTAAACGGAAATATTGCGCTTGTTGCTTATGATTAACAAAAAAATTTCTTTTATCATTCTTTTTGTAATTATTGTTCTGGCAGCAGTAATTAGGCTTTGGCAACTTGGTGTTGTTCCTCCATCTCCTGATTGGGACGAGGCGTCTCTTGGATATAATGCCTATTCGATTATGACGACCGGAAAGGACGAATATGGTAAATTTTTGCCTTTTATACTACGTTCTTTTGACGATTACAAACCTGCGCTTTATGCATACTTTATTATCCCTTTTATTAAAATTTTTGGTTTGAATATTCTGGCTGTAAGACTGCCGTCTGCGCTTTTTGGTATTCTTACGGTTTTGGCTACGTATTTTTTAGTAAAGGAACTTTTGAGTGGAAAGTATAGTGGGTACATTGCTCTTCTTTCTTCGTTTTTTCTTGCAATATCCCCATGGCATATTCAATTCTCGCGGGTTGCTTTTGAAGCCCAAGTTGGTCTTGCTTTTAATATTTTTGCAATTTTATTTTTCCTCAAAGGTTTAAAGAAACATTTAATGCTTCTGCCGTCAGTATTATTTGCGGGGTTTAGTATTTATATTTATCAAAGCGAAAAAGTTTATTTACCTATACTTTTTGCAGCACTTTTTATAATTTACCGTAAAGATATTTTATCTCTTCCAAAAAAATGGTTAGCAGGCGTATTTATTCTTGGTGCGATTATTGTTTTACCTATGTTTTATCAGTTAGTTACAAATCAAAACGTACTTCTTCGGGCAAAAGGGGTTAGCGTTTATTCAGATCAAACACAGTTTTTAAAACGTAATGCTGAAAAATACAATGCAGACAAACAGGCAAAAAATTATCTTGGCATACTTGTTGATAATAGACGAATTGAATATGTAAAGGCGGTAGTTTCCGGGTACATCTCCCATTGGGATTTAAATTGGCTATTTATAACGGGTGATATTGAAAGACATCACGCGCCATTTATGGGACTTTTGTATTTGTTTGAGTTGCCATTTCTATTTATAGGAATATATCAATTACTTTTTGGTGATTTTTCAAAAAAAGGAAAGCTTACTATTTTTGCTATTTTTCTTATAGCCCCTATTCCTGCATCGATTACAAGTGGTGTTCCGCATGCGGTACGTACAATAAATTTTCTTCCAACTTTTCAGATTTTTGTATCCTTGGGGATTTTGACTACGGCCATGTTTGTATCAAGAATTAAGTATAAGGTATTAAGTATAAAAGTAAGTTATTTCATATTTTCTTTCGGTATTTTATTTTTTATATTTAATTTTTTATATTTTCTAAACCAATACTTTGTTCAACAAAATTATTATTTTTCACAGAATTGGCAATATGGATATAAGCAAGCTATTGATTTTATAAAACCTGTTATGAAAAATTATGATTCGATTGTTGTTTCGAATCAGTCGCCACTGGATCAGTCTTACATATTTTTCCTTTTTTATCTGAAACATGATCCAAGTCTTTATCAAAAGTTCGGAGGCACAGAGAGCGGAGGATTCAAGGAACCGCATAAAGGATTTGACAATATAACTTTCAGAGAAATTGATTGGAAAAAAGAAGAAAAAAACGAGAAGATATTATATGTAGTAAGGTCAGACGATTTACCTTCGGACAGCCACGTTCTAAAAACTATTTACTATTTGGATGGTAAACCTGCTATAAAGATTGCAGAATAATATGAGAAAAACCACAATTGCCTCATTTATTAGCAGGTATAAAATATATGGTATTTGTGTTATAGCCGTATTTATCTTAGCTTTCTTTTTAAGAGCGCAGGAAAGCATTAGCGGAAATTACCTTTTTTTAATAGATCAAGGTAGAGATATGATGGCGGTAAAAAATATAGTATTTGACCATCATCTTACTCTTATTGGTCCATATACCAGTCTTCAGGGAATATTCCAAGGTCCCATTTGGTATTATCTTCTCTCGATCCCTGTTTTTTTAATGTCAGGAAACCCTGTTGGTACGGTTTATCTGATGGTTATTATTAGCATGACGGTAATTTTTGTTTCGTTTTTCTGGGTTAAGAAAAGATTTGGCATAGCTGCTGCATTATTTGTAGCATTTTTATTCGCTGTTTCTCCAGAAGCAATAGCTGCCTCAACATATAGCTGGAATCCTCATCCGATGTGGCTTCTTATTTTACTTTTTATTATCTCAATTTTTGAGGTAAGACAAAATAAAAGTTTTAATATTTTGTTATGGATTTCTGTTTCTTTAATGTTCCATTTTGAAATGGCTCTTGGTGCATTTTTTTTACTAGCTTCTGTAATTTATCTTCTTGCTTTTAATAGAGCAGTTTTTAAAACAAAGTTTTTCTTTATAGGAGTTTTAATTGGGTCGTTGTTTTTTATTCCGCAAATATCTTTTGATCTAAGACACAATTTTTTGATGGCAAGATCCGTAATGGCTTTGTTTTCTGGGTCAAATCAAGGATTGTTGGTAGTAGGTGAGTCAAATAAGTATCTGAACCTTGTGGTAGGTCATTATTATGCTTTTTACGGAAATTTTAAGTCTTCATTTATAAGTCAGGGGTTTTTCAGTTATGTTCCAAGCATTTTATTGAGTATGTTAATTATTGTTATGGCGTTTAGTAAAAAAAAGAAGTTAATTTTTAAAGAAGAAAAACAATTCTTAAGCATTACATTTAAGTTTGTCATAATTATTTTTATGCTTTCATTTTTGTATCCTTTTCCGATTCGGTATTGGTTTCTAACAGGCTTTCAAACATTCTACCTCCTATTTTTTGGAATAATATTAAGCATATTTTTACGCATAAAAGGGGGTAAATTATTAGTAACGGTTCTAATATTATTTTTTTCAGTTTATTCATTTAGCAGGTTAAATATATTATATTTTAATCCACCTAACGATGGAGGAACGGCCAAAATCAAAGGTAAATTGAGCGCAGTAGATTACGTTTATAAAGATTCCCGCGGAAAAAAGTTTGATTTATTAGTTTTTACCCCTCCTGTTTATACTGATGCTTATGATTATCTTATCTTTTGGAGGGTAAAAACAAAATATGGGTATATCCCCGGACATGATAAAAATGGGCAATTTTATTTGCTGATGGAGCCAGATTACGAAAAACCATGGAGCTACAAAGGGTGGTTAGAGACTGTAATAAAGGACGGAAAAGTATTAAGTACGGTAACACTACCAAGCGGGATTATTATTCAAAAAAGAATTTATGAAGAACAAGCAAAAAAATAAAAATATAATTATTTCCGGATTGTTATCAAGGTGTAATTTATCAAATATAATTTTATTTTTAATTTTCTTAGCCTTTTTATTTCTAAGATTTTATCAGCTTGAAAGCAGATCAGAATTCCGGTGGGATCAGGTTGATAATGCGTGGGCGGCAAAAGATATTTTAATTGACGGTAGGTTACCTCTGGTAGGAATGGTAGCAAAACAAAATACGGGTTTTTTCATTGGACCCTTATATTACTATTTTATCACCCCTTTTTATTGGTTTTTTAATCTTGATCCGATTGCGTCAGCTGTAATTTCAAGAATTACAAGCATTATTACATTTATCGTTTTATATCTAATTGCACTCAAAATCTTTTCCAAAAATACTGCATTATGGGTTATAGGACTTTATACATTCTCTTATTATTTTCTTTATGAGGAAGGAAAGCAGTGGCCGATTAATTTTATTGCACCGGTATCTGCTTTAATTTTTTACTTCTTATACAATCTTTTATCTGAAAAAAAAGAAAAATATTTTTTTCCGCTGGTTATTTTTACTGGAATTTCTTTTCATTTAAATTTTACAGCTATTTTTTTTCCGCTTATTATATTTTTCTGTTTGCCATTTTTCCCAAGGACAAAAAAAATGTTGCTTTATATCTTGCTTTCCTTGCTTCTATTTGTGGCATTTTTTATACCGAATATTATTTTTGAAATACAAAATAAAGCAACATCTTCTTCTCATATGTTTAGTTATTTGGGTTCGTATTATCACGGTTTTCATTTGAGAAGGTTTATCCAGATTACGCCCCTGTCGCTAATCCAGTACAAGTTAATTCTTTCGGTAACGAAAGTTGATTGGATCGGTTATTCCATTCTGCCGATATTTGTTTTGGTTCTTTGGTTTTCTAAAACTATCAAGGAAAAAAACATTTTTATTTATCTAGTACTACTATGGACTTTGATACCTTGGATAAGTTTTTCCGCCTACATGGGAGAGATAACAGATTATTACCTTGCTCTTTCCGTCCCGATAGTTTTATTTTCTCTTTCAGTTATTATCTCAAGATTATTTGAATATAAAAATTTAATATTAAAATCGGGAGTTTTTTTAATTTTATTTATTTATTTTATTATCAATCTAAGCAGCTTTTTTGCTTTTAGACTTCAGGGAATTGACTATCACAAACAACAGGTAAAAAAGGCAATAGAAGAAGGAAAGAAAATTGATTACACTATCGGAGATCCGCAATCATACATCTATTATATTTATAATCAAAGACAAAGTAAATGAAAAAGTGGATATTTATTACGATTATTTTTATTGCAGCTTTTTTTAGATTTTATCAAATTACAATTGTTCCCCCGCACCCGTCTCTTGACGAGGTCTCAATAGGCTATAACGCTTTTTCTATTCTGAAGACGGGGGTTGATGAATACGGAACCAAATTTCCGATTCTTCTTCGCGCCTATGATGATTGGCGTCCTGCACTATACATATATCTTGTAGTTCCTTTTGTAAAATTATTTGGGTTATCTATTTTTGCTGTGAGATTACCGTCAGTTATTATGTCTATTCTTGATATTGTCGGAATTTTTTATATTGCACGGGAGTTATTAGTTTATCTTAAAAAAGACAAAGACAAACTTTTTTCATTTTTTCCTTATTTTGCGGCATTTTTACTTGTCGTTTCTCCTTGGCATATTTATATTTCCCGTCTTGGACACGAGGCAAATTTAGCGTTATTTTGCTTTATTTTTGGGATTTTGTTTTTCTTTCGTTTTTTAAATACAAGCCGCAATTTATTTTTCTATTTATTTATACTTTTTTTTGCCTTTTCATTTGATTCGTACCAAAGTACAAAAATAGTTATCCCTCTTTTTTCAATTCTTCTTTCATCTATATTTATTAAAAAAATTTGGTTAAAAAAGAAAATGCTTATTTTTGGTTTTCTTATTGGTTTAGTTGTTGTTCTGCCTATAATTATTGAGAGTATTAGTCCTCAGGGTTTGGTTAGATTTAAGGCGACAAATATTTTTCAGGCAAATCCGCAGATTGTCGCTGAAAGTTCTCGTCTTATTCTGAAGGATAAGATAAATAACGATAAGATATCGGAATTATTGCACAACAGAAGAGTTGGGTATTCTGTTTTGTTTGTTCAAGCGTTCGCGTCGCACCTCAATCCCTTTTGGCTTTTCTCAAATAAAGATTATGAGCCTTTTAAGTCCCCCGGACTTGGACTGTTTTATGTTTTTGAAATAATTTTTTTAATCTCTGGATTATTTTATTCAATTTTCTATTTGCCAAAAAAATTTCTATTCTTATTTTTGGGATGGGTAATAATTGCTATTCTGCCGGGGGCAATTACAACGGGGTATCCTCATGCGATGAGAATATATGAGCTACTTCCCCTGCCACAGCTTATAGAAGCTTTCGGTATAATTTTTCTTTTGTCATTAATTTTCTCAAAAACCAAAATCAATTCAAAATACATTATTTTACCAACGTTTTTTCTAATAGGGATAGTAAGCATAGCTCAATTCTCATATTCTTATTTCTTTCTTCTACCAACAAAAATTTCAAATCAATTTCAATATGGTGCTATACAGGCATTTGAAATTGTTAAGGAAAGAGAGGCTAAATACGATAAAATCATTGTATCGAATTCTGGTAATTTATTTGAAAGTTATATGTTTTATCTTTTTTATAATAAATTTGATCCATTTGTTTATAAAAATCTTGGTGGAACAAAATCTGGTGGTTTCGCAGAGTCACATAAAATTGGAAAGTATATATTCGAAAAAATTGAGTTGTCGAAAAAAATTCCAAAGACGTTGTATTTATTAAGTTCTAATGAAGTGGTGTTAAATATGCACGTTATAAAAATAATTTCTTTTCTTGACGGAAGCCCGGCAGTTATTATTGCAGACTAAAACTCATTGAGTCTTTTGGGACGTCATCATATAATACAATTATGGTCAAATTATCGGTCGCGCTTGCCACTTTTAACGAGGAATCAAATATTGCAAGCTGTCTTGACTCAGTAAGGGAATTAGCTTCGGAGATTGTGGTCGTCGATGGAAGTTCAAAAGACAAAACTGTTGAAATCGCCAAAAAATATGGTGCTAAGGTAAAAGTGACCGATAATCCGCCCATATTTCATATTAATAAGCAAAAAGCGTTGAATATGGCAACGGGTGATTGGATTTTGCAGCTTGATGCAGACGAGCATGTTTCAGGCGAATTGGCTGATGAAATTAAAAAAGTGGTAGACGGGGGAAGTGAATATAATGGTTATTGGATTCCGAGAAAAAATTACTTTCTAGGACGATTTTTGACAAAGGGCGGGCAATATCCCGATTATACAATTAGGTTATATAAAAAAGGAAAGGGCCGGCTTCCTCAAAAAGATGTTCATGAGCAAGCAGAAGTTGAAGGTAAAGTAGGATATCTGAAAAATCCTTTGCTCCATTATCCATATAAAAATTTCTCATTTTATATTGAGAAATGGAACAGGTATAATATTCTTATTGCTACCCAAATTAAAAAGGATATGGAAAGAAAAAATAAATTCGAAAGATTTATATTTGGGATTGGATATTTAATTATAAAACCAACACATTGGTTTTTAACTACGTACATAAGACATAAAGGGTTTGTTGATTTGTGGCAGGGATTTGTATTTTCGCTTTTTTCAGCATTAAGATTTCCAGTTGCGTATATAAAATATTTACAGATGTAAAAATATGAAAATACTTGTTACCGGTGGTGCCGGGTACATAGGAAGCTTTATGGTAAAAAGACTTATTTCTCGTGGCGATAAAGTTCATGTTATTGATAGTCTTGAGCGTGGTCATAAAGACGCAATTGACAGCGAAGCAATTTTTCATCAAATGAATTTGATGGATTGGGACGAAGTTGAGCAAGTGTTTTCTTCTAGTCAGTTTGATGCGGTAATTCATTTTGCGGGGTATATCTCAATGGAAGAATCCGCCCGTGATCCAGGACTTTATTTTTGCAATAATACCTCAGGCTCTTTGGAAATAATAGAGCACTGCAAAAGAAATAATGTAAAAAATTTTATTTTCTCATCAACTGCAGGGGTCTATGGAAATCCTATAAAGATTCCAATTCCGGAAGATCATCCCACAAATCCAGTTAATCCTTATGGTGAGAGTAAACTTATGGTTGAGAAGATTTTGTCATGGTTTAATAAAATAGATGGATTAAGCTATGCATGTCTTCGATACTTTAACGCATCGGGAGCAGCAATTGATGGAAGTATGGGGGAAGCTCATGACCCTGAAACCCACATAATTCCTAAAGCCATTGAAGCGGCGTTAAACAACAATGAGTTTAAAATGTTTGGAACTGATTACCAAACTCAAGACGGAACATGCGTGCGTGATTATATACATGTTTTAGATTTAGTTGAGGCTCATATTTTAGCTCTTGAAAAATTAGTGAAAGATAAGGGTGGATATATTTATAATGTTGGAACAGGAAAGGGATATTCGAATAAGGAAGTTGTAGAAATGGTAAAAAAAATAAGCGGAATAAATTTTCCGATAGTAGAATTAGAGAGACGGTCTGGTGATGCGGATAGTCTTGTTGCGGATTCTTCTAAAATTCGCAATGAATTAGGATTTAATCCTAAATATTCGGATCTTGAAACGATTGTAAAAACCGCATGGGAATACCATTCAAAAAATTCAAAATGAGGCGTTATTTTTTCGTCTTTTTTGTTATTTTCTTTTTAACATCAACAAAAATTACATTTGCACAGTCTTCTTATGTTTTGCCATATCCAAGTGCTATGCCAGGTAGTATTTCTTATAAATCTCATATTTTATCTGAAGAATTGCAAAAATACTGGTATTTCGGGAATTTTGGACAGTTTTATTACAACTTAAAACAGTCAGACAAATATTTAGTTGAGGCAAAAACACTTTTTGAATATAAGCAGTATCTTCTTGGCTACAATGCGCTATTAAAATCAAACGAGTATTTTATAAAAATTAACCCGTTTTTGATAAAGGCAAAGATTGAGGGAAAAGATATTTCGGAAAAAAGTAAAATTCTTGATATGGCGTCACAAAAACATGTAGAAATTTTAGTTCAGATAGAAAAAAATACACCAATCGAATTTGTCTGGACACCTGAAAAAAGTAGTGCAACAAAACTGTTGCTTCGCAAGTCCATCGATGACTCAATTAGTGTCCGGCAGAAAAATATATGAAGAAATTATTGATTTATGGTTATTGTTGTTTATTATTTTTCTTTTCATTTTTTTCTTACTTATTTATTGACCCGGGACTTTTGTATTTAAGAAATTTTTACACTGGATTTTTTTCCGAGAACAGATTAGTGGTAATAATTTTATACACTTTATTTATTTGTTTATTTTTTTTAACGTACTATTTATTTATTAAATTAGTTCGTAGTGAAAAGCTACCCTTAAAGCAAATATTTTTGTTAATCGTAGCAAACGTTTCAATTTTACTTTTTTCCTATCCAGCAATACTTTCATTTGATATTTTCAATTATATTGCAACCGCAAAGGTTGCCTTTTTTTATCACGAAAATCCGTATATTGTTATGCCGTATGAATTTATAGGTGATCCTTTACTTCTTTTTATGCATGCAGCCAATAAAGTGGCTCTTTATGCTCCATTCTGGACGCTTTTAAGTGCGATTCCGCACTTGTTAGGTTTTAATAATTTTTTAATAACTCTATTTAATTTAAAGTTTTTTATAAGCCTATTTTATGTTGCAGGCGCATTTCTTGTTTGGAAAATTTCAAAAAATATATATTCAGTTGTTCTATTTGCTTTAAATCCACTGATTGTAATAGAGACATTAGTAAGTTCTCACAACGACATTGTTATGATGTTTTTTGCTCTTTGTGCATTTTTCTTTGCTTTCAAAAAAAAATTTATACTTGCGTTATTGTTTCTTTTCTTTTCGATATTTATCAAATACGCAACAATTGTTTTACTGCCCATTTTTATATACATGTTAATAAAATATAAAAGTGGTGAAAAAATAGATCAGCAAAATATTTTTTTAATTGCGGCTTTTTTAATGTTTATTGTTTTCCTTTTTTCTTTTTTGCGTGAAGAAATTTATCCGTGGTATGCAATTTGGTTTTTAACTTTTATAAGTTTTTTGCCAAAGAAAAAAAATCTTGTTGTTTTATCAACCGCTCTTTCTTTTGGGCTGTTGCTTCGGTATGTTCCTTTTATGTTTTTGGGTACTTACTTTGGTTTGACACCACTAATTAAAGTTTGTGTAACAGTTATTCCTGTTTTTATTGTTTTGGCTTGGAGTTTAATTTCAAAATATGCAAAAAAATATAATTAGTATTTGTTCTGTTTTAATTATTGCATTAATTGCAGGTTTTGCTCTGTTGCATCCCGGCCTTCCTCCAACACACGACGGTGAGTATCACGTAATCCGCTTTTATGAGTTTGATAAAGTGCTTAGAGATGGAAATTTGTATCCTCGGTGGGCGCCCGATCTGAATAATGGGTTCGGAATTCCTCTTTTTAATTATGTTTATCCACTTCCAAACTACTTTGCCTCTTTTTTACATGCTTTTGGCGTTAGTTTTATAGACGCATTTAAATTAAATATGTTTTTTGCAACTCTTTTTGGAGCTTTCTTTTTTTACCTTTGGGCAAAAGAGTATTGGGGGAATGCCGGAGGAGTTATTTCTTCAGCTTTCTATTCATTTTCTCCGTATCGGTTTGTTGATACTTATATTAGGGGCTCTGTTGGAGAAGTATGGGCTCTGGCTTTTTTTCCTGCTTTATTATGGTCTTACTTTTGCTTCCAAAAAACAAGAAAAAAAAAGTTTTTTATTTTAACTTCTGTTTTCTTGGCTTTTCTTGTTTACTCACATAATATTCTTGCTTTAATTTTTTTTGTATTCTTTATTTTTTATGCCCTTGTAATGTTAATTGGAAAAGAACAACGTATTTTCAGGATTAAAGATTTCGTTCTGCAAGTAGTGATAGGTTTGGGTTTGTCATCGCCTTTTTGGATTCCTGCTTTGTTTGAAACAAAATATGTAGTAGGCCTTCAAATTTTTGATGTTACAGCGCATTTTCCCGAATTATACGAGCTTATTATTCCTTCCTGGGGATCAGGATTTTCAGGAAGTCAAAGCTTTGATAAGATGTCATTTCAAATTGGTGTTGCAAACATTATTGCAATTATTTTTGTAGTGCTAAAACTTTTTAAAAATAGTAAAAAAAATAATCCGGAAAAAAATATAATTATTTTTTTTGTTGTATCTTTTTTTCTTCTCATTTTTTTAATGCTTTCCTATTCTTCATGGATATGGACTCATTTTCCTCTTCTTCCTTATCTACAATTTCCATGGCGGCTTTTGTCTCTGGAGATTGTTATAGCGTCTTTTTTAGCAGGAGGTCTATTTCAGAATATAGATATTCGTGTAAGCGTTAGAAAAAAAATCATTTTTATTTTTGCACTTGTTGGAGTAATTTTTTTAGGAATAAATTATGCAAAACCGGCATTTTATCACATGAGGTCTGACAATTATTACACGACTCGTTCAAATTTTATTGATAGTACCAATAGTATTGGAAATGTTTTTAATACTAAATGGTTGGTCTCTATTCCTCTCAAAGAAAAAAATAAAATGCTTTTTAATTCCGGATCAGGAAAAGTTGAATTTGTTAGGAAAAAAAGTACCGAGGTTACTTTTAAAGTCGACGCATTTACAGATTCTAATTTAATTTTTAATAATGCTTATTTTCCGGGGTGGACTGGAACTATGGATAGTCACGAGATTAAGATTGATAATTTCAGCGGCAGGGATTCTTTTGCTATACCAAAAGGTTCGCATATAGTTGAGATTAAGCTTAAAAGTACACCTATACAAAACTTTTCATACCTTTGTTTTGTTATAGCCTCTACAGTTTTGTTTTTTTCCTCAATAAAAACTTTCTCTGGTATAATTAAAAAATGAATATTGCAGTAGATATAACGCCTATAAGTGGAAAGGAAATTTCAGGACATAAGGTGCGTGGGGTGGGAATGTACATTGCAAATCTTACGCAAAATTTGCAAAGATTTGACCACAAAAACAAATACACTTTTTTTGTTAAAGGTGACAAGCTTCCAACGGGTATTGATATTGTCCACTATCCTTATTTTGACCCGTTTTTTAAAACGTTGCCGGTTATAAAAAAATATAAAACTGTTGTAACTGTTCACGACCTGACTCCTATTGTTTTTAAAGATCATTTTCCCGCCGGTATAAGGGGAGCGGTGCATTGGAGTATTCAAAAAATTCTATTAAAGCGCGTGAATCATATTATTACCGACTCGGAGAATTCTAAAAAAGATATATTAAAAATCTTAGGTATACCGGAAGAAAAAGTGTCCGTTGTGTATCTGGCAGCAGACGAATCTTTTAAGGTAATTGATGATAAAAAAATACTTAATGACGTTAGGGAAAAATATAATCTTCCTGAAAACTTTTTGCTTTATGTTGGGGATGTAACTTGGAATAAAAATCTTCCAAGACTTGTGTCTGTTGTAAAAAGGTTGAATGTTCCAATGGTGATGGTGGGAAAAGCGCTTGTGTCAATTGATTTCGACAAGACAAACGAGTGGAATAAGGATTTGGTTTTGGTAAGAAAAGAAATTGAAGGAGACAAAATGTTTTATCCGCTTGGATTTTTGCCAACAGAAGAACTTGTTGCCTTGTACAATAGCGCACAAGCTCTAGTTATGCCTTCTTTATATGAGGGATTTGGTTTTCCTGTTCTTGAGGCAATGCAGTCCGGTTGTCCGGTAGTTGCATCAAGAGGCGGAAGTCTTCCCGAGGTTGGAGGGGATGCAGTGCTTTATGTAGATTGTTTTGACGAAAAAAACATGGCAGATGTGTTAAGAAAAATATTCAATGATAAAAAGCTGCAGGATGAATTGAAGAAAAAAGGAGCTTTGCGGGCAAAAAAATTTTTATGGGAGAAAACGATTCATCAGACAATCGATGCATACGGTAAGGCATAGGCAGTAATGAGACATAAAATAACACAACTAGTTAAACATCCGCTTATTTCGGGAAGTACAGTTGTTTTGGCAGGATCTTTTGTAGCAAATCTTTGTCACTACTTTTTTAATCTTTCTATGGGTCGACTACTAACTGTTGCGGATTACGGATTATTAACTACATTAATTTCAGTTGTTGCGCTTTTTGGGATAATCCCCGGCTCGTTTACAGGTATTTTTGCAAGATTTACCGCTAAGTATAAAGTAAATAAAGACGAAGAGGGTTATCTTTCACTGCTTTTTAATGGAGGAAAATTCATTTTTATTTTATCGGGAATTGTGTTTTTTATTTTAATACTCACGCTCCCTTTTATAGTGTCTTTTCTCCATATCAATAACGTGTTGCTTCTTGTTTTAATATTTATTTTAATTGTTTTGTCTATTCTTTTTTCTTTGACAGGGGGCGTTTTGCAAGGAGAAATGAGATTTTTTTCTTTATCCATTCTTAATATGATGGGCCCTTTTCTTAAAATAGTCCTTGGAGTTGGTTTTTTGCTTTTGGGTCTTCAAATATTTGGCGTAGTGTTGGGGATTCTTTTGTCGTCCAGTATTGCGGTTTTGATTTCTTTCTATCTTGTTTTTAAAAACCACTATAAAAAAACATACAAAAAACAAAAAGATTTTTTTAAAGAATTCAGAAAATATGGTACTGGATTTTTTCTTTCATCTTTAGGCATTACAATATTGAGCAGCATGGATATTATCCTTGTCCGGCATTTTTTTGGTGCAATTCCCTCCGGACAATATGCAGCCCTTTCTCTTATGGGAAAGGCAATTTTTTACTTAAGTGCTCCGATATATTTTGTTTTTTTCCCTCTAATAGCCCAAAAAAGAGAAAAAAAGGAAAAACTTTTTGAAACAGTTGTTTTAGCGGGTGTGGTTATTGTGCTTTTTTCATCAGCACTTTCCTTTGTGTATTTTTTATTTCCGGACTTAATATTAAGCATTTTCTTTCCTGCAAAAGAATATAAGATGCTTGCTCCATATCTTGGGATTTACTCACTTTATATACTTATTTTTTCGCTTGCTATGTTACTGAATAATTATTTTTTATCAATTGGTAAAACTGAAATCTACAAAATAAATCTTGGATGCGGGGTATTATTTATAATCTTACTTAGTATTTTCCATGCATCACTCTTTCAGGTAATTGCTGTTTTATTTTCTGTTTCTTTTTTACTTTTGTTATTTTTGTCCGGTGTTATGTACAAAGAGTTAAAAAATTAATAGTAAATTAAGCTCTTATAGTATGTTTGTGTAGAAATGGCTATTGTGAATATAAGTAAGTTATAATATATTTGTATTATGGAATTTATAAGCTTGAAAAATAAAGACACTCAAAAAATAATTAAGGACGTTGTTATTCATCCTTATAAGGTAAACCAAGATGAGTCAGGAGTTTTAGTGGAGACTTTAAGAATTGACTGGGAGGATATTTATAACCCCGGAAGAGAATTCTTTATGCAATATTATTCGGAAACTCCAAGCGGGCTTGCAAGAGATGAAAAAGTTTGGCATTATCATCCGACGGTCCAAGATGATAGATTCGCTGTTGTAAAAGGGGAGATAGTTGTTGCGGTTGCCGACAATAGAGTAGATTCTCCGACAAATGGTCTCTTAAATCTTTTTTATATTAATGCAAGAAAAGATCCTTACATGTTTTTGATTCCAAGAAAAACGTTGCATGGATTTTTAGTAGTTTCCCCAGAACCCGCAATTTTAATTAATTTTCCTACAGGACTATATAATCCCCAAGAGGATAAAAGAGTTCCTTTTGAAGAGGCACAAGCCAAATTGCCCGACGGAACCTTATTTTCCTGGGATATTGTACGAAAGGAGTTTGTAAAGTAAAAAGTTTTTAAAGTTCTTAAAGTCCATAAAGTAATGAAGATAAATTCATTTGAAGAAATTATTAGTTGGCAAAAAGCTAGAGAATTAAACTTAATCATTTATAGCCATTTTAAAAATTCTAAAGACTTCAGTTTTAGAGACCAAATACAACGAGCCTCAGTTTCTATAATGAATAATATAGCTGAGGGATTTGAAAGACACGGCAATAAAGAATTTAAAAACTTTTTATATATTTCAAAAGGTTCATGTGCGGAAGTAAGATCGATGCTTTATCTTTCTTTGGATTTGGAATATATGACAAAGGAAAAGTTTTCAAAGACATACGAATTAACGTTAAATATTTCAAAACTTCTGTCCGGTCTCATAAAGACTTTATGAACATTATAACTTTATGAACTTTATAACTTTACGAACATTATGAACTCTATAGCCTTATGAACATAAAACTATTATCCCTTGTTGTTCCAGCTTATAAACAAGAGAAAACAATTATTAAAGATATAAAAATTCTTGAGAAAAGTCTTTCTTCTCTTCCCTATAACTATGAAATTATAGTGGTTGTTGATGGATTTGTAGATAGAACATTTCAGAATGCAAAAAAAATAAAAAGTAAAAACGTAACGGTTCTCGGGTATAAAAAAAACAATGGGAAAGGTTATGCTGTTAAGCATGGAATGTTACATGCAAAAGGAGACGTAATTGGTTTTATTGATGGAGGAATGGATATTAATCCAACCGGAATTTCAATACTTCTTGATTATATGAATTTTATGAATGCAGATATTATTGTCGGCAGCAAGCTTCATCCGGAGTCAAAAGTAAATTATCCTTATATTAGAAGAATATTGTCTTGGGGATATAGAACCTTGACACAAATACTCTTTGGATTCAAGGTGTTGGATACGCAAGTGGGCTTGAAAATTTTTACAAGAAAAACAGCAATGGATGTTTTTCCAAGAATTTTAGTAAAACGGTTTGCTTTTGATGTTGAAATATTAGCTGTTGCCTATGCTCTTGGATATAAAAAAATTTACGAGGCTCCAATAAAACTTTATTTCAAAGGGGGAAGTAGTATTACTTCAAAGAACTTTTGGATAGTTATTTTTTATATGCTTTGGGATACTGCTGCTGTTTTTTACCGTTTAAGAATTATTAAATATTACCGAAAAAGTAATAGGAAAAATTGGCTTCAAGAACAATGAATATATTAATTCTGAATTGGAGAGATACAAAAAATCCAAAAAGTGGCGGAGCGGAAATTGTTACATTGGAGCATGCGAAAGCTTGGATTAAAGCAGGACATAAAGTTACTTGGTTTACTTCAAAATTCAAGAATTCAAAAACAGAAGAGTTGTTAGATGGGATAAGAATTGTAAGAGGCGGAAATTTTATTTCAGTTTACTTATTGGCTCCAATATTTTACCTATTCACTAAGAATAAATTCGATTTGGTAATTGATGAAATACATGGTTTGCCATTTTTTACTCCGTTATATGTTAGAAAACCCAAAATAGCTTTTATCCATGAAGTTGCGGGAGAAATTTGGGATTACATGTATCCTTTCCCTGTTAATGTAGTTGGAAAATTTATTGATCCATTGTATTTTAAGTTTTATAAAAATATTAAATTTTGGACAGATGCCGATTCAACCGTTGATGATCTGGTAAAGCATGGAGTATCTAAAAGTAACTGTACGGTCATTAATTGTCCAATTGATAGAAAACCTCTAGAAAGTATTCCCAATAAGGAAAATGTACCTACATTTGTCTTTGTTTCCAGAGTTGTGAAGATGAAAGGCGTAGAAGACGTAATAAAAGCCTTTTTTAATATTCAAAAAGAGCTAAAGAATGCACAATTTTGGATAGTAGGAGATGGTGATAAGAAATATATTTCAAAATTAAATGCAATAATAAAATCTTATTCAATTGGTTCGAGAGTTAAATTTTGGGGAAGAGTAGATGAAAATAAAAAATATGAACTGCTAAGAAGAGCACATATTTTACTACACGCATCAGTAAAAGAAGGATGGGGGTTAGTAGTAATAGAAGCGGCCAGTCAAGCGACACCGTCCGTAGTCTATGATGTTGCCGGATTAAAAGATTCTGTAAAGAATGGTAAAACCGGAGTAATTTTATCTCATAATTCTCCTTTGGAAATGGCAAAACAGACTATAAATTTGCTTAGAGATGAAGTAGAATATGAAAAGTTACAAAAAAATGCTTTAGCTTGGGCGAAAAGCCTAACTTGGGAGAATGCAACCAAGGAAAGTCTTAAGTTGATAAATAGTTTATGAAAAAACCGTTAGTTTCAATAATTATCCCAACACGCAACTCATCCATATTTCTTGAAAACTCTTTAAAAAGCATTAGGGAACAGTCATATAAAAATATTGAGGTATTAGTTGTTGACGGAGGATCAGTTGACAAAACCTTATTTTTGGCAAAAAAATACAAAGCAAAGATTCATATTTTTGATCCGCACCTGCCGTCAGGTGTTTTTGATGCTCCACATAAAAGAAATTTTGGAGTGAAAAAAGCAAAGGGAAATTTTGTATATTATGTAGATGCAGATATGGAATTAACAAAAAATGTTATCGAGGAAGCCATTAAATTATGCCTACTTAAATATGATGCTGTAATTATACCTGAAGATTCATTTGGTGTTGGTATTTGGGCAAAGGCAAAAAATCTGGAAAGACGCTGTTATTGGGGAGACAACACTATAGAAGCGCCTAGATTTTTTAAAAAAAATGTTTTGGAGAAATTAGGAGGTTTAGATGAAAATCTTGGAGGAGGTGGAGATGATTGGGATTTGTATCAGAAGCTTTTAGAAAATGGATATAAGGTGTCAAGAACAAAATCATTGGTAAAACATAACGAGGGGAATCTTAAATTAACAAGGTTAATAAAGAAAAGATTTATGTATGGAAAAGATTCATTTAAATATATTGTTAAGCGCCCAAAAGCAGGCACGAGAAGTTATTTTCCGTTAAGAAAAGCATATTTTAAAAATTGGAGACTTTTTATTCGGAGACCAATCGATACTGGTGCGTTTATAACCATGCGAACTGCTGAATACTCAGCAGGGCTTAGTGGAGCAATGTATTCATTACTAAGAAACAAATGAAAAATTTTTGGAAAGATAAAAAAGTATTAATTACTGGTGCATCCGGATTTATTGGTTCTCATACAATAGAGAGGCTTCTTGAAGAGGACGCAATAATAACTGCAGCAGTCTCTCCTGCGACTTCAATTAAAAAGACTAAACAAAGTTTACCGTATAAATCAAAAAAACTTACAATAAAAAAAGTCGATCTTCTCAGATTTGATCAATGTCTGTTAATTACGAAAGGACAGAATATTGTTTTAAATTTTGCTGCATTGGATGGTGGAGCCTATTTTAAGATGCAATATCCGGCAAAAATATTCCATGCAAATTCACTGATTACTCTTAATATGCTTGAAGCATCAAATCGAAATAATATTCAACGTTTTCTTTTAACGAGCTCTATTGAGGTATATCCTGGTAACTTACCGTCCCGCGTAACAGAAAAATACGGTTTTAGAGAAAATCTTGATGAAAAAACTGAGGGTTATGCTTGGTCAAAAAGGCTTGCAGAAATAGCTGCAAAAATGTATTATAAAGAACATGGTCTGCAAACTGCAATTGCAAGATTAGGTAATGTATACGGCCCAAGAGATGTTGCTGGGATAGAAAAAAATAGAGTTATCCCAACGTTTATTAACAACTCTCTACAAGGGAAAGATATAATTATTACAGGTGGTGGATTGCAGGAGCGATCTTTTTTATATATTTCTGATTTGGTAGAAGGACTTTTAAGTTTGATTGAAAAATATGCAGTCGCAGATCCTGTAAATATAGCGAGTCAAGAATATATTACAGTCAAACAGCTTGCTCAATTAGTTATTGCACTTACAAAGAAGAACAATAAAGTAAATTTTGAAAAAGGAGATATTATCTTTTTTAGAAAACGGAGAATAAGTATTAATAAAGCTAGAAAAGTTATCGGGTTTAAAGAAAAATATTCATTGCAAGCAGGATTAGAAAAAACAATTGATTATTTTAAAGAAAATTTATGAAAAAATTAAAAAAAACGATACGAAAAAAACAAGACTATGATGAGGAATATTTTGCAGCCAGAGATCTCTTGGGAGACCATGTTGCCAATGTTATAGAGAATTTATTAAAAAAGAATAAGATCAAAACAGTATTAGATGTGGGCCCTGGTACAGGTAGATTGATGAGATACTTAGAGAGTAAAGGATATAAAGTAAAAGGGTTAGACATTTCCCCAGTATCAGCAAAATATTCCGGTGCTATCGTTGGATCAGCAACAGATATGCCTTTTAAGAAAGAAAGTTTTGATTGTGTTGTAGGGCTGCATATTATTGAGCATTTGAGGGAAAAAGATGGAATTACATTTATTAATGAGGTTCATCGTGTTTTAAAACCAAATGGTACTATTTTTCTTCTCACGCCAAATTATGCGTCTCCACTAAGATATATTAAAGGAAAAGATTGGTACGGTTATTCTGATAAGACTCATGTTTGCTTCTATACCCCTAGTTCATTGAAAAAATTATTAGTGAGTCATGGATTTGGGAAAGTTATGCTTACTTTCAAGATAAATCTGACGACGCTGGGATGGCCGCTGCCGGCATTTTTTGAAAAGTTTTCTCCGAAGATGAAGTATATGGTTAATTATCTTCTTGTTTCTACTTATTTAGGATTATTGCGGGATAGTTTATGGATTGGAGCAAAGAAAATAACACCACGCACATGAATGCCCAAGCATTAATTTATGACCTATTTACATCTTTTTAGCTGGAATCCCCTTGGCAATCCCGGAGGTATGGAAACAGTTATTAATATTACTGCAAAGGCGCAGGCAGAGCTGGGTCACATAGTTTTTGTGGTAGGAAGAAAACAAGGGCTCACTACAAAAGTAATTGAAACCAAAATTAATAATGTAAATTATATTCAGGTTCAACATCGTTTTAAACGAAGACCAAGCACGCTTAAAATTAACCTTGCAGGATACGCATTATTATTTGGAGAAGTTTTTTTTACTCTCATTGTTTTAACACCAGTTATATTAAAGCTAGTTCGACAAAAAAAAGTTGATGCAGTTCTTTTCTATGGTATTCATCTTTTCGGAATCAGTCCTCTAATCCGATTGTTGGGCTCAAAAACAGTACTTCTTTTTGAAGCACTTCAAAGATCTCCATTTGTTTCTATTTGGCATCCACTATATTGGTTTCGTCAGCTAAAATATGCAAGTTTCAATGTTATTTTTACTCCTGCTGATCAATATTATTACGCAGACGGAACTCACATTGACAATTTTTCGCTCCTTAAGAAGTACGCCCGATTTACAAAAATATACTGTTTCCCATGGGGAATTGAAGTAGAAGAATTATTAAAAATTACTCAATCTGAAAAATTTAAAAAACTCAAGCGAGATAAAAAAGTAAAAATTATAATTTGTCCGAGGAGACTTGTTGAAGAAAAAGGTGTAACATTTCTCGTTGAAGCAATTCCATCAATTTTAAAAAAGAATCCAAATTTGCTTTTTGTATTTACTTCCGATGGAGTTCTAAAACAAACTTTGAAAGAAAGAGTAAAAACACTAGGTATCTCTAAAAATGTCATTTTTACAGGAAACCTGCCTTACAAACAAGTATTACAGATAATAAAATCATCTGATTTATTGGTAGCGCCATCTTCCGGAGAAGAGCTGTTTGGGATGGTTTTTCTAGAGGCTTATGTTTTAAAAACGCCAATTGTTACTACAAAATTTGGTGGTATACCAAATGTTGTGCACGATAAAAAAACAGGAATTCTGGTCCCTCCACGAAATTCTGACAAGCTTGCATCTGCAATTGAATTTATCCTTAGTCATAAGGAAATAGCAAGAGAAATGGTGGAAGCAGGATACAAACTTGTACATAAAGAATATACCTTACAACGGACAGTTGAGAATATAGATAAAGCTGTCGCGCAGTTATAATAGATATGAAAATAGTATTATTTACCGGAGGTACAGGTCTACTTGGAAGATATTTTCTTGCGAATATTCCTCGTGATTTTTTTGTTTATGCAACATATTCTAAAAATAAACCTGATATCGTAGACGGATGTAATCATAAATTTGTCAAACTAGATGTTGCTAATAAAAAAAATATTAAAAATATTTATGAAGCAATAAGGCCGGATATAGTTGTGCATGCAGCATCTATAGGAAATGTTGACTATTGTGAAAAGAATAAGTCAGAAGCTAAAAAAATAAATATTACGGGTACCAAGTATATGCTGCAGTATGCGCAAGAACATAATATCAAATTTATATTTACTTCTTCAAATGCTGTGTATGATGGAGTCCATCCACTCTTTTCTGAAAAAAGTCCTAAACATCCTATTGATTATTATGGTTTTACCAAAGTTCAATCAGAAAAAGAAATTATAAAGAGAAGTAAAAACTTTGTTATTGTTAGATTGATGACAATGTATGGATGGAATAACTCAAATGAAAGAATGAATCCAGTAACGTGGTTATTAGAAAGATTATCCGCAAAACATACAACGCAGGTTGTTGACGATATTTATAATAATTATCTCTATGCAGGGGATGCTGTTAAAGCAATTTGGAAAATAATTAGAGAAAATAAGAGACAGGAAATATATAATATTGCAAGCAGTGAATGTATCAGTAGATATAAGCTTGCAGTGCAGGCAGCAAAAGTATTTAATTTGGATACTTCGTTATTGCAGCCAGTTTCAAGCGACTATTTTAAGAGCTTAGCGCCCAGACCTAAAAATACCTGTTTTGATATAAATAAAATGAAGAAAGATTTACAGATTAGACCGGTTACGGTATTGAAGGGTCTCAGACAAATGAAAAATGAAAAAAGATAAAATAATTATTGTTACCCACACTGCAATTAGTAAAGATATGGAAATATCTGGACCAGCACACACAATATTTACTTATCTAAAACAAAAGAAATCCGATGTGCTATTTATTCGTCATTCGATATATAGTGATGGGAAAACTTATATAACTTTAATTAATGATAATAATGAAGAGAATAAACAAGTTAATAAAAATAGATGGTTTGGTGAATTGTCAGATCGTCTGAGTGAAGGAATAATCACTATTGCATCTTGTATGAAATCAAACTCATCTGATAATAGAATTATTTATTTTGGTGTAGATCCATTAAATACATTTTGGGGGATATTATTAAAAAAAATCGGAAAAGTAGATATACTTATTACGTTCAATACAGATTTTGCACCGCGAAAATATACTAATAGTTTATATAATTCGCTTTATTTTTTTCTAGATAATTTGTCTATTCGTAAGGCTGATTATATCATTGCTGTTTCACATAGAATTATTGCTGTAAGAAAAAAGCAAGGAATTTCTGAGAAAAAATTAATATGGTTACCAAACTCACCTGCTGTTTCTCATGTAAAGAAATTCGTTTTAACACATAAAGATTTATATAAATTAATAATGGTTTCCACAGCACCATTTATCGATGAGTTTATGATTCTTATTAATGCAGTCGATGCGCTACATAAAGAATTTCCTTCATTACAATTAACTATCATTGGATCAAGTAAAATAGAGAAGCAGTTAAATAAGGAAATAGAGAACAAGAAATTGAAAAAACATATTACCTTTCTTTGTGCGATGTCGCACGATGATGTATTTAAACAAATAGCAAAACACGGAATTGGTATTGCTTTTTATACAAATGAAATTCTGGATAAATATTATCTTGACTCTATGAAAGCAAGAGATTATTTAGCTCTGGGAACACCTGTAATTATTTCAGGTGATAATGGTACCGTAGAAGACATTATAAAATCAAACGCTGGTGTCCATATTGAGGCTACAGAAAAAGCATTAATAAGTGCATTAAAAATGTTCTTTAAACATAAAGATAAATACCAGCAATTTAGTAAAAATGCTTTTAAGTTAGCAGATTTAAGAGATAGTGAAAAAGTGCTTAATATGATATTTAAAATGATAAAAGTGATATGACGATTTATACTTTAATAGGAAATTTAGAGAGACTTAAAAGGATTGGATTTGGAATAATTCAAAAAATATTATTTAGTAATGTTGTTTTTGGTAAAAATGTAAACATCTATCCTTCATGTACAGTTGCGGGAAAATGTGAAATAGGAGATTATTCAACTATTAATAGAAAAGTTTGGATTAGAAATACAAAAATTGGTAAATTTGTATCTATTGGTCCTGAATGTGTTATGAACCCTGAAAATCATAATACATCACAGTCTATATCCACATATGGGCTGATTTATCATTTTTTAGGTGTCAATGCTACTCGAAAATATCGATTAGAAAATAAAAAAGATAAAGAAGTTGTTATTGGGAATGATGTGTGGATTGGGATGCGTTCTATTATCATGTCGGGAGTGACAATAGGAGACGGAGTTGTTATTGGGGCAAATGCAGTCGTTACTAAAGACGTTGAGCCATTTACGATCGTTGGTGGTGTACCTGCGAAATTCATCAGAAAAAGATTTGATGATCAAATAATAAAAAAATTAGTAAAGATAAAATGGTGGGACTGGAAAACAGAGGAAATAAAGAAAAACATTTTTCTTTTTTATGATATTCCTAAATTTATTAAAAAATTTGGGTAAATATATGCAAAACAAATTTTTGATTATTGCAGTATTTGTGCTTCTCTTGGCAAGCGGATTTTTTCTGGTAAAGTATCAAAATACTTTAAGTATTAAAAATTATGTAAAAGATACTAATATAATTTGGAGCGATGAGTGGGAAAGTGCAACTATTAATGATGAACCAACTATGTTATCAATTTTTCCGGGGAGTGAATTTTCCTTTACTTTCACTGACGCTAAAAGCATAGGTTTTAGAGTGAATACAGATGATATCGAAAACTCAACCATCTTATTTATAACAATTGACGGGAAAACATATGCGTTAAGCAATCCTAATATAAATGATAAAAGACTTTCCATTGTCATTCCGGAAAGTAAAAGAAAATTCAAACATGAGGTAAATGCCAAAATGTATTGTATTGTGGGGGTGTCAACATGTAAAGTTAATATATCAGAAATCTTTTTAGAAGAGGGTAGTATAATTACTTCTGAAAAAAAAAGTGAAAAAAAAACAATTGGGATTTTAGGTGACAGCTTAAGTTTGATAGAACTGCAAAATAATTATTCAGCGAGTTTAGCAGATAGTTTTGGATATCATTTGCATAATGCATCTTATTGGGGTGGAACCATTGGGACAGATAAAGGGAAATTTGCGGCAGTCAGTAGATATAAAAAAGATCTTGTTAAATATAAACCCGATATTGTTATTATCTTTTTGGGAATTAATGATGTTCATTATTCCTCGTCGCCGGAATTATTTAGAAGGGATTATAATCAAATTGTCAAAGGTATAAAAAAAGATTTACCGAAGACAAGGATACTTGCGGTAAGTATTCTGCCTGGGAAAGATTTGGATGTAAATAATGATGAGATTGTAGCGTTCAACTCTATAATTAAGGAAATTGCTCAAGAGCAAAAAATAAATTATGTTGATGCAACTAATTGGTTAAATCCTGATGACTATGCTGATCAGTTGCATCCTAATTATAAAGGAGAAGGTTCATTGGCAGTAAAGCTCCGAACATATTTAATAGATCATAACATAAAATGAAAATAAATATAAAAATAAAAAAACTACCTAAATTGAGAGTAGGAAATAAAATAAAGCTTAAATTGTTACTGCCATATCTAAAAAAAACAGATAAGATAATAGATTTAGGTTGCGGAAATATGTGGTTAACTAATTACCTACGCAGTAAAGGTTATAGCTGTGTAGGATTTGATATTGATAAACCTGCCGATATTGTTGGAGACATTAAAAACTATAAGTTTAAAAAAAAATCATATGACGTAGTTATTGCGCTTGAAATGATTGAACATGTTGATTGCTTTAACGAAATTTCATATTTATTGAAACCGAAAGGTATACTTATTCTTTCAACTCCAACGCCGCATCTTGATTGGTTTTGTTACATAAATGAACGATTGGAAATATTTCAAAAACGTACATCTCCACATTCTAACCTATTCTATTTGAAGGAAGTCCCATTCATGCCTATACATACCAAGACTTTATATTCTCTTGTTCAATTTGGAGTTTTTAAAAATCAGACTAAATGAATAAAAACAATATAATACTTTTTTTAATTGTCATTGTCGGATTGGGCCTCAGATTGTATTTGGCTACAGGGAGTTACAACAATGATATTATTGTAACTCAGCAGGATATTCAGATTGTTAAAGAAGGAAAAAATATTTATCTTCATCAAACTGCATATAATTACAGTTCATTCTTTTACTATCTCTCTGGATTTTATGGTTGGGTACAACAGATATTTCCCATGTTGGAAATTAAATTCATTGTCAGAGCGTTTTATAGTTTTATTGATCTTTTGACGCTTTTGGTTCTCGTTAAAATTGCCAGAAAAAAGAGTATTTCTCCCAATAAGACTGCAGCTCTTTTCTTCCTAAATCCGATTTCAATAACTATTAGTGGACATCATGGACAATTTGATAATATTGCAATTTTATTTTTACTACTCGCATTATGGATCCATATACAAGAAAAAGTGACGAAAAAAATGAAAATTTTTAAAATTTGGCTACTTCTTACTGCTGGAATGTACGTCAAGCATATTATCCTAAACCAAGTACTATTAGTCTATTCATATATTTCCAAAAAACCTTGGTACGCGATTTTATTATTTGGCGCAAGCTTAGCGGTATTTTTTATCAGTTTTCTCCCTTTTATTGAAGCAGGAAGTAGAATATTTTCGCAGGTTTTTAAATATGGAGGCTTACAAACCTTTTACGGTATTACCTACATAATTAACAATATTTGTACTGAGTGCATAAATTTTGGTATTAAGTGGATAGATATTTATAAATATATATTTATAGTAATTTACTCACTATTTTCATTTTATATAGGTTTTAAACTTAAAAAATATGATATCTTTCGTTTAGTGTTACTTTCGATGCTTTTCTTTTTGACATTTACTTCAGGAATAGGCGCGCAATATTTTGTTATACCAATTGCAATTGGAGCATTGTTCCCAACTAAATGGTTTTATCTCTACACAGGAATCGTAACACTATACTATTTGGGAGTGAGCGATGAATTTGGAATAATACCATTTCAAATAATATCATGGAATATTGTTTGGATATTTGCCACTTTCTGGTTCCTCTCAGAACTCATGATAGCAATGCCGCGTTTAAGAAAACTTTATGATCGGTTGCTTAGGTAGTTTTATTGTTGAATAAGTCGTTCCCTTATAGTATAGTTACGCTATGAAAATGCCAGTTGTTATTTTTTGCGGTGGTAAAGGATCCCGGATGAAAGAAGAAACAGAATTTCGTCCAAAACCAATGGTGCTTCTTGGCGGAAAACCAATACTTTGGCATATCATGAAAATATATAGTCATTATGGTTTTAATGATTTTATTATTGCATTAGGATACAAAGGTGATTACATAAAGGATTACTTTCTTAATCAAGAATATTTGATGCACGATTTTACGATTAATACAAGTTCCGGCAAAAAAAGTCTTCATAAAAATAATAAAAAAAGACATGACGATTTCAATATCACCTTTGTGGACACGGGACTGGAAACGCTTACAGGAGAAAGACTTTTAAAAGTTAAAAAATATATTAATTCAGATACTTTTATGGTTACTTATGGAGATGGTGTTTCCGATATTAACATTTTAAATTTACTCAACTTCTTCAATTCCAAAAAAGTTACAGGTGTAATAATCGGTGTCCATCCAAAATCGAAATGGGGCCTCGTAATATCGGATAAGGAGAATATTATTAAAAAATTTCAACAAAAACCAAAACTTAATCAATATGTAAATGGAGGTTTTATGGTATTTAAAACTGATGTTTTTAAATACATAAAACCACGTGAGATGATTGAGGTTGCTCTTGACAGGCTTGTGAAGGAGAAGCAGCTTGCTGTGTACAACCATGAAGGGTTTTGGTCAGCAATGGATACGTATCAGGATGTTGAGGAGATGAATAAGCTTTGGAAAAAAGATCCGAAGTGGAAAGTTTGGGGATGATATGAAAAAGGTTTTAGTTACCGGAGACAGGGGATACATAGGATCTACGCTGGTTCCTGCTTTACTAAAAAAAGATATAAGTGTAATAGGATTGGATACAAATTTTTTCACAAAGGTTTTAGGAAATCCACAAACTGTAAAATATAAAAAAATAACAAAAGACATTAGAAAAATTGAAGAAAAAGACTTATATGGAATTGATGCAATCATCCATCTTTCTGCTTTGTCAAATGATCCAATGGGAGATATTAATCCAAAACTTACCGAAGATATAAATTATAAAGGATCAATAAGGCTAGCTCGTCTTGCCAAAAAAGCAGGGGTTAAACGGTTTCTTTTTTCTTCCTCCTGCAGTATTTACGGGATAGGCAAACAAAAGATAGTAGATGAGAAATCTCCGGTTAACCCGTTGACGGCTTACGCGAAGTCAAAGATAAAAACAGAAAACACGTTGTTCACGCTCGCGGATTCTGATTTCTGCGTAGGCTTACTGAGAAACTCAACGGTTTACGGGTATTCGCCAAAATTTAGAGATGATTTGGTGGTAAATAATTTTGCGGTACATGCTGTGGCTGAAAAAAATATAAAAGTTTTAAGTGACGGTACACCATGGAGACCGCTAATTGATGTCAGGGATTTATCTGATATCTTTGAAAAGTTTCTAAGGATTGAAAAAAATAAAATAAACGGAAAAGTAATCAACATCGGTTTTAATGACAATAATTTACAGGTTAAAGATGTTCTAGAAGTAGTTCAAAAAACTATTAGGGGATGCATCGTAGAATATACCGGAGAACACGGAATAGATACAAGAAGCTATAAGGTCTCGTTTGCCCTATTTGAAAAATTATTTCCTGAAATAAAGCAAAAATGGCCGCTTGAAAAATCTGTGAAAGATTTGATAAGGCATTTAGGAGAAGCAAAATTTTCGAAGATTGACCTTGAAAATAAAAAATATACGCGTCTTGCAGTATTGCAAAAATTGATGGATAAGCACAAATTAGATAAGAATTTATATTGGAAAAAATTATGATATTTACAAAAACTAAAATTGAGGGCGTATATATAATAGATTTGGAGCCTAGACTTGACGAGCGTGGATACTTTGCCAAAGTGTTTGCTCAGGAAGAACTCAAAAAGCAAGGCATTTCTTACAAGATAGTTAATGTAAATAGGTCCCTAACAGAAAAAAGGGGGACCATAAGAGGACTTCATTTTCAGAAAGCGCCATATCAGGAAGATAAAATTGTTCAATGCTTACAGGGTTCTATTTTTGATGTAGCTCTCGATTTAAGAAAATCTTCAAAAACATATGGACAATGGTTTGGTGAAATATTATCAGAAGAAAATAAAAAAATGCTTTTAATTCCAAAAGGGTGTGCGCATGCATTTCAAACACTTGAGAAAAATACGGTCGTGGAATATTTTGTATCGCAGTACTATTCCCCACAGTATGAGTCTGGAATACGATGGAACGATCCACGTTTTAATATACAATGGCCAATTTCAAGAGTTAAAACATCGGAAAAGGATGCCTCATGGGAGCTTTATTAACATGAAAATTTTTTTGATTGGAAAAAACGGACAATTAGGATTTTTTCTTGAAAAGACACTAAGGAATAATAAATTTCAAGTTTTTTCGTATGGTAGAGAGGATCTTGATATAGAGAACTTTGAAAAAATAAAATCTGAAATAGAATCTAGATCGCCCGATGTAGTCATAAATGCTACTGCATATCATTTGGTGGAGCAATGCGAAGAAAATCCTGAAAAAGCTTTTATAGTTAATGCAGTTGCGGTTAGGAATTTAGCAAAAATATGCAAGGAGCGAAAAATAATTTTTGTAACCTACAGCACTGATTATGTTTTTGACGGCTTGTTGGGTCATGCCTATGATGAAAACAATGAGCCCAACCCGCTGCAAGTATATGGGGTATCAAAGCTTTCCGGCGAATTCCTTACAAGAAACTATTGTGATAAGAGTTTTGTCATTAGAACATGTGGCGTTTACGGTGGTAAGTTGGGGAGCAGGTCAAAAAAGGGGAATTTTATTTTAAACATTATGAAGCAGGCACAAGGGAAAAAAACGCTTAAAATATCAAGCGAGCAAATTGTGAGTCCAACCTATGCACCGGATTTAGCGATTGGTACTCTTGAGCTTTTAAAGAAAATGCCTCCGTTTGGTGTCTATCACTTGGTAAATGATGGTACGTGTTCGTGGGCAGAGTTTGCAACTGAAGCATTCCGTAAGGCACATATTAAAACAAAAATAATTCCCATAGATAGAAAAGGTATGGTAGAATCAGTACGCAAGCCCTTATTTTCTGCTCTAAAAAATAAAAAAGCCGCAAAGATAGGAATAGTTCTGCCCCATTGGAAAGACGCGCTAGCGCGCTATATCAAGTATTTATCAGTCTAAAATCCGTAATGAAAGAACCGTTGGTATCAATAATTATCCTTAATTGGAATGGAAAAAAATGGCTACAGCAATTGCTACCATCGCTGAAAAAAATTACCTATAAACCACTTGAGGTAATTGTTGTAAATAATGGTTCTACCGACGACAGCGCAGAGTATATTAAGAAAAGTCATTCTTATATAAAGATACTTGAACTCAAAAAAAATGTTGGCTATGCGGGAGGGAATAATAGAGGTGTGAAATCGGCGACAGGGAAGTATATTTTGTTAATGAATAATGATACGTTGGTAACAAATGACTTTGTTGCTCCTCTCGTCAAAGCGATGGAAAAAGATAATACAATTGGCATGTTGCAGCCACAAATACGAAGTCTCATTGATAGAGATGCATTAGATTCGGTCGGTTCATATTTGACTAGTACTGGTTTTCTTTATCATTATGGTTATCTTAAATCCTACAAAGGAGAAAAATATCAAAAACAAATGCCCGTTTATTCGATAAAAGGTGCTTGTTTTATCATGAGGAAGAATGATTACATGCGTCTTGGCGGATTTGATGAGGATTTTATTTGCTATGTTGAAGAAACAGACTTTTGTCATAGAGTTTGGCTGAGCGGGAAGAAAGTATTTTATTTCCCGGATAGTTATATGTACCATTATGGGGGAGGAGATATGCGGGTTATGACCAAAGATGATTTAACAATGTTGAGATCTTTTCGCAATAGAATTTGGTCATATTGCAAAAACTTAAGTATATTAGAATTGATAAAAATTCTTCCTGTTCATATTTTGTTTTGTGAAGTATTTATTCTTTTTGCTCTTTTGACAGGGAAAGTGAGACACTCATTTGGAGCGCAGATGGGTATTCTTGCGTGTATACCGCTGCTCCCAAAAATCATAAAAAAACGTAAGATCATTCAGCAGCAAATTAGAAAAGTTGAAGATAAAGATATTCTGCCCTTTATCTTTAGAAATCCGCGGATTTCTTATTATATTTATCTTTTCTCCAGTCTGAAAGGTTTTAAGGATTAACAAAAAAATCAAATGATGATTTTTAAAAATAAAACTATTCTTGCAGAATTACTATTCATTATATTGTTAAGCTTGATTCCTCTTCTTTGGTTTATACCCGATCATATGCTGATTGGATTTGACTCGGGTTATCCGGTCGATTTTATTGGATATTTCCAGCAACGGACTTTTACTTGGTTAAGTTCTCAAAATTTTGGAGTGGATATATCAAGCCAAATGGGACAACTTCCCTTACACGCTTTGCAAGCTGTCGTCAGTGCTTTGGGTGTAGGTCAATACAATGTGCAAAAGGTGACATTTGTTTTTTGGTTTTTGCTGGTTTCTTTTTCAATGTATGCACTTATTTATTATCTTTATCCAAAGGCTTCATATTGGATTATTAGATTATTTGCAGTTGTATTATTTGCAGTAAATTTTTATATCTTTTCATTTTGGATACAAGGGTCACAATCTGCCTTGGCATCTTATTCGCTAATCCCTCTAACAGCTTTAATTTTAATAAAATTTTTTAGAAAACAACTATCGCCATTAAGTGCTGCAGTATATTTATCACTTGCGGTACTTTTTTTAAATGCTGGAGGGGTTTACGGTATTCCTGTTTTGGGTTCTGCTATAGCAACCGCTGTTACTATATTTATTTTTTTTATATTTCTTCAATCTAATGAAGGGTTTAAAATGTTTAAAAGAGTTTTTCTTATGCTTATTTTATTTATCCTTATCGCAATTCCACTTAATAGCTTTTGGTTATTACCATTTTCCAGTTACTTTCAACAGCTCTATACGGCAAATCTTACACAAGTTGGTGGTGTTGAAGCAGCATTAGGATGGACAAATTTCATAAGTGAACACACTAGTTTTTTAAACCTTTTCCGTTTACAAGGAGATTTAAATTGGTATAACCATCCTGGTTTTTATTCAAATGCTTATTTAGAAAATCCTTTGCTTATATCTTTAAGTTTTATTTTCCCCGGATTAGCATATCTTGCGTATTTACTTGTAAAAAATGGGAATGAAAAAGTAATTGTTCTTTTATTCACGATGATTTCTTTTGTGGGATTATTTTTATCAGCGGGAACTCATGGACCTTTCGGATGGATTTATGGATTATTGTTGGAACATATACCAGGTTTTGCTGCCTTCAGGTCGCCGTATTATAAATTTATGCCTATTGTAGTATTCTCTTTTTCTATACTAGGTGGAATTACCCTTTATTACCTTCTGAAACAAATTAGGTTTACCACTTTGCGGACCATTTTGGGGATTACGGCAATAATATTGTTAATGCTCTACCATTATCCAATTTATGATAAAGGCCAATTTGAATTTAACAAACCATTTTCTATGATGGTGAATATACCCGATTATGTATTAGACTATGCAAAATTTGAAAAGTCTGTGTCAAATGATTATAAAACCCTTGTTCTTCCGGCTATTAACTACAATTTTCCAATTAAGGCTTACACATGGTCTTACTGGAGTGTTTCGCCTCTTTTTACAGGTTTGTCAGACAACGCCGTAGTTATGAATGATGCAGTGCTTCTTCCTGGAGAAAAAGCTTACATAAGGGAATTATATCAAGCTTTACGTGAGGGAAATATTGAAAGAGCAAAAGCTATTGCAAAGAAAATAAACATTAAGTATTTATTATTGACTGAAGATATAACTCCGGAATATCATACAGCGCCAACAGAAGAGCCAAAATTTTATAAAAATATTTTAGAAAAAAATTCTGATTCTTTTCGAGTTGTTTGGAAAAACGGTCCATGGAATCTTTATGAAATACGATCAGAAATTACCCCTAAATTATATACAGTTAATTCGGTGGACTTATATCAAGGAGTAAATGAAAATAGTTATAAATTGCAATCAAGATTTAATCATGATTTTGTTTTAGAACAAGATCTTACAGATGCCAATCATACACAACTTTTAACTAAACTTCCAATTAACTCAAGAATAAGAAGTCTTACTTGTGTCTCTTGTATAGTTTTGGAAGATAATTCTAAAGTTGTAAATCTACAAAGGCCAAATGTTTTACCAAGCTCATTTTTGTATAAATATAAACATAGTTCTATAAATTTAGATAGTTCTGATCAAAGTTTAGAGCAAAATTTGAAAATATCATTAGCAAAAGCTGGAGAAATAAGTGCAATAAAAGATATTGAAAAAGAAAAAATAGAAAGAGAAGTTTGGCTTCCCTCAATTATAACTTTGACAAAAGCTTGGGAAAACATAAACAATCTTACAAAAAGTAAAGTAAATAATTTGGATAATTTTAATGAATTGTATATAACCTACTTACATAATCAGATAGAAAAAAACGATGTTGCTACCGTATACAGAGGTCTTAAATTGGATGAAAATGATACATTGATGCAAGCACTAGCGAAAAGTATCGAGGAAATGGATAAGGTTGAGAAATTATTAGACAAAGATATTAATCGTTATGAATGGAAGAGAATTTTTATGTATGATTTGGGAGATATTCAAGGGTCAGAAATAGTGTTGGATACGCAGAGTATTCCTCTAGACAATAATAATGATGCAATATATCCCAGCGTATTCACAAGCACCAGTTCTTCTGCTGCCTCTCCAAAGTCAGTTGATGCTACTGGAATAGTTCAAGGATTGGGAAAAAACTTAGATTCGAAGATATTCTTAGAATTTAAAGATTTTTCTAACTCGCTCGGAGAGGTTCGTACCATTCTCATTGATTTCCCCTCAAAAAAGGAAGAATGCCTTTACGCACCAATACAAAATTATTCATGGGATAAGAAATATGTAATAGGAGGAAAACTCGCAGAAGATTTGAAAGGCATTCCAATTGATGAGTTGTCTGTGTATACAAAAACAATACGTGGGACTTTCATGACTAAAGATTTACAAACAAAGAATAATTATTATTTTCAATCTGATGTTACTTTCCCAATGGAAAATCTTGATAAAAATGGTTTTACTTTTCTATTTTCTGGTTTCCAGAATGATAAAAACGCTACGGTTTATTTTTGCGGTCCTGAAAAAAGTAATCCTGAAGAAATCTTTACGAATTTGTATGTCCAGACACCGACTGTCCCAATAGTATATGCATATGACAAGAAATCTAGTGCACAGGAAAATCCGCCCAAAATATCATTTAAACAAATTGACCCGACCAAATATGAAATTGCGATATCCGATGCAAAAGGTCCTTTTATTCTTGGTTTTCTTGAGCGCTATTCATCTAACTGGGAAATTAAATTTAAAGATAGCGGCCAAGAGATCAATGATCATTTTATGCTTAATGGTTTTGCTAACGGTTGGTTAATTGATAAAAAAGGTTCATACTCTCTCATTATTGATTTTTATCCGCAAAAGCTTTTTGTAATTGGATCAATAATTAGTATAACTAGTTTTTGTTTAGTAGTACTACTCTTAGTGTATAAGCTATTTAGGAGAAATTCAAAAAATAATGCCAAAATTTAAAGATCGTTATAAATTAGATATTCTTTTATTTGATTACTGTAAAAATTATTTTTTACAGCATCGTTATAAAATTTATGGATTACTGTTGTTATTGATAGGTTCACTTAACCTTATCCAACTTCCATATTTCAATCTCATTTTTACTTATGTCACAGTATTTTTGTTTATTGCATTATACGGAGCAATAGTTCTCAGAATAAACGGGAAGATTTATATTATTTTAGGTTTATTTTTGTTAGTGATTGCACTAACATTTGTATTAATCAGTCAAGCAAAAATTGCACAAGAAATAGGTGATTGTATTTATATCCTTTTTGTTCTTGGTACATTCAGTTTGCTAATTGACATTCGAAAGCAAAAAACGTCATGAAGTTATTAATAAATAAAATAAAAAGAAGCGGTATAATTGATACTATTTTTTTCGCTATCATAACCGTGTGGCAAGTATTTTTATCAAAAGGGAGAGTTATTAGCCTCCAAATGAGAGGGTATAAAATCGATTTAAATGTTCGTCTCCACAAGGATATTATTTTTTTCCAAAATAAAAAACATCATGTGACTATCAATGCTCTTTCAGATATTGGATCAGGAGTTAGAATAAAAACTGGTTTTGGTGGCAAAATTATTATTGGAAAAAATGTTCTCATTGATGATTATTCATTTATCAGCGCACAGGAATCTATAAAGATTGGCGATGATACAATGATTGCAGCAAATGTATATATTGTTGATTTTGATCATAAGTACCCATTAACAAAATATAGAAAATTTTCAGGAAAGAAAGAGGGATATAATAGAGCACCAATTGTTATTGGCAAGGGAGTATGGATAGGAACACATGCTATCATTCTTCCTGGAGTAACAATTGGCGATGGAGCGGTAATTGGCGCAGGAGCAATTGTTACGAAAAGTGTCCCTTCTTTCTCGGTAGCAGTTGGTAATCCGGCAAAAGTAATAAAGCGAATTAAATAACATGAAGAAATTCGTCAACAGGAATTAGAAAGTAATTAAATATGTACAATTTGTTCGGTGGAGATTTTCGATTTTTTTGGCCGGAGAATATTGGTGAGTTTGTACACCTACCCTCTGCGTGGGATTCCATTTTAAATACTGGAATTGGCACATCATACATAAGCTTATTATGGATTAACACCTATCTTTCTCTTACTGCTTTGACGAGTAAGCTTGGATTATCATGGAGTACTATTAGTATTATGTTTTGGATACTACCTGTATTCATCTTTTCTTTTTCTTTTACCTTTCTTCTTTTTGCGTACCTTTTCCCTCGCTATAAAATTTATGGGCTGTTAGCAGGTATTATTTATGCAGCAAATACCTATATTTTTATGGTGGTTTTGGGTATTTTATAAATAAAGATTTGATGTTGGAAACATTGAAAAAAAACAATTTGGACAATAGTATTGTAATTACACTGGAATACAACCAGGAAGATTTTACTGTGAGTGATATATCGGAAACATTTAGAAAAGAATTAAATGCGAAATAAAAATTTAATATACTTTGCGTTTTTAATTGTTATTTTTATTATTTTTAAAGCGTGGTTTCTGCCATTATCACTTTCAACCGGTGATTGGGGATATAGATTTCCCCAAACTATTCAACATTTTTTTATATACCCTTATTCTTGGAATTCAGGTTTTAGTAACGGGCTCGGTGGGAATGACATTTTTTTACTCGCTTTAAATACTTATTTTTCAGCAACAACATCAATTTTTTTCAATTATCTGCATATTCCATGGGTAATAATAGAAAAGCTTATTTGGTTTTGGCCATATCTTGCTGTATCAATCTTGGGTTCATTTTTCTTATTCAAAAAAGTAGTAAAAGGCGAAGATCATTTCGCACTTTTTTCATCTTTAATTTTTACAGCGAATACTTATATCTTAATGGTTGCGGGTGGCGGACAAGTAGGTGTTGCAATGGGTTATGCAATGACACCATTCGTTTTGTTGTCGTTTTTAAATATCTTAGAAAACCTGCAAGTAAAAGCCGTGACAGTAAGAGAGTCTATTCTTGCCGGAGTCATATTCTCAATTCAATTATTGTTTGATTTGCGGATTGCCTATATTTCGGTTTTTATCTTAGCTCTCTATTACTTAATTTTTTGTTTAAAGGAAGGTTTTAAACCGGCCAAAAAATTGTTAGTTAAATTTGCTATTATTCCGGCAGCTGTTACCGTACTACTTCATTTCTTATGGTTATTTCCATTTGCCATATTAAGGCAAAATCCGCTTGAAAATCTTGGGGATGCATTTTCGGGAAAAGGAATGGTTGAGTACTTAAGTTTTGCAAAATTTGAGAATTCAATCTCTCTTCTTCATCCAAATTGGTCTGAGAACATTTTTGGAAAAGTGTATTTTCTAAGACCCGAGTTTTTGATTTTACCGGTATTTGCATTTGCCGCATTATTATTTGTTAACAAATTAACTGACAAACAAGAGAAAAGACACATAATTTTCTTTGCGCTACTTGGTCTAATCGGCGCTTTTTTGGCAAAAGGAACAAATGACCCTTTTGGGCAGGCTTATGTATGGATGTTTCAAAAAATTCCCGGGTTTATGATGTTCCGCGATCCGACAAAGTGGTATTTGCTTGTTGCGCTTTCATATTCTCTTCTGATTCCGTATTTCTTACATGGCGTTACCGGTTTTATTAAGGAAAAAAAATATAAATTTATATCAAAAAATGCATACCTGGTTGTATCCCTTGTATTTGTTATTTTTTGGTCTTTTACAATAAGAGAAGCGGTTTTAGGACAGCTTAAAGGAACTTTTCAGACCAGGGACATTCCGCAAAGTTATGTGAGCCTTAATAAGCTATTAACAAGTAAAACTAATTTTTTCCGTACGGCTTGGGTTCCTGTAATTCATCAATTTAGCCCTTATACCTCTTATCGTCAAAGGATTTCTTTAAGTGATTTCTTTAATACATCCGATATTTCCGCATTGACCAAAAAATTGTCAGAAAATAGGACAAAGCTTATGCTTCAAAATGCCGGCGTAAGGTACGTTATCATTCCGGAAGATACGGATAGCAGAATTTTTCTAAAAGATAGAAAATATAGCGAAGAAGAATATCTTAAGACAGTTAACGCGTTAGAAAAAATCAGTTGGTTAGAGAAGACTAATGTATTTGGAAAAATTGTTGTATTTGAGGTATCGGATTACAAAGAGCACTTCTTTGTAGGGGGAGATGGTCCGATTGGGAAAATACAATACTTAAATATTAATCCGACAAAATATACAGTTAAAATAACAAACGCAAAAAAGGGTGAAATACTTATCTTTTCAGAAAGTTACGATAAGGGATGGATGTTAAGAAATGTTCAAAATAATTACATTCAAAAAAGCCAAAAATACGAATTATTTAATAGTTTCTTTTTACCCGAAGGAAATAATTCTTTTATGGTTTATTATGCACCTCAAGGACTTGTGGATAAAAGCTTTATTGTTAGTATAATCTCTTTTCTTTTTGTATTAATTTATTTGTTATTTCCGGTTTTAAAAAGATTTGCCCCGGGTGCTAAAAAACAAATGTAAATCAGGATATGGATAATTTCATAGCAGATTATAGCAAACAAAATATTATTTTTTGGTATACTTCTGTATGGAAAAATACAATTTAGATTGTTAATTATGAAAAAAATTCTTGTTACAGGTTCTGCCGGACTTATAGGCTCTGAGTCGGTAAAGTTTTTCGTAAAAAAAGGATTTGAGGTGCACGGTATTGATAACAATATGCGTATGTATTTTTTTGGGAAAGATGCGAGTACCGAATGGTCAAAAAAGCAATTAATAAAAGAGTTCAAGGACAGTTATCATCATCATCATAATATTGATATCCGCGATTTTGAGAAATTACGGAAATTATTTAAAGAAAATATTTTTGATTTAATAATTCATACGGCAGCCCAGCCCTCCCACGATTGGGCAGTAAAGGAGCCTCTTACGGATTTTAGTATTAATGCCGTTGGCACACATAATTTATTGGAATTATACCGGCTATATTCTCCTGAGGCAGTTTTTATTTTTACTTCAACTAATAAAGTTTATGGAGATTCACCAAACAATTTGCCGTTAATTGAGAAAAAGACCAGATATGAATTACCTAAAACACACAAATTTTATAAAGGAATTAACGAATCAATGAGTATTGATAATTCAAAACACAGCATCTTTGGTGCGTCTAAGGTGGCAGCTGATGTAATGGTACAGGAGTATGGCAAATACTTTGGATTAAAGACTGGTATTTTTAGAGGAGGATGTGTTACGGGTCCGGCTCATAGCGGCGCAAAGCTACATGGATTTCTTGCATATCTTATAAAATGTATCAATTCTGATGTGGAATACACAATTTTTGGATACAAAGGGAAACAGGTTAGAGACAATATTCACTCTCATGACCTTGCAAATGCATTTTATCACTTCTATAAGGCCCCCGGTAAAGGAGTAGTCTACAATATTGGTGGTTCACGGCATTCGAATATTTCAATTCTTGAAGCAGTCGGTAAAATAGAAAAAATTTTGAGAAAAAAAGCGAAGATAAAGTATAGCTCAAGCAATAGAATAGGTGACCATATATGGTATATTTCGGATATATCAAAATTTAGAAAGAATTATCCGAAATGGGAGTACGAATATGACAACGATAAGATAATTGAGGAGATTTGTCGCAATAATTAGTTATTAAAAGTTAATAAATTATATAGTTTAAAATAGATAATTAGTTTTAGGGTCAATGAAAATTCAAGACATATTATTTTTAATTACGCTTTTGGTCTTAATTTATAAAAAAGACAGCAGGATATTGATTGTTGCCGGAATTTTATGCTTGCTATTGGCTTTGCCCTTTTTTTCTTTCTGGATTTTCTTTACAGCACAGCGCTTAGTGTATTACGCCGCAGGATTTTTTCTTCTTGCCGTTTTGTTTCTTCTGGTTCAATCACGGGACAAATGAAGTCAAACTTGATATAAAATGTACTATTGAAAAGTATTTTCTTTTCTTATATATTTATATCTCTATGTTAACAAAAGACGATTTGAAACAAATCAAAAACGTCGTACAAGATGCTATACAGCCTGTTGATTTTCGGTTAAGTAGGATTGAAGGGAAAGTAGATGATTTGACGATTGACGTTTCAGAGGTCAAGTCAGACGTAAAGATATTAAAAGAAGATACTGCTGACTTAAAGCTGGAAACAAAAGCCATCCATAAAATTATTGAAATTCAAAGTTTGGAACATGAAAAAAGGATAGAGCGACTCGAAGAAAACGTAGGAATAAGCAATTAATACTCTTCTCTTACTGTATAAACTTCTGAAAACTCGGTATAATAGTAAAGCACGTTAACATTTTGCGTTAACGAGGTAATTATGCGTATAGGAATTGATATAAGTCAGATTGCGTATGGAAAAACGGGTGTCGCAAACTTTTTGGCTAATTTGGTTGAAAAGTTAATAGAAAAAGATTTGAAAAATCACTACGTCTTATTTTTTTCATCACTTAGGCGACGTGTCCCGTCAAAAATTTCATCAATTGCGCGTGAGCACACAAATGTAGAAGTAAGACGCTTTACTTATCCTCCTTTTGCCTTGGATTTTTTATGGAACAGACTTCATATTCTCACAATTGAGAATTTTGTAGGAGATGTTGATATTTTTTTGACATCTGATTGGACAGAACCCCCTGCAAGAAACGCAAAGAAGGCAACAATAATTTACGATTTAATAATTTACAAGCATCCGGAGGAAACTCACAATAAAACAGAATTCAATTTCAAAGCCTTTATGGTTTCACCGAATATTGTAGACACTCAAAAAAGAAAACTTGAATGGGTGAAAAAAGAAAGTGACATTATATTTTGCATTTCAGAATCAACAAAAAAAGACATAATCGAGATTCTTGGGATAGATAAAAACAAAATTCATATTATCTATCCCGGAATCTAGCTTATAAATTGCCTCAAAACTGGAAATATTAGGTAATATCTGGTAATATTTGGAAATATATGGAAATTCCACTTAAGTATGAATTGACAAGAGAAATGGTTGATTTAATTTCTAAAATTGAAGTAAAAAAAACTATTTTAGATAATATCCAGATTCCCAATAGTTTGGTCATATCCTTACAAAGACAATCTCTTCTCAAAAGTTCTTTATTCTCAGCCAAAATTGAAGGGAACACGCTTAATATAAAAGATTTAAGTAATTCTATAGAATTAAATTCCGACCATAAAGAAAGAGTTGAGGTTGAAAACATTCTTTCGGCATTTTTATTTATTACTAAAAACCAACATAAAGACATTGACACAGATTATATTTTAGATTTGCATACTATAGTTATGAAAGGCTTAAGTGATGATTCAGGAAAAGTACGAAAAGAAGCAAGCGCTATATTTAACGAGTTTGGTTTTCCGGTTTATATTCCGCCTCCGCCCTCAAAGATTCCCGGCCTACTTAAAAAATTAACTTTATATATCGATGAAAAAACAAACGAAAACATTCTCATTAAAGCCTCTCTTTTACATATTTCTTTTGAAAAAATTCACCCTTTTATAGACGGTAACGGAAGAGTAGGAAGACTTTTATTTCAGGCAATTATTGCAAAACAAGGATACGGTTTTAATAGGCTTTTATCCATAGAGGAACTTTTGAATGATAGAAAAGATGAATACTATGCATATTTGGATAAAAACGATTCAACTTCATTTATTGAATTTATGCTGGAAATTATAAACGATCAAGCAAAGAAAATTCTTGATGAAATTGAGAGTCAAAAACAAGCTCCGGATGACTTGCTTTTACCACGAAGAAAAGAGATATTAGATTTAATAAGAGATCATCAAGTTATGTCCCAAGACTCAATACGAAGACGTTTTACAAAGGTAACTGCTAGAATGATTAGATATGATTTAAAGAAACTGGAAGAACAAGGATTTATAATTAAACTTGGAACAACAAGAGGAGCAGTGTATAAGATAAAATAAGTGGACGTTATTGATTTATTAAAAGTTCAAAAAGCTATACTTAATACATAATACTTTATACTTAATACTTATGTTAATTGGCGTTGATGGTAATGAGGCAAATGTACAGAGTAAAGTTGGAATTTCTGAGTTCGCGTACCGTTTGCTTCTAGAATTTTATAAAAGAAAAAGCGAATCTTTAAAGTTTGAAATTTTTCTTAAAAAAAAACCAAACCACGACTTACCGCAGGAAAATAGCTTTTGGAATTATAAAGTTGTAGGCCCAAGTCCTTTCTGGACGCAATTTGGACTTCCACTTTCTCTCTTTTTACATCGAAAAAAACCTGACGTTTTTTTCACCCCAACTCATTACGCTCCGCGTTTTTCACCAATTCCGACAGTCGTTTCTGTTATGGATATTTCTTTTATCCATTTTCCTGAAATGTTTGCCACTCGCGACTTGCACCAGTTAAGAAATTGGACATCGTACTCTGTCAAAAAAGCAAGCCGCGTTATTACAATCTCTCAAAGCAGTAAAGATGATATAATAAAACAATATAGCCTGCCAAAAGAGAGGGTGGAAGTTGTTTACTTAGGCATAAAAGAAGAGAAGCATTTTAATAGTACGAATATGATTGAATTTTTCGATAAACATCAAGTTAAAAAGCCATTTATTTTATTCGTAGGAACACTTCAGCCGAGAAAAAATATTGTCGGTCTTATCCACGCATTTTCAAAAGTAAAAGAGCTCCACAAAGATTTGCAGCTTGTTATTATCGGTAAAAAAGGTTGGTTGTATGAAGATATTTTTGATGCTCCTGAAAAATTTGATGTAAAAAAGGACGTTGTGTTTTTGGACTTTGTGAAAGATGATGAATTGCCGTCGTTTTATAAGAACGCCGAATGCTTTGTTCTTCCAAGTCTTTATGAAGGATTCGGATTGCCTATTTTGGAAGCGATGAAATACGGATGTCCTGTTATAGCAAGCAATATTTCAAGTCTTCCTGAAGCCGGAGGAGATGCTGCGCTTTATGTAAATCCCGACAGTATTGATGATATCGCCGAAAAAATAGAAAAAGTAGTTGGAGACGGGAAATTACAAGAATCCATGCGGAAAAAAGGACTTTTGCAAGTAAAGAAATTCAGTTGGAAAAAAGCAGCGGATGAAGTACTTTCTGTTTTGGAAGAAGTTGGTCGTACTCCGTAATAATATGTTAAAAAAAATCTGGAATAGAATTAAAACGGTATTTACAGAAATTGTTGTTTTTAAGCTCTATGTAATCGGGTATTTTCCATCACATCATGTCCGGCGTTTTTTTTACAGGCTTTGCGGAATAAAAATTGGTAGAGGGTCGGCAATTCATATGGGCGCTCGTTTTTACAACCCCATTCATATAAAAATCGGCAAAGACACAATTATTGGTGAAGAAGCTGTTTTGGACGGACGTGCAAAACTTAAAATAGGTGATCATGTGGATATTGCAAGTGAAGTTATGATTTACAATTCACAGCATGATATAAATGAGGTAGATTTTGCTTCAAATGAAAAAGTGGAACTCGGTGATGTATCGATTGGAGATTATGTATTTATCGGTCCACGAGCGATTATTCTTCCGGGTGTTACGATTGGAAAAGGCGCTGTTGTGGGGGCGGGAGCGGTTGTGACACGTGATGTGTCCGAGTTTAGTATTGTTGGTGGTGTTCCCGCAAAAGAAATCGGAAAGCGGGAACTGAAAGATCCACATTATAAACTTGGCCGCGCCGCATGGTTTCGTTGAGACTACCTTCATGAAACTTTCTATAGTCATTTTAACTTACAATACGAAAAAGCTTACTTTGGAATGCATAGATTCAATTATTAAAAATTATAAAGATGAAATTGAAGAAAAAATAATTGAAATAATAGTTGTTGATAATGCGTCATCTGATGGTACCGCAAATAGTCTGTCAGGAAAAAAGTATGTTAATATGTTTTGCAACACAGAAAATTCCGGATTTTCCAAAGGATGTAATTTAGGAGCTGAAAAAGCAAAAGGAAAATACTTATTGTTTTTAAATTCGGATACAAAAACTTTTGATAAAGGTTTTATAAAAATGACTGATTTTTTGGACGCAAATGAGAATGTAGCTATTTTGGGCGGCGGACTTACAAATACGGACGGTACAAAGCAAAAAACAGCCGGAAATTTTTATAACTTATTCAATCTTTCTTTGGTTCTTGCGGGTTTTGAAAGATTTGGGTTGATACGAAAGTATCCTAAGAATATTACGCAAGTAGATTGGGTGGGCGGAGGATGTATGATGGTGAGATGTGACGTTTTTGAAAAATTGTGGGGGTTTGATCCCCGCATTTTTATGTATATGGAGGATATGGAATTTTGCTTCAGGGCAAAAAAAATGGGATATTTAACATTTTTTTTCCCGGATATTAAAGTTGAGCACAGCCAGCATAAAAGCAGCAATAGGGGTTTTGCGATTGAGCATATTTATAAAGGTATTTTGTATTTTTATAAAAAACATACAAACTACTTCGAATATCTTTTTGTGAAAATCTTACTTATAATTAAAGCGATAGTTGCTATTTTTGTCGGATTTACTTTTAATAAAGATTATCTGCGTAAAACTTACATGAGTGCGATAAAAAACATATTATGAAAATATTTAAATTTTTATCAGAAAATTTATTATTAATAATTACTCTTTTTCTTCTTGCATTTATTCCTCTTTATCCAAAACTTCCGATAGTAACAATACAACACACATGGGTATACATTAGAGCGGAAGATTTTCTGGTTGCATGCACTCTTACTCTTTTGTTATTTTTAGTTTTATTTAAAAAAGTTAAATTAAAAACTCCGCTTACATTTTCTATGCTTCTGTTTTGGATTATAGGAGCTGTATCCACCTTTCATGGAGTACTTATTCTTTTTCCAACGTTATCAAACGTTTTTCCCAACGTTGCATTTTTAAGCCTTATTCGAAGAATGGAGTATATGTCTTTATTTTTTATTGCTTATCTTTCGTTAAAGAATAGAAAATCTATATATTATGTTATTGCAAGCCTTTCTACTATTCTTATTCTTATCGTAGGATATGGTTTGGGCCAGAAATTGCTTGGATTCCCTGCATATTTGACTGGGAATGAAGAATTTGCAAAGGGAATTCCCCTTCAGATTTCCTCGCTTGCTCGTGTCCCGTCAACTTTTGCTGGCAATTATGATCTTGCCGCGTATCTTGTTTTGGTAATTCCTATTTTTGTAAGTCTTATATTTGGATTTAAAAATACGTTGGTTAAAATTGGACTTTTTATAACGTCTGCTTTGGGCTTTGGCTTGCTTTTTTTGACAGTATCCCGTATTTCATTCTTTGTATTAATGCTTTCTTTGGTCATACTTCTTGTTCTTCAGAAGAAAAGACTTTCCATTATTTCTCTTTTTGTCCTGACTTTTTTGTTTCTTATATTTTCTCCAGGACTTATGAATCGTTTCGGAAAAACTGTGTCTACGGTAAACGTATTGGTTGACGCAAATACAGGAGCGGCGCTTGGTCAAATAAGGAGTACCCCGAAAGAATATTTTAAGGATAAAATAATTTTAAGACAAAACGCAACTCTTGAAGATGCAAAGATTGCAAGTTCCACGGCTTTAATTCTTTATGATCAACTCCCTCCCTACGTAGAAGTTCTTACTCCTCCGAATGCTTCAACGGGAGAAAATCTGCCGCAGGGTACGGGTTATGTTAACCTTTCTCTTTCGCCAATTCTTAAAAGAGCAGGTCGATATTTTATCCAGACACCGCCAAAGGAAGGTTCGCAGAATAATGAAATACACGCTTTTGATGGTGATTATCTTATAAAAAAAGCAAAAGCATACGATCTGTCTTTCACTACAAGATTTCAAGGAGAGTGGCCAAGGACAGCAGATGCTTTTAAAAGAAACATTTTTTTTGGGAGCGGATATGGGTCTGTTAGCCTTGCCGTTGATAATGATTATTTACGCATTTTAGGGGAGTCGGGAATTTTTGGTTTTCTTGCTTTTTCATCAATTTTTTTGATAGCAGGAATATATATAAAAAAAGCTTTGCCTAAAGTTGATTCTCCGGTTGTCCGAAGTTTTGTTATGGGCTTTATAATGGGAACTTTCGGGTTAGTATTAAACGGAACCCTTATTGATGTATTTGAAGCTTCAAAGGTTGCTTTTACGTACTGGTTATTAATGGGAATAACGCTTGGGATTCTTCATTTATATAGTAACGGAGATGATGTTGATATTTTTAAAGAAGTAAAAAAAGCACTAGCGTCTCCATTAGCTGTTATTTGTTATCTATTTATTCTTGTAATGGTTTTACTGTTCCCTCTTTACGCAAATTATTTTGTAGGCGACGATTTTACTTGGCTTAAATGGGCTGCTGAATCAAAACAAAACCTTGTAAGTTTATTTACGAATGCTGACGGATTTTTCTGGCGGCCGGGAACAAGACTATATTTTTTATTGATGTATCAATTCTTTTGGCTTAACCAAACTTTTTATCATTTAATTTCAATTTTTCTTCATTTTCTAACTGCGGTAACTTTATTTATGGTCTTGCGAAAAGTTTTAAAAGATTACGTTTTATCAATAATAGGTGTAGTTTTATTTATTGTTTTGAGCGGATATCACGAGACAACTTTTTGGATTTCATCAACAGGCTTTATTTTTAACGCGCTTTTTGTACTTCTGTCATTACTTTTTTTCATTTTTTGGAAAGAAAAGAAAAAAAATATTTATATGGTTATGTCTATTACTTCAATGGTTTTTGGTTTTTTGTTCCATGAGCTTGGAGTCGTTACGCCTCTTATTATAATAGCCTATGATTTAGTTTTCACTGAAAAAAACCTTCCCGGTAAATTTTTCAAAAAGATATATTTAGTTCTTTTATTTCCTACGCTGCCGTATTTGGCTTTACGATTTTTCGCACAGAGTCATTGGTTTTCAGGAGACTATAGTTATAACCTTCTTAAGCTTCCTTATAATATTGTAGGAAATATAATTGGTTACGTTGTGCTTGATTTTTTTGGATCGTCTTCTCTTAGATTTTATGAAATTCTAAGAAATGTTTCTAAGGTGCACATACTTTATTCATCGATTGGTCTGGCAATATTTGTTTTTGTTGCAATATTAGTATATAAATCTGTCTTTAAAAGAATAGATAAAAATGAGAAGAAAATTGTTCTCTTTGGGTTTTTGTTCTTCTGTATTTCACTGTTGCCGTTTTTGGGACTTGGAAATATTACTTCGCGATATAGTTACCTTTCATCTATAGGATTTGTAATTATTTTTGCTTTTTTTATGAAAAAAGGCTTTGGTTTTTTGCTAAGTATCAGTGATAAATATCTTCGCGTAATGATTAGCGTATTAATAGTTATGGTTTATTTAAGCGTACAGCTTTTCCAATTTCAAAAAATCCATATTGATTGGTTTTCTGCCGGAGAGAAATCAAAAGCTTTTCTTGTATCATTTGAAAGTGTCTATAAAGATTATTGGGCAGATAAAAATATGCATTTTTACCTTGTTAATGTACCGATTAGAAATGGAGAAGCTTGGATTTTTCCTGTTGGAGTAAAAGACGCTTTGTGGTTTGCTCTTCCGAATAAAAACTTTACTGTAGATATTGTTTCGGATTTACCTTTTGCTCTTGATAGAGCAAGTTCGGATGAGAATACTGAAGTTTTTCAATTTGACGATAATGGTAGTATAAAACAGGTTTTTCCAACAAAGAAACCTATTCAAATACCGCCTGCAAAATAAAAACTCATATTTTTGCGCTTCTTGATAATAATACTTACAATAAACTAAAATATAGGAGTGAAGAAACTATCTACGTTTATTCTTTGCACAATTCTTGTTTTTGGATTTATTGTTAGACTGTATCGATTCAATAATCCGATTGCAGACTGGCATTCTTTCCGTCAATCCGACACAAATGCCGTGTCTCAAATCTTTGTTAATAATGGAATAAATCTTTTATATCCAAAATACTTTGACATATCCAATGTTCAATCAGGAAAAGATAATCCTAAAGGATACCGTTTTGTTGAATTTCCTCTGTATAACGCTGTTCAGGTTTTATTATTCAAGTCAATAGGATGGGCGGGAATAACGCTTGAAGAATCAGGTAGGCTTATCTCAATTCTGGCAACACTAGCAGGCAGCCTGTTTATTTATTTACTGACGAGAAAATATGCAGGGAACGCGTCCGGTTTTTTTTCTGCTCTTTTTTACTTATTTTTACCCTTTTCTATTTTTTACGGAAGAACGGTTTTACCGGATGAATTGATGGCGACTGCAATTTTAGGAGGAATATATTTTTTTGACATAGCAATATCAAAAAAAAATTCTCAATTCCTAATTTTTAATTTTCAATTCTGGCTTGCAATTTTATTTACTGCAAGCTCGTTTTTACTCAAACCTTACGCTTTATTTTTTACTTTACCCTTTTTCTATTTAGCGTTTCAAAGGTTTGGAATATATTTTTTAAAAAAATGGCAGCTTTTTTTATTTTTAATTTTGTCAACTGCTCCGCTTGTTGCATGGAGATTTTGGATTGGAAATTACCAAGAAGGAATACCAGTATCGGCTTGGCTTTTTAACGGAAATGGTATACGTTTTAGGCCGTCATTTTTTAGGTGGATATTTTATGAGCGTATAACGCGTTTGATTCTCGGATATGCCGGAGTAATTTTTCTATCTGCAGGAATATTTCAGGTGTTAAAACATAAAAATAAAGGATTTTTTATCTCTTTTCTTTTGTCATCATTAATATATTTATTCGTTATGGCAACCGGTAATGTACAACATGATTATTATCAGATTCTTATAATACCGACTCTCAGCATGTTTTCCGGTATTGGAGTTTTGTGGCTTTATAATAAACTTAGACGGATTGGTGGTCAATTTTTGGGATTTGGTGTCTGTGTCGGGATAGCAGTTATATGTTTTTTGTTGTCATGGAATTCTGTTCGGGATTTTTTTAATATTAACGATGGTGTAATGGTAAAGTCAGCATATGGGGCACGAAAAGTTTTACCAAAAGACGCATTAATTATTGCTCCTTATGATGGAAGTACGACCTTTTTAAACTTAATTCAAAGACAAGGATGGCCCGTTCTTGAAAAATCAGTCGATCAACTTAGCTTAATGGGAGCAGAATATCTTGTACTGGCAAATCCGACAAAAAATGATTTTGAAGGATTTGGTAAACAATATAAAATTTTTGCATCTTCTTCGTCTTATTTAATTTTACAATTAAAAAAATGAAAAAAATACTTTTTGTAACCTATGATTTTCCATATCCTACAACAAGCGGCGGGAAAAATAGAGCATATAACTTAATTAAATTTGCGGGGAATGGACATGACATTCATCTTTTTTCTTTCACGCGAGATGATTTTAAAAAAGAATACGTAGACCAAATAAAAAAAATAGGAGTGTTATCAGTCACGACTCATAAAAGACGTAAAGTAAAAGATATTAGAAATATTATTGGTGTTTTTTCGCCGACACAATCAATTTTCAAAAAACTTTATTTTGATAAATCAATCCTTAGTCTGCTTATAGATTTGGTAGTAGAAAAAAAAGTTGATGTTATTCATTTCGAATCTTTTTATACAGGTTTTTATATATCAAGCGAATTTAAAAAGCTTGATGTAAAACAAATTTTTGGAACTGAAAATATTGAGCACCAAGTTTATAAAGATTATGTTTCCAACCGTGTTTCGCGAATCTTGAAACCCTTATATGAGCGTGAAGTTGGAAAAATAAAAAAAGAGGAAGAAGAAATGTTTGAAGCAAGCGATATCTGTCTTGCTGTGACAGAAGCCGAAAAAAAAATTATTAATGACACAAGTACAAAAAAATGCGCGATAATAGAAAACGGGATTGATATAAATAGTTTTACTTATAAAAAACCTGAAAAAAATGAAGCCGTAAGACTTCTTTTTGTGGGTAATTTTTCATATTTTCCGAATGTTGATGCAATTAATTTTTTTTATTCTGATGTTTTCAAAAATCTATCCGGGCAATTTAGACTTACTATAATAGGAAAAAAAGCACATGGTCTTCTTGCAAAAAATGACAGTAGGATTAATTGTATTGAATTTGTTTCCGACATAAAAGACGCATATAAAAATTGTGACATTATGGTATCTCCTGTCAGAATTGGAGGAGGTACAAATTTTAAAATCCTTGAAGCAATGGCAGCAGGTGTTCCGATAATTGCTCATCCGGCACGTTTGCAAAGCTTGGGTGTTGTTTCAGGAAAACATGTTGTGACTGCTAAAACAGCCGACGAATTTATTTCAACCATTTTGAAACTTTCACTTGATTACAAAAAACGTGTTGCATTGTCGGCTGCTGCTCGTGTTTTTGTTGAAGAAAAATATTCATGGGAAAATATTGGAAAAAAACTAAATTCGATATGGGAAAATTTATAAAAAAAAGAGGAATTGATTTATCAATTATTATTGTTTCTTATAACACAAAGAAACTGTTAGAAGAATGTATTAGGTCAGTTCAAAAAACAACAAAGAAAATCGGTTTTGAAATAATTGTTGTCGATAACGCTTCATCTGATGGAAGTTATCAAATGTTAGAAAATCTTCAGAAAGAAAAAGTTTTTAACAAAAGTCTAATACTTATTAAAAGTAAAGAAAATATTGGGTTTTCAAAAGGGAATAACTTAGGTATAAAAGTTTCAAGCGGAAAGTATCTTCTTTTTCTAAATCCGGATACGGTAGTTTATGAAAAAACAATAGACGGGATGTTTGAGTTTATGGAACAACATCCGGAGTGCGGTGCTTCAACGTGTTTTGTTGAACTTTTAAGCGGAAAACTTGATGATTCTTCCCATAGGGGATTTCCAACTCCATCGCGATCCTTCTTCCATTTTTCAGGTATTTCAAAAGTATTTAAAAATATCAAGCTTTTTAACGGTTACAATCTTTCTTATTTAGATATTTCAAAAACTCATGAAATTGATTCACTAGCTGGGTCATTTATGTTAGTGCCTTTTAATGTTGGAGATAAATTAGGATGGTGGGATGAAGATTATTTCTTTTACGGAGAAGATATAGATTTTTGTTACCGAATTAAAAAAGCAGGATATAAGATTTATTTTGTTCCGGAGTTTAAAACGTTACACCTTAAAGGAATTTCAAGCGGAATTAAAAGTGTTTCAAAAGACATAACAAAAGCAACAAATGAAACTAAAAGGCGAGCAACACATCATAGATTTAACTCCATGGAAATTTTTTATAATAAACATTACAAAAAAATATATCCAAAAATTGTTACATATCTTGTTTTGGTTGGCATTAAAATAAAAAGAAAGATTGCAGAACGCAAAATTTAATATGGTTATCGGAATTGATGCGCGTCTTTGGTATGAAAGCGGAGTAGGACGCTATATCAGGAATTTGGTTAATGGTTTTGATAAGAATGAATCCTCAAGTTTGAAATTTATTGTATTTTTAAACTCAAAAGCTTTTGATGAGGTTAGTTTTACAAATCCTAACATAAAAAAAGTTAAGGCTGATATAAAATGGCACACATTATCAGAGCAGTGGAAATTTAAGGAAATAGCTGAAAAGGAAAATGTTGATCTTATGCATTTTACATATTTTTCCCACCCGATTTTTTATAATAGACCTTTTGTTATAACGATTCACGACCTTATAATAACGAATTTTCCAACAGGCAGAGCCTCAACATTGCCCTACCCGTTATATGCAGCAAAACGTATCGGATATAATATTGTTCTCAACCACGCAGCAAGAAAAGCAAAAAAAATTATAACTCCGACAGTAACCGTAAAAAATTTAGTAGCGGAAAAGCTGAAAGTATTACAGGATGATATTGTAGTAACTTACGAAGGGGGTTTGGAAAAACACAAGTTTAAGAAAAAATATTCTTTGCATGTAGAGGCCGTATTAAAACAACTTCCAAAAACATTTTTCTTATATGTCGGGAATGCATACCCTCACAAAAATATAAAAATACTAATTGATGCAATACAAAAGATAGAAGATAAAAATACATCTATAGTTATGGTTGGAAAAGAAGATTTTTTTTATAAGCGGTTAAAAAATGAAATAATGGTAAGAAATTTAAATAATAGAATTATATTTCTTGATAAGGTAGACGATGATGTTCTTGTTAATTTATACACGCATGCAAGAGCATTAGTTGTCCCTTCGCTACAGGAAGGGTTTGGTTTGCCTGCAGTAGAGGCTCTTCAATTAGAGTGTTTGGTTGTAGCGTCTGATATTCCTGTTCATCATGAGGTTTTGCAGAATGGAGTTTTGTATTTTGATCCGCAAGACAGTTCTGATTTGGTATCAAAAATGGAGCAAGTATTACATTTGACGAAAGAAAAAAGGGAAGAACTTGAAGATCACGGTTTTTGTATTGGTAATAAGTATTCATGGGAAACAATGGTGAAAAAAACTCTGGAAGTATATAAAAGTTATCTTGGTTAAAGCTTAGACCTCCATTTTCAACAAATTGTGGTATCATACTGTGAATGAAAGTTGCGCTTGTTTATGACCGTATAAATAAATGGGGCGGTGCGGAAAGAGTTCTTCTTGCTCTATATAATATTTTTCCAAATGCTACTCTTTTTACCTCGGTGTATGACGGGAAAAAAGCGCCTTGGGCCGCCGTCTTTAAAAAAATCAAGACGTCTTTTCTCCAAAATATTCCTTTGGCCAAAAAATACCACGAATTCTTTCCGGTCCTTATGCCTATGGCATTTGAGTCTTTCTCTTTTGACAATTTTGATTTGGTAATAAGCTTGACAAGTGAAGCGGCAAAAGGAGTTATTACTCGTCCCTCAACGCGTCACATATGTATTTGTCTTACACCTACCAGATATCTTTGGAGTGGATATAATGAGTATTTCTCAAATCCTGTTATACGCTTTTTTTCTTATCCTGCAGTTTGGTATTTGCGGGTTTGGGATTCTATTGCTTCAAGACGTCCGGATAAAATTATTGCTATTTCAACTAATGTTAAAAAAAGAATTGAAAAATATTATTCTCTTGCATCAATTGTTATAAATCCGCCTCTAATGCTTGATGGAAAAGTTCAAAAAAGCGCAAAAAAAGTTCCGGGGAACTTCTTTCTTGTTGTGTCTCGTCTTGTAGCATACAAAAGGGTTGATTTAGCAATAAAAGCGTGCAATACTCTTGGTCTCAATTTAAAAATTGTTGGGTCCGGAAGTGAAGAAAAAAGATTAAAATCTATGGCAGGTCCGACAATAGAATTTGTAGGTCAGGTAACCGACGAGGAACTTTTTTCTTACTATATTTCCTGCAAGGCCCTAATTTTTCCAGGCAGAGAAGATTTTGGGCTTACGATGGTTGAGGCACAAAGTTTTGGAAAACCTGTTATAGCTTATGGCGCAGGGGGAGCCTTGGATATAATTATAAAAGGCCAAACAGGAGAATTTTTTGATTCTAAAACACCTTCGTCTCTAGTTAAGGTATTGAAAAATTTTATTCCAAGTAGGTATAATAAGGAGAATTGTATTAGAAATTCTGAGAGATTTTCTTATAAAGAGTTTAAGAAAAAATTATTGAATTTTTTAAAAACAGTTTAGTTTCTCTTAAAAAATATGAAAGCAGTAATTCGAAGAAAACGAACGAAGAGAGTTATTCGTAGAAAAGCTATGCTTATTCGAAGAAAAGAGGTTTTGCAATGAAAGCTGTTATCTTTGCTGGAGGTGTGGGTACAAGGCTATGGCCTCTTTCCCGCAAGCATACCCCAAAACAATTTGAAAAAATAGTTGGAGAAAAATCTACTCTTCAGCTTGCGTATGACAGGATATCACCTATTTTCAAAGATTCCGATATTTTTGTTTCGTCTGGAGATAGGTATGGTGATATTTTGAAAACTCAACTTCCTCAACTTCCGAGTGAGAATTTTATTTTGGAACCTGAAATGCGCGATGTTGGTGCTGCCGTAGGTCTCGTCGCTGCTATTTTTGAAAAAATTTCAAAGGATGATCCTTTTATAATTCTTTGGAGTGACCATTTGGTAAAAAATGAAGAGCTTTTTAGGAAAATTTTACTTACCGCCAACGAGATTTTAGAAAAAGAAAAAAACAAAATAGTTTTTATAGGTCAAAAATCACGCTTGGCAACGCAGAATTTGGGATGGATAGAATTTGGAGAAAAAATTAGAAGTATGGAAGGACTGTCTCTTTATGAATTCAAAAATTTACATTATAGACCTGATCTTCCTACGGCTGAAAATTTTCATGCAAGCGAGAAACATGCGTGGAACCCGGGATATTTTGGAACAACGCCGTCATTTTTAATGTCTTTATATAAAAAATTTGCTCCTCAAATGTATGAAGGTCTGGTAAAAATTCAGAAAGCGTGGGGAACTCCTGAGTATAAGGGAATTTTAAAAGAGGTCTTTTCTGCATTTGAAAAAATATCTTTTGACAACCTTATACTTGAAAAGATAAATGGTCAAGATGGATATGTTATTGGTGCGGATTTTGGATGGAGTGATATTGGCGCATGGGAACAGTTAAAAGAAGCGCTTTCTAAAAATGAAGAAGAAAATGTAACACGAGGCAAGGTTATGTTGACAGATGCCAGCGACAGCTTGGTTTTCAATTATACAGATCAAATGGTTGTAGGAATTGATATAAAAGATTTTTTGGTTATTAATACAGAAGATGTTGTATTGGTTTGTCCTAAAGATTCTGTTCCAAAAATTAAAAAATTGGTGGAAAGCCTTACAGGAACAGAGCATGAAGTTCTCACGTAAATGGAAATTTTATATCCATACGCAAAACGAATTATTGATATTATTCTATCAATAATACTTCTTATTTTATTTTCTCCGATAATATTCTTTACGGCGCTTCTTATAAAAATAGATTCACCCGGTCCGGTATTTGCGGATACTCCAAAAAGAGTTGGTAAGAATGGGAAACTATTTCATATGTATAAATTCCGTTCAATGGTAAAAAATGCACACGAAGCCCTTATTAAAGACCCTAATTTTCAAAAACTATATAACGAATATAAAAAAAGCGGTTATAAATTACGTGAGGATCCGCGAATTACCAAGGCTGGCCGGTTTTTAAGAAAACACTCTTTTGATGAAATTCCTCAATTTATAAATGTATTAAGAGGAGATATGAGTATAGTTGGGCCGCGAGCTTATTACCCTGATGAATTAGAAGATCAGCAAAAAAAATACCCGTACACAAAAGAAGCGGTGAAAATTGTGCTTTCTGTTAAACCTGGAATTACCGGTGTTTGGCAGGTTTCGGGTAGATCCGAAATAAACTTCGATAAGCGTATACAGCTTGATTCAAAGTACGCATCCAAAAAATCAATTCTCTACGACTTTATAATTATTATAAAAACCCCCGCCGCGATGATCTTCGGAAAAGGAGCAATGTAAATGAAGTTTGCATTTTTTTTTGCAGTCTGGTTTAATTAATAGGCTATATGGATGATCTTGGATTTAAAAAAATTGATCTTTCAGATGAAAATTCCGAAGAAAACAAAAAAACTACGGTAAAAAACGAAAAAAATACAACTGTAAAAAAAGGGTCTATTAAATCCATTCTTTTAAATAAATTTATTTTAATTCCGGTTATACTTCTTGTTGTTTTGGCACTTGTTGGAGCTTTTGTAGGTACAAAGTCTCTTGTTATTGTTAAAGACGTCAAAAAAGTACAATCACAGGCAAAAATAGCAGCAGACGCTGCAAAAAAGCAAAATGTAGTTCTTGCAAAAACAGAATTGGTAAAAATGCAAGCCCAGCTGACAGCCCTTAAGAAAGATCTATCCTCTCTTACTTTTTTAAGTTTTGTTCCTTATATAAAAGATGCGCAAAAATTGTCTGATGCAGGAATACACGGTGTAAAAGCCGCAATTATAACAGCAGATTCGGTAATTCCATACGCTGATGTTTTGGGGTTAAAAGGAGAAAAAAGTTTTGTTATGGGAAGCGCAGAAGACCGCATACGTCTTGCTGTTAAGACAATGGGTAAAGTAGTCCCCAAAATTGATGATATAGAAAAAGAGTTGATTCTTGCAAAAACAGACGTTGACAGCATAAATGTTTCCCGCTACCCAAATTTTCTCTTTTTCAAAAAAATTAAAGATCAAATTACTCAAGTAAAAAATCTTGTTGATAATGCAGCTGCGGCAGTTGATGAAGGAAAACCTCTTATAAAAGTACTTCCGGTGCTTTTGGGCGAGAAAGAGAGCAAAAAATATATGGTTCTTTTCCAAAACGACAATGAACTTCGTCCTACAGGCGGATTTTTGACTTATTACACGCTTTTTAGGGTTGAGGAAGGGGTTATAAAAATTGACAGAGCATCAGATATTTATAAGCTTGATGATAGTATTCCTTCACATCCTCCGGCGCCTGAAATTATTAAAAAATATCTTCCAAAAGTCTACAGTTTTTATATACGCGACAGCAATTTATCGCCAGACTTTGCGTCGTCGATGAAAACATTTAACGATCTTTACAAAAAATCTTCAGATAAACAAAATATAGACGGGATAATAGCTCTTGATACGAAATTCTTGGTGCGCATTATTGATATTTTAGGAGAGGTGCAGGCAGACGGTCAAACTTTTACTGCCAAAACAGACCCTAGATGCAATTGCCCGCAGGTTGTTTATCAGCTTGAGCTTAATACGACAAAGCCAGTAGGGTTTATCCGAGAAAACAGAAAAGCAATTGTGGGTGATCTTCTTTTGGCAATAATGCAAAAGTCTCTTAAGAGTTCACCTAAGCTTTATTGGGGAAAGCTTTTCCAAGAAGCGTTGACTGGTTCTGCCGAAAAGCACGTTCTTTTTTACATGTTTTCCGATGATGCTCAAAAAGGCATAGAGTCATTAAATTGGGGCGGCCGGATAAAGAATTTTGAAGGAGACTATCTTCATATAAACGACGCGAATTTTGCCGGCGCAAAGAGTAATATGTATATAAAAACAGCTGTAAAAGTAGAATATGATGTAAGCGGAGCAGGTGAGGTTACAAAAACTCTGACAATTGACTATAAAAATCCTCAAGAGCATTCAGATTGTAATTTAGAAAGAGGTGGGCTTTGTCTAAATGCAACTCTTAGGACACTTCAGCGGGTATATGTTCCTCAGGGTAGTTTGCTTTCTTCTTCGAGGGGATCCGAAGTAAAAGTTGAGACTAAAAAAGACCTAGGTAAAACTTATTTTGAATCCTTCTTTACGGTAAAACCTCTTGGAAAATCACAAATTACCTATAAATATACGCTTCCTTTCAAGGTAAAAAGCGGTTCACCGTTGCCGGTTCTTATTCAAAAGCAACCCGGAACAACGGGAATAATGTATGAGATTTGGGTAAACGGTAAAAAAGTTGACAGTTTTGATCTTGCAACAGATAAGGAATTAAGTCTTAAAGTATTCTAAATGCGTTATCTTACAGACATAGGTTTTGTTTTGAAACGTACCAATTTCGGCGATAGCGACCGCTACATAACCATTTTCACAAAATACCATGGAAAAATTGAGGTTATGGCACGCGGAGTCCGTAAGATTACAAGCAGACGCGCGTCACACGTTGAGACAATAAATCTTATTAGATTCCAGTCGATAAAAGGTAGCAAAAACTTTATTTTGACAGAAGCCACAGTTGTTAAATCCTACAGTGCTCTTAAAAATGATTTAAAATGTATTGAAAAAATATTTTTACTTTGTGAGCTTATAAATCTTTTGTGCCCTCCTCATGAAAGGCATACAGAAGTTTTTAGTCTTTTAGAAAACCTTTTGACAAAGATTGAAGATTCTGGGCTTGAAAACGTAAACTTTTTAGCGTTTCAGCAAAATCTTTTAATTCTTCTTGGGTTTTGGGATGGGAAGAAAGAATTTGTGGATGATACGCAAGTAAGATATTTTATTGAAAATTTAGTCGAGAGAAAATTAAAATCCAAAACCTTCTTTAAAGCATAGTATTTTTAGTAATCTATTATCCTAGCTACTTAAAATAGAAAATAGCTTTGCAATGGCAGGGGTTTCCGCAGTTTGGACATTGATATCCTTCTTTTATGCTGTCTTCGTACCAGTATTCGGGAATATCAAGAAGCGATTTGTACCCGAGTTTTTCAAACATTTTGGGAGATGATTCCACTTTTCCGGAATCCCAAGCAATTGCAAGAAATAAACCGCACGACATTTGTCTTAAGCGCCTCATAGCTTCAAGAGTTAGTCTTGTCCCGATTCCGCGATGTCTGTATTCCGGGTGGACAGAAACAGATTTAATAACTCCTACTGAAAGCCGTGGAAGTTCAAACGGAATATTGTGTTTTTTAAATGCATCATTGCATTCTTTTGCAGTTTTCTCGTCAAGCGGAAACGCGAGCATAACTCCAAGTAATTTATCTTCTATTGTAGAGCCGATCAAGATATATTCGGATGGGGCATTTGCATATCTTAATAAATCTTCTGGAGGGATATACTTTTGACCCAGAGAGACATCATAAATATCTGAAGCTTGCGCAAGCAGTATTGAATCATGCGGTCTAATATCTATTATACTTGTGGCAGATGCGAGGGCTTCTTTGTTCCCAAAACTTTCAATATTCATTATTATATTATACCCCGTGTAAGCAACAAGCCAGCAAAGGTTAAGAATAAATCAGGTTGTTTGTTGTATTATGCTTTGATATACTGAATTTACTTTTATAGAAAATGTTTCCTCCTTCGCTCTTTGAGCTTCGGACGGACTATTATTTATAAATATGACTAATGAATTGTTTGATAAGGTTGTAGCTTTGGCAAAAAGACGGGGTTTTGCATATCCATCTTCTGAGATTTACGGCGGACTTGCTAATACTTGGGATTTTGGCCCCATGGGAACTTTGCTTAAAAATAACATCCGGGATTCGTGGTGGAACAAATTTGTTTTGTCACGCGATGATATGGTGGGAATTGACGCGTCAATATTTTTGAATCCAAAAGTTTGGGAATCATCGGGACACGTTGCATCATTTACAGATGCATTAATTGATTGTAAAAACTGTCATTTCCGAACGCGCGCAGACCATTTGATTGAAGATAATGTTGTCGATATTAAAGTTGAGGGGTTGCCGGTTAGCGAGTTGACAAGTTTGGTCCGCGAAAAAAATATAAAGTGCCCAAAGTGCGGAAAACAGAATTGGACAGAAGTCAGAAAGTTTAATTTATTGTTTGAATCCTCAATTGGTATTGTTGAAGAAGGAAAATCAAAAGTGTATTTAAGGGGAGAAATTGCACAAGGTATTTTTGTGAATTTTAAAAATGTCTTAAATACAACGCGTGTTAAAATACCGTTTGGCATTGCGCAACAAGGAAAAGCATTTCGTAATGAAATAACTTTAGGTCAATTCGTACACCGCACTTTGGAGTTTGACTTAATGGAATTTGAATACTTTATAAATCCTGCCGATTGGGAGGAAAAGTTTGGATTTTACAAAGATGAAATGTGGGATTGGGCAAAAGAGCTCGGTTTAAACACTGAAAATCTTCGCTGGCGAGAACATGAAGAATTCGAGCGTTCTCATTACTCAAAAAGAACAATGGATATTGAATATAAATATCCTTTCGGATGGAAAGAAATGTTTGGTCTTGCTTATAGAACTGATTTTGATCTTCGAAACCACACGGAAAAAAGCGGAAAAGATTTGTCTTATATTGATCCTGCGACAGGAGAAAAATACATACCGCACGTTATTGAGCCGACATTCGGACTTTCCCGTTTAGTGGGTGTTGTTTTGTTTGATTCTTATTGTGAAGATGGAGAACGTGTTCTTTTAAAGTTAGATCCGAAGATTGCGCCATATAAAGCAGCGGTGTTTCCTCTTTTGGCAAACAAACCGGAATTGGTTGAAAAGGCGCGTTTAGTTTATGAAAATTTAAAGAAAGAATTTGTTGTTGCATGGGATGACCGTGGAAATATCGGAAAACGATATGCTTCTCAAGACGAAATCGGAACACCATTTTGTATAACTATTGACTTTGATACTCTTAAAGACGATTCTGTAACCATAAGAGACCGCGACAGCGCAAAACAGGAAAGAATAAGTCTTGACAAGTTGCAAAATTATATTCAAAATAAGCTTACCAATGGCAGGTAAGGAAATAGAATTTATTCCTCAAAATCAAGAGTCGCTTCGTAAATATCAAACAGAATGTGGTTTATTTGGTGTTTATTATCCGGGATATAATGTAAGACCGATTTTATATAGAGCCGGTACAGATCTTCAGCACAGAGCCGAAGGCGCTGCAGGAATGTATGTTTCAAACGGGTATAAGCAGGGAATGGTAAAAAATCTTGGAACAGTCGCCGTTGCATTCCAAGAAGGAAGAAACGTGCCTGAGGTAGACGCACCCCACATAGGGATTCTCCATACAAGATATCCAACTGCGGGAGGATCAAATCATTTGCCGAATATTCAGCCAATGAGTCTTGATGGTATAACATTTGCTCATCACGGAAATCTAACTAACGCACACGAGTTGCGAAGTAAAATGAGGGACGTTGAAATAGGAGGATTATTTCCGGATAACGATTCATGGCTTGCATTAAACGCAATAGTTAGGGCAAAAGGCAAAACTTTGGAAGAAAAACTTATTAATGCCCAAAAAGGCTTTGAAGGCGGATGGGCATTTATTTTAAGCGATGGGAAAAAACTTATCGCCTCACGCGATCCGCACGGTATAAGGCCGCTTTCAGCTGGTGTTCTTGGTCCAAAAGATTCTGCAAATGGATATTTGTTGTCTGTTGAAACTGCACCTTTTGATAATTTAGGAGTACGTGACTTCTGGGAGATTTTACCGGGAGAAACAGTTGTTATTGATGAAAAAGGAATAAAGACAGTAGATATATCCGCGAAAACACAAAAATCATGTATTTTTGAATTTGTTTACATGATGAGTCCCAAAAGCGAATTTATGGGACAACTCGTAACGATGACCCGCAGGCGCGCAGGTGAACTTTTATGGAGTGAGCATCCTGTTGAGCCGTTAGATTCAGGACAAATAATAATTATGGGAGTTCCTGATTCCGGAAGACAATCTGCTCTGGGTTATTTTCATAAGGCGCAGGAAGAATTTGGAACAAAATTTACTTACGATGAAGGATTAATTGCAAATAGATATTTTGGGCGAAATTTTATAAAGTCTTCCGGACAAAGAGCAGCAAGTTTAAAATTCTACACAATAAAAGAGTTGATAAAAGACAAGACGATTGTAATTGTAGATGATTCTTTAGTTCGAGGAGAAACTACTGCTGATAATGTTAAAAAAATGCTAGAAGATGGAGCGTGCGAAGTGCATGTGAGAATTGCCTCTCCCGAAATTAAGCATCCGTGTTTTTGGGGTGTTGCTTTTTCAAGATATGGAGAATTGATTGCAAATACAATTCCTAATATTGACGATAGGGCGCATTCTCTTGGAGTAGCATCTATTGGTCATCTCAGTCTTGAAGGGTTATTTCAAGCCGTTGGTATGACGCGAGAAGACGCAAAGCGTGCTATTACATTTGATAATACGCCTTTTTGCACACACTGTTTTGACGGAAACGGTCCTGAGATTAAAAATAATGATGATATAATTGATTTGTCGGAGTTAAAAAAAATTCCTTCTTGACGAGGAAAAGATTATTTGCATAAATAAAAGATATGAAATGGATTAAGAAAAATAAAATTATTGTACCAATTATACTTGTGGTTATTGTATTAGTCGGAGTAGGTTCTTTATTGATGTTTGGAAAGGGTAAAGTTGTAGCGCCTCAAGCGCTTGATGTCTCTGAAAAACCGGTAAAAAAAATAAACGCTGATGATATTGGACTGTCGCTAGTTCCAAGGAGCGATAAAAAAGCTATTATTTTGCAAATTTCAAAACTTGATGGAATCTCAGCATTGGAGTACGAAGTGACTTATGATGCAAAAGTTACAGATACGACAGGTGATGAACAAGAGGGAACAACACAGCGAGGGGTAGTAGGAAGTCCGATTGACGTAAAAGCCGGAGATTCTGAAATAAAACGCACAATTGAGCTTGGGACATGCTCCCGAAATATTTGTAAATACGACAATGTTGTTTCTGCCGTAAAATTTGTTATAAAAGTTACGTATTCAAATGGAGATGTAGGTTCGGTAGAAGAAGATATAACCCTCTAGAACAACTCTTATTTCCTAATTCATAAATTATTATCCACATTTAGTGTTTCTTCCTGTTTGTTATCACTAAAATGGTTATATTTCCTCTTGACAGTGTGTGAAAAGTATAGCAAAATGGAGAAAAGTGGTGAAAAGTGGTGAATTATGCTTCTTGGACAATTTACTATAAAGGTAGGAGAAAAGGGAAGAATTGCTTTTCCAAAGCGTTTTAGAACGTCTTTAGGTGAAAGGCTTATTGTGACATTCGGATTTGAGAATTCTCTTATAGTAGTTTCTGAAAAAAATTGGCAAGCATTGCTTGAAGGAACAGAGGGAAAACCGTTATTGCTGTCAGGAACGCGCGATACACAGCGTTTTTTACTGGGTGGCGCTTCTTTTGTAGAGCTTGATAGCCAAGGTAGATTCGTTCTTCCGGAATACCTTAGATCGTTTGCAAAAATCAAAGGCGAAGTTACAGCAGTTGGACTTCACAGATATGTAGAAATTTGGGATTCTTTGGAGTGGAAAAAATATCAGGAAAAAATGGTTCCAAAAATTTCTGAAATAGCACAGAATTTAGTTGAAAAAATAGATAAAAAAGTGAATGAGTAATTTTGTTCATATACCTGTACTTTTAAAAGCTGCAGTTGATGGTTTGAATGTGTGTCCTGGAAAAGTATTTATTGACGGAACTGCAGGAGGAGGAGGGCATACGCAAGAGATTTTGAAGCGAGGAGGAAAAGTTTTAGCTATAGATTGCGACACGGATGCGATTGAACACCTAAGAGATGTTTTTAAAAATGAAAAAATGGTGAAAATTGTAAAAGGAAATTTTTCAAAAATTGGACAGATTGTCAGAGAAAACGGGTTTTTTCCTGTTGACGGGGTACTTTTTGATTTGGGTTTTTCAAGTTATCAAATAGATGAGGCAGGCCGGGGGTTTAGTTTTAGGAAAGACGAAAAAATAGATATGAGAATGGATTCAGATACAACTCTTACCGCTTTTGACATTGTTAACACTTGGTCAAAAGATGCTCTTTATGAACTTTTTTCAAAAGTAGGAGAAGAACATGATGCGCAAAAAATTGCAGATGAGATTGTTTTTGTCCGAAAGAACGGAAATATAGAAATCTCGCGTGAACTTGGTGATATTGTTAAAAAAGTAAAAAAAGAATACGGCGGTATGATGCATCCTGCAACAAAAGTTTTTCAGGCTTTGCGGATTACTGTTAATAATGAGCTTGAGAATTTGAAAACAGGATTGTTTGAAGGAGTAAGCGTGTTGAGAAAAAACGGCAGATTTGGCGTTATTTCGTTTCATTCTCTTGAAGACAGAATAGTAAAAAGGGAATTTTTGTCGTTTGAAAAAAATGGAATTGGAAGAATTATTACAAAAAAACCTATTACTGCCGATGATAAAGAAATTGAAAACAATGTTCGCTCAAGAAGCGCAAAATTAAGATTTTTTGAAATTGTATGAAAATAATCTCTAAAACTGCTATTTTTCTTTTTATCGTTGTTTTGATTCTTGAAGGTATAAATATTTATCTTTCTAATAAAATTTCCCTTGATAGCATAAAGGCAACAAAAATTACAAGTCAAATTGAGGATCTTTCGGAAAAAAATACACTTTTATCTTCAGAAGTTATCTATTCTTTATCTCTTGACAATATTTCCTCGCGCGCCGCATACCTTGGGTTTGTTGAGCCGAAAGAACCTATTTCTTTTGCGTCCCCTCTTCAAGTTGCACTTAAAAAATGATAAAAAAATCGGTTTTTTTCAGACTTTCTATAGTAATTGTTTTCTTTTTTACACTTTTTTTAATTGTTTTAGTAAGACTTTTTTACTGGCAAATTATAAGGGGAGAAGAATTAAAAAATATCGGGCTTTCACAAAGTACAGATTCACTTGTGATATCTTCAAAAAGAGGAGATATATTTTCTGCAGATAACTATCCAATCGCGACAAATAAAACGTCATACCTTCTTTATTCAAATCCTCGTGTTCTTTCTGAAAAAGACCTTGTCGCAAAAAAACTTTCTTTGATTCTGGAAATTCCCGAAGCGTCAATATCCGCACAATTATCAAAACAACTCTTTTGGGTAAAACTTGATAACTCTATTCCTGCTGAAAAGAAGACGGTTGTTGAAGATCTTAAGATTCCCGGCATTGGTTTTCAACAGCAATCAGAGAGATTTTACCCCGAAGCCTCAATGGCTGCTCATCTGGTAGGATTTGTGGGTAAGGATACAAACGGTCAGGATAAGGGATACTTTGGGATAGAAGGATTTTATAACGATTTACTTTCCGGAAGACCTGGAAAAATATATGTTGTCCGTGATGCGCTCGGTAATAAAATAGTGAATGATCTTCGTGAAGAAAAAAAAATTGATGGAAGAAGCGTTGTTCTGTCTATTGATAGGACAATACAGTTTATCGCACAAAAAAGATTAAAAGATTCTATAGAGAAATACGGAGCTGATGGAGGAAGCGCTATAGCAATGGAAACAAAAACAGGGAAAATTTTGGCGATGTCTTCATTTCCGAGTTTTGATACGCAAAAATATTATAATTTTGACTCTGAAACATATATAAATCCTGCAATTTCTGAGTTGTATGAGCCAGGATCCACTTTTAAAACGCTTATTATGGCTGCCGGAATTGATGCCGGGGTCGTAAAGCCTGACACGAAGTGCGATATTTGCTCAGGGCCTGTATCAATTGGGGAATACAGCATAAAAACGTGGAATAACAAGTATTTTGGAAATATTACAATGACGGATGTAATAGAACATTCGGATAATACGGGTATGGTATTTGTTGGAAGAAAACTTGGGGTTAAGAATTTGCTTTCCTATCTTTCTCGATTTGGAATAGGAGAGAGAACAGGAATCGATTTGCAGGGTGAGGTTACGAGCGTTTTAAGAAGTGAAAAAAAGTGGTATCCGATAGACCTTGCTACTGCAACCTTCGGTCAGGGAATTTCTCTTACCCCTCTTCAGCTTATTAACGGTGTAAACGCAATAGCAAACGGTGGAGAACTTATGAAGCCGTATATAGTTACAAAAATTATTACGGAAGAAGGAAGAATAATTGAGATAAAACCTCAAGTGTTAAGAAAAGCGGTTTCACGTGCGGCGGCAAAAGTTATGAGCCTTCTTATGGTAAACGCTGTTGAGAATGGTGAAGCAAAATGGACAAAGCTTAAGGATTATAAGGTTGCGGGTAAAACAGGAACTGCACAAATACCGCTTGCGGGACATTATGATTCTACCCAAACCATAGCTTCTTTTGTCGGATTTTTTCCGGCAGAAGATCCAAGAGTAACTATGCTCGTTCTTATAAAACGTCCTAAAACCTCAATTTATGGAGCCGAAACCGCCGCGCCGATATTCTTTTCAATAGCACGTGACATTTTAAATTATTACAATATTGCGCCGACGCGCTAAAAACTAAAAAAATTGTGAAAATATATAAAATTATGTATAATTGCATGTGCGTATTTAAATTCCTCATACGCATGATGTCTTTCGCATAAAATCTTTATGAAAAAATATAAAAAAATATATTTTGTTGGAATAAAAGGAGTTGGAATGGCGCCTATTGCAATAATTGCAAAACAGGCAAAATTTGAAGTTGCAGGCTCTGATGTATCAGAAGAATTTATTACAGACGCAGTACTTAAAAAAGAAGGAATCCATCCGCTTATAGGATTTAACAGTGATAATGTTAAAAAGTTTGTTGCTCTTTCAAAAAATCAAGAAGTTTTGGTTATTGCGACTGCGGCTCACGGCGGGTTTAAAAATCCGGAGGCGTCTTTTGCTCAAAGCATTGGTATAAAAGTTATAAGTCATGGGCAGGCAGTGGGATACTTTATGAGCGGTGAATTGTTCGGAAGGAAAGACTTTGAAAGAATTTCAGTCGCAGGAGCTCATGGAAAAACCACGATTACGGCACTTCTGGCATTATGTTTTTCTTCTCTGGGACTTGACCCGTCATATACTGTTGGAACAAGTGAAATCTTTCCCGTCGGAAGCGCAGGGCATTTTGGACGTGGAAAATATTTTATTGCAGAAGCAGATGAATATGCGGCCGAAATAGAAAAAGACAAAACACCAAAATTTTTATACCAGTACCCGAAATTTTTAATAATAAATAATATTGATTTTGACCACCCTGATTTTTACAATTCAATTGATGAAATAGTTGTTGCTTTTGAAAAATTAACTTTGAATGTTCAAAAAAACGGTACTTTAATTGTAAATGGTGACGATTTGCGAATAAAGGAAGTAGTAAAAAAAATTAGGAAGGATATTCATGTTATAACGTATGGAGTTTCTCAAAAAAATGATTTTTGTATTACCCAATATGCTCAAGAAGAATTCAGCTCACATTTTACAGTTTTTTCAAAAGGGATAAATATTGGGCGTTTTACTCTTTCGGTACCCGGATTTCACAATGCAAAAAATGCGCTATCTGCTATTGCATTGCTTCTTGAAATTGGGGTTTCGGTGCAAAAAATTCAAGAAATTTTACCTCAGTTTGGCGGAACAAAGAGAAGAAGTGAGAAAGTTGGAATTACAAAAAATGGAGCTTTGGTTATTGATGATTATGCGCATCATCCTCTTGAAATACAAAAAACACTTTCTACTTTGAGAACTGCTTTTGGGCAAAAAAAAATTATATGCATTTTCCAACCGCATACTTTTTCAAGGACACTTGCATTACTTTCTGAATTTTCCATGTCTTTTGCAGATTGTGACAGTCTTATTTTTCTTCCTACGTTTGCTTCAGCCAGGGATGAGATATCCGATGAAAAGGAATATAATCAAAAGATTAAATCGGCTTTTGCAAAAGTAGAAAAAAATGTAAAAATTCTTGAAAAAGGAGACGATGTGGTAGAATACATCAGCCAAAATTTTGACAACAGTTCCAACATTCTGATTACGATGGGCGCAGGAGACATTTATAAAGTTGGGTATAAATTGATAAACAAGTGATTATAAATTTCAAATTCACATGAAGAGATATATAATTACCGGCGTTAAAAAATTAAAAGGAGACGTATACGTATCTGGGTCAAAAAACGTTGTGTTAAAAACGGTTATTGCGGCGTGTCTTACAAGTGAGGTTGTTGAAATAAAAAACGTTCCGCTTATAAGCGACTTTTTTGTAATACTTGAGCTTGTGCGCGAAATAGGTGGTGACGTGGTGCTTTCGGGGCATACGGTAAAAATACATGTGCCACATATAAAAACCGTAAAGCTTCCTTTGGAAATTGGCGCAAAAATCAGAACAAGTTCTATGTTTTTGGCTCCTCTTCTTGCGCGAAATAAAGAAGCATTTATTCCTAATCCGGGCGGATGCCGCATAGGTGCCAGGCCAATTGATAGGCACATTGAAGGGCTTGAAAAAATGGGTGCAAAAATTTCATACCATACAGAAGACGGATATTTTTATGCAAAAACAGACGGTCTTTGTGGTGCAAATTATACATTTGAGAAAAACTCTCATACAGGGACGGAAACACTTATTATGGCCGCGGTTCTTGCAAAAGGAAAAACTATAATTGACAATGCAGCAGAAGAACCGGAAGTTGATGACCTTATCGGTTTTCTTGTTTCTATGGGTGCAAAAATAGAGAGAACCGCAACACGAACTATTGTTATTGAAGGCGTTACGGCTTTACATGGCACAACATATGAAATTATGCCTGACAGAAATGAAGTGGTTACTTTTGCTATATGTTCTGCTCTTACAGGAGGCGGTATTATTATTAAAAACGCGCAATTAAAAGATTTGGATACATTTCTATTATATTTTAAGAATGCAGGAGGAGAATGGGAGGAAAAAGACGGCGGAGTAAGATTTTTTATAAAAGATATGATTGTACCGGTAAATGTTACAACGGGTCCTCATCCTGGCTTTATGACAGATTGGCAAGGGGCGTGGGCAGTTCTTATGACGCAGTCTGTCGGCACTTCACTTATTCATGAAACAGTGTATGAAAACAGATTTAGTTATATTGGAGAACTTGAAAAAATGGGAGCAAAAATAGAATTTTTAATGCCGTCTGTTAAAAATCCGGAGAAAGTATACAATTTTAACTATGAACATGATAAAAAAAATGAATACAGACAAGAAGTTAGAATTAAAGGTAAAACGCCATTTCATAATGCGGTTCTAACAATAGCGGATCTTCGCGCCGGTGCAACCATTGTTCTTGCGGCGCTTATAGCAACAGGCGAAAGCGTTATTTTCGGAATAGAACATTTGGAACGTGGATATGAAGCATTCGATTCTCGCCTTGCATCTATTGGTGTAGATATTGATGTTGTGGAGGAAAAAATATGATTGAGCTTAAAAATGTTTGCGCTATTGTTCTTGCTGCAGGTAAAGGTAAAAGGATAAACGCAAAAGGTAGAAATAAGGTAACGTATGAAATTCACGGAAAGCCGATGATTGTTAGGATTGTTGAAAATGTTAAGAAAGCAGGAATTAAAAATATTGTTCTTGTTGTAGGTTATGCGCGTATTAGCGTAGAAAAGCTTTTTCCCACAGGTGTCGTCTTTGCAGTACAAAGAAAAAGGCTTGGGACAGGACACGCTCTTTTGGTCGGATTTAAAAAAATTCCTCAATCATGCAAAAATATTTTTGCATTCTATGGTGATGATACATCATATAGTCCGGAGATTCTATTAAATTTACTTGAAACTCACACGAAGCATAACGCAGATTTATCATTTTTAACTCTGGAAGTTGATGATCCAACAGGGTTAGGGAGAATTATCCGTGATAACGGAGGGAAAGCTGTAGCAATTATAGAGGAAAAAGATGCAACAGATGCTCAAAAAGAAATAAAAGAAATAAATCCCGGATGTTTTATTTTTACTGAGTCTTTTTTGAAAAAGTATATTTCCAAAATTCCAAAAAACCATGTTACAAGAGAATATTATCTGACATCTCTTATAGAAATCGGATTCAAAAACAAAGCAAAAGTTGAGACTCACAAGGTAAGAGGATTTCTATGGAGGGGCGTAAACACTACTGATGAATTGCACAGTGCCGCAGAGATTCTTAAAAAAAAGTAGTTTTGTCCATAAATATTCAATAACCAGTGATATAAATTGAAATCAAGCTTGGCCCCGTGATATAATTAGGTTCTAATTTAATATGGATAGAATATTCGGGTTTGCAATTCTTTCTCTTTTTATAACCGCGCTTCTCTTGGTTCCTTTTATCGATTTTTTGTATAGGATAAAGTTACAGCGCAGGAAGCAAAAAACAAGGGACATATTTAATAAAAAAACTCCACTTTTTGATAAATATAATGCCTGGAAGGTTGGTACGCCAATCGGAGGAGGTATTTTAATAATTTGTGTTGTCTCAGTCTTAACATTATGGACTTATGGGATTTTTCAAGTTGAAGTTAAGATGTGGGAACTTTTTGTTTTACTATTTTCTTTTATAGGATTTGGGGTTTTAGGCACCTATGATGATTTTAAAAAGATTTTTAACGGAGAAAATTCATTTTTTGGATTAAGATTCAAATATAAATTCATAATCCAATGGATTTTGGCTTTAATTTTGGGCTCCGTATTGTATTATAAATTGGGATATAATTTTATTTATATCCATTGGTTTGGTCAAATACACCTTGGAGTTTTTTATATATTACTCGCAGCTTTTATAATAGTATCTTTTGTAAACGCATTTAATATTACAGACGGACTCGACGGACTTTCACCAGGACTTTTTATAATTTGTCTCATAGCATTTCTAACTATCTCAAATCACGCTCTTGATTCATTTTTAGGTCTTTTTACGGCGCTTCTTATCGGAAGCGTAACAGCCTTTTTATATTTTAATGTTTATAAAGCAAGATTATGGCTTGGAGACGCCGGATCACTGTCTCTTGGCGCGACCCTTGCGGTTATAGGGCTTTTGACAGGCAAAACGCTTGCAATAGCCCTTATTGGCGGAGTCTTTATCATAGAAGTAGGCTCTTCTCTTATCCAGATACTTGGAAAGAAATTTTTGGGTAGAAGGCTTCTTCCTGTTGCGCCTCTTCATTTATACCTCTTGAAAAAAGGATGGGAAGAGCCCAAAATTGTTATGAGGGCCTGGATATTTGGGATAATATTTGCAATACTTGGGCTCTATATAGCGTTTATTGGTTAAAAATTATTTGTAGCTTCTATATATAAATGAAGAGCCTTGGATTTTTTTTATTCGCAACGAGTCTTCTGCTTTCTTTTGTAGGAGTTTTTATTCTTTTTGAAAGCTCGACCTATAATTCTCTTCTTCAGATTGGAGATAAATATTATTTTGTAAAATTTCAAGCCTTATGGGTTGTTGTTGGTAGTATTGTGGCGCTTATAGTATCAAGAATTCCGTACAAAAAATATTATGATTTAGCACTTCCAATTCTTTTAGTAACAATCGTTCTACTTGTAGCTGTTTTTTTTCCCGGAATAGGCGTCAAATTAAAAGGTGCTCATAGATGGGTTAATGGGGGGTTTTTTTTGATTCAGCCTTCAGAACTTCTGAAAATTTCTCTAACAATATATCTTGCTGCATGGCTTTCGGTAAAAGAAAAAGGAAGAATATTTGCTTTTCTTCTTCTTCTTGGGTTGAACATTTTTTTGGTTATTGTAGAACCTGACATGGGAACAGCTTTTATTATCGCGGCTAGCGCAACTCTAGTATATTTTCTATCTGGGGTTTCAGTAAAAGAAATGGTACTTATAGGGCTACTTTTAGTAGTTGGTATTTTTACTCTTATTAAAATTGAGCCTTATAGACTTGCAAGGCTTACCGCATTTCAGTCTTTTGATAAAAAAGATTTGTCAAGCACGTCATATCACGTAAAACAAGTTCTGATTGCTTTGGGATCTGGCGGTGCAGCTGGCGTTGGGTTTGGACAGTCAATACAAAAATACGCATATCTTCCGGAGAGTACGACGGATTCAATTTTTGCAATATATTCAGAAGAATCAGGGTTTGTAGGTTCAACGATTTTAATATGCATGTTCCTTACACTATTTTTAATAGGGTTTTTAATTTCCGCAAAAACTACAGATATGTTTGGTAAGCTTTTGTCAGGTGGAATTATTATATTTATAGCCATTCAGACATTTGTAAATCTTGCGTCGCAAGTAGTTCTCATACCTTTGACAGGAGTACCGCTTCCCTTCATTTCTTACGGAGGTTCGTCAATAATTATAAATTTTATAGCAATTGGTATACTATTAAATATTGCTCAAAAAGCAAAAATATCAAAAAGATGAAAATCGCTTTAACAGGAGGACATTTTACTCCGGCGCTTGCTATTATTGAAGAAGGTTTAATAAAACACGATTTTTTTGTGTTGGGGAGAAAACATTCTTTTGAGGGCGAAAAAACTTTCTCTTATGAATATTCGGTCTGCCAAAAACTTTCAATACCTTTTTTCCCACTTCGCGCCGGACGCATTCAGAGAAAATTCACAAAACATACAATGCCGTCTGTTTTACGAATGCCTTTGGGGTTATATGATGCATACTACATTTTAAAAAAAATCCGTCCGGACGTTTTACTTACTTTTGGAGGATACCTTTCTTTTCCGGCAGTCCTTGCTTGTAAACTTCTTAAAATTCCGATAGTTATACATGAGCAGACTCAGGGTGTTGGTCTTGCAAATAGGCAAATCGGCAAATATTTTGCCAAAAAAATATGCCTTTCATTTGAAACTTCTCAGCCCTTTTTTCCAAAAGAAAAAACAGTTATGACAGGAAATCCTTTACGTAAAGAAATTTTTAAAGTTGAAAAAAAATTAAAAGAGTTATTGCCCGACGACAAGTTACTTTATGTAACAGGAGGGAGCGCGGGATCGCATTTTATAAATAAAACTGTTTCTGTAATTCTGGAAAAGCTATTAAGTGAATTTGTTGTTGTGCATCAAACAGGGGATTCGGGTGAGTATGGTGATTTTAACAGTCTTTCACAAATTAAGGAGAGCCTTACGAGTACACTTCAGAAGCGTTATATTGTAAAAAAAACAATTGAAAATGATGAAATAGGTTGGGTTTGGTCAAATGCAAAGTGTGTTATGGGACGGGCGGGGATAAATACTGTTCAAGAAGCCATTGCCTCAAAAGTTCCTGCACTTTTTATTCCACTTCCTCACGGGCAAAAAGGAGAACAGCTAGCAAATGCGCGCCTTGCCCAAGATTCTGGTCTGGCGGTTGTTCTTTTACAGGAAAACGCAACAGCTGAAGTTGTATTACAAAAATTAAATGAAGCGGTTGAAATAAATAGAAATAATTTTACAAAAAGTAAAATAGATAATATTATAAGTAAAGATGCCGCAAGTTTGGTATTGGATATTGTACAATCAGTTTATGAAGAGACTTTATCGGAAAAAAACAAGAAAAGTTAGTTATTTTATTTTTTTAACTCTTGTTTTATTAATAACTCTTCTGACGTCTTTTTTAATACTTTCAACAATTGCAAAAATTTTAAAATATAAAGAGATACCTACAAATTTTTCTTCGATAATAATACAAAGCTCTTATGATGATTTAGTAAGATTGCTAAAAGAAAAAAATATAGAAGTTAAATCTTTAAAAATCTCATCCGTTTCGGCAAATATTGTTGCAAAATTAAAGGATGGACCAACTGTTTATTTTACATTAGATAAAGACATAGCTCCTCAAGTTTCCTCTTTACAACTCATAATAACAAAGCTTACAATAGATGGAGGTCAGAAAACAGAATCAAAAAAGCCAACTCTAATCGATTTGCGCTTTGTTAATCCTGTTGTAAAATTTTAAAAATAGTAATATAAAAATATTATGCGTGATAATCAAATTGTTGTAGGAGTAGATATAGGTTCGTCAAAAATTGCAACAGTTATCGGACAAATACAGCAGGATTCCGTAAATATATTGGGTGTTACGGAAATTCCTTCAAAAGGTATTAAGAAAGGCCAAATAGTAGACATAGTAGAAGCGGCCGGTGTTATAAATTCTTCACTTGATGCATCCGAGAGGATGGCAGGATATGCAGTTGACCACGTTTTTGTTTCTTTATCCGGCGTGCATATTCAAAGTCAGAATTCAAAAGGCATAGTTGCAATTTCAAATCCTGAAGGTGAAATTTTTCAACCTGATGTCGAAAGGGTTTTGGAGGCTGCCGGTGCGGTGTCCATGCCATCAACCACAACCGTTTTGCACGTTTTGCCAAAAACTTTTACAGTTGACGGGGAGCCAAGCATTAAAGATCCAATTGGTATGACAGGTGTTAGGCTTGAAGTTGATACTCATATAATTTCTGCAAATTCCGTATCAGTCAAAAATGTCCAAAGGGTTTTAGAACAGGAAGCTGGAGTCGGTATCAATGCTTTAGTTTTTTCAGGATTTGCCTCATCTCTTGCTGTTTTGACAGAAACAGAAAAAGAATTAGGAGTAGTTCTTGTTGATATAGGTGCGGGAATTACAAATATTTGCATTTTTGTAGAAGGTGCACTTTCATATTCGGGTGTTATACCAATTGGTGCGCGGCATATCACAAACGATTTGGCAATCGGACTTCGCATTTCTCTTGAAAGCGCTGAAAAAATAAAATTATATCTTTCAAAGAAATACGGCAGGAGACAAAGGGCCGTAAGAGTTGAGGGAGATGAAAATGCAGATGAATTGGATTTGGGAGAGCTTCATCTCATAGAGGATCTTAAGAAAGTTTCACAAAAAACTCTTGTTGACGGAATCATCCGGCCAAGATTAAATGAGTTATTTACTATGATTGGCATTGAGCTTAAGAAAAGCGGTTTTGCTACACAAACACCAGCCGGTGTTGTTATAACAGGTGGAGGAGCAAGGACAGTTGGAGCTGAAGAAGCGGCAAAAAGAATGCTTTCAATGCCGGTAAGAGTTGGGTATCCGCAAAATATATCAGGGCTTATTGATGATGTTGAAAACCCGTCTTTTGCGACCGCTGTCGGTCTTTTGATATTTGGTCGAGACTTTAAATCACATGAGTCAGGCGCAATTTTTAATAATTTATTTTCAAGTATTAAATTCAAACCTTTAAATAATCTTGTTTCCCGCATTAAAAAAATATTTAAAAATTTTACTCCAAGGTTTTAAATTTCCGAATTCTTTCTTTCTTGCAAACATATATTGTTTGTGCTAGGATAGCACAAATAGTATGTTAATACGTCCTCAAACAACAAGTTTTGCAAAAATCCGAGTAATTGGAATTGGCGGAGGAGGAGGAAACGCAATAAATTCAATGATTGCCGATTCCCAAATTGTAGGAGTTGATTTTTTAAGTATTAATACAGACGCGCAAGCTCTTCTTACTTCCCAATCACCGATAAAAGTACAAATTGGTGAAAATCTTACCCGAGGTCTTGGGTCTGGAGGAAATCCTGAAATGGGGTTAAGGGCTGCTGAAGAATCGCGCGAGAAAATAAAAGAAATGCTTGAAGGCAGTGATATGGTTTTTCTGACTGCGGGTATGGGCGGTGGAACAGGAACGGGCGCAACGCCTGTTATTGCAGAAATTGCAAAAGAAGTAGGCGCCTTGACAGTTGCAGTAGTTACAAAACCTTTTCACTTTGAGGGGACTCGACGCATGGTTGCCGCTGAAGAAGGAATTGAAAACCTAAAAGGTAAAGTAGACACTTTAATAATTATTCCAAACCAAAGAATACTTGAAGTTGTCGACAAAAAATTGTCGCTTATTGAAGCTTTTAGGGTTGCCGATTCAGTTCTCAATCATGGAGTACAGGGTATTTCAGATCTTATAACCGTTCCGGGGCTTATAAATGTTGATTTTGCGGATGTAAAAACAATTATGGCTGATGCTGGCAGCGCTCTTATGGGAATTGGAATTGGGGTTGGTGAGAATAGGGCGCAGCTTGCTGCGCGTCAGGCGACTTCATCTCCGCTTCTTGAAGTGTCAATGGAAGGGGCGAGGGGTGTTCTTTACAATATAATTGGAGGAACAGATCTTTCAATGGCTGAAGTAAATGAAGCATCAAAGATAATTGCAGCGGCAGCAGATCCGGACGCAAATATTATTTTTGGCGCGACAATTGATGAAAACTTGCATGACCAGATAAGAATTACGGTTATTGCAACAGGATTTGATGAGTCAAGAAGAAAACTTCAGGAATATGCCGATTCAACGGTTCAGACCGCGTCGGAAGAAGATGATATTGCGAGATCCATTGCAGATGATAATGGTGAAAAAGAAGACGATGAAAATAGCGTTTTCAACATCCCCGCGTTTTTAAGAAATAAGAATTGA
>MNYS01000005.1 GCA_001873215.1 Candidatus Levybacteria bacterium CG2_30_37_29
ATAAGGAGTTTGGGCTTCCTGCATATTTTGCCGATACATACGCTTCTTGGCAACGGGGAGGAAATGAAAACTGTAATCTGTGGATAAGACAGTACTTCCCAAAAGGGACAGACTTTAGTACAATCGCAGATGAAGAGCTAAAAGACGTTGAGTGGGAGTTAAATAACAGACCTCGGAAACGTCTCAACTTTAAAACGCCTCAGGAGGTGTTTGATCTGCATCTGAAACCCTAGAGGGGTTGCGATCGTTCATAGAATACAGCTTAAACTAAACTTTAGAAATTTTATTCAAACCTATTCTTAAATTGTTCCAGTATGCAAACTTACGATAATTTTAGGTAAGATTTTGGATTGGAAGTTAATTGTTTAATTAATTGGACTAGGGAATTAACCGCGCTACCCCTTTTTTAGAAAATATTGATTCATTTTCTCGCGGAATTGCTCTTCCATTTCTTTTCCTTCTTGAAACCTTCTTTCGTTTCTTGACATATTTGCATCAAATGAAATATCCAAAACCCTTACTGGGGCTTGCTGCCTTCAAACACAACTTTTGGATTAACCACAACTTTGAATCAAGAGTTAAAGCGGTAAAATTCCGAATACTTTGGGTTTTTCGGGTGGTTAGGGTAATCTTCCTGCTCTGTCTTCTTCTGCCACAATAACGCTTATCATATTGTAATATTTCAGAATTGCAAATTAGTTCTTTGCAGAGGATGTTGGCTTTCTTGAGGTTTTCTTTTTTACGGGTGTTTTGGAAACAGGGCTCACGGGTGTTTTTGTAAATTCCTCCGCTTTTTTCTTAATATTCTTCCCAATTACAACTGCTTCACGTGATATGTCATCAACTGTTTTTTTTATTTTTTCCTGATTTTTCTTATCAGACAAAATAACGGCTGCGGCTCCCAAAGCGGCTCCTGCTAAAGCAGATCCTGCAGCAATTACTCCTCCCAAAGACTTATTTTTCTTCCTCATATATATTTATGATGGCACTCATTAAACATTATTTTCCGTTATTTTTCAAGCTGTTATTTGCTGAAGGACTACGGCTTGACCTACCCCACAAGTTTCTTTCTGAAACGACCAAATTTATTCTTGTAAGTTCTGCCATTACTTGATTATCTGTCATTTGTCTATAATCAAAAGAAATTGGGCGGACAACTCCATTCCCATCTTTGACACCATCAACAATTTCTTTTGTCATACAATCTATATTATTCTCTATTCTTACCGGATACAATAGGTTTAATTTTGTCATACTTAATCTGACATGACATTTGCGACAACTTCATATGGTGTTTGCAGGTTTATACCCAAATGTGGTCTCTCATAGTTATACTCACGTATCCAATTGGCAAACCATATTCTTAGTTCATCATAGTTTTGTGGTGGCATTTCAAGTCTATACAAAAACTCATCTTGATCTGTACGAAATGACCGTTCAATAACAGCATTTTCATTTGGTGTCCGTTTATGGATATAGTGGTACTCCATACCAAGCCCTTTTACAAAAGTCCTAAATCTTGTTTGGAATTCAAGCCCGTTATCTGTTTGAAGAAACAGTGACTTAAAGGGAAGTTTTGGAATGATTTCAAGAAGGGAGGCTATTGCTCCGTCTTCATCGAGGTGGTTTAAAATGACTACTTCTTTATACCGTGAATAAATATCAATCACAGCATACTCAAAACATGTCCAGGGAAGACCGGTTAGCTCCGGAGTTAGGTATTTTACATCCATCTGAAGATACCCTACGGTATGAGTATTTTTTACATGCATATGTATCGTGTTTTGGAATCTTGGTCTTCTATAGTATGAGTATTTCTCAACAAGATTATACCGCTTCAGTGTTCTATGAATTGTACGCGAGCAAACAACAAGCGCCAAAATCTTTTTAATCTTTTCAGCAGTATATTTCTTTCTTATCCGAATGGCTACGATATTCTGTTCTTGTTGAGTTGTGAGCTTTTTCTGTACTAGATGTGGTCGTGTGGATTTTCTATATAATCTTCTTTCTGACAATCCAAACCCACCTTGATGAATTGATTTTGAACGCCTAATCCACCGATATACCGTTACACGATTGACTCCTAGAAGATAATGCGGTTTTTGAAACCGAATAGTTATTCTTCTTGAGTGTTCTAATTATTATATTTGGTTTTACCCTCATATCTACAGTGTATCAACACTGTTGCATATGTGGTGTCAGAACAAGGTCATATTGACAAGTGTAATATTTAGATATATAATTCAGTTACTCTTGATTCGAAAGTTTCAAGGGTAGAAAGACTAGCAATAGTTTTTCGGCAGGAAAGCCCCGCAAGGGGTTTTTTTGCGGCAATTTTTTTACTCATCCGTGTATCCGGGAAAAAAATCTTTCACTATCATTCTACCAGAAACATTTGTTTCTTTAAGCATTTTAACAATTCCCTGCACCATAAGCTGTGGGCCTGAAATGTAAAATTTGCGTGAAACAAAATCCGGGACTACAGATTTAACCATGTCCGCCGTAAGACGTCCATACATCCAATTCCGTCCATTAGTAAGTCTTGAATCTCTTGTTAGAACATGAATTGTTCTTACACCAAATTTTTCCGAACTAGACAGAATATCATCATAAAGAATGTCACTTTTTGTACTATTTATGTAAATCATAACAATATTAACTGTAATTTGTTTGTCGATTATATATTTTAACATCGACCTAAAAGGCGTAATCCCAACTCCTCCTGCTATAAAAACAAGAGGCAAACAGATATCTTTAGGTAAAACAAAATCGCCAGCAAGCTGAGATGCAAAAATTTTTTCTCCTTTTTTCATTTTTAAAAAATTTTTTTTATAAGAACTTGAAGTGTTGTAAAATTTTACTGCAATCATTATGTTTTGCTCTGTTGGAGATGAAGCAAGACTAAAATAACGTCTATTTCCACGCGAGTCCGTACTAATGTGCGAAAGAGTCCATTCCATATATTGACCAGAAACGAAATTGAAGTATTTCGGAAAATTAAAAATGAATGCATATGTATTGCGTGAAAGCTTAAACTTATCTTTTAGAGTTAGCAAAAGTCTATAATTAGGATTTATAAAATATGTCAGAATGTTTCCAAAAATAATGGCCTGCTCGGGCGTTACCGCAACAGCAAAAATTGACAAGTGGAAATTTGAGTAAAGAAACGCAACAAATATGGCATAGCATATTTGAAGTTTTTTTGTTACCGGCGTCGTTAATGGCTCAACCAACATAACAAATGCAAAAAAAAGTGTTACTGATTTAAGAAAAATAAATTGAAAGGATGTAAAAAAAGTTGGCAAGCTTGCTGTTCGTAAAATTGTAGTAGGAATTATAAAGAATAGATAAGCTGTTATAAAACTCAAAACCATAGCTTCCTTTCGTAATTTTCTTGTAAGCAGGAGGCCTCCAAGAAGTACAAAAGGTGCCATAAACGGCGTACCAACCCACCAAACTGCGGCGTGGTCCGGCGACAAAAGCGCAACAGCCGCAACCCCCAATGCAGCAGGATTGAAAATATGACGTTTTTCGATCGTTAAAAAATATTTTGAAGCCATAGCAAGAACAGGCGCAACGATCAAAAATGGAGCATTCGTTGCGAAGTTACAAGAAATAATAAATACCAAAATAAGAGCCGTTATAAAAACCGACTCAAAGTTTGTAGTCAAACCGGAGAGTTTTGCAAAGAAATAATTTGATATGAATGAAAAAAAAATTATTGTTGCCGTACTCAATACAAAATCAAGTGGACCAAAAGGAATAAATTTTAAAAATGTTCCTACAAAAGCTACCAATAAAAGAAAAATTAAATAGTAAAGTGTAAAGCGGTACGTTGTGATAGAGTTAAGAATCCTGTCTGTTGGATTTAGTAAATACTTAATAAACATAGCCTGAAATAAGTACAATGACTAACTTGGTACTTAACATAAATAGTATATCAAAATTCCTGTATTGCCCCTTTATTATTTCAAGAATTCGGTATTATAATAACTTGATGCAAAGAAATGTATTAATTGGAATAGGACTAATAATTGTATTACTGTTAGGCGGTGCATATTTTCTTCTAGGCAAATCAAAAACTACACCAGATCCTCTAACTGCAAACCAGGCAAATAATGAAGCGGTAAGTGAAAAAACAAGTTTCAGGGATCTTTTGGCAGGAAATAGAAATGTAACCTGCACAACTACTTATCCGACAGTCGAAAACACCAGCACAAACGGAACCATTTTTGTCTCAGGCAAAAGAATGAGGGGGGACTTTAACGTAACGGTAAACGGTAAAAATACGTTGAGCTATATGATTCAGGACGGAACATATGTCTATGTGTGGACATCTGATTCAACCCAAGGGACAAAAATGAAAGCTGACGCAGTCGAAAAAGCTACCGGTGAAAATACTCAAAATGCAAACCAAAATTTTGATGTTAATAAAGAAGTGGATGTTAAATGTTCCAATTGGAGCGTTGATGAAAGTAAATTTACTCCCCCGGCAAACGTAACGTTTACAGATCTTAGTCAAATACTGCAAAAACTTCCAACATCTGCTGCTAAAAAAAGCGGTGGGAATACACAAGTGCCTTCATCGGCTTGTGATAGCATTACATATTCTCAGGCAAAAGAAGCATGTATTAAAGCTCTAAACCCCTAATTATTTCTGCTTCTTTGGTTTTTTCTTCTCTCTTTTTTTATGGGTGTGTTTTTCAGCCATATAATTTATTGTAACTCTTTTTATAATATATGCAATATTTAAAATTTCAGGGTATTGCATTGAATAAAAAATAATGCTACGTTAAATATAGTGTCATGAAAAGTACTGCCAATATTGCCGAGCCTTATTTCTTGCGATTTGTTTTTACAGACACAAAACTGTCTTTTCTTTGGCTTCTTTTAAGACTCTGGGTCGGATGGGAATGGACTGTTGCAGGATGGGCAAAAGTAGTAAATCCTGTATGGGTGGGGCCAAAAGCAGGAGTAGCTGTTGAAGGGTTTCTTAACGGTGCCCTATTAAAAACATCGGGCACGCACCCTGATGTTTCGGGATGGTACGCAGCATTTATAAATAATTTTGCTCTCCCAAACAGTATCTTATTTTCATATTTAGTTGCTTTCGGAGAACTTTTAGTAGGTGTGGCTCTTATTTTGGGAATTTTTACTGGAATTTCTGCCTTTTTCGGAGCTTTTATGAATATTAATTATTTATTTGCCGGAACCGTAAGCACCAACCCCTTATTATTTTTGCTGCAGGTATTTCTTATGCTTGCGTGGAGGGTAGCCGGATTTTGGGGTCTTGACCGCTATCTACTTCCCTATTTGGGTACTTCACAGTCAAAAGGAAAATCTTCTCGTAAGAGGTAATTTTACCAATGCTCTCTTATATGATCCATAGCGTAACCTAATGTACCTCCTACTTTTTTTCTGGGGTTAAAAATATTTTGCGGATCAAAAATTTCTTTTGTCTTTTTAAACAATTTACAAATATCTTCTCCGTACATTTTTTCTAAATATGGAGTTCTTATAAGCCCATCGTTATGTTCCCCCGTAATAGATCCTCCGTATTTAATTATAAGATCATAGACTTCTTTTGCAATTTCGGGAATGGCGTTTCTAACACTTTTTTTTGTGATATCTACAAGCGGAATTATATGAAAATTCCCATCACCCACGTGTCCTGCTACCGTAAAAATGAAGCCTTTATGCCGTTTTATAATAGACGTAACTTGGGGAATTACCTCACTAATATATTCAGGCTTTATTACAAAATCATCAATAAAAGGAGCTGTATGCTTGTCTTTAATTTTTTTTCTTAAAAGATTAAAACTTTCACGCCTTATAAGCCAATACTTTTGCTCTTGATTTTCAATTGCTATTTTTGTTTTGGGATGAAACGGCGCTAGTTTTTCCTTCAGTGTTTGTATTTTTTGCTTTAACTCCTCAGGATCATTTCCCGTAAAATCAACCTGCAGAACTAATTTCGGCAAGCCCCCGTGTGCAACCATCAGCAACTCAGGAAGAAAAGCTATTCCGCTTCCGATAAAGCCTTTTGCTCCTAATTGTTTTGCAAATTCAGGAAAATATTTCAGGGCAAGCTTCAAAGTGTTATCATCGTATGATTCAAAACTCTCAGGCTTAAGGGGTAATACCGCATTTATAACGTCCCCAAGATGAGATAAGTCATGCAGAAAAATTATCATCATTTCCCTGTGCATATACATGGGAACAAGCTCTATTTCAGCTTCTAAAAGTAAACCTAGAGTGCCCTGAGACCCTACCCAAAGTTTTGACAGATCAAAATCTCCCGTTTCTTTATTGTAAACATTCCAAAGATAAAACCCTGCCGAATTCTTTGTAACCTTCGGTTTTGCAGCCATAATTTGCTCATAATTTTTATCTATTAAATTAAACATTTTTTTATAAATCTCTCCTTCCATATCGTCCTGCTTCATTTTTTTATCAAGAACAGATTTTGAAATTTTATGAAATGAATATATATTCCCATCGCTTAAGACAACTTTAACTTTTTTTACATATCGCTCTGTTTTTCCGTAAAAAAGTGATTTTTCTCCTCCCGAATTGTTATTTATAATTCCTCCCATTGCTACCAGTTCCCGGGACGCCGGGTAAGACGGAAATAACAAACCCTGTCTTATTGTTTCTTTTTCAAAATCCCTGTAAAAGACGCCTGGTTGAGTAGTCGCAATATTTCCGTTTATTGTAGGAATTTTATTGAAATATTTTGTGAACGAAACAATAATCGAATCATTAATTGCCCCGCCGCCCATATCTGTTCCGGCAGAACGCGCCGTAAGAGAAAGATGAGGATATTCCTTTTTTTTAGCAGCAACAAATGAAACAAGCGCCTCAACATCTTTATCAGTTTTCGGAAATACAACAGCCTGCGGCTTTATTTCAAATAAAGACGCGTCATGGCTGTATTCCAAAAGAGTTGTTGGATCGGTTACGACATCCCCTTCGATAATTTTTATCAATTCATCCAATAAATCCTGTTCCATAAAAAGGCTTAACTACATCATGACAAAAAATGAGGTTACATATCAAGTACCTTTTATAATTACATTTGATATAACAAGTAATATAGGATATAATTACCAGCTCCCTATGTTGATTGGGGGGGCTAGGTCTGATACGATATTGGCAATATGAATATCCAAAAAATTGTTGTAATTTTTTTTGTAACTTTATTTTTCGCTACATTTTTAAATAGCGAAGCCTATGCTCAAATGCAAAACCCTTTTGTAGATCTTATACCGCAGGAAATCGCAACTCAAAACGCTCAGACGGCAAGCACATCAGCAGAATTTTCAGACATAAAAAAATCAGATGTTACAAAGCCTGAGGGAGAAACGGAGAAAAAAGAAGTTTTTACTCTTTTTAATAGAAGGCCGGAGAAAAACCCAAACTTTATTAACTTTATCGCCTATTCTGTGCAATTTGCAGTAAGAACCGGTGTGCCTGCAAACACTGTTCTTCTTATTCTTCTTATGCCTCTTCTTGCAACAATTATTGTATTTTTTAGACACGTTGTAGGACTTCCAAGCCTTGATATGCTTGTGCCTATTGCTCTATCAATTACTCTTTTGGCAACAGGAATCGGGCCCGGAATCGTTCTTCTTGCAATTATTGTTATAGCATCAACCCTTGCAAGACTTATTCTTAAAAAAGTCAGGATAATGCAGCTTCCAAAACTTGCTCTTTCGGTTCTTATTGTTGCAATATCCGTTTTTGCTTTTTTAACACTAAGTACCGCAGCGGGGCTTTTGAATGTTTCGGGTATTTCTATATTTCCGATACTTTTACTTATTATTCTCTCTGAACGAATTATTTCACTTCAGCTTGAAAGAACTATAAATGAAACTTTTTCAATTACTGCTGTAACGCTCTCACTTGGAATTGTCGGATATTTTCTTTTATCTTCGGATATTCTACGAAAAATAGTTCTTTTATATCCCGAAGTGATTCTTATCCTTATTCCTATTAATGTTATTATCGGACGTTATTTTGGCCTGAGAGTTACGGAATATTTTAGGTTTTCAAAAACTTTAAAACATGACAGTCACTAGAAATATTTTGGGCATGAACGCCCGTAATTTTCTTTACATTAGGCCATATAACCCGGCCGTTGCAAAACGCATTGCCGATGATAAGCTTGCAACTAAAAAAATTCTTTTGGAAAATAATCTTCCCACCCCTCAACTTCTTGCAGCGTTTGAGACGCGGGATGATATCAGAAATTTTGACTGGGCAAGTCTTCCGGAATCAGGTTTTGCAATAAAACCTGCACGTGGATACGGCGGTTTGGGAATACTTGTTATGAAAAGGTGGGAGAAAACGACAGGAAGAACAATTAATGATGAGGTGAAAGAAAAAAAGTCACTTGAATCATACATTCTTGACATACAGGAAGGGGCATATTCTTTACAATTTCTGCCGGATGCTGCTTTTATAGAAGAAAGAATTATAAGACATTCATTTTTTAAAAAACTTGCGGCGATTGGAATTCCGGATATACGCGTAATTGTTTTTAATAGAATTCCTGTCATGGCCATGATGCGTCTTCCTACTGCCGAAAGTCATGGAAAAGCCAATATTCATCAAGGTGCAATCGCTTTTGGAATAGACATGCGCTCAGGAGTTACAACCAGCGCAATTCATAAAAATAAAACAATAACAAGAATTCCCGGTACAAAAATTAAAATTTCCGGTATAAAAATTCCGGAGTGGGAAAATATTTTGCTTCTTGCTACAAAGGCGCAAAGTGTTTCGGGACTCGGATACGCCGGAATAGACATTGTTCTGGACGAAAATAAGGGACCGCTTATTCTTGAGATAAACGCAAGACCCGGATTGGCAATACAAAAAGCGAATAGAGCCTCTTTAAGAACACGCCTTGAAAGAGTTGAAAATATGGATTTGCCGACACCTGAAAGAGGAGTTGAAGTATCAAAGTCTCTTTTTGCTGAGAGTTTTTCTGAGAAAGTTACAGCTAAAACGAATATTATTACGGTTATCCAACCGATTACAATAAGATTTAAAGGGGGAACAAAAGATGTATTGGCAAAAATAGACACGGGAGCATACAGAACATCAATTGACAATGTTCTTGCACAAGAACTTTCGCTTATTCCGAACGATGAAAAAGTATATGTCAAATCGGCAAGCGGAAACGGATCACGTGACACCGTTGACTTCTCGTATATTCTTGCAGGTAAAAAAATAACAACTATCGCATCTCTTGCAAACAGATCTCACATGCGCTACCGCGTAATCATTGGAAGGCTTGATTTAAAGGGGTTTCTGATAACGCCTGAGCTTCACCCGACACAAAATTAGCATCATGTGATATAATAAGTACGCATGACACGGGTAAGTCTCGTGTCTTTTTTTTAAATTATGGATACACTGACTCAAATAAAAAATATTGCAATTATTGCACACGTTGACCATGGTAAAACAACCTTAGTTGACGCAATGCTTAAACAAACCCATACTTTTCGTGGAAATCAAAAAGAAATGGGCGAAACTCTTATCATGGACTCGAACGACCTGGAAAAAGAAAAAGGAATTACTATACTTTCAAAAAACACTTCAGTTTTTTTTAACGACGTAAAAATAAACATTATAGATACGCCTGGGCATGCGGATTTTGGTGGAGAAGTAGAACGTGTTTTAAATATGGCAAGCGGTGCAATACTTTTGGTTGATGCTGCAGAAGGACCTCTTCCTCAAACAAAATTTGTTCTGAAAAAAGCACTTGAATTAAAACTTAAAATTATACTTGTCATAAATAAAATTGATAAAAAAGATGCACGACCGTTGGAAGTTTTATATGAAGTTGAAAATTTATTTTTAGAACTGGCTCATGATGAACACGCGCTTCATTTTGCAACTCTTTTTGCTGTAGGCCGTGACGGAAAAGCTTTTTGGGAACTTCCGGATCATTATAAAAGCGACATGCAATCAGACTTAAAACCTCTTTTTGACGCAATTATCAAAGAGGTTCCTAACGCTATTCAAAACGAGGATGAACCTTTTCAAATGCTTATTTCAACTCTTGACTATGATTTACACGTTGGCAAACTATGTATTGGAAAAGTTACTCGGGGAAAAATTTCAAAAGGTGACATGGCATGCCTTGTGGATGAAAATAAAGTACTTGGATCCTACCGCGTACAAAAACTTTATACCAGCGAAGGCCTTAATAGAATCGAGATAGAAACTGCTACAACGGGTGATATTGTTGCGGTTGCGGGAATTGCGCAACTTACAATTGGTCAAACACTTACTGATCCGGAAAATCCTGTATCTTTGCCAAAAATTACTGTTGAAGATCCGACAATTAGAGTTACCGTAGGCCCTAATACAAGTCCGTTTCTTGGACGTGAAGGAAAATTCTGCAGTTCTGCGCAAATAAAAGACAGGCTTCTTCGTGAAAAAGAAACAAATTTAGGTCTCTGGATAAAACAAGACCCCGAATCTGCAAATTATATCGTGTCAGGAAGAGGCGAACTTCACTTGGCAGTACTTATAGAGACAATGAGACGCGAAGGATTTGAGCTGCAAGTTTCAAAACCTCAGGTAATTTATAAAACAATAGACGGAAAAGTCTGTGAACCATACGAAGAAGTCACGATTGATATAGGGAATGAATATTTGGGTCAAATTACTGAGGAGTTTGGAAAAAGACGCGGAGAAATGGTCAGCATGACAGGTGAACCAAATAACTCTACGCGCTTTGTTTATAAAATTTCAAGCCAAAACCTCTTGGGAATTAGAAACGTACTGCTTACCAAAACGCGTGGCACCGCAATTTTTAATACATATTTTCTCGGTTATTTTCCAAAAAGCGAAAAAATACTTGAACAGACTCGCAACGGAGCACTTGTTTCTATAGATGCAGGTAATTCTTTGTCTTACGGACTTGAAAACTCTCAGGAACGCGGTACGCTTTTTATAGGACCGGGCGTACCGGTATACGAAGGAATGGTTGTTGGAGTATCTACCAGAGATAAGGATATTGAAGTAAACGTTTGTAAGGGAAAAAAACAGACAAATGTAAGAGCTTCAACATCTGACATAGGTATTCAACTTACTCCGCCGACAACCCTTTCTCTTGAACAAGCTCTTGATTTTATAAATGATGATGAAGTCCTTGAAGTAACGCCTAAAAACATACGCATGAGGAAAAGAATTTTAGACACTACCAAAAGAAGAGTTGCATCACGAAAAAATTAAAAAGTTATATTTTTGATATGATTTATCAAAATTTCACGAGCTCCCAGCTGTACCTCTATAGCATCAAACCTGTAATCTGATATATTATTTCTCAAAATATAGTATTGTGCGGTTTTTATAATTTTGCGAATTTTTTGAGGAGTAATTGCCTCAAGGGGAGTTCCAAACATTTCTTGTGTTCTTGTTTTTACCTCAACAAATACTACCTGTCCGCCGTTTTTTGCAATAATATCTATTTCACCAAAACGGCTTCGGAAATTTCTATAAAGAATGGAGTATCCAATTTTAGTCAGGTATTTTTCTGCTTCTTTTTCACCAAAACTTCCCGTACTGTCCACAATTAGGATATTTGTATTTTATTTTCTCTTTTTTGCGCGTGAGGCTTTTTTTGCGTCCTTTTTCGATGCTCTTTTAGCTGCTTGTTTTGTCTCCTCTATAATTTGAATACCTATAATTGTCGGAGAAAGAATAGGAAATATTCTATCCACTTCAATTCCTTCAAGGGTTTGTCTTACAGTAATAGTCATATTTGACCCTTTTCCTTTTACTTTTATAATTCTTCCGGTGAACGGAACAGAGCGTTCGCGCTTTCCCTCAATAATTTTTTGTGTAATTTTTAGAAGCTTCCCTTCACGCAACATTTGTGTCGTATCTTCCATAGAACTCATATTATACAAGAAAAATACTGAATTGAAAAGGTGTATACTATTTTGCAGCTGCTTTTAAGAATTCCAGAAATAGTGGATGCGGCCTACCAGGTCTGCTCTTATACTCAGGGTGGCCTTGAATTCCTAAGAAAAACGGATGAACACTGCGGGGAAGTTCAACTATTTCAACCAGATTTTCAACAATAGATTTTGAAGAAATAATCAAACCTTTCTTTATAAAATCATTTTCAAACTCCTGATTAAACTCATACCTATGTCTATGCCGTTCAGAAACAAGTCCCGTTTCTCCATTTTTAAAACCTTTATACTGCTTGTAAATATCAAATGCCCTTGTGTTCTTATTAACCCCGGCATCCCATGCACCAAGACGCATTGTTCCTCCGTATGCCCGCCTTTCCATAATTTCTTTTTGTTTTGGCATAAGATGGATTACCTGATGTTGAGATTTAACATCATTTTCCTGAGTATTAGCATCTTTCCAGCCTAAAACGTCACGCGCAAAAGAAACTACGGCAAGCTGCATTCCGTAGCAAAGCCCAAGGTAAGGAATTTTTTTCCTCCTTGCATATGAAGCAGCAGTAATCATACCCTCAGCTCCACGCACACCCCAACCGATAGGAACAATAATTCCATCAACTTTTCCTATAACGGAAGTTCCTTTTTTTTCTATTTTCTCAGCGTCAATCCATACAGTCTCAATGTCTACGCCGTTCTCCCAAGAAGCATGATCTATTGCGTCAAAAAGAGCCGCATACGCATCTCTAAGCTTGTAATCTCCAGTTGAGAAATATTTTCCTACGATTCCTATTTTTACTTTTTTACTTTTCTTAGCTTTTATTTTTTTAAGCAAAGACAAAAGATTGGAAAGATTTACTTTTTTTTGAGGCAAACCAAGCTTTTTTAATATTTTTGCAGGAAGAGCTTGTTTTTCAAGAACGATTGGTATTTCATAAATACTTTGTACATCAGGACTTGCGATTATATCATCTTCGTGCATGTTGCAAAAAAGTGCAAAACGGTCAAGTCTTCTTTTATCCAGAACGCTATCACACCTTGCAACAACAAAATCCGGCTGTATACCCATTGAATTAAGCGTTCTTACGGAAAGTTGTGTAGGTTTTGTTTTTGGCTCGCCAAGATGCTTGGGAACAGGAACATAACTCACATGAACATGTACTACGTCCCCCGGCTTTCTGAGAGTCATCATTCGGGATGCCTCATAATATAAAATATTTTGGTATTCTCCCGCTGTTCCGCCAAGCTCAATAAGAACAATATCGTTATCCAACGCAACAAGCTCAATCCGTCGCATAATTTCATTTGTCACGTGAGGAATAGCCTCAACCGTTTGTCCGGAATATTCAAATCTTCTTTCACGGTCCATAACGGTTTTGTAAATTTTTCCGATAGTAACAAAATTTTTATCTCCCATTTCCTGGTTAAGAAATTTTTCATACGTTCCGATATCCATATCAGCTTCCGTACCGTCATCGCAAAGAAAAACATCGCCGTGTTCTATGGGATTTATTGTTCCGGCATCAAGATTAAGATAATTTTCAAATTTAATAGGGGCAACTCTATAACCGGCAGACTTTAAAAGAAGAGCGATAGATGCTGAAGTGATACCTTTTCCGATGCCTGAAATAACTCCTCCGGAGATAAAAATGTATTTTGTTTTTTTAATTTTACTATTTCTGAGGGGCACGATTTATATTATCAAAACAACATAAATTCGTCAACGGGGAAATTAATCAACTGGACAAATAATAAAGATGTGGGTAAAAACTTTCTTGTCTTGAAACAATAAATGTTCATATCCAACAATCAAAGGAATATCATCTTCGCGATTCATAACTTTATAGGTATACTGCCATTCCCCATCCGGTTCCGGACTACAATCTTCATCAAATCTTGTTTTATCTCCCAATTCTGTAAGTTTTCTTTTTAAATAATCTCCAACTTCACTTTCTTCTACGCCTAACTGTTTAAGTTTCTCTAAAGAAATAGTTCCTCCTGCGTAAACTCTAGTATAGATTTTATCTTCTACACTAACTATCTCCTGACCGCCACCCGCTCTATGAGCTGCCCATTCATCATGGTAAATTCCATCAGAAGTTTTGATATGAGAAGATTTTAGATGAAACCCTCCCCGCGCTACATCTTCAATTCTTGAACCTCCCGCATAACCTGCCGAGAGTCCTCCGGCCAAAATTTTTTTTGCATTTCTCATATGATCATTATAGCAGGTGAGCGGGGAAAGGGACTCAAACCCGCGACATCTTCCTTGGCCCCGATTTTTTTTGAGCGAGGTACGAGAATTGAACTCGCTTCTCTACCTTGGGAAGGTAGCATACTACCGGTGTACTAACCTCGCATAAACATCGGGGTACCACTGAATTACCCCCGCATTAAAGTTTAACTATTTGTATTCTATCAAACTTAACGTGGAAGTTTAAGAGTATTTCCTGAGTGAATGAGGTCGGGATTTGTAAGATTATTTACTCGTGCAATTTCGGGCCATTTATATCCGTCTGCGTATGCCCTCACTGAAATATCCCATAAATTATCCCCCGATACAACCGTATAGCTTGTACCTTTTATTGTTTCCTTTTGATTATTATTTGGAGGAGAGGGAATGGTTTTCTTTATTGCATTATTTGACGGAAGTAAAAGCTTTGTACCTTTTTCTATCATATCAGGAGTTTTAATGTTGTTTGCTTTTGCAATTTCTGTCCATGCAAATCCATTCTGATATGTTTTTTCAGCAATACTCCACAACGAATCGCCTTCGGCAACAATGTATTCTTTCTTACCCAATAACGCTTTTTTATTTTCTTCTTCAACTGATGTTTGAACAGCCTTACCCGATATCTCTCCCATTTGCCTTTTTGAAATTAAACTAATCCCTAAAAATATAAGAATAAAAAGCACTAAAACAGTAAAAGCTCCATATAAAAGACTTACATAAGAATGCGAAGTATGAAGTGAGGCATGTGACCTTACGTATTTGTTTATCTTTTTTTTTATACTTTTTTTTCCTGCCATAATTTTATTTTTTGGGCAGAGATAAAAAAATTCAAACTTGATATACCTTCACTAAACGCAGTGAAGTGCGGGAGCGACGGGGCTCGAACCCGCGACCTTCTCCGTGACAGGGAGACGCTCTAACCAACTGAGCTACGCCCCCAGGTTAGGACCTTGGCTATAGTAACAAATAATTGCATACGAGTCAACACTTTGATAGGATAGAATCGATGACAAATAAAGAAATTGTCAAGCTATTTAGTAATATTGCGGCAGCTTACGCGATAAAAGATGAATATAAATATAAATTCCAAATAATTGCGTACCAGAAAGCGGCCGATGCAGTAGAACATTCCTCAACAGAACTAAAAAATCTATACGAACAAGGAAAGCTTGAAAAAATCCCCGGAATAGGACCTACGATTAAAGATAGATTAATTGAACTTTTTAAGACAGGGAAAGTAATACATTATGAAAAAATACTTTCTGAAATTTCACCGGCAGTTTTTCCACTACTTGATGTTCCTTCGTTTGGTCCAAAAAAAGCATATAAGCTTGTCACACATTTTAAATTAATAAACCCGAAAACCGTTATTGAAGACGTAAAAAAGCTTGCAACGGACGGAAGAATATCAGGGCTGGAAGGGTTTGGCGATAAATCACAATCAGATATTCTTCAGGCAATTAATGAATATGGTACAGGGACGACAAAAACAGGAAGGATGACTCTTCCGTACGCTTTTTCTCTTGCACAAGAGGTTTTAGGCTACCTTAAAAAAAACAAAGATGTGTTAAAAACAGAACCCCTAGGAAGCTTGAGACGTATGATGTCAACAGTTGGCGACGTTGATATAGCGGTAACATCTACAAATCCAGGCAAGGTAATTGATTATTTTGTTTCATTTCCTGCAAAAGAGAGAGTTATTGAGAAAGGCCCCACAACAGCATCACTTCTTATCGGCGGCGGCAAACATATTGACCTTCTTGTACTTCCTCCACAGCAGTTCGGATCGCTTCTCCAGCACTTCACCGGATCCAAAAACCATAATGTTGCTCTTCGCGAATTAGCGTTGAAGAAGAAAATGTCTCTTTCTGAAAGAGGCATCAAATTACTTAACACGAAAAATGAGAAGATGATAACTTTTGACACAGAAGAAAAATTCTACAAATACTTAGGTCTTGACTGGATACCGCCTGAAATTAGAGAAAATCTTGGAGAAATAGAACGCTCACAAAAACACAATCTTCCAAAACTTATAGAGCTAAAAGACATAAAAGGCGACCTTCACATACATTCCGATTACAAACTTGACTCAAGTCATGATTACGGAATAAATACAATGCAGGAAATGATCGATAAAGCTAAAACTTTAAATTACGAATACATTGGATTTTCAGAACACAATCCAAGCATAACAAACCATACCAAAGACCAAATTTACTCAATACTTGCAGGAAGAAATGATAAAATTGAGCAAATTAAATCGAGTAATAAAAGTATTCGAGTAATAAATCTACTTGAAGTAGATATTTTAGCTTCCGGTGAACTTGCTATCGATAGTAAATGTCTTGATTTAATTGACGCTGCAATTGTTTCTATACACAGTTCTTTTAATACGTCACATGATAAAATGACAGATCGTATATTAAAAGGATTATCCAATCCAAAAGCAAAAATTTTAGCCCACCCTACCGGAAGACTTTTAAATTCCAGAACAGGTTACGAAGTCGATTGGGATAGACTCTTTGACTTCTGCAAAAAAAATAATAAAATTCTTGAAATTAATTCGTGGCCTGAAAGACTTGATCTTCCGGACACTCTGGTAAAGCAAGCTGAGGAGCAAGAAATAAAATTTGTAATTAATACTGACAGCCATGACGTATCTCAAATGGATAATATGTTTTATGGGGTGTCTGTTGCACGGCGAGGCTGGTGCAATAAAAAGTCAGTTATTAACACGTACCCATATCAGCAAATATTTAAGGCACTGACAGAATAAGTATTTTTTCAGTTGACATTTACCAAACACTGTGGCAAAATAATATCATTGTGATAATTTATATTGTAATTGGATTTGTAGTACTTGTTCTTCTGTATCTTTGGTTTACCTATAATTCACTCGTTACCCTCCGTGAACGAATTAATGAAGCGCTTTCTAATATTGACGTCCAACTAAAACGGCGATATGACCTTATCCCAAATCTTGTTGAAACAGTTAAGGGATACGCAAAACACGAAAAAGAAGTATTTGAGAATGTAACAAAAGCAAGAAGCGCCCTGATGAATGCAGAAACCCCCGGCCAAAAGTCAGAAGCTAACAATATGCTTGCAGGAGCACTTAAAACTCTTTTTGCGGTTGCAGAAGCCTATCCAACTCTTCGGGCAAGTGAAAATTTTACACACCTCCAAGAGGAATTATCTGACACGGAAAATAAAATTTCATACTCTCGACAGTTTTATAACTCAAATGTTTTGGATTACAACACCAAAATAAAAATGTTTCCTGCCTCTCTTATAGCTTCCCAATTCGGATTCGGTGAAAAAGAATTCTTTGGTACTGACTCATCGCAAAAGGAACCTGTTAAGGTAAAATTCTAACTTCATTTAACAACCTGGACCTAAGAATTATGACAATCTACAGTTCAATAAGCTCAAATAAAAGAAAAACGTGGCTTATTATGATACTTTTCGTACTTTTTTTTCTGACAGTTTCATATATTTTAGGACGGGCGCTTGGATACGGTCTGTCTTTTGCAGGCGTCATGCTTATAATTTCCGGTCTTATGTCTTTCGGGTCATATTATTACTCTGACAAAATTGTTTTAGCAATGTCAGGCGCAAAACCCGCAACAAAAGAAGAATACAGAGATCTATTTACAACTGTTGAAAATCTATCTATTGCGTCAGGCACACCTATGCCAAAAGTTTATGTTGTTCAAGATGCAGCTCCTAATGCATTTGCGACAGGAAGAGATCCAAAACACGCAGCAGTATGCGCTACAACCGGAATTTTACAAAAACTTTCAAAAGCAGAACTTGAAGGTGTAATAGGCCACGAACTTTCACATGTTAAAAATTATGATACGAGACTTATGGGAGTTGTAGCCATTCTTGTCGGCTCACTTTCAATTCTTGCAGATGTTTTTTTCAGAAGCTTATGGTTTCGCGATTCGGATGACAATAATAGATCAAGCTCTATTTTTATGATAGTAGGAATTATTTTAGCAATACTCTCTCCTATTATTGCAACTTTAATTCAGCTTGCAATTTCCCGAAGGCGTGAATATTTAGCTGACGCTGACGGTGCTTTGCTTACGCGCTACCCTGAAGGACTAGCCAGTGCTCTTGAAAAAATCGCCGCAGACAAAAATATTTTGAAAACTGCGTCAACTGCAACAGCTCATTTTTACATAGAAAATCCATTTAAAACAGACGTTAAAAAGAAATCCGGTCAATGGCTGGTAAATCTTTTCTCCACTCATCCACCAATTAACGAAAGAATCCGCATTCTCCGATCAATGTAGGGTATAATTAACATATGCACATTCCTATTGCATTGGGAAAAGCTATAACAAAAGTTTCCCAAACATTTAATTTAGGATCGGGATCAACGTGGCCAGGAGAAATAGCACTTTCACTTGATGCAAACTTTCTCAATAATTTATCTAAAAAAAATCCTCATTTAAAAATTGTTTTAGTCGCAGGCACTAATGGAAAAACAACAACGACAAAGCTTACCCAAGAGGTGCTGGAACGTCAAAATTATCGCGTTTTTAGAAATGAAGCAGGCGCAAATTTAATTAACGGTATTGCTTCAAGCTTTGTGTATCGTGCGGATATTTTTGGAAAAATTTCCTATGACGTGGCTCTTTTTGAAATAGACGAAAACTCTCTTCCTCGTATTCTAGAACACATAACACCCTTTGCAATTATATTATTAAATTTATTCCGTGACCAGCTGGATCGCTACGGCGAAGTAAATACAATAGCGGAAAAATGGCAGGAAGCACTTAAGAAGCTACCCAAAGAAACACTTTTAGTCACAAACGGAGACGATCCGATGCTTAGATTTATCGGAGAAAAATCAAACCTTCATGTTTCTTACTTTGGTATTGACGAAAAGTTAATGGACAAAAAAAACGCACCTCATGATGTTGACTTTCTCTATTGCCCGAAGTGTAAAACAAAACTTGAATTTATAAAAAGATCTTATTCCCATATGGGGATATATAAATGTCCAAAATGCGGTTTTAGACACGCAAAGACTTCTACTTTTAACTCTCTTCCAAATCCTATGTTTGGTCTTTACAACAAATACAATATTAATGCTGCTTCTCTTCTGCTTCAAAACGGTTTCGGTGTTAATTTAAAAACGATAGAATTGGGAATTACAAATTTTGACCCTGCATTTGGCAGGCAAGAAAGAATTATTTATAAAGGAAAAAACATATTTCTTCTTCTTTCAAAAAATCCTGCAAGCTTTAACCAGTCAATTCAAGCTATTATTGAACAAGACAAGAATCCAAACGTCTTACTTTTATTAAATGATAGAATTCCGGACGGTAGAGACGTTAGCTGGATTTGGGATGTAGAATTTGAAGAATTGAAAAATGCATATTACGTCACTATTTCCGGTGACAGGGCTTATGACATGGGCGTAAGAATTAAATACTGCGATATACCTGATTCTAAATTCCAGATTCATGACATATTAACAGAAGCCATTATTGTTGCCGCATCAAGACTTGAAACCGATCAAACTTTATATATTCTGGCAACATATTCCGCCATGCTTGATGTAAGAAAAATATTAAAAGGACGAAAAATTTTATGAAAGCTAAAAACCTATTCCCTAAAACCTATAACCTAACCATAGGTTGGCTTTATCCCGAATTAATGTCTACCTATGGTGACCGCGGAAATATTATAGTTTTACAAAAGCGTTGTGAGTGGAGAAATATAAATGTTCGAATAGAAAAAATCTCACCGGATACAGAATACCAAATACTAGATACATGCGATCTTTTCTTTATGGGTGGCGCGCAAGATACGCAGCAGGAAATTGTAAATCATGATTTGTTCGGGAAAAAAGGTTCGGCACTAAAGAAAAAAATTGAACAGGGAACTCCCGGTCTTTTTATCTGCGGCGCATATCAATTCTTGGGTAAATATTATAAAACAGCCGACGGAAAAATCCTTGAAGGGTTGAAAATTTTTCCAAGCTACACTGAAAACCCGGGAGAAAATGTCAATCGTCTAATCGGCAATATTATTATCGAACCTAATTCTAGTACCTATAACCTAAAACCTAAAACCTATATTGTAGGGTTTGAAAACCACGGAGGAAGAACATATTTAGAAGATAAATCAATGACCTTTGCAACCGTTAAAAAAGGTTCTGGAAACAACGGAAAGGACAAAACCGAGGGAATTATGTATAAAAATTCAATCGGAACATATCTTCACGGACCGATTCTGCCTAAAAATCCAGAAATAGCCGACTGGCTGATAGAAAAAGCTGTGGAGGTTAAATACGGAGAAAAAATTGAACTCGAACCCTTAGATGACTCTCTCGAACAAAAAGCAAAAGATGTTGTTGTAAAAAGAAATTCTTAAATATAGCTACGAACAAATTAACCAAGCAAATTCTTGGGAATGCTCGACAAACTCAGCTTTACCGGATAACCTAAGAACTGTTTTATTAAATATATCTTTTCTATACGTACTTGGTGTACCCATAACAAAATGTTTTCGTATTTTATAAAATACCTCACACAGACTATCATCTCTTGAACCCACATCCCATGGGTTTCGTTTAGTTTCAGGATCATAATACCTTGCATCTACATCAACCAAATAAATTTTATTTTTTCCACCTTTTACAGAACCATACACGTATTGTTCGCTTCTATCAATGTCCCACAAAAAAGGTTCACTTCTATTTTCGAATTTATATTCAAAATATCCCATAATTCCAGCAACTAGTTCATCGACTAATTTTTGGCTGGCTGTATCGACTCCTAACCCATCTACGAAATTACTAACCATTGTTAGTCCCTTCTCCGTAATAACAAAATCTGTTGGAACTACACTAATGCCAAATTGATTTAAAAGGTTAAATTCATTCCTTGTTACCTTCGCGCGGGTTAATTGATTACTACCCTGACCCCATCTTACAACGTATTTTCGATCAGGATTTTGCGCGTGATTTAATGAGATATCATAGGCAAATTGATCTATAGCATCACCCCTAAACGGAGAATAATTCCAATGTTCATTTTTCATGTAGTTATTATATTTCACTATAGGTTATTTATCAACTAACTACTTGCTTGAATAAGTCAACAAACATATAATAACTGTATGAAGATTGATGTAAAAAAAGTCGCAACATTGGCAAATCTTACGCTAACTCCGCAAGAAGAACACAAGTTTGAAAAACAGTTATCAGAAATCCTTACCTACGTTGAAAAATTGAATGATGTTGATGTAGAAGGGGTTGAACCAACTTCACAAGTAACAGGACTTACAAATGTCACAAAAAATGACAATTTTTCAGACGATTCTCTATCTCAAAACGCAGCACTTTCAGGCGCAAAAAATCAAAACAATGGTTTTTTCAAAGTAAAGGCAATATTTGATAACGAATAGGGTTTAGTGAATAGGGAATAGATATATGGATGTAACGAATCTTACAATAGAATCAATCTTAGACGGATACAAGAACAAAAAGTTTTCGGTAAACGAAGTTGTAGAATCATATCTTAAACGAATCAAACGACATGATAAGGAATTAAACTCTTTTATTACAGTTTGTGAAAAAGAAGCACTTGAGGAAGCAAAGAAAAAAGATGAAGATTTAGCCAACGGTGTTAAGTTACCGCTTTTGGGACTTCCGATTGCCCTCAAAGATATGTTTTCAACAAAAGGAATTAGGACTACGGCTGCATCAAATGTCTTGAAAGATTATATTCCCTCCTACAACGCAACTGTTGTTGACAGATTAAAAGACGCAGGCGCAATAATTTTGGGAAAAACAAATCATGATGCATGGGCACACGGATCAAGCGGTGAGAATTCGGATTTCGGACCGACTAAAAATCCATGGAATAAAGAATATACGCCCGGCGGGTCAAGCAGCGGATCTGCAGTTGCGGTTGCTGCAGGGCTTACTCCTATTGCCACTGGAACTGATACAGGTGGCTCAATACGCCTTCCCGCATCATTTACTAATGTTGTAGGTCTTAAACCCACTTATGGAAGAGTTTCACGCTTCGGAATTATTTCTATGGCGTCAAGTCTTGACTCAATAGGTCATTTCACAAAAACAGTGTCTGATTCGGCGAGAATTCTTCAAACTACTGCGGGTAAAGATGGCTATGACGCTACTTTATCCTCAGACAAACCTAAAAATTATTTAAAGAATCTTAAAAATGGAATAAAGGGATTAAGGCTAGGAGTACCAAAAGAATTTGTTACAAAAGGGCTTCAAAAAGAAGTAAAAAATGCATTTGAAGGGGCTGTTAAGATTCTTGAAGATCTGGGGGCGGAAACACTAGAAGTATCTCTTCCTCATACAGAATACGGGATCGCGACTTATTATGTTATTCAAACTGCAGAAGTAAGCTCAAATCTTGCAAGGTTTGACGGGATAAGATTTGGAAATAAAAGAACAGAATTTGGTGACGAAGCAAAACGCCGAATTATGCTCGGAACATTTACTCTCTCCGCAGGGTATTATGATGCATATTATAAAAGAGCAATGCAGGTCCGAACATTAGTCCGCAAAGACTATGAAAAAGCCTTTGATTTGTCATCTGGCGGAGTTGACGCAATTATAGTCCCCGCTTCACCAACTACTCCTTGGAGACTTGGAGAAAAAGTAAATGATCCGCTTGCAATGTATCTATCAGACGCGCTTACTGTGACCGCAAACATTGCGGGCATTCCGGGACTTTCTGTACCTGCAGGGTTTAATAATGGCTTACCAGTAGGAATTCAAATTCTTGGTCCGCAATTTTCTGAAGACTTGCTTTTTAGAATTGGCTATTCTTTTGAACAAAAAACTGAGTATTACAAACAAACACCAAATCTATGAAATATACACCGGTAATCGGACTTGAAGTTCACGTAGAGCTAAAAACACAAACTAAAATGTTTTGTGGCTGTAGTGCCGATTATTTTGGAAAAAATCCGAATACTTATACATGCCCCGTATGTCTTGGACTTCCTGGTGCTCTCCCCTACCCAAATAAACTTGCCATAGAATGGTGTGTAAAAATTGCGCTTTCACTAAACTGCAAAATCAAAGAATTTTCAAAGTTTGACCGCAAAAACTATTTCTATCCTGACCTTCCCAAGGGATATCAAATATCCCAATACGATTTACCTTTCGGCCACGATGGATTCATAGAAGTATTTAAAGAAAAAGGTTCTACGGATGTTAAGAAAATAGGAATTACACGAGTTCACATGGAAGAAGATACAGGAAAACTTACTCACGCAATTGTCTCAAATGAAAAAGTAAGTCTTATTGATTTTAACAGGTCCGGAGTTCCTTTGGTTGAGATAGTTACAGAACCGGATTTTGAGAATGAATATCAAGTTATTCAATATCTACAAAAACTTCAGAAAATTGTCCGCTATTTAGGAGTATCAAACGCTGACATGGAAAAGGGAGACATGCGTCTTGAACCCAACATTTCCCTATCCAAACCAAACACAAAAGGTTTACCTAATTATAAAGTTGAAGTAAAAAATATAAATTCATTCAGATTTGTTGACAGGGCAATACAGTTTGAAGTCAAACGTCAAACAGCACTTTTAGATAAAAACCAAACTCCAAAACAGGAAACTCGCGGCTGGAATGAAGTAAAAAATGAAACCGTATCTCAAAGATCCAAGGAGGAAGCACATGACTATCGTTACTTTCCGGAACCGGATATCCCTCCTATTGAGTTTACGGAAGATGAAATTACAAGTCTAAAAAGCTCTATTCCAGAATTACCAGATGAAAAATTTAAAAGATTCGAACAAAAATACAATCTTACATCCTACGATTCGGAAATTTTAACAAGAGAAAAAGGATTAGCGGATTATTTTGAAGAGGTGGTAAAAGTCGGAAAAAAATATCAAGTTTTACCAAAACAAATAGCAAATGAGATTATAAACACAAAAGTAAATACTGAAGAAATATTCCCAGCAAAACTTGTAGAAATTATTTTAGAAAACAAAAAAACAGAAACAGTCGATGAATCTGAACTATTCTCAGTTGTAACTTCTGTACTTACAGAAAATGCGAAGGCGGTCGAAGAATATAAAAATGGTAAAGAGAACGTTTTGCAATTTTTAATAGGACAAACAATGAGAAAATTGGGGAAAAAAGTTGACTTAAACGCCGTCAAAAGTGCTATACTAGAAAAGCTAAAGTAATCTCGGTTTACCCGAGCAACTCGTATGGCTGATTTTGTTCATCTTCATAACCACAGCGAATATTCTCTTCTTGATGGCCTTTCAAAAACAGCAGAAATGGTAGCACGGGCAAAAGAACTGGGAATGTCTTCAATTGCCATAACAGACCATGGAAATTTATACGGTGCAATAAGATTCTACAAAGAATGCAAAGAGCAAGGCATAAAACCAATAATAGGATGTGAAATATATGTCGCAAAAAGGTCACGTTTTGATAAAACTACGGATGATAAAGACTACAACCATTTAATCCTTCTTGCAAAAAACCAAATAGGATATAAAAATCTTATGAAAATTGTAACTTCTTCCCATCTTGAGGGATTTTATTACAAACCGAGAACTGACTTAGAATTGTTAAAAAAATATAAAGACGGATTAATTTGTCTCTCTGCTTGTCTTAGCGGATATATTTCAGAGCCTCTTCTTGCAGGACAAAAAGAAGAAGCAATTTTAAAAGCAAAAACACTCTATGAAATTTACGGTGGAGATTTTTACCTTGAACTTCAAAAACATATTAATATCCCAAGACAAGATGAGTTAAATATAAAACTATTGGCATTATCCAGAAAATTGGGTATTCCGGTGGTAGCTACAAATGACAATCATTACATAAATAAAGATGATGCAGAAGCACAAGAAATACTTCTTTGCATAGGAACTCAAACAACGATTATTACAGCTGATAGAAAACTTTCTATGCTAAACTCTCCTGATTTTTACATAAAAGACCAAAAGGAAATGCAGAAACTTTTTTCAGACACCCCTGACGCATTAGAAAACACATTAAAAATTGCAGAAAAATGCAATTTAGAAATAACACTTGGAAAATGGATTATGCCCACTTTTGAAGTTCCTGCAAGTAAAACTCCTGCCGAGTATCTGACCGAACTTGTTGATAAAGGTTTAAAAGAAAGATATAAAACAGTGACTGAGGAAATTAAAGAAAGAGTAAAGTATGAACTGTCAATTATTATAAATAAAGGATACGAAGCTTATTTTTTAATTGTACAAGACTTTGCAAATTGGGCAAAGAATAATGAAATTTCCGTCGGACCGGGAAGAGGATCGGCTGCAGGTTCCGTGGTTTCATATGCACTTAATATTACAGACGTTGATCCGTTTTTTTTCAAACTTCCATTTGAAAGATTTCTAAATCCTTTCCGTCCTTCAGCTCCTGATATTGATCTGGACTTTGCAGATACTAGACGCGATGAAGTAATAAAATATGTAACTTCAAAATATGGAGATGATAAGGTAGCACAAATAATAACATTCGGTACCATGGAAGCAAGAGGTGCCGTTCGTGACGCGGGACGGGCGCTAGGAATGCCATATGCTGTTCCGGACAGAATAGCAAAAATGATTCCACCGGGATGGCAGGGACACGCAATGACTATTGAAAAAGCACTTGAACAAAGCCCTGACCTAAAAAGAGCTTACCGTGAAGAAAACGACACTAAAAGACTTCTTGATGTTGCAAAAAAACTTGAAGGAGTTGCGCGTCATGCATCAACTCACGCTGCAGGAGTTGTGATTGCCAACAAAAATCTAACCGAATACACTCCTCTTCAAAGAGAAAGTAACGGAGAAAGAATTGTTACTCAGTATGACATGTATACAGTCGGTGAAGACGGTGTTGGCCTTCTAAAAATGGATTTTTTGGGACTTCGCAACCTTACAATTATTGAAGAAACGTTACGTTTTGTAAAACAAAATCAAAACATTTCCCTTGACGTTTCAAAATTTCCTCTCGATGACAAAAAAACCTACAAACTTCTTTCAAATGCAGAAACAACAGGAATTTTTCAATTAGAGTCAGCAGGAATGAGAAGATATATAAAAGAACTACAACCTTCTTCAATTTTTGACCTCATGGCAATGGTTGCATTATATCGACCCGGTCCTATGCAAAACATTCCTGAATTTATCGCACGAAAGCATAACCCCTCTCTTATAAAATATCCAGATGAAAGACTTAAGGATGTTCTTTCCCAATCATATGGCATACTGGCATACCAAGACGATGTACTCCTTACATCAATTGCTATCGCAGGATACACATGGCTTGACGCTGATAAATTCAGAAAAGCTATGGGCAAAAAAATTCCTGCCGTGATGAAAAAACAGGAAGAGACTTTTGTTAAAGGAGCTGTAAAAAATGGACTTACCCAAAAAAAAGCCGAAGAAATTTATAATCTAATTGCACCTTTTGCGGGATACGGTTTTAATAAAGCTCACGCCTCTTGTTATGCGACTATTGCATTTAGAACCGCTTATTTAAAGGCCCACTACTCAGTAGAATTTATGACAGCTCTTCTTACTGCTGAAAGCAGGGGCTCAACCGGTCCTGCAAAAAATGAAAAAATTTCACAAGCAGTCGCAGAATGCAGACGACTGAATGTTAACGTATTACCTCCTTCTATTAATTTCTCTGGGGACGAATTCAGCATAGAAGATACGAAAAACGTCAGGTTTGGATTATCAGCAATAAAAAATGTCGGAAGTGCTGCAATATCAACTATTCTTGGAGCAAGGGCCAATGGAAAATTTGAAAGTTTTTCAGATTTTTGCCTTAGAGTTGATCTTTCAAAAGTAAATAAAAAAACTCTCGAAAGTCTTATAAAAGCCGGGGCTATGGATGAATTTGGAAAACGTGCATCTCTTTTATATGCAATTTCTTCAACCGTAGATAGAATCACAAAAGAAAAAAATAAAGTAAAGTCCCAAGCTAGTCTTTTTGATAACGAACCTCCTTCTAAGATTTCATACGAAGGAAACATACCTTTAGATCTTGAAGAATTTAGCGATAAAGAAAAACTTTTGTTTGAAAAAGAACTTCTTGGTTTTTTTCTCTCCGACCATCCGTTGTCTGCGGAATTAGATAATTTAATAAAATATATTTCACATCAAATTCAAAATCTTATAGAAACTCCGGAAGGAACAAGAATAAAAGTAGGTGGCCTTCTTTCAGGTGTGAAAAAAATTATTACTAAAAAAAGCAACAGCGAAATGGCATTTATTACTCTTGAAGATCATGCCGGTTTTTCAATAGAATGTGTTGTTTTTCCGAAAACGTTTGAGCAATATAAAAATATATTACTACGAGATACAATCGTGTTGATTTCTGGCAAATTGGACTTCAAGGACGAAATACCTGTTATACTTGTAGATACTATTGAAAGGTACAAAAATACTAATCAAACAACTAATTAATAACAATATGCGTGTTGACTCTTCTCTGTAAATTTTATAAAATTAATATTCAATGGTTTCAATAGAGCCCGAAATTATTTCAAATTTCTTTGGTTTTAAAATCACCAATACTCTTTTAGCAACTTTTTTAGTTGATTTTCTGCTTGTTTCAGGAATTTTTATAATACGAAAAAATCTTTCTGCTATTCCAAACCTTTTTCAAAACGCAACTGAAACCATCATAGAATATCTCTACTCAATGGCAGAACAGATATCGGGAAAATTTACAGCAAATATTTTTCCTTGGTTTGCTTCTTTTTTCTTCGTAATATTTTTCTCAAACATAGTAGGTCTTATGCCCGGTTTTGGAACTATTGGTTTTTTTCACACAGAAGAAGGTAAAAAAGTTCTTGTTCCTCTTTTACGCGCGGCAACAAGCGACTTTAATACCACGCTTGCTCTTGCAACGATTTCACTTGTTGCAACCCACACATTAAGCATCAAATACAACGGCATCGTCAACTACTTAAAACGTTATTTCTCTTTTAATCCAATTTTTCTTTTTGTAGGATTACTTGAGATTATTTCGGAGTTTACAAAACTTTTATCTCTTTCTTTCCGTCTTTTTGGAAATATATATGCAGGAGAAGTAGTACTCGCAACAATATCTTCACTGTTTGCATTCGTAACTCCTATTCCTTTTTTATTGCTTGAAACAATAGTGGCGTTTGTACAAGCACTTGTTTTCGCAATGTTGACGATGGTATTTATGTCAATTATGATTAACCCACATACGGAAGGAGGTGGGCATTAATGGTATTTACTATTACCGGAGGATTAGTTGTTGCTATTGGAGGTATTTTTCCAGCACTTGCAATTGGACTTATTGGACTTAAAGCAATGGAAGCAATCGGAAGAAATCCAGAAGCGGCGAGCAAAATACTTCCACCAATGCTCTTGGGAATGGCGTTTGCGGAAGCTATTGCTATTTACTCCTTAATTTTGGCATTTACAAAATAAAAGGAACTAACCTTTTTACATATGGAATTATTTAAAAACTTTGGCTTTCAACCAGAATTTTTTGTTGCACAGATTATTAATTTTTTAATATTGGCTTTTGTATTTAAAAAATTTCTTTACAAACCAATGTTAAAAGTATTACGTGACAGACAAAAAAAAATAATAAAAGGGATAGAAGATGCACAGAATGCTCATATCGCTCTTGAGGAAGCTCAACAAAAAAGGGATGAGCTTCTAAAAAAAACGGCAAGTGAAGCGGAGAAAATTTTGGAAGATACAAAAAAGGCTTCTGAGAAGATGAGGGAAGATTTCCTATCTAAATCCCAAACAGAAGCTGCAAAGATTATTCAGGATGCTAAGCGTGAGATTGTTTCTGAAAAAGAGCAGCTTGAAAAACAAGCTAAAGAAATGTCTTTGGAGTTATCAGAAAAAGTATTGGAAAAAGTTATAGAAGAATTATTTACAAAAGATGAAAAAGAAAGGATATTAAAAAGAAATATTGCACGTATTCAAAAAGCTTAACAACATGAATAGACAACAATTAAAAAAATTAGCAGACCTTACTATTGCATTGGAAAATGTAGATGAAGGTGTTGTAAAATATGTTTCGGAGAAATTGTCACGTTCTGACTTAAAAGAATATTTATTATTGTTAAAAAAACTTGTCAACAATAATACTGTATATGTAAAAACAGACATAGATATATCTCGTGATGTTAAAAAAACTATTTCGGAAATGTTTCCGGGAAAAAAGATGGTTTTTGAAAAAGATACTTTTTCCGGAGGAGGAGTTTCTATCAAAACGGGAGATAATATTTTTAATTTAAGCGTAAAAAATTATATTAATCAAACAGTTGAAACGTTAAAAGAACAGCTATAAAATGATTTTATATAAAAAAATATGAAAACAGAAGATTTTATAAAGGAAATAGAAAAAAAATTATCCAGTATTAATATCTCACCGAAATCTGAGAATGTTGGAAATGTATTACGTATAAGTGATGGAATAATACATGCTTCCGGTCTTTCGCTTGCGGGATTTGGTGAAGAAGTAGAGTTTGAAGACGGAACACGCGGGCTGGTTTTCAATCTGGATGAAGATTATGTGTCAATTATTTTACTTTCTACATCAACAAATATAGTAGAAGGTACAAAAGTTAAATCTACGGGCAAAATACTAGGGGTTGAAGTCTCAGATGCGTTAATCGGCAGAACAGTTGACCCTCTCCTATCTGCTCTTGACGGTAAACAATTAAAAATAAAAGGCAAAGTCTATCCTCTTGAAAAAATTGCTCCGGGCGTTATCATGCGACAACCGGTTAATACTCCAATAAAAACAGGAATTAAGGCAATCGACAGCATGATTCCAATAGGACGCGGCCAAAGAGAGCTTATTATAGGAGACAGAAACACCGGCAAAACAGCGATTGCAATAGATACAATTATAAATCAGAAGAGAAAAGATTTGGGCCTTAGAAGAGTAATTTGTATTTATTGTGCTATTGGCCAAAAAAGAGGAAATATCGCAAAAACAATTACAAAGCTTGATGAAGAAGGTGCAATGGAATACACAATTGTAGTTGCAGCAAGCGCATCAGATGCGCCTGCTCTTCAATACCTTTCTCCTTTTACGGCATGTTCTATTGCCGAATACTTTATGGATCGCGGAGAAGACGTTTTGATAATATTTGATGATCTTTCAAAGCATGCATGGGCTTATAGACAAATTTCTCTTCTTTTGAGACGTCCTGCAGGACGCGAAGCATATCCGGGGGATATTTTTTACCTACATTCAAGACTTCTTGAAAGAGCAGCACGTCTTTCATCAAAAAATGGAGGAGGATCCATAACAGCTCTTCCTATAATTGAAACGCAGGCAGGAGATAATTCTGCCTATATTCCTACAAATGTAATTTCAATAACAGACGGACAGATTTATCTTGAAACAGACCTTTTTAACGCAGGAACACGTCCCGCAATTAACGCAGGCCTCTCTGTTTCAAGGGTTGGAGGTTCTGCACAAACAAAAAGCATGAAACAAGTAGCAGGACCTTTGCGCCTAGAACTTGCACAATTTAGGGAACTTGCTGCTTTTGCGCAATTCGGTAGCGATCTTGACGATCAAACTCAAAAACGAATTGAACGTGGCAAGCGCATTGCTGAAATATTAAAACAACCGCAATACACTCCTTTTTCAGAGGCAGAAGAAATACTTAATATTTATGCAGCAACAACCGGAGTTCTGGACGAATTACCGATTGAAAAAATAAGTACTTTTGAAAAAAAGGCATATGGTTATTTAAAAATAAAAAATAAAAAATTAGTTGAAAAAATAGGTACAGACGATAAATTGGATGAAAAAACGCTTTCAGAATTAACGACTGAATTAAAAGATTTTGCGAAAACCATTAAATAACTATGGCAACAAACCCACAATTATTAAAACGAAGGATTAAAACTGCAAAGAATATAGCGCAGATATCAAAAGCTATGGAAATGATTTCAGCAAGTAAAATAAAAAAAGCTCAAAATAAGGTACTAAATAATAAACCTTACGCCCAAAAAATTGTTACTCTTACTTCAAGCCTTCTTCACAATACAGACAAATCATCACTTTCCAATCCTTTTCTTAGAATACCGGACATGGAAAAAAAATCTCTTATTATTATAATTTCACCGGATAAAGGTCTATGCGGCTCATTAAATACTTATATTACTAAAAAGATTTTGGAACTTTCTGTGCCCAATACGAAAATTGTAGCAGTGGGTAAGAAAGCAGAACAGTTTTGTATACGTATGGGGTTTGAGGTACTCGGAGTTTTTCCAATGGGATCATCAATCCCATCCTATAATCATGTTTATAATATAATTCAAATAATTCAAAAAGAGTATAACGAAAATAATATCTCTTCTGTTAAACTTCTTTATGCTCGCTTTAATTCTGTTTTTTCACAGGAAGTTCACGTTGCAGATTTACTCCCCATCCCTGTTGCGCAAATAGAATCTGTGCCCGAATATTTGTATGAACCAAATATGCATGATATTATTTCAGATTTGCTACCGTATTATATTGAAGTTCAACTGTACCACTCAATCCTTGAAGCACACACATCAGAACAAGCAGCAAGAATGGTCGCTATGCAAAATGCTAAAAATAATGCATTGGATATTGCCGATGCACTTACACTCTCATATAATAAATCTCGCCAAGAAAGGATTACTAATGAGATTCTTGGTCTTGCTAACAATATTTAAATATGGCTATAAAAACACTTAAAAAAAACGAAGGGACTGTAATTCGGGTACAGGGACCAATTGTTGACGTAAAATTCAATGATAACTCTCCGAAGATTTATGAGGCTCTAAAAATTGAACGCAAAGGTGAAACGCCTTTAGTTTTGGAAACTGAGTTTCAATTAGGAAATTTTGAGGTAAGATCTCTTGCTCTGGGGTCAACTGAAGGATTAAAAAGGGGCACAACAGTTTTACGCACAGGCTCTCCAATCAAGGTACCAACAGGTGAATCAACTCTTGGTCGCATATTTAACGTATTAGGAGAAACAATTGACGGAATGGGAGAGGTTAAAGGTAAAAATATTTCATACGATCCTATCCATAAAGAAGCACCAACTCTAGCAGAACAAACAACCAAACCTGAAATGCTTGAAACAGGAATCAAAGTTATTGATTTAATTGCTCCGTTTACAAAAGGAGGAAAAGTAGGAATTTTTGGAGGAGCAGGTGTCGGAAAAACCGTTATTGTAAAAGAGTTAATAAGAAACATTGCGATGGTACATAAGGGACATTCTGTTTTTGCAGGAGTTGGGGAAAGAACCCGTGAAGGAACTGATCTTTGGCTTGAAATGAAAGAAGCGAATGTTTTGGACAAAACGGTCATGCTTTTTGGACAAATGAATGAACCTCCGGGAAACCGACTTAGGATTGGACTTACTGCCCTAACGATGGCAGAGTATTTTAGAGACCAGAAGGGTGAAGACGTTCTGCTTTTTATAGATAATGTTTTCCGTTTTGCGCAAGCGGGCTCTGAAGTATCAAGTCTTTTAGGAAGAATGCCTTCTGCGGTCGGTTACCAGCCAAATTTGGCACAAGATATTGGCTTATTACAAGAACGCATTACGTCGACAAAAAAAGGATCTATTACTTCCGTACAAGCTGTTTATGTTCCTGCAGACGACTACACTGACCCTGCACCTGCAACTATTTTTGGGCACCTTGAAGCATCAATTACTCTTGAGCGCTCTATTGCAGAACAAGGCCTCTACCCTGCTGTTGACCCGCTCACCTCTTCATCAAGACTTCTTGACCCAAATGTTGTCGGACAAGATCATTATATGGTTGCAACAGAAATCAAAAGAATTCTTCAACGTTATAAAGATTTACAAGACATAATTGCAATTTTGGGAATAGATGAACTATCAGATGAAGACAAACAAATTGTATCCCGAGCGCGGAAAATACAAAGATTTTTAACTCAACCAATGTTTGTCGCTGAAATGTTTACAGGATTTCCGGGACGATATGTAAAAATTGAAGATACCATAAAAGGATTTAAAGAAATAATCGAAGGTAAACACGATAAGATTTCAGAATCATCCTTTTATATGACTGGAACCATTGAGGAGGCTTTGAAAAATGGCCAGCAAAGATAATACATTTTTTCTAGAAATTGTTTCCCCTGAAGGTATAGTTTTTGAAGGAGAAGTTGAGAAAATTACTCTTGAAACAAACATTGGAGAAATAACCGTTTTGCCACATCACGTATCCCTTTTTACAAAACTAGCAGAAGGAGAAGTAACAATTCTTGCAGACGGTAATAAAACTCATATTGCAGTAGCAGGTGGATTCCTTGAGGTCAAAGAAAACAAAGCAACAATTTTATCAGACTACGCAATCAGGGCTGAAAGTATTGAAATTGCAAAAGCTGAAGAGAGAAAGAGAAAAGCAGAGAACGTTCTTCAAGAGAAAGCGGAAAATACGGATTTTATCTTGGCACAAAAAGACTTACGAAAATCAATACTTGAATTAAAGGTTGCACAAAATGTAAAAAGAAGACATACAAATTCCTAATGATAAAATCACGTCTTACACGAAGAACTGAGAAGCAAACAAAAAGACAGCTTTATTTTTCTCTGGGAGGAATTGCAGCAACTCTTATTTTTCTTTCATTGTTTGGTCCAATGATTTTGACCTTTTTTGGAAGCATTATTGATTCTCTTCAGGGAAAAAATAAAAATCAAATAAATTACTTATCACTTGCGCCCTATCAAACTCCCACTCTTGATTCTCTTCCTCAAGCAACTCCTAGCGCATCAATTACAATCACGGGCATGAGTCAATACACAGAAGGTCAAATTGAAGTTTTTTTAAACAACTCATCATATAAAGAAGCAGACGTAGACAACAATAACTTTGAAATAGAAAATATAAGACTAGACGTTGGAGAAAACACAATTAAAATTAGATATAAAAAAGGAGACAAAACAAGCGATTTCTCCCAAGAACAAAAAATATTATTAATAAAGGACGCACCAAAACTTGAAATTTCAAATCCCACAGACAACTCTACTTTTGGAAAAGCAGATCAGGATATAACTATAAGCGGACAAACAGATGCTGACAACTCTGTTAAAGTAAATGAGTTTCGCGCAATAGTAGATACTTCAGGTAATTTTAGCTATACCCTGACCTTAAAAGAAGGTGAAAATAAAATTTCCGTTGAGGCACAAAACGAAGCTTTCAAAACTACCACAAAAACCATTACTGTCTTCTATAAACCGTAACTCCAACGAGAGTAAAAATCCAAATTGCAATAATTGGATAAAAAAGTATATTCTCAAAAAGCGATCCTACAAATATTCCAAACAAACAAGATATTGTTACAATACTTTCAGAACTTTTTTTTTGCGCAAAGACTAAGAAAGCTTCTTTGATAACAAAGAAAAGAAATGTCAAAAAAATAATAAATCCTATAAGTCCTGTTGTGGCAAGAACAACAAGATATGAATTAGGAACACCTGCTCCGGCGTGAGTTATTTCAAATCTTGTATCCAAAACTCCAAGTTTTCGTTGTGAATACCTTAACGAATTAAAACCAACTCCGTATATAGGTGATGATTCAAATACTTTTATGGCGGCTTTCATAGAACTTCCTCTTCCTATAATTGATGCGCTCCTAAAAGGATTCATGTTCTCAATACTAAAATCTTTAGGTATTAGAATGATTGAAAAAATCATGAGTACAATAATTAAAATTAATGTTTTGTAATTTCTTTTTAATATAAAAAAAGTAGAAATACTTACAACAAACATAATAATACTGCTTCTTGAATATGTAAGAAAAAGGGAAACAATTGACAGAAAAAGAATTGCAACAACAATAGGTTTCTTTATGTTTTTTTGTACCAAGAAATGTAAAATTGTAATTATTGTTAAAACAATTATTACGCCTGCAAAATTTGGGTCCAGGACAGTTGAAAAAAGTCTATATAAATGCTCATCCCACCCAAGATAATATAGATTTTTAAGATTAGGATACAAAAAATATTGCACAAAGCCTAATGCAATAAATACAACACCCGATAAGCTTAACTTTAAAAGAATTCTATCTTTAAATTTTTTTGAAAGAATAGAAAGAGCGAAAATCAAATTTACATACATCAAAAAACGAAAATCGTATAAAAAGGACGTAGATAACTCTTGAAAATTCATCTTTGTAGGACTAACAATCAAAGAAAATATACCAAAAATAAAAAAAACTAAAAAAGAAACAAAGATATTTCTGGGATGCGGAATACTCTTTTTTTTAATAAAATAAAGTGTAGAAATCGTAAAAATGCAAAGCAGAATTAAGTCATGTGAATAGATAAAAATTTGACTTCCAAGGCCTATTCTGCCAATAACTCCAATTGGAAGAGATATTATAAAAAGTGTAAATAAAAATTCTAGTAATGCCATTTTTTACCTCCTAGACTATATAAGATAACATTAGAAGTCTTATTTTCATAGATTTTCTTCCAAAAGAAAAAACGTGGATTAAGACTGGCGTTTTGAACAAGAACATAATTAAATTCATCTCCTTTTTTAACCCAAGTCTCATGAATAAAAGGAAAATCAACATAATAAAGATTATGTGTTCCAAATATCAAAATCTTATCAGTTTTTTTTATGTTTTTTTTAAAATAACCGTCAGTGTCATAAAAATCTCCAAAAGAGAAATTTAAGTTTTTGGAAAGAAAATAATCTTTTGTCTGAAATCCAAAAACATAAGGAACATATTTAACATTTGCAAAAAAACGATACCCTATTGAAATAACTGCTAAAAAAACGACCAACATAACAATAACTTTTGAATACATGTTTTTCTCAAACGGCCTTAATATTGCAAGTTGAAGTAGAGATATTACGGGAAGGTACGGAAGTATAAATCTACCCCCTCCTAAATGTGGAGTTATATACCAAATACAAAGTGACAAAACAGAATATACAAGAAACATTTTCTCATAACTTGAGAATTTTCGGAACGCAAATGGAATTAACGGGACGGTAATTAAAAAAATAGGAGAAATAGGATCTGCTGAAGCCATAAAGAGCAAGATGCAACTTTTAACGATCTCATGCGGATATAAATTAAGATTAGGAGCAAGGGGAAGAAGGGATGTAAATATTGGGAAAATAGGATTTCCTGTTGACCTAAAAGCAAAAATAAACCATGGTAAAAGAATAAACAAGCAAGATAAAATAAATAAGCAAAAATATATAACTGACTTTTTAAATGATATTTTTTGCTTGTAACAAATAAAAAATAAAAAAGTTATCATAATAACCAAACTTCCAATAGCCAAAAGCTTTGCTGCAATCGCGAAGCCCAACATGATTCCCGACATCAAAACCCAAACTGAAGATTTTGTTTTGAAAAAATTTAACATTGCCCAAAACGCCATAATTTCAAAAAATGTTCTCCCTAAATCTACAAAGGCAGTTATTGATTCCCATCCCACAACAAGACTTGAATAAAAAATAATACATGCAAGAAGAGCATACGTATGAGAGTAAAACTTTCTTGAAATTTTGTATATTGCAAGAAGAACTGCTAGACCTAAAAAGAAATGGATCCCTTTTGCCAAAACCTCACTTCCGAGCGAAAGCGCACCTACATAAATCATTTCAATAAATTTTGGCATTGCGCTGTAATATAAAAGTCCACCGGGAATATATGTAACTTTTTCCAGTTCAAGATATACTTTCGGCAAACTAAGATGATACCAAAGAGAATCAAATGCTATCTCGGGTCCCAATACACCAATACTGTTTACTAAAATCTGCGTGATTAAAAGTATTAACAAAAAGAGAAACAAATTATTTTTTATAACACACAAGCGACGAATACTTTTAAAAAAGGACAAAATATCACTTTTAAAGTATAGAATTAAAAATAAAAGAAAAGCTATTGTAAAAATATTAACCAGATTTTTTGAAAGAATACCCAAAAGACCAATAGAAAAAATAGAATACGAGTAAATTCCGATTATTAATGCTAGCCTAAACATATTTAATTCTTACTAAGGAATAATTATTTTCGCTTTCGAAAGCAAAAAAAGAACATATTTTATTAAAATAAATACAGTCCAGACTAAAAAAATAAATTTTAAAAGTTTTTGTTGCATAAAAATATATTTTAATTATATAACAAAACCAGTGTCTTATTGCCCTATACATGGTAAAATTATGCAGAAACTACATATGAATACTGCGCTTAAGAAAATACTTTTAAAAGCTTTTAATTTTTTAATTGCACATAAAGAAATTTTTATTCTGTTATTTTTGTCTTTAATCTTCTTTTACAAATTGCTTTTACGTCCGCAAGAAATGATTTATCCCGGAGGAGACATAAGAGCCGTTTATTCCTTCTGGAGAAGTTTTTTAGTGGATTCATTTTTTAAATTCCATAGTCTTCCGTTATGGAATCCTTATGCTTTTTCAGGAATGCCTTTTATGGGTGATCCTGAAGCTGGATTCTTTTATCCATTTACGCTTGTATTTTATATTATTCCTGTAAATCTTGCATTTGGATATCTTTTTATTGTAGATTTCTTTTTAATAGGGCTTTTTACTTTCTTATTTTCAAGATTAATTAAACTTTCACGATTTTCTTCTCTTGTTTCCGCAACCTGCATGATGCTTGGAGGAACTTTTTCTTTATTTGTATATGAAGGTCATTTATTTGTAGCAGACACAATAATATGGTTTGTTGCAATATTATTTTGTTTTGAATTAGCGCTTTCCAAAAAAAAACCGCTTTTGGGTTTATTGTCTGCTCTTCCCATCTCACTATCTCTTTTTTCTGGCCATATTCAACCACTTATTTTTTCTCTTCTTGCAACAGGAATTTATATTTTATTAAGAATACTATTTGAAAAAAACTTAAGAAAAGATTTTAAAACTATAGTCGCTTATTTAAGTATCCCGCTTATATCCCTAATAATAGGCATACTGCTCTCTTCTGTAACTGTTTTACCAAGCATTGAGCTTGCAAAATACTCAATTAGACAAAACGGTCTTTCGTTTAAATTTGCATCAGATTTTTCGCTCCCTCCAATACAACTTATTTCATTTTTTCTTCCTCATTTTTTTGGATCCCCAGTAAATAGCACTTATTGGGGAAAAGGAAATTTCTGGTCTCTTTGCGGATACATGGGAATAATACCAATTATTCTGGCAGGCTTCGGTATTTTTCTTTCCAAAAAAAAATTGGCGCTGATTTTTTTTGTGCTTGGTATTTTTGCACTCCTTTTTTCTTTTGGAAGCTATGGTCCGTTGTTTCCTTTATTTTATAAATTTTTCCCCGGATTTAATAATTTCCGCGTTCCTGCAAGATTTTTATTTGTTTATGGTTTTTCATTTTCAATTTTAGCAGGATACGGAATAAATTATATTTTTAGATCAAAAAAGCAAACAAAACTATTTGCTAAAAAATCGGGAAAAATAATTTTATCATACGGTACTATTGTTTTTATCTTTGCTTTTTATATGTATTTTAATACAAACGGCCTTTCACTCTTTGAAAAAATAATATTAAAAAATAGCTATGCTCAAGGTATTGACCACAAAATAATATACTACTTAATTAATACTGACGTTTTTTACTTATCATTCTTCTTAATTTCATTCGGGTCTATTCTATATTTATTTTCAAAAAAGATTATTTCAAACAATCTTTCTAAAATTTTAATCTTTGTAATCATCATAGCCGATCTTCTAATTTTCGGCACTGCTTTCTATACGACGAAAAATCCCAGAGACGTTTTCAAGTATTCCAATGAAATAGCTTTTATTAAAAATGACCCAAGTAAATTTAGAGTTTTTGATCTTTCGGGACAAAAAATAACATTTCTTAACAGTCAAAAACTTGAAAGCGCAACAGGAATAAACCCGGTATTTTTAAAAGATTACCAAAACTTTTTGTGGCTTGCTGGAGATCATCTTGAAAATCCTTATGAGAATTTTTTTGATTTTTACAATATTAAGAATACTCTTGTATTAAAACTTTTGAATATAAAGTATGTTATTTCAAAAAATCATCTTTCTGTAAGCGGTTTATCTCAAATTTATCATAATGAGTTTTTTGTTTATAAGGTTGATGACAGTCTTCCAAGAGCCTATGTTGTTCCTTATGCACGTAGATTATCAAATCAAAAAGATGTTTTAACCTTTATTAATAATAAAGCATTTTCTCCAAAGGAAGAAGTAATTATAACTGATATTATTCCTTTTAAAAAAACCTCTTTGACAACTTTTGAAAAAGCAACGATAACAAAATACGAACCGAATAAAATTGTTGTTTATACTAAAATTCCAGATGTGGGATATCTTGTTTTAAGCGAAATTTGGTATCCGGGGTGGAAAGCTTATGATAATGGAAAAGAAGTAAAGATACTTAAAGGAAATGGAATTATAAGAGTTGTTCCGATTGAAAAAGGTCAACACATAATAACATTTATATATTCTCCTGATCTATTTAAAATTGGAGCAATTATCTCAAGTTTCTCTTTTATTATTTTTATAGGAATAATTCTTGTAATGCTTAAAAAGCTAAACTACGGTAATTTTTGGAAGAGGAAAAATAAAATGTCCTCCCTTTTTTAAATACTCCTTCTCTCGCTTTAAAAACTCTTTTTTGAAAAACCATGGAAGCACAAGCATATAATCTGGTTTGTCTTGTCGAGCTTTTTCTTCAGTAATAATAGGTATTCTTACAGAAGCAATTTTTTTACCCCACTTCTCCGGATTTCTCTCAACAGCTGCAAAAATTACTTTATTGTTAAATTTACATGACTGAATCAAAGTATTTCCTCTAGTTGATGCTCCATATAAATATATTTTATTACCTTCTTTTGCTTTTTGATAAATAAAATCATGTAGCTGACTTATTATCTTATCAACTCTGCTGGCAAAATCTCTATACGTTTTGAGGCTTGAAAGCATAAGTTTTTTCTCTTTTTCTTTCATTTTTTTAACACGACTGCTTACTTTATTTTTATTATTATCTTTGAATCTTATATATGTTCTAAAGCTTCCTCCGTTAATTGGCGTTTCTTCAACGTCAAAAACGTACATATTGTGCATTGCCAAAAGGTATTCAATAGATGCAAGAGAATAATATTCCAGATGTTCATGAAGTATATTGTCAAATGCGTTTTGCAAAAGCATTCCTGGTAAATAATTCTGTTGAATAATAAGTATCCCGTTTTTATCAAGTATCCTTGTTATATCTTTTAAGAAATTATTTGGTGAATCTATATCATAAAACATTGAAATTGCCGTCACGATTTTTGCTTTTTTCTCTCTTATAGATTTTGGGAGTTTTTGAAAAGCTGAATAACTAAAATAATCGTTAATTGAATAAGAGCAAAACTTTTCTGAAGCTTTTGCAAATTTTTTTACAGGTTCAAAACCAACAGTTACGCCTTTTTTATAATTTGAAAGAAGAGTTCCATCGTTAGAACCTACATCCACAACAAGATCATCTTTTTTTAAAAACTTTTTTTTCAAAGCCTTTTTTACAATCTCGGCAAGTTCTTTTTTCATTGTGTCGTTTATTCCAGACCTATATCCATACCTTTCGGTATATAAATATGCGGGAGGGGTAGTATGTGCAAGCTGAACCAAAGAACATTTTTTACAAATTACAAGTTCCAAGGGATATTTTTTTATTTTTGGGTTTCCTTTTACAAAATCCGATAGATATTGGTTACCAAGAGAAAGAATAAAGACAAGTTCTTTTGAATAACAAACACGGCACTCAAATATTTTTTTAAACGACTTTTTAATTTTACTTTTTACTGTAATCATAGTCTTTTCTTGAGTTTGAGTATACACAAATTTTGCATAAACATAAAGAGATTAATTATTTATGCTTATACACGGTTATTACTTTTGCACCGTCTGCTAAAACATCATATATGGGAAAATAGTTTTGCGTAACATTTTTGCTATCAAATTTTTCTCTAATAATATTAAAGTAACCAACCATAACATAATCATATTTATTTTTATCATTATATTCCGTTATTAAAAGAGAGGTTACAGGAGGAATCGAGGTCAGTGGCATAACCGCAGCGCCTACAGTTGAATTTTTTGGCGCATTTTTTTTTAAATATGTCGTTGCTTCTTTTATTCCTTCTCCCCACCATCCTAAATGAAATAATTTTTTCTCGTACACTCCTTTTGAACCACCAACAACTATATTAAAGTAATCAATATAATAAGGTGATATCCTTACCAATACGACTAAAAGATATATAAAAAAAATTACCACAACCAGTATTCTTTTCTTCTGATTTTTTATAAGTGATAAAAGAAAATCCATTCCTATTGCTGCAATTATTGAAAATGGTGCATAAATTTCTATAATATACCTTATGCCTTGTTGTCTAAAATTGTAAAAAGATTGTATAAATGGCAAACAGAACCAAAAAATAACAGAATATATAATCCATCTTTTACTCTTAAAAGATTTACTTCCCAATAAATAAGATAGCTTCTTTGCTCCTATAAAAAATAAAAGCAATGTTATAAACGGTGTTGTTATAAGAAAGAAGATAAAATAATATATTTTAGGCACAAACATTAATCTGCCAAAAAACACCTCAGGAACTGAATGTGCTGTTTGCGCAAAACGCAACTGTGTATTTGATTCAATGAATTGAGACAAATGAAAAAAAGGCATTGGCCAAAAAATAAAAAATACAATAAAAGAAATGACTATTATTAATAGTGTTTGAGAAAATATAGTCATGTTTGTACTCTTTGATTTATTATTCCCAAATTTTACCCAAACTATAAGTATTGAAAACATTAAAGGAATAAGCAATATGTTTGTGTATTTAGTTAGAAACGCCAAACCTAATATCACTCCTGTAACGGTGGTATGAAATTTATTTGGTTTTTCAATAAATAATAAAAAAGAATAAACCGTAGCAGTAAATGTAAATACAAGAACACTTTCTATGGTCGCAAGCTGACTCATTCCCAAAAAAATAGGAAGAGTAGAAAGTATTATCCCGGAAAAGAAACCAATAAATAAACCAAAATATTTTTTTGCTATAAGAAAAACGAGTAAACAGCTAAGAGCTGAAAATAAAACTGAAACGAGTCTTACGCTCATCCAATCATATTTAAATAACGGCTCTCTTTTAAGAAAAAACGGGGCTGGTGAATTCTTGCTTTCAATATCAAAATGGGCAGCAATCCCATATAAATACTTTGTTAATGGAGGATGATACGGATGATCATAAAGGTACTTATTTTTAAAATCTCCATTAATTATTAATTCTATAAAATTATATCCATCAATTGCTTGTGCCGGCTCATCCCATGTTCTACCTACATCATTTATTCTCCACATACCCAAAACAATGGAAATTATAAAAATAACTCCGGAAATAATAAATATCTTTATACTATTTTTTTTTATCATATAAATATAATTTGGAACGAGATAAGAAAGAATGAAACGACATTATTAATGCATACACCAGACCAGGTACACCGTCTAAAAAACCTAATTTTATAAAATAATTCAATGTAAATTTAGTAAACGGATAAAAAATTATGCTTAGAACATTTGATGAGTAGCGACTCTCGTGTAGCTCCCTTGCTCTTAAGTTACTGTATTCATTAATTTCTTTAATAAATTCTCTAACTGTCTGATGAGGACAGTGAATAATTTCATTTTCTAAAACACCTATTTTACCCTTTATGATCCATTTTTCGTGAACTTTTCCTTTCCACAATCCTCTACTTTTCATTCCCAACCTAATAAGCTTAATGTTTCCTGCTTCTCCGTATTTAAGCTTTTTTTTCCATGCATAATCTAGTCGTTTTATATAATATCCGTTAGTATCAGTGTTATTTTCAACAATTCTTAAAATTTCAGATAACAATTTTTCACTTACTGTTTCATCTGAATCAACAAACAAAACCCAATCATTTTCTGCTTTTTCCATTGCAAAATTTCTCTGTTTTGCAAAATTACAATTAAGACTTCTATAAAATATTTTTATTTTTTTATTTCTAAAACTTTTAATTCTTTTTATTGTGTCATCTGTGGAATCATCATCAACTACAATTATTTCATCAAGCTTAATTAAACCCTTAATGCAATTCTTAATATTTTTTTCCTCGTTTTTTACCAAAATTACAGCTGAAATATTAGTCATGATATTCTTTTGTAACAACAACGTTTGAGTCTTCATAGAAAATTTTATTCCTGATACTGTTATCCCTGGGGTAAATTGTGTATTGGAGCCTCGATGTATTATTTATTTTAGCCCCATGATATAAAAATAAAAATTTGTAGTTATCTATTCCTGTTTTAACGGTTGAAAAAAAGCCTCCCGGAATAACCCTGAATGATTTCCCCTTTGAATCTGAGATTATTTTTTGAACAACAGCATCATATACTTTCCAGCTTGATCCTAAATGGTAGGAAAAAGGAGGAAGTAGGTTTTCTGCATTTTGCGTTGTTGTATAATACTCATTTTTTATAAGCGAAAATAAGTTTAAAAAAACTAAAATAATAAATAAGACAATCATATTTGGATATTTATTTATACAAATATAAAACGCGTAACCGATAACTATAGAAATTACAGGAAAGAGCACAGGAAAATATGCAGTTCCCGGACTTGCGTGGACAATAAAACCAAATATTGGTACAAAAAACCAAAATGTTAATATGTATAAGTTTGGATTTTTTTTAAAACCTGATTTTCTAACATATAACAACAGGGTCAGAAAAACAAAAATAAGAATAATAAAAAAAACTACAAAAGACTGTGGGAATATTACTCCTGAAAGCTGTTGTGTAATTCTTAAAAAAACTTCATTTATGTTATAAAAGTTAGGATGAGTACCAACCGAATACCCTAAAAATAACCTAATCCTATTTAATATCCATGCAGGAAATCCAAGCGTATACACAAAACTATTAGAAAAATCATACAAAATAAAAGGTACCACCCCCGTTAAAAAACCACAAATTGATAAAAGCATATTTTTTTTTGTAAAGTTAATTTTGTGATAATAAAACAATATAATTAAAACTGCTAAAAGTACTGCATTTGATAATTCTACTTGTAAAAGAAACCCGAATAATAGAAAAAGCAAAAAAAACATTTTTTTACCTTTTAAGACTTTGTAAAGAACCAAGAAAAACAAAATTGTAAAAAATGGGATTGATGATGTGTGATAAGGTTGCCTTGAATTGATAATTACAAGAGGAGACGTGGCATAAAATAGACTAGACAAAAAAGCAACTTGAGTATTAAATAATTTTTTTGTTAAAACATAAACTAAAAATGTTGTTAATACACCAATTAAAGAATATAGTACAGCCGGCGCAACAGGATTAAAGTTAGTTAAAATAAATGCAAGACCAATGATATATATAGAAATTGGTCCTTGATGAAGCCATACAACAGATGAAGGAATACCCACAAGAGGAATCACCCCGGTAATAACCATATCCCGCGCAACCAGATAATCACGGGCCGCATCGCCAATAAAAATCATGAGATCTGAAATTTTGTATAAATTAAGAAATAAAGATAAAATAACAATACATAATAGAAGGAAATTATTGCATGTTATAAATTTTTTTTTCATGTCTTATTGAATTAAATTATTCTCAACGATATATTTGTAAAACGTTTCTGCAATTACTTCATTACCTTTTTTAGTATAGTGAATACTATCCACAAAGTATTCAAGATTTTTAGGAATTTTTGACTCAAGGTCTATAAAAGTAACGCCTCTTTCTTCTGACACTGTTTTTGTAACAGCATTGAATCCACGAATTCCATATAGTAAAGACTCTAAATTGTAATATTTATTTTGCCTCATGCAATAAAGTTGCGGGGATATAATTCGCCCTACCTCTTCTACGGAAGCATTCATTTTAAATAAAAAAGGCTGATTACCAAGAATCAAAGGAATTTTTCTTTCTTTTGTTAGTTCTATAAGCATAGATATATTACGTCTGTATGAGGAAAGACTTAGAAATTCATGAACGGTTACTGTATTTTTGTTTTCTAAATAGTCTTTTGCCAACAATTCAATATGTCTATTTTTAAAAGAAACTATAATATCTGAAAAAAAATTATCTTTAATAAATCTTATTAGGAAATCAACTGTTACAAGTTTTATTTGAAATACGGGCTGGGGTCGAAAATAGGAAAAAACAATATTTGAAACAGCCCCAAAAAAATGTGAGTAATCTGCTTTGTATGCACCATGTGTTAGGACGCCTTCTTTAAGACAAGATGCATACATATCGTTTATCCCATGCCACTGTATTATCATGTCCGGACTCATATCCTGAAGTTTAAAAAGATACTGTATAAGAGAATGCTCTGAAGTATAATAATCTTTGCCTGCGTTAATTACTTCAATGTGTTTTCTAGGATATTTAATTCTTAATTTTTTTTCAAGAACCCGAACCGCATTTTGCTCGAATGGAACTTCTCGGTTTAGTACGGTAGAACCTCCCAATACAATTATTCTGAATGTATTTTTATCTTTTTGTTCCTTAATTTCTTCACCTCTGAATCCCAACGAATTAACATTAAGATTCTCTTGTCTTGCAAGTTGTGATTGTAAAAAAGGATGAAAATTATCTATTGTATATGTATAAGAACTCGACTCATAATTTTGGTATTTTTCACGTAAAGATATCTCAATAAATAAAAAAGCTATAAATACTACCAGAGTACTTATTAGAATTTTTTTAACCGGAGTTAAAACAAACTTTTTGTTAATAAAAATTATTTCTGATTTTTTAAAAAAGTTATTAATCAAAAACAATAATGGCAAGAAACTTATAATAAAAAATAAAAATATAAAAGAATAAAAAATAGTATATTTTCCAAGTATCTGAGGATGAGAAGAGGTATGAAAAATCATTCCCAAAACCATCAATAAATAAAAAGTACAAAAAGAAGTTATTGTAATTTTTTTAATCATAAGAATACTGCCTAATTATACATGCAAAAATAAGTTAAAACCATATCTACGAGGACAGAACTTTTCTCTTTAAAATTCTTTCAATATTGCTTGCACTTTTTTCCCAAGTCCACTTATTTTCTATTTCTCTTCGTGCATTTTTGGGCACCTTATTAAGTATTTGTTTATTATTTAATATAGATTGTATTTTTTTAGCAATTAGTTGAGGATTTCTTAGGATAACAAATCCTGTTTTATTCTGTCTTATAGATTCTGTATAACCACCCTCAGCAACAGCAACGACTACGCACCCGCACGATCCTGCTTCAAGAGGAATTAATCCGAAAGGTTCATCATACGCAAGACACAAAACAATTTTAGACCGCTGGTAGTAAGATCGAAGTATTTGGTCTGATAGCCATTTTTTAGAACTATCTAAAAAAGTGTATTTAATAGTATTTGGCAAATAAAAAACTGTTTCTTGAAATGTCTGATATCCTTCAATAAATTCTTTCGAACCGACAAACAGAACATCTATGTCTTTATTTTTTTTTATTGGTGTAAAAAAAGTATGTTCAACACCCAAATAACAAACAGTGCTGTCTAGGCCGTACGCTTTATAAATATTTTTTTTTGAAAAGAGGGAATTACAAATTATTGAGTTTGCAGATTCAATATTTTTTTTATCTATTTTCTTTCTAAATATTTTAACAAACTTATCATAAATATACATATTTGTTTGTGTTGAAACAATTTTATCGTATATCATTCTTAAAGGTTCCTGACAATAATAAACAGATAGCGTTTTAAGATATCTCAATATAAAAGGAGCTTGCGTAAAAGAAGACGGATGGATAAAAACCACATCATACTTTTTTCTATCTATATCACGGGCAATTTTTTTGTGCATTCGAGAAAGTTTTAAAAGCTCAATAGAATCTTTATAAACTCTTTTTCTCCAATTTCTCTCCTCTTTTTTTACTGAACAAAATGGATATGATACAACTTGTGTAAAATATTTCTTTTCTTCTATGTTTGGTTTTGCGTCAACAGAATAAAAATCTACAACATGTGTTTTTTTTAAAATCTTACAAATTTGGTTTACCGCTCTTCTCGCTCCACCTCTATGTAATTCATGAAATACCGCAATTCTCATATTTTTTTATTTTTCATGATACATACGTAATCATAAGCAAATAAAAGATGAAAAGGAAATAATAAAGATAACGGATAAAACCAAACAAAAATATTATAAGTAATATCTTTCCATGAAATTCTTGGTTTAAACGGCACAACCGGAATTATTTTACCTTCAAATTCGTGTTTTGCAAAAAGATTTTTGAGATAAAAATATGTCGGCTCGTTTACGTGCTGAGCTTTATGTGTATCGTTTCTCGGATCAAGAGGTAATCCTGGATATTCTTTTTTTGTAATTAAACTATTTAGTTTTATTAAAATATAATTAATAGGATATACCCATAACCTATGAGTAAAATCCAAATATTTCTTATTTGGTTCTGTATGAACCATAAAAATACCTCTTGGTTTTAATACCCTTGAAATCTCATCCATTACTAATTCTAATTCATCTTTATATAGGTGCTCAAAAACATCAAAAGAAGTAGCTATATCAAAATAATTTTTCTTAAACTTTAATTTTTTTGCATCCATAACAAAAAAATATACATTTTGTTTAATAAGTTTTTTTTGCTTTCTTAAACTTTCTTTTGCAATTTCTATTCCGTCTTTTGAATAATCAATACCTATTACCTTTGCTCCTCTTCTAGCACATTCAATTGCAAGATCTCCCCTACCACAACCTATGTCAAGAATATTCATCCCATCTTTTATCTCAAGTAAGTCTACAAAATCTTTTATGCGTGGGTGAACCTTTTTTGCTTTAAATTTTTTAAATTCCTCAAATCCTAAATTACAATTTAAATAATAATTTTTTGAATAAATTTTCGGATTAACTCTTTTCATTACCTTTTTTAAATATCAATATTGTATAAAAAATAATTACAGGTACTTCAGCCAGCGCCGAAATAAGAACTGAGACAGAAGCTCCTATAACTCCCCAGCGCAAAACGAACGGAACGATAACAATAGCAAGTGTCATTAAACGAATAAATGTCATAACAGCAACATACTTTTGCTTACCTCTTGCAAGAAAAAGAGATGAGACAGACCCAAAAATTCCACGTATAGCACCATACAACGCAAGTATTTTAAGAATAGGAATAGTGCTTATCCAAGCGCTTCCAAGAATAAATGTAACTATTTCTTTTGTAAAAATAAATAAAAACAAAAATGATAAAACAACAAGAAATGAAAGAATAACAGAGGTTTTAATAAAATTCTTTTTTAATCTTTTATTTTCATTTTGGATTTTTGTATAAACAGGAAACGTCACTTTACTTATAACGTCGGTAATTTCGCTTACAGGTAAGACTGAGATTTTAAATGCCATTTGATAAATTCCAAGTGGACCAGCACCCAAAAGTCTTGCAATTACTAGATTATCAAGCTCTTGGGAAAGATAATGAAAAATTCCAAATATGGTTACCCACTTGCCTCTATTTAAAATGAGTCGGATTTTAATCTTTGAAAAACTAATCTTTGGACGTAATTTAAAATAAATATAAGAAAGAACAGCCTCACTTAATGCACCGGCTATAAGACCATATACTATGCCTGCGGGAGAACGGGTTATAAAGGTTACTACAATTGAAACTAAAGTATCAACACCATATATTATGATTCGAAACCAAAATTCTTTTCCAAATTGTAGCTCCTTTTGAAATATAACCTGTGCAGGATTAATAAACCCCTTAATAAGTGGGATCAAAGCTATAAGATAAATTAAATATAGCGCTTCTGGTGCATTAAAAAAAAATGTTAAAAATGGTCCACTTATCAAAATTAAAATACAAAGCACTAGTCCTCTTACAACTGAAATTAACCACGCTTCATTCAAATGCTCTTTAATTGCAGATTTTTCTTGAACTAAAAAAACGTTAACTCCTGTTTCAGTAAGAACTTCAAGGAACGCAAGACCAAAACTCGCTATCCCAAATAACCCAAATTGAGCAGGACTAAGAAGTCTAGCAAGCAGTACTGTTTTAAAAATTGCTATAATACGTGTTGTACCACGAAAAGACCCAACCCACCAAATACCTTTTATTGTTCGTTTTTTATATCCCATGATAATATTCGTAATTATACCAGCTTATTTCGTTGAAAATTACAAAACTCTACCATAACCGGCTATTTTCAAAATTTTCTAAAATTGAGATATCTTGTAATAATGCATTGCTAGAAATTGAAGTTATATGGTTTTTTTTTGAATATAATAAAGGCATATCATCAAGGTGTATAATGCAATATTCGCCTTGATAACACGGATTAAAATATACTTCTGTAGTTTTATCATTATTAATAACAAAAGTAATTTTTTGTTTTGATAAATTACTTATTCTCCCTTTAATTATTAATAAACTTCTGTTTGTATAAATTTTTCTGCTTACTAATGACTTGCTTAACGTTTTAAAAGTAGTAAATATGATGTTCATTTTATCAATTTCTTTTTTAATTGACATGCCCTGGGAACGGGGAACAGAACCTAAATCAATTTTTGTTACGTAATTATAGAAATCATCATTTATTAATATGTTTTTATTGAAATAATTTCCTCCCTTCTTTAAAATTAAAAAATTATCTATCTGCGCGTATGAATAATAATTATTAAGAATATATTGAAAAAGATACTTACTTCTAATATAGTCAGGAACGTTATCTTGGGTTGATTTTATAGAATAATTAAGGATTACATAATTTATATTATTTTTTTCTATATAGCTAATCTTTTCAATTTGTTGCTGTTTTGTAGATGATTCATAGATAGTCATATAGTATGGAGGAATTTGGTTATTAATTACGTACAGTATCGGATCACTTGGAAAACTAAAAAATTTTTCATCTCCAACAAGTAAATGAAACTTTTCAATTACGAGCTTATACTTACCGTTATCTGCGATTGTCTTGAGGTTTTCCTGAAAGCACTTACCGCTTACAAACATTTGTATTTTGCTAAATACTTGATTGTTTTCACTGGTAGGATAAAGAGGTGATAGATTGAAATTGAATAAAACAGATAAAGCAATAACTACTGTATAAAGAAATATATATTTTTTTGATATTCTTAGTTTAACAAGCAACATCCTTAGCTCATAAAAAAGTGTTATTAATAAAAATGCAGCTATTAAAGTTACAATTCTATCCATAGACCGAATAATATTTTTTTGCTCAAGCAAAATTAGAATTATTATTCCAACCGACTGAATATAAAAAGAAAAATTATATTTCTTTAAAATAATTAATTTATAGAAAACTATTAATATACAGAGAGTTAAAATAAACAATGAAAAAAGATTATCGGGAGTTTTAAGTACAGATAAAAATGGAGTTTTTGCAACAAGCGACATATCAGACAAATCAAGCATATTTTTATAAAATTTACTTACACTATTTGAGGAAAAAAGATAAATAGTAAAAGGAACTACTCCCAAAAGAATTCCATACATGAATGAAGGAAGTAATCTTACAACAAAATCACTTATAGTCGTTTTTTTACAGATAAGTAGGTGGATTGGCAAAAATAGCAACATAAAGATAACTGAATATACTCCCTGATCTATAAAAAGTGAAAATATAATTCCAACTGTAATTCCTATATAAAACATAATCTTACGAGACACTGTACTTCTCCAAAAGAATAAATACCCAATAACCAACCCGAGAGAAAGTAATATTCCATATCTATTAAATGCATCAAAACCTGTAAATTTATAAATAAAGAAGAAAAAGAAAATAATACTTAGATAGGTAAATAGCTTATCTTTAAAAAGTTTCTTAAAAATTAAATATAAGATTGATAATAATATTGGGGTTATAAAATAATACAGTATTGAAAATAACAATATGGTTTCTTTGTAATAATTTATTATTCCATATGGATAAGAAATATCTTTGTATGGAAATAACCCAAGTTGCGCAGAATAAATCCATGAAAGAAGCACCTGGGAGTCAAAATTGCTTGGTGCGATATGATTTACGCACAAGTTTGATATATTACTAATTGTTAAAAAACAAAAAATAACAAAAACTATAAATAGCTCTATGTATATTTTCTTTATCATTTTCTAATAAATATATATTTAAGAAGCAAAATTACAATTACTGGAAAAACTATAAATATTGAAAAACCGATTAAGTCGTAATATTGTGGATATCCTTCGTAATGAACAAAACTTACAATTTTATTACTTTCAATAGAATAAATTGGAAAAATATTTTTTGATAATTTTAATATCAATAAAAATAATCCAATAAGCGTGAAAGAAGTAGTAATCGTAACAAAAGCAAGTCTTAATGGCTTTGAATAAATAGATAAAAAAACCAGAGGTAAAATTATAATAACATTGCTTATATTTTTAAATGCAGGCAACAAAAAACTAAAGGAAAAAATTATTAATGAAAGCATCAACAGAAACGAAAATTGTTTTTTCATGTCTATATTATATCCCAACTATTATTATTTATTAAAAACTAATCCAAAATATAATTGTATATATTTAACTCATTGATTAATAAATACTCATACATTATACTTTATTGGGAATTCATATTTACGTCTAAATATGACAAATTGAGCAAAAATATGAAACGATTTTCAGACCAAAAAGAATACTATCTAAAGCATTTAAAAAAACAGAGAAAGGCAATGAAAAATCCTTTTTCAATACTGGGAAGACATCATAATAACCTTGATTCGTTTATTCAAAAAGAAGTGAATAGTCTTCCTAAAGATAGTCATATTTTAGACGCAGGGTGTGGATTAAGCGCATGGACAACAAATGCTTTAAGAAAAAAATTCATTATATCTGGTGTTGACGGAGAACCTGACGCAATTTCAGCTTGCAAAATTTTATACAAAAACCAGGATTACCAAATCGGCGACTTATATAATTTAAAATATAAGAATAATACCTTTGACGCAATTGTCATGAGGGAGGTAATTGAACACTTCATCTTTCCTGAAAAAGCAGTAAAAGAAATTTATCGAATTCTCAAACCCGGAGGAAAAATAATAATTACAACACCTAATTATGATAGCTTACCTTTACATTTTATTGAAAATACTTATAATCGTTTTTTTGGAGGAACTTGTAAGCCGTACAAACATGAAGTGCACCCTAGCAAATTTAAACCCTCGTCTTTAACAAAATTAATAAACAAATATTTTACTTCTGTAAAACTTTCAACAATTGATATGGGAATATCACAAACTTTATCTGCGATAAAAGCATAATTCGTATCCATACACAAATTCGCTTAAAAAGTATATAATAAGGCTCAATATTTATTGTATAAAATGAATCCAAAACAAATAGGAAGTTATAAATATTATGACTATTGCAGATTTTGCAAATCTAAAAAAATTTCAAGTGTAATAGATCTCGGATATGTTCCTCTCGCAGGTGGTTTTTTAAAAAATATAAATAAGGAATCATTAACCAAAGAATTTTTTTATCCCCTTACGCTTTCTTTTTGTCAAAATTGTTATTTACTTCAAACATCTAATGTTATCAATAAAGATATATTATTTAAAAATTATTATTACAATTCATCCTCAATTAAAACTCTAGTTAATCATTTTGAGAATGTTACAGAAGAATTACTAAGGCATCTTCCTCAAAATATTAAACCATTTATTGTAGAAATAGGAAGCAATGACGGAACACTTATTAAATCAAGTCTTTCTAAAGGCGTTAAAACGCTTGGTATTGATCCTGCAACCAATATTGTTCGTCCGTTAATGAAACAAAAATTACCTATTATTAACGATTATTTTACAGAAAAATTAGCAGTTAGAATTAAAAAGAGGTATGGCCAGGCAGATATAATTTTTAGCTCTAATACACTTGCCCATATTGAAAACATGCATGATGTTGCGCGTGGAATTAAAATTTTATTGAAAAAAAACGGAATGCTGATTTTCGAAACACATTATCTTGGAAAACTTATAAAAGAACTTCAGTACGACATGATATACCATGAACACCAATATTATTATTCTCTTACTACGCTTAAAAAGTTTTTTAAAATGCATCAAATGGAAATATTTGATGTAAAACCAATTCAAATCCATGCCGGGTCCATGAGATATTATGTACAGAACATAAATGGAGGAAGAAAAATAACAAACTCAGTAATAAAACTTGAAAAGCGTGAAAAAAATATGAAGTTGGATAAAAAAAACACTTTTATTTTATATCAAAAGAAGGTTGAAAAAACTAAAAAACGATTGATTACATTTTTAACATCTTTAAAAAAAAGAGGACATGAAATTATTGGCTATGGAGCATCAGGTAGAGGAAGTATAATTATGAACTACTGTGGGTTAGACAGTAATAATCTTTCTTATATTGTCGATGACGCACCTGCAAAACAAAAACTTTATACACCCGGTAACCATCTAAGAGTATATCCGCCGAAAAAAATATACAAAAACCAGGTTTCATATATACTTCTTTTTGCGTGGTCTTTTTCAAAAGAAATTATTTCAAAACACCAACTCTATATACAATCCGGAGGAAAATTCATTATTCCCCTACCAAGAGTAAGGTTGTTATCTAAAAATGAAAAAAAATAAACCTGTTAAAATTTTGGTTCTTGGAGCAAACGGAAAACTTGGAAGGGTTGTTTATAGCTACTTATCGTTACAAAAAGGAGTTATGACATTCGGAACATACAGAAAAATAGATACTCAAAAAAATATTTTTAAGCTAGAAGTAAAAGATTTTAAAAAAGATATCAAAATAATTTTAAATGAAATAGGAAATATAGATTATGCAATAAACTGCATTGCTACTTTATCAGAAAACGCCTCTCGCAAAGAATTAACTTTTGTCAATTCTATATTTCCCAAAAAGCTTTCAGAGCTTGCAGAAAAAAACAATTTCTTTTTAATACACATATCTACTGATGGAGTTTTTTCTGCTAACAGCAAAGGAGTATCGGAACTCTCTATGCCTCATCCTGATACATTTTATGGAAAAAGCAAATTATTAGGAGAACCTAAGTCAAAAAATTCCATTACTTTAAGAACCTCACTAATAGGCTTTGATCCGGATAAAAAAATGGGGCTTTTGGAGTGGGTAATTAATAATAAAAAAATTAAAGGTTTTATAAATCAAAAGTGGTCAGGAGCAACAGTACTCCAAATTGCAAAATTCATAGACATTTCAATAAAAAATAATTATTTTAAATCTATTAGAAAAAAGACGTCCATAATTCACTTTGCGCCTTTGGGACCAATCTCAAAATATCAATTATTGAATGATTTTATTAATGTTTTTAAAATCACAAAACAAATTGAGAAAAAAAAAGCACAACAAATTACCAGATATCTTACTTCTATATTCATTGACGCTGATATCTTAAAACTGTATACTTCAAATACAAAAAAGGTCCTTACAGAATTGGTGGAATTTGAAAAAAATATTAAATGAAAAAAAAGAAAATTGCATTTATTTTAGGGATTAGACCTGATCTTATTCGTGCAGTTTTAATCGTGAGATTTTTAAAAAAAGCAAAAGATATTGATGTAATTCTTATTTGGTCCGGTCAGAATTACTCAGACAACCTAAAAGGAATATTTTTTAGAGAATTTAATGTTCGGAAACCAGACATAGAACTTAACTGTAAAGGGTCAACAGATGCGGAAGTTGTATCAAAACTTACTGCACAGCTATATCCCGTCTTTAACAAAATAAAACCGGATGCTGCAATATTTCTAGGAGACACCAACACCGCAATGGGGGCAATTCCAGCTGCACAATTAAATATTCCTATAATCCATATAGAAGGTTGTTGGCATTCATATGATTGGAGAATGCCTGAGGAAAAAATTAGAACTATTATAGATCATATCTCTGATGTCATTTATACATACGAAGAAGAGTATAAAGAAAGAGGAATCGCAGAAGGACTAAACCCGAAAAACATTGTAGTTGTAAGAAATCCAATTGTTGATATTTTAAATGAATTTTATTTTAGAAAAAAAAATAAATTACAAAAAAAAGCAACCGAAACGTTTTTTTCAACAAGAAATATTAAATTAAAACAATATTTTCTTATGACATGTCACAGAAGAGAAAATGTTGAAATTAAAAAATCTTTTGAAGTAATTTTAAATCTTATTTCGAATATTAAAAATCCGGTATATTTTCCAGCAAGTTACAGAACTCAAAAAATTATAAACGAAAGGAAAATAAAAACTCCAAAGAATTTAATTGTTGTTGATCCAGTAGGATACGAAGAGCTTTTGATTCTCTTAACTAACTCAAAAGCTGTTATTACCGATTCCGGTACTTTAAATGAAGAAGCCTGTATATTAAATATTCCCTGCATAAATGTCCGAAAAGCAACAGAACGTCCGCAAGTATACGACGTTCATGCATCTGTAAAATTTGATCCTGACCAACCAAAAAAATACACACCGGAGCTTGTGCTTAAAAAGTTGGAAAAAATTACCGGAACTTCTTGGCCAAATCCTTTTGGCGACGGAAAATCTTCAAAAAGAATCGCAGAAGATATCATAAAAAGAGTAAGATCAAATAAGCTTAGAGGATTCTTGCCGGAAAATAATCACCTACCTATTGAACGGTCATTTATGGAAGATGGTATCAAAATCTAACATCACTCTTGGAGTTATTATTCCTATGTACAACGAAGAAAAAGTTTCTTCTAAAACAGTTGATGAAGTATTAAATATATTAAAAAATATAAAAGTTTCTTCAAGGCTAATTGTAATTGACGACGGAAGTTCTGATAAAACCCCAAATATTTTAAGACAAAAGATAAAAAAGTATCCAAAAAATCTTGTAGTTTTAACTCATAAAAAAAACGCTGGGTACGGTGGAGCAACAAAAACAGGAATAAAATATGCTTTAGATAATAATATTGAATGGTGTTTACATATGGACTCTGACCTTACAAACCCACCTAGGTATATTATAAAGTTTGTTGAAAAAATATCTAAATCGGTTGATTGCATAAAAGCATCAAGATATATTAATGGTAGCAAGGTTAAAAACGTTCCTCTTTTTCGCAAAGCAATATCTTTTGTCGGAAATTTTTTTGCGATGTTTTTCTTTCGTGTGGGTATACACGATTGCACGAACGGATTTAGGATGGTTAGAACAGGTATGTTAAAAGGAATTAAATTTAAGGAAAATAACTTCTCGATAATTCTTGAAGAATTATATTATTTAAAAAAAAGAGATGCACGCTTTTTAGAGATTCCAAACGTTTTATATGCTAGAACGAATACAACATCTCACTTCAAATACAAGCCTAAAATTTTTTACGACTATTTCAAATACGCTTTTAAAGCAGCATTTACTTAAGCTTATTTTGTTTATGAATCATTAGTTCTTCTTTTATTTCGGGCAACTTTAATAATATTTTAGTAACTTCTTTAACATTTAACCTTTTTGTATTTTCAGAAGTGAATGCAATATTTTTTCCTGCATTGGATTTCTTACCTTGATAAAAATATTTATTATAGTCAAGCCCTTGGCTTTCCGGCGGAATTTTGTAATAGCTTGGCGTATCTACCGCACGCAACAATTCCTCAACTCCAATAAGAGTCTCATGCATTTTTTCCCCTGCTCTAATACCGACTTGGACGTGCCCTTTCTTATAATTGAAAATTGAGCAAACCGCATCCGCAAGAGTTTCAAGAGTACAAGCTGGAGATTTTCGTACATACATATATCCATTTTCCCCTTTTACAAGCGCATATAAAACTAAATCTATTGCCTCCGTAAGCGGAAGAAGAAAACGCGTCATATCTTTATTTGTAACAGTCAGGGTTTTATTTTGACGTATTTGATCAATAAAGTACGGAATGACAGATCCTCTTGTATAAAGCACATTGCCATATCTAACCCCACAAAGAATTGTTTTGTTTTTTTTTGATTCACTTGTTTTTTTAGATTCAGCAATAACTACTTTTTCCATAAGAGCCTTTGTCATTCCAATGACATTAATAGGATATACGGCTTTATCCGTACTCAATACAACTACTTTTCTGGCTCCGTTTTTTATGGCCGAATTTATTACATTTTCAGCTCCTAATACATTTGTTTTCAACGCTTCCATTGGAAAAAATTCACACGTCGGAACCTGTTTAAGTGCAGCTGCATGAAATATATAGTCAACACCCTCTACTACCCTATTCAAACTAGAAAAATCTCTTACGTCCCCAATAACAAACTTAAGCAATGGACTATCATACATATTTCGCATATCGTGCTGCTTCTTTTCGTCTCTTGAGAAAATAATAATTTTTTTAGGATGTAACCTTAAAAGGGTTTTTAGCATCTCAGAACCAAAAGACCCTGTACCGCCGGTTATTAAAAATGTTTTACCTTTAATTTTTCCAAGAACACCAGGAATCATGGGAAGATTATATCATAATAAGCAGGCTTGGCATAAATAGCTATCGAATCAGGCCCGGCAACAAGTCCAGACATATAATAATTAAGCTCGTTTCCAAATAACTTGTAAAATTGAGGGCTAGGAAAAAACTCAGCAATTTTTTTATAATTTCTTTTCTCAAGATTGTTAATAAGTTCTTTTTTTATGGATTTTTTCTCGTAAAACTTAGCGATTGCCGGATTTGATACTATAACAATATTCGGTAATTCTCGGATTTTTGAATCAATAACAATATATGAATAGCGTAGGCTTTTGTCATTATTAATATTTTTTTTGTAAAATTCATATAGAATAAAATCTGGAGTAGCCTGATAGACAGGAATGTTTTCTATTCCAATTGTTTCTCCTTTTTTTATATTTTTATAAATCCAATCTGACGCCAGAGCTTGAGGAGGGATAGTATATTTTAAAATTATCCAAGATCCAGATTCAATAATTTGTAAAAGCATTACTAATACTAATATGGGCATCAATATTTTTTTTAATTTGTAGCTTCTTTGCGCAAATATTTTTTTAACAGTCAAACAAATAAATATAATCATCCATGGAAGTAGTACAAGAGCTCTATTTGCACCAATGTATATACCCAACGGTTGAAAACTTATTGCGAATAATACAAGTGAAACAATCAAAAATACATCTACTCTATGACTTACATTTTTTTCTTTATTAAACAACCAACACAAAAGTGACACCAAAATTAGTACGAAAAACGGATGACCAAAAATGGTGGGGAATTGCTGAAAAATAAAAAAGCTCAATAAAGAACCATCACCATAGTAGAAATTTTGCGTTGCTGCGGTTGAGCTTAGCACATTAGAACTAATGTATTCATTCATGTTTTGTCCAAAAAAAAGTAAATCCGGCAGTCCAAAAATCCCAAATGTTGCAAGAAGCATAAGTAACCCCATTCCTAAAACCGGCAATAAACTTTTTTTAAAAGAATAAGTTTGAAAAAAAATAAATATATATATTGGAATAAGAGGTATTGCACTAACTTTGGTTGAAAGCGCCAACCCACCTACAGTTCCCAACACAACATAGTTTATCTTTGATGGTTCCTGAATAAATCGTATCGATAAATAAAGAAAAAGTGATATCCAAAATAGAAGCGCAATATCGTACTTAAAATAATTACTAAGAGATAAAAAAGCCGGATTAAAAACAAAAAGAAGCACACAAAAAACTTTACTTATTTTCAATCTATTTGATATGAAAAGCATAATTAAAACGGATAATATACCAAATAAAAGCGTGTTGAATCTTAAAATTTCAAAAATTCTTTCCTGCATTGGCAATAAATCTATGGCAGATTTTATAGAAAAAGGGTTAATAATTTTTAATAAAACGAAAGGAATTAAATAAACACCTGAAATAAAAAATTGGAGCATGCTTCCGTTTGCCCCACCTGCAATATTGGGAGTACCGTATTTAAAAACGTGTCTCACTGATTGCAGCTGATGCCATTCATCCATATGATATGCAAAAGGATGAGATATGCCCGGAATACCCCATTTCAGAACCGATATCATTAACAAAACGTAAACAAAAAAAATAGTAACAATAAGCATATTTTTTCTAATATTAATCGGCAGCGTATTTATAAAAAAGCGTTTCGTTGCACCAATAGTTGTACCTAAAATAACGGCTAAATCGGAAATAACTTGAAATGCAGGAAGATAAAAAAAAGCACCTCTTTTGTTTACATATTTATAGTTTTTCCATATTGACCAGACAACGTAAAGACATACAGATAAAGAAAGAAAAAATGCAAGACTAAGAGACTTAGTAATAAAAAGTAAAACTGAAAGATAAAATACGATACTATACCTATAATATATATAAAAAACATTTTGGCGAAATATTCCGGCTTCTCCGTCTCCAAATGCAAACCTCGCAAACATTACAAATGTACGCCAAAAAGTTGTTCGAGGAATCCAATAGACAATAGCACCCTTTGCAAAGCTAATTTTGATTTTATGTTTTTCTAATGTTTTTGCAAACACATAGTCTTCATTATGAGAATACTCTTGCGGAAATCCACCAAGCTTTTTCCAAACTTTCTTTCTTAAAGCCATTGATCGTGAAGCTGGTAAAAAATATTCGTTATCTAGCTTGTCGGGCATGACCAAAACGTATGGAACCAAACATTTTTGAAAAAGCGTATTAGCTTTTCCTTCATAATATCCTGCAACAACCTCAGTTTTTTTATCAGTAAACGGTTTTGTAATTTCAGATATCCAATTTTTATCCAGAATACATCCTGAATCAGAAATTACAATAATGTCACCGCTTGCTTTACTTATTCCTTCATTTCTTCCGACTGACCGGTTTCCTTTTTTTTCAAAAACAACAACTTTAATTTTTTTGTAATCTTTTATTATCTCAACAGTTTTGTCTTTAGACCCACCATCAACAATTATCACTTCATAGGGTTTTTTTGATTGAGAAGTAATTGAATCGAGAAAAGGTATAATAGTTTTTTCTTCATTATAAACAGTTATTACCAGAGAAGCTTTCATATTTTTTGTTTGTAAAATTACATGATATTATACCACTGTATTTTTTAGTTTATTAGTATAAAATATTCAAGTATTTAATATGAGAAATAACAGCAAATGCCCAATTTGTAACTCTAAGAAAACAAGGGAACTTTATTCTTCAAATATTGATATTTTAAAACTTACTTTCTCTTACACCAGAACGCCTGATAATAATAAGACTTTTAGAGTTGTTAAATGTTGTAATTGTAGCCATGTCTTTTGCTCCCCTATTCCAAAAATGTTTTACAAAAAATATGAAAAAGTTACGGATAAAGAGTATCTGAAACACAAATTGGCAAGAAAACTTACTGCACGTGAGGTTTTAAAACTTATTACGAAATACTATTCTTGCGGAAGACTTCTTGACGTTGGATGTGCCACTGGAGATTTTCTTCTTGAAGCAAAAAAATGTGGATTTTCTGTTGAGGGCCTAGAACTTTCTTCTTGGTCCTCTAAAATTGCAAGAAGCCGAGGACTAAAAATACATAAAAAAACATTACGGGCTCTTTCAGAAAAAAATAAAAATTCATACGATTTTATAACTATGTGGGGTGTTATTGAACATTTTGAGAATCCAACATCTGAAATGAAATACATAAATAAACTTTTAAAACCTAATGGAATACTGATACTTTGGACCGGAGATATAAATTCACTTACTAGCAAAATAATGGGTCGCCGTTGGTGGTATTGGCAAGGACAACATATTCAATATTTTACAAAAAATAGCTTAAACTTTCTCGCTTCATTATCTGGCTTTGAAAATATTAAAACACAAATTTACCCTTTCGTTGCCAACTATGAACTATTAAATAATTCCTTGAGCAGATACCGACTTCATACCGTCATAATAAAATTTCTATGGCCACTTTTCTTAGTCAGAAAACAAATAATATTACGTTTACCGGGTGAAATGTTGTGGTTTGGTAAAAAAATATCAAAAAAATAATTTATTTCTTTTAAACAATTGTTTGGTTGATAAAAATATAAGTAAAAATGCTATCCCGCAAAAAAGTATTAAACTTATTGTTTTTATAAATTTATATGCAAAGATGTCTTCATAATATAGCTCAACGTAGTGAAGACCTGCATTAAGTTTTGCATTTATTACTCCTCTTTTTGCGGAATAGATATATATATGCTTATTATCGCTCTTTAAAGTCCAACCGGGAAAATACAATGTATTTTCTTTAATTTCAAGAGATGTTTTTGCATCTATAATATATGTATGTTGTACAGAAGTTCTTTTTAAGGGAACGACAGTAGCATTTCCAGACAAAATCTCTAAATTTTTAGTTGGAGCATCCGAAAACCAAAAATTGTTAATATCTGCCCACTTCGTATTCAAAAAATATGCTGTTACTCCTTCATAAGCTGTGCTCTTTGAAAGGTTTTTTTGCAAAAAAGAATCATTAATATCAACTATTAGCGTCCTGTGCCCCCAATTTAATATTGTTGAACTAATCGTAAACAGAATAATTATATATATTAAAACTTTTTTCCTTCTTGATTTAGCAAAAGAATATGTAAAATATCCTGCTATAACCGATGTACACAACGAAATGGGCAACAATAATCTTCCTGTTGCCAGAAGCGTTATCAAACTATGAAAAATATTCCATATAGGTTTTGATGACGGATGTACGAAAAATAAAAAAGTCGATAAAATAATAATCCAAAAAATATATTGTGGTTTTATGTTTTTTGGTATTTTATTTTTTGCTAATAAAACAATAGATAAAACTACTACTAATATTTGTGTGTAACCAATAAACAAAGCAAGCTCTCCTCTATGACCTTGAAATAAAAAACCATAAAGCCAAGGTGAATAAAAAAGACTGACAAAAGGTATGAACCAAATTGCCTGAGGAGGAGCAGGAAAAGTATACTGAGCAAATATTATAAAAGATACCCAAAGATACGTGGATGATAGCGCACCGAGAAATAACCATAATACACATATGAATATTGATTTATAGCTATTTTTTACTATTTCCATAAATACCGCATAAATAACTGTAACTGCAAAAATTGGAATAGCGACTAAAGGATGGGCAGCAAATAATAATGCGGTAAAAAAACTAGAAAATACTAAAAATAAGAATTTTTTTTTATTTATATAAAGAGATAAAAATAAAAAAATAAGAGGAGTAATTGTAAATACAGTCAGCTCTCCTAATGTAGCCCGGAAACTATAATCTACTAAATGGTATGGTGAAAATATATAAAAAATACCGGATGTAAAAGCTGCAAGTTTATTTTTTGTAAGTATAAATACCCAAAAATACATAAAAATACCTGATAAAAAAAATGTCAATCCTAAATAAATTTTCATACTATTAATAAAACTTATTCCCAATAAGTGAAAAAAGGAAATAAAATAGTATGGGAAGTTATAATTAAAAATAAATAATGGATTACCATAAGTACCATTTAATTGACCTGCCCAAGAAGGCATAAAATGTCCCTCTACAAGCGAACTGTAAAACGACATAATTCTATAAATATGAATATTGAAATCTCCACTTTCAAAAGTACCAGGACGCAACAGACTAATCAAAGGCAATAATGAAACGAAAATTAATATATATAATAGATTTATTTTTTTTTGGGGGAAAATAAATTTATAAAATAAAATACAAACTAGCAGAAGTACAGAAAAAAATAAGTTAATAACTATTAAATGATAATTTAAAAAAATCATAACACATATAGTCTTTTGTTTTAGTAGTTTTTTTTATTTTCTAGCAATTACAAGTAAGTTCGTTCCTTCTTTTTCTTCTTCCTCTACATATTTTACAAATAATTTTGTTAAAATATCTACTGCAAATGGCGGACGAAAAACAAACCTTTTTCCTAAAAGAGGATAAAAGAGTTGGGCTGGCCAAGATGTCAGAAGAAAGATATCAAATAACTTTGTAACTTTAGGTGTAATAATACTTTGTTGTTTTTCAATAACAAAACCGGCATTTTTAATTTTTTCAATCCATTCTTTTTTTGAAAGCAATGTTTGTCTATGAAATATCCTATTATAGCTTTGCGTACACCATTTGCTAAAACTGCCAATGCCTATTTTTTTAAAAAGCGGACGATAAAAAGTATTTAAATCAACTTCATCTGTTTCAAGCGTCAAAAAAATTATTCCTCCGGGCCTTAAGACTCTATAACTCTCTTTCAAAAGCTTGTCAGGATGCGTAATATGCTCATAGGTGCTAATTGAAAAAATTGAACCAAAAGTATTGTCTGAAAAAGGCATTTCCCGAGCATCCCCAATAACCAAATTTTTATATTTTTTTGTTTTTACAGTGTTATAAAGATTTTTTGCAAGAATATCTATTCCTACATCAACGGGCTTACCATCTACAAATGCGAGTGCAAACTCTCCAAATCCACAACCTACATCAAGAATAGGCCGAGGAAGTTTTATTCTGCTTAAATGTTTCGCTTCTACGGATCGCCAAAGAGCAAGTCCTAGTGGAGCAATTTTTAAGTACCTTCTGAAATAATATTCTGCTTTTGATTTTGCCATATATATATTTTGTCCTGAAAAGCTATCCTAGCAAATATTTGAAAAGGAATCAATTCACACTTCTCGTACCATACCTCTTCGATGTCTTTAATGGTTATCTAAAGTAATAACCCCTATAATCCTTTTTTTTAAAAAACTTTTTAAGTATGCTTACAACGTACCGAATCTCTTTGATAGACAAAGCTGAAAACATCGGAAGCGAAAGACTTTCATTCGCAATTCTTTCAGCGTTTGGGAAATCCCCTTTTTTGTAACCAAGTTTTTTAAAAGAAGTCTGTAAATGAATTGGTATGGGATAATGAATTCCGGATTCAATCCCATTCTTTCTTAAATAGTTAATCAGTTTTTTTCTTTTTTTCGTCTTTACAACGTATAAATGATAATTTGGTTTATTATCCTCGTTTCTTTCAATTTTTTTAATTGGAAGATTGGCTAATAAAGAATCATATTCTTCTGCTATTCTAGCTCTACTTTTATTTTCCATGTCTAATTTGGATAATTTTACTCTAAGAATAGCTGCTTGTATTGTATCAAGCCGACTATTATACCCGATCATTGTATGATTATTTTTTTCTATTTGTCCGTGATTTCTCAAAGCAATTATTTTTTCGAACAAATCTTTTCTTGAAGTAACAATAGCACCTGCATCTCCATATGCACCCAGATTTTTACTTGGGTAAAAAGAAAAGGCAGCTATATCTCCCAAGCTTCCCGATTTTTTCTTTTTGTACAAACTTCCGTGCGCTTGACAAGAATCTTCAACTACCAAAAGATTGTGTTTTCTTGCAATTGACAAAATTTTATCCATGTCAGGCATATATCCATATAAATAAACAGGGATTATGGCTCGAGTTTTTTTAGTAATTACTTGTTCTATTTTCTCAACGTTTATTTGATGAGTTTGTGAAGATACATCAACCAATACTGGGGAGGCTCCTGCAAGAATAATTGGCGAAACAGTTGCGGTAAATGTCATAGCCGGCACAATAACTTCATCACCTTTTCCTATTCCTAATGAAATAAGACTAAGAAGAATTGCATCGGTTCCAGACCCAACTCCAACACAATATTTTACACCAATATATTTTGCAAACTCTTTTTCAAATTTGCTTACTTCTTTTCCCAATATATAATCCGAGCTTAAAATCACACGACGAATAGCCATATTTATAGCTCGTGAAACTTTTTTTGGCTGACGTGAGAGGTCTACAAAAGGAACGTTCATGAAAACAAAGCTTATTGTATCATGAGCCGATTTCTTATACAATGAGCCTGTATGAAAGTGAATATTGCTGTTGTTGGTCTTGGCTATTGGGGACCAAATTTAGTAAGAAATTTCGTAACGGTTCCAGGAGCATCTATTACTACGGTTTGCGATACAAATCCCGCAACATTTCAAAAAATAAAACCCTTCTCTTCTATCAAAACAGTGAGGAATATTAATGATGTATTGCGTGATAAAACAATTGATGCGGTTGCAATAGCAACTCCTCTTTCCACACATTTTATTCTTGCAAAAAAAGCTATATTGGCGGGCAAACATGTTTTGCTTGAAAAACCTATGACTCAAACTTCTATCCAATCTCAAGAACTTATAAAACTTGCCGAAAAAAACAAAAGAATTCTTATGGTAGGACACACCTTCATTTATTCACAAGCCGTAAGGCAAATAAAAAAAATAATTAAACGAAAAGATTTTGGGCAAGTTTACTATTTTGACAGCACAAGAATCAATCTTGGAATTTTGCAAAAAGATTCAAATGTTATATGGGATCTTGCTCCTCATGATTTTTCTATAATTAATTATCTTTTTGATACAAAACCAATTTCTCTTCTTGCGACCGGATCACATTTCGTTGGAAAAAAGTATGAAGAAATAGCTCATATTGTTATAAAATATGAAAATAACATTAATGCTTATATAAATCTTAGTTGGTTATCTCCTGTAAAAATACGTTCAATATTTATTGGAGGAAGCAAAAAAATGATTGTTTATGATGACATACAGCCGAGTGAAAAAATTAAAATATATAACAAAAGGATTAAAACTACAGAAAATAATATTACACCCTTTTCTCCGGCATACCGAAGCGGTGAAATAATTATTCCTAATTTAGAACAAAAAGAAGCACTCCTAACCGAAATTGAACACTTTGTTGAGTGCATTCAGATGAATAAAAAACCGCTTACCGGTGGGCTTGAAGGATTGAAAGTTGTAAAGCTTCTTGAAATAGCATCCGAATCATTAAAAACAAATTTAGAAGTTATTATTAAATAAGATTTTAAAATCTTCTTTCTTTTTGAATGCCAATAACTTTTGACGGATTCCCTGCAACTATTGAAAAGGCATCAATATCCTTTGTTACGACTGAACCTGCACCAACAATAACATTTTCACCAATTGTAATTCCTGGAAGAATTGTAGCATTTGATCCGATTGAAGCTCCTTTTTTGACAACAGTCTTAAGTAGCTTCCAGTCTTTACGGGTCATTTTCTCTCCTTTTTCATTAAGAGCTCTGGGGTATTTATCATTCGTAAAAACAACATGCTGTCCGATAAATACATTATCTTCGAGCGTCACTCCTTCGCAAATAAATGAATGCGATTGAACTCTTACATTGTCACCTATGTTAACACCTTGCTGTATTTCAACAAATGTAGAAATCATGCAATTGTCTCCAATTTTACATGAATACAAATTAACAAAATCCCAAATAATAGTATTCTTCCCAATTGTGCATTTTTTTATTTTTTGAAGTGATTTCATACCAGAGAGTGTATCATGTTTGTTTCCAAAGCGATAGATATTTTGCAATAAGCCTATCCCACGATTGTTTACTTACCCATTCAAAAGCTTCATTAATAATTTTTTTTTCTTCCTTTGGATTGCTTAAGTAATATTCAACTTTTGAGACAAGTTCTTCCGCAGAACCAACAAGAATAACTCTTTTTGCAAAAGGCCCCATTGCAAAACAATCTTTTTTCACCGGATTGTCATACAAGACAAATACCAACCGTTTTGCCGCCATTGCTTCAAGCGTTGAAAGATAGCGAGATACAAAAGCAAATCTATATTTTGACAATTCATGTTCAGCGGATAATTTAAACCCTTCAACAGAAACATAATTCTCAACTTCTTTTCTCTGTTTTCCATCTCCAATTACTCGGAAAAAAAACTCAGGATATTTCTTCTTAAGTATTTTTACTGCTTTACAATATTCAAGAATACTTGTTTGAACATCAAGTCTTCCCCAAAAAAGAGCAGATATATTTTTTTTTATTTTTGGGAAGGCTTTTGGGAGAGTTACAGCACCGTATGTTAAATATGTAGGATTTGTCCCATACCATTTATGTAAATATTCACCGACGCAGATATTTCCATTTGATAATTTTTCCGAAATTTTGTGTACAAGCCATGCTCCTTTTTTTATTGGGTATGATTCATATCCATGAAATGTTGTATAAACTTTTTTATTCGGATACAAAAAGCGGAAGGGGAGATACCAAATAAATACATCATGGCAATGTATAATATCCGCTTCTTGAATGAGTTTTCTGTTTTTAAACAAACAGTACCAAATCTTAAATTTTTTGAGCCTATTTGCACGTCCAAATTTAAATCTGAAAACCCGAATTTTCTTACCAATTTTATTATCAAAATAGATTGATTTAACGGTCTTTTTTGTAATATTAGCTTTGCTATCACTTGATACTCTATCCTGATAATTGGTGGTTACGTCAGAATTCTTATCTTCAGCTATGATCGTTATAGAAAATCCTTTTTTGACAAGACGTTTAGATATCTCCAATACGTGTTTTTCTACTCCTCCGATTGACGGATAAAAATAAGGCGCGATAAAGAGGACTTTCATAATATTTAAACTCTTTTAAGTCTTGTGGACCCGGAGGGGTTCGAACCCCCGACCTCCTCAATGTGAATGAGGCGCTCTAACCAGCTGAGCCACGGATCCATAATTTCATCTATTCTACCAAAGACCATAAAAAATAGCTATTTGGCTTGTTGACAACATACCCAAATTCAGGCACAATATTAAAGCATGAATTTTGCACGTAAAATCTATTCAATTCTTATAGATTTAGTTGAAACACTTGTTATAGCGGGCGCAATTTTTGTTGTAATATATGCTTTTCTCTTCAGACCCTTTCAAGTAAACGGTCAGAGCATGTTTCCTAATTATCACAACGGTGAATACATATTAACAAACCTTATCTCTCTTCGTTTTCAAGAACTTCAAAGAGGAGATGTTGTTGTATTTAAAGCACCTACGAATCAGGAAAAAGATTATATAAAAAGAGTAATCGGATTGCCCGAAGAAACCGTTTCTCTTAAAGAAGGAAAAATATTTATTAATGACAAACAACTTTCAGAAAAATATTTACCGTCAGATTTCAAAACTTATGAGGGAACATTTTTACAGGAAGGGCAAAGTGTATCTGTACCCGATAAGAGCTATTTTGTCTTGGGAGATAACAGGGATTTCTCTTCAGACTCCCGCGAATGGGGATTTGTAACAAAAGACAAAATTATTGGTAAATCTTTTATCGTATACTGGCCTATTGCGGATTTTAAAATTGTTCAACGAGGACAATACGGAGGAGTAAATTAATCCGTCATCAATTTTCCATAAAGTGATTTGAGTTTTTGACTTGTTTCTTCTTCATTTCCTTTTATTTCAATCACAACTCTTCCTCTTACCCTTGACTGATCAAATTGAACTCTTGAGTACCCGTATTTTTCAACAAGCGCTTTTGCCATTTCATCCTGTTCAGGAATGTAAATCTTGTCCTTTTTCTTTTGCGGCTCTTTCTGTTGAATCTCAGACTTTACTTGCCGCGCCACTTCTTCAGCTCCTCTAACACTAATCCCCTCTATAAGAATGCGCTTAAAAGCAGCGAGCATAAGTTTTGAATCCCCAATTGAAATTAATGGACGAACATGCCCTTCTGTTATAACTCCTGCTGCTAAAGCATCTTTTATAGCGTCAGGAAGACTTAGAAGCCGTATAGTATTTGAAATATAAGGAAGACTTTTACCAACTCTTTTTGCTACTTCTGTAACAGAAATACCGAATTCATCAATTAGCCTTTTGTATGCTTGGGCTCTTTCAATTGGATTAAGATCTTCTCTTTGTACATTCTCAACTATTGACATTTCAAGCATGCTTTGAGGAGTTACTTCTTTTATCACAACTGGAACTTTCACAAGTCCCAAAATTTTACTTGCTCTCCAACGTCTCTCACCTGCGATAATTTGGTATCCGGCCGGAGTATTTGCAACAATTATCGGCTCAAGTATTCCCTGTTCTCTTATCGAATTAACCAAATCTGTAAGTGATTCAGGAGAAATAAGTCCTCTTGGCTGTAATGGGTTTGGCTGGAGAAGGGCGGTTTCCAATTCTACAATTCTTTCGTTATCCATTCAAAACCTCCACGTATTTTTTTCCTCTCAAAACTTTAAACCCAACCGCACCATTACGCACGGCAAAAATTGTAAAATCTTTTCCCATTGATGTTCCATCTCCGGGACGTACTTTTGTCCCCTTTTGCCTTAAAATAATATTACCGGCAACGGCTTTTTGTCCACCAGAAATTTTTAATCCAAGTCTTTTAGATATCGAGTCTCTATTTCCTTTTACTGCTCCTTGTGATTTTGTATGTGCCATAGTATCTGTGAAAAGTTAGATTATTTTACTTTGACTTTTCACAAAAGTCAACTAATTAAAACTATATCATTCCTTTTTTTTATTTTCTTTTTTTATACTTTCTATTTGTACTTTTGAGATTAATTGTCTATGTCCCATAACTTTTCTGTAGCGTGATTTTGCTTTAAATTTTGCAACTCTTATCTTCTCGTCTTTTATCTGATCAACCATTTTTGCTTTTATAGCAATGTCGGAAAGATACGGTGTGCCAATTTCTGCTTTCCCTTCAGAAACATACAAAAGCACTTTGTCAAATAAAACATTTCCGTCTTTCTCAACCGGAAGTTTTTCTATATCCAAGGTTTGACCCGTAGTGACTTTATATTGTTTTCCACCTGTTTCTATAACTGCGTAATCCATAAGGAAGTTATTGTATCAAAAATCTTACTTTATTTCCAGAGCCCTATTCTTTTTATATTCAAATGTAATAGAAGAAAGAATGCCTATTGTTATAAAACTTGTAAGCAGCGAGCTTCCACCGTATGAAACAAATGGAAGAGTTATTCCAACAATCGGAACAATTCCCATGTTCATTCCTATATTTAAAAATATGTGCACAAGGAAAAAAAAATAAAATCCCATAACAACTAGGTGTGAAAATTTATCATGTACGGCCCGAGAAGAAAAATAAATTCTATATAAAAAAATTGCAAATATGCCTACTATTACTGCCCCACCAACAAATCCAAGGCTTTCGGTTATAGTGGCAAATATAAAATCGGTATGCCGCTCGGGCAAAAATTTCAAAATGCTTTGAGTTGCTTGACCAAAACCTTTACCTAAAAAGCCACCGCTTCCTATTGATATTAAAGATTGAATTGCATTATAAGACGAACCCAATGGATCACCCGTTGGACTAAAAAATGTCAAAAGGCGGGCTTTTTGATAGTCGTGTAAAAAACTAAACATAAAAGGAAATGGAATAATAATGGACATTAGTAAAGCTAAAAAGTACCTAATAGGAAAACCGTATACCATAAGCATCCCAACTGTTGTTAAAAAATATATAACAGCATTTCCTAAATCAGGCTGCTTAAGTGTTAGAAAAAAAATTGGGGAAAGAATTAAAAGTGCTTTCAGAAATTTGCTAAATGTAACTTTTTCATTTGTGGACAAAAAATGCGCAAGAACAATTATGAAAAAGGGTTTTATTATCTCTGAAAATTGAAGCCTAACACCAAAAATATCAATCCATCTTACCGCTCCCTTTGCTTCAATTCCTATTATAAAAAGTGCTGTTAAAAGTATAATCATAATAATATATAAGTACTTTGCATAAAATCCTAGTACTCTGTAATTGATATTTAAAAAAAGAAAATAAAAAGAAACAGAAACAATAAAAAAAGTGAATTGCTGTCTAAAAATCGTTGAATCAAGAGAAAAAAATGTTGCAAGCGATATTATAACTAAAATAACTGCCGGAAGAAAAATAGAAAAATCTATTCTGTTAAAAGAAATTATATTATTTAAAAAGCTGTTCTTTTTGGTAGAAAAATCATGAGTCATTGGCGAGTGACTTTAAATTCATCTTTTGTTATAAGATTTTCAACAAGTGCTTTTTTCTTTATTTCATTCTCAAATGCTTTTGGCCAACTCGGAAGCTGGACATTAACTTTCTCATCCAGTCTTGTGCCCAAATTTTTTCGTTCTTTTTGAATCTTTCTAATCAATTCACGCGCATCTCCCGCTGCAATATCTTGGTTTGAAATATCCGTTAGTTCAGCATCTGAACCTTCCGAAACAAAATTTTCATTTTCTCCTTTATATTTCAAATCGTAAACATTAACTTCCACAGAAACTATCTTACGAATTTCTTCTGAGAGCTCACGCGGTCCTGAATAAAATAGGTTCTTTATTGGAATGCGAACAGGAACAGCGCCATTTTTTCTTCGTCCGTGAATTACAGATGCAACTTCTATTGCCCCCTGCATTTCCTGTTCCAAATCCAAATTAATTAAATTTTCATCTGTTTCTGGCCACAGACTTAAATGCACAGATTCATTAACTGTTAAGTTTTTATAAATTTCCTCTGTTATAAATGGCGTAATTGGCGCAAGAAGCTTTGATAAAGTTATCAAAACTTCATAACATGTAGTATAAAATGCTTCCTTGTCTTTTTTATTTTCAGCCGTAACACCTACTCTATCGCGGGAACGTCTTATATACCACGTAGAAAAGCTGTTAATAAATTTCTGTATTTGTGCAATTGCCGAAAAAGTATCGTACTTTTCCAAATCACCGGTTACATCTTTTATTAGTGTATTTGTAAGAGATAAAATCCATTTATCCAAAGCATTCAGGCTTTTTGAAGTTTTATCACTTTTAATTTCCCATCCGTCAATATTTGCATACGTCACAAAAAAGTTATAGATATTCCATAAAATAAGAAGCATACCTCTAACCTGCAGTCTATATTGATCCTCGGAAATTATGATATCTTCACCCCGCATAACCGGGCTTCCTAAAAGGTATAAACGCAATGCATCCCCACCGTATTTTTGCAAAAGCTCTTTGGGATCAGGATAATTTCCGTAATTTTTACTCATCTTACGACCGTCGGTCCCAAGAATTACTCCTTCAACAACAACATTTTTAAAAGCTGGTGAATCATAAATTGATGCTCCAATAACGTGCAAAACATAAAACCAAGCTCTAATTTGCCCTGTATATTCTGCAATAAAATCCGGGGGAAAAAAATCTTCAAGTTTTTCTTTTTCTAAACGGCCTGCCCTGAGCTTGCCGAAAGGGAAATGACGTTCAGCAAAAGACGCGCTTCCGGCTTCTATCCAGCTATCGAGTACTTCTGATACCCGTTTTACTTTTTGACCACATTTATTACACGTTATAAAAATTTCGTCAATTTTTGGTTTGTGTAGGTCAATTATTTTAACTTTCGAACGTTCTTCGAGCTCCTTAATTGAACCGGGGACAAATCTTTCACCGCACGCGCATTCCCAAACAGGAACCGGGCTTCCCCAATATCTGCTTCTTGAAATATTCCAATCGGGCGCGCTTTCAATACTTTTAAGAAAGCGTCCTGTCTTGAAATGCTTTGGGTACCAATTTATTTTTTCATTTGTTTTTTTAAGAAGCGGTTTTAAATCTTGTATATTTACGTACCATGCGTTTTGAGGGTTATAAAAAAGTTGTATTCCGCAACGCCAACAGTGTGCAACAGAATGAGCATATTGATCTTTTCTGTAAATTAATCCACGGCTTTCCAAGTCCTCATTTACCGCTTTATTTGCTTTTAGATAAAACATACCGCCAAATTGCGGAACGTATTCTTTTATTATTCCCTCGTCATCAACATGCATTTCTATATGAATTCCATGCTCTATCATTACTTTTAAATCTTCTTCTCCGTATGGCGCTATAGTTACAATTCCTGTGCCTTCATCTGCGGTAACAAACGCATCTCCAACCACAATAAATGCTTTTTTGTCCGAGTCTATTTTGTAGTAATCATAATGTGGTTCAAATTTTAGATCTACCAATTTTTCACCGCTAAATTTTTCAACAATTTCATAAGGATTATTATTAAGCATTTTAAGTGTTGTTTTTGCCAAAATGTAATACTCATGACCTTGTTTTACTTTCACATAACTAAGTTTTGGATTTACGGCAAGCGCTGTTGTAACGATTTTATTCCACGGGGTTGTAGACCATGCAAGAATATATGTATTTTCTTCATTTTTTAATTTATATTTATAAACTGCTGATACATCAGTAATCTCTTTATGGTTTTCAGCATCCATTGCGACTTCAAAATTTGAAATTGGTGTTGAACAATGCGGACAAAAAAGCGAAACACGGAGGCCTTTATAAATAAACCCCTTATCATACATTTGCTTAAAAACCCACATTACGCTTTCCATATACGAAATGTCCCAAGTCTTATAAGCATTCTTAAAATCAACCCACCTACCAATTTTATCTATATACCATTCCCATTCCGCTGATACATCATTAACGTATTTTTTACATTCTTCTATAAATTTATCAACTCCTACTACATCTTCTATGTCCTTTTTTCTTTTTATCAAAAGCTTTCCTTCTACCTTATTTTCAATTGGAAGACCGTGGCCGTCCCAACCCCAAACGCGGCGTACTCGGTACCCTTTCATTGTCCAAAAACGTCCGAATAAATCCTTCGGAAGACTTGAAAGAAGGCTTCCATAATGTGGAACCCCGGTAACAAAAGGTGGACCATCAAGGAATGTCCATTTTTTTTCTTCAGGACGGGATTCAACGGATTTTTCAAAAATTTTATTTTCTTTCCAAAATTTTGAAATAGCCTCCTCAAGCTGGGGAAAATTAACATTTTGCTCAACGGGTTTAAACATACAACCAATTATAGTGGAATAACAACGTTGCTTCAACCTCAAAGCACAAATTACAAAATAGACAATACCTTTTTTAAACGAAACAAATTAAGCTTTAGGGTTTTTTTAGAAGTTTTTTCTGAAAAAGTACTTGTTCAATCAAAAATAACCGTTGTTTGGATAGTATTGGTAAATCGTTAAAAGCAAAAAACTTCGCGTCAACGACTTCCGAGCTTTTTTTAAAATCTCCACCCATAAATTTTCCGACAAAACATATATCAACACGGGCTTGCTCCCTGTCAGTTCTTATTTTCAATTCATCATCAACGCTTACGATAAGCCCTGATTCTTCCTCAATTTCCCGCTCCAATGCTTCCTGCGGATGCTCTTTTGCTTTAATATAACCACCGGGCAATCCCCACTCCGTTTGCCTATAGGTATGTCTAAAAAGCAGAATTTCGTTTTTGTCGTTTAAAATAATTCCTGTTACTCCAATTAGGAATTGATCTTCAAATATCCGCATAATAAAAAGCTGTATTGATTTGGGTAAATGGAGAGCCCGCCAGATTTTTGCAAAAAAGAGCATTTTACATGGACTTATCGTCCGACGGATGACCTGATTCGGCTTTTAGTCTTTCGTTTTCAAGCTCCAATTGGTGCACTCTTTTTGTAAGATCCGCGATTTGTTTATTTGCACCCTTAATAGTACTTTCTTTTCTGTGAATTTTTAATGCTTGAGAGATAACATCAACAAAACTTATAATCCAGCTTACAACAAACCCCAAAAGCAAAGATCCTAAGACAATAAGATATAAAGGAATTCCGGCAAAATGATAACTTGAAAGATTTATTTCAATCGTTTGTGTATTTTGTGTCGCAAAAAAAGCAACCCCAATTCCAATAATAAATAAAACAATCAAAGCAAACATCTATTAATAGCATAGTCTTGTCTTGCCCTGTTTGCAATGATGTAAATTTGTAAAAATTACGAGGATCGACTAGTTTCTTGGTATAATTACGCCATGACGCAAGAAATAGATAAAAGAACGCCCGCTGATAGACTCAATTATTCTGGAAGCCTTGAACCTGTTGTTGGAAGATTAAGTGACGCGTTTAGGATTGGTGCTGTGAAGGATTTTTCAGTAATTGGGATTGGATATGAAGATTGTAATATTAAAGTTCAAACCGAACAAGGGAACTTTGTCGCTAAAATTTTTCAAAAAGGAAGAACACCAGAAGATATAGCGCGATACACCACGACAATGGAAAGGGCAATTGAGGCAGGCGTCAATCACCCTCCTTTACTTCAAATACAAGACGGTGGTGTAGTTTTCTGCGACCCACAAGCAAACGGAATAACCGCTGTCTTGATGAAATTTATTGATGGCAAAACATTTTTTGAATTAAACCGTGCTCCTAATAGTGAAGAAAGAAAAACGATTATTGAACAAGCTGTAAAAGTTAATCAAATAGATTACAGACCGCCTTACATTTTTGACTCATGGGCAATTCCGAACATTCAGGTAATGTTTGACAAAACAAAACTGTTTATAAAACCAGAAGATTTAAAACTCGTTGAACAAGTCATGTCAAGACATAAAAAAATTCCCATCGATACACTACCTCACTGTTTTGTTCATGGTGATTTTACAAAGGCGAACGTTCTTAAATCGGAAGACGGGAAAATTTATATTTTGGATTTCTCCGTTGCAAATTGGTATCCAAGAATACAGGAATTAGCTGTTATAGCAGCAAATCTCATGCATGACGATCAAGATACAATGTCATTAAAAGATAAAACTGAACTAGCGGCAAAAGAGTACAGTGAATTTAACCCATTAACCCCAGAAGAACGGATGTGGCTTTACGATTACGCTCTCGCCGGCGTTGCAATGGAATTTATGGGAGCCCATCAGGAAAAATATATAAACGGAAATGATACGGAGGAAACCGACTATTGGTTGAGTTTGGGTCGTGAGGGCTTGAGAACAGAACTAAACTAATTCTTCTGTCTCAAGACTGCGGGACAAGACTTATCTAAATTCAGGCAGTTTAGAAACTACCATTTCTAACCACTGCTCCAGTTGACTATTTATACTGACGCTAAGGCTAGAGCCTGGATCCCTTACCTTATCTAAATCTTCAGCTAAAGCTTCCGGTGTAGTCCTAGGAATTGTAATTAATGTAGTCTCAGGAGTTAAAGTATATACTGGTCGACCAATACTTGGCACTATTGGTCTATTATCTTCTCTTTCCCCTAAACAAAAACTTACTACTCCGAGCGATGAATCTACTCTTCCGGCAAAAATCATATAATAATTTATAAATTGAATATTTCCGATATGTCTGTTACCAAAAAAGGATATTTTTTCTCCTCTTTCTTTATACGCATTTCTTTTTTTAACTAAGGCGATTCCTCTATATTCTTTTTCATAACTGACCATCCGTGGATCTTCCTCACCTCTACTACTATGATCTTCACTCCAACGATGAAGGACATCTATCTTTACTAAATTCCAAAATTCGTCAGAAGTAAGTTTATTAGCATTCAACAAATCTCTTAGCTCAGTAATTCTTGGGGTAAATATTTCTGAAGCAATTTCTGCACCAAGAAAGTTATTAGCCCGGCGCGTATCTTCCGCTCTCCCCTTAGCATTCTCAGCTTCAAATCTTTCCCTTTCAGCCTGTCTTTGTCTTTCAGCTGCATCTCTTTCTTCCTGAGAGATACGAACGAGCCTTTCCCGCTGTAATCTTTCTATATCCTCTTTAAATCCCATGTCAAAATTATACTACGGGATTATATAAAGTCAAAACGGAGGTTAAAATTTAATTCTTCTGTCTTAGAAACGCGGGGATTTGTATGGGCGAGAGGGAAGTTGGAACAATGGTGCGTAATGATTATCTGAGACTAGGGTGTTTTTTGGGAATGCTTTTCAAGCCATTTGGCAATTTCCTCAAAGGAAAGGTGATTATTTTCTACTCTCAATGGAAAATCAACGAATTCACGATCGGTCGCTTTAAGTTCATACCCATTTAAATTTAGGAATCTTGCCGCTGTTGTGATTGTGGTTCTTTTATTCCCATCGACAAAAGCATGGTTAAACATAAGCGAGTGAAATAGCGCCGCAGCTTTACTAAAAATATCAGGATAGAGATCTTTTTCGCCAAAAGTTGCTTTTGGGCGAGAAATGGCAGATTCAACCAAACCTAAATCGCGAATTCCATGACTTCCACCATAAAGACTGACCATATTGTCATGAATTGCGATAACCTCGTCAAGAGAAATATGTTTTGTTTTCACTTTGAGGCGAGTTCTTGGAGAGCATTTTTATATCTCTTATTAAACCCATCAAGCCACATAAGAAGCTCGGGTGAGACCTTAGCCTTAGTTTTCTTAAAACCCTTCTTTGAAAAAACAACTCTATCATCATCTTCAAGGTCGACATTTAATTCATCTCCCTTTTTTATCTTGAGTTTGTTTAAAATTTCCTTTGGGAAAATAACTCCCTGTGAATTCCCAATATTAATTACTGTCTGTGTCATAGTTATATTTGCTTTGCAAATTCAATGCAAAACTCATTAACGTTTTGCGTTATAACATGTTATAACAAAAACTGAACTGTGTCAAGAAGTCAATTCTTATTTCTTAAAAACGCGGGGATGTTGAAAACGCTATTTTCATCGTCTTCTTTTTCACCATTATCATCTGCAATGGATCTCGCAATATCATCTTCTTCCGACGCGGTCTGAACCGTTGAATCGGCATATTCCTGAAGTTTTCTTCTTGACTCATCAAATCCTGTTGCAATAACCGTAATTCTTATCTGGTCATGCAAGTTTTCATCAATTGTCGCGCCAAAAATAATATTTGCGTCCGGATCTGCTGCCGCTGCAATTATC
>MNYS01000003.1 GCA_001873215.1 Candidatus Levybacteria bacterium CG2_30_37_29
AAGTGCATGAAGACATGAAATACGTTCAACCCATCTTACTTGATGATATATCATCTGCTATCGGCTCCTGGAGTGGATACAATGTGTTGGCACAGAACCACAATCGTTGTCATGACACCTTTGCGTCAAGTACATCTTGACAAAATTAACAACCTGTTGTATAAATACTAGCACTCAATTACATTGAGTGATTTTCCTGACTAGTGTTTAATAATTATTATTATGTCAAAAACATCAACATCAACAATAAAACCGCTTTTTTCAAACGTACTTATAAAGCCTCTTGAAGCGGAAAGTAAAACCGCAAGCGGAATTTATCTTCCGGATTCGGTAAAAGAAAAACCACAAATTGGAATCGTTATGGCGGTTGGAGAGGGAAAAGTTTCTCTAAAAGGAGACCGCGAAAAAATGGTTTTAAAAGTGGGAGACAAGGTAATGTATAAAAAATGGGGAGGAAACGAAATAAAAGTTGGAAACGAAGACTGGACAATTGTTGGACAAGAAGACGTCCTGGCTGTTGTAAGCTAACTTACAACAGAATTTTCAATTATAAATTACAAATTTTAAATTAAAAACTTTAAAATTCATTTAAAATTAAAAATTTAGAATTTAAAATTAATACATATGGCAAAGCAAATAAAATATTCAGAAGAAGCAAGAAAATCTTTAAAAGCAGGTGTTGATAAGCTTGCAAATGCAGTTGTAACAACGCTTGGTCCAAAAGGCCGAAACGTTGCGGTTGATAAAAAATGGGGAGCACCTAATGTAATACATGACGGAGTATCTGTTGCAAAAGAAATAGAACTTGAGGACCCGTTTGAAAATATGGGTGCGCAACTTGTTAAAGAGGCGGCTTCAAAGACAAATGATGTCGCAGGAGACGGAACAACTACTGCAACTCTTCTTGCCCAGTCTATTATAAATTCAGGATTTAAAGCAGTTGGAAACGGAGCAAATCCGATGATTCTCAAAGTGGGTATTGAAAAAGGTGTTGATGCAGTTATTGCCGAAATTAAGAAAATGTCAAAAAAAGTCGCAGAAGGAGATGTTGCAAAAGTCGCAACAATTTCAGCGCAAGACGAACAAATCGGTGCAAAAATTTCTGAGGCTTTGGTAAAAGTAGGAAAAGATGGAGTTGTAACGGTTGAAGAAGGAAAAGGACTCGAGTTTAGTATTGATTATAAAGAGGGAATGGAATTTGATAAAGGCTATGCTTCAGCATATTTTGTAACAAATAGCGACCGAATGGAAGCGGAGATTGAAGACGCATATATCCTTATAACCGACAAGAAAATTTCTTCACTTCAAGAAATGCTTCCTTTTCTGGAAAGCTTTATAAAAGTCAGTAAAAATTTGGTAATTATTGCCGATGACATTGAGGGCGAAGCTTTGGCAACTCTTGTTGTAAATAAACTTCGAGGAACATTCAATGTGTTGGCTGTAAAAGCTCCGGGATTTGGTGATCGAAGAAAAGCTCTTCTTGAAGATATTGCAATTTTGACAGGTGGAACAGTTATTTCTGAAGACACAGGACGAAAATTAGATTCTGTTACCCTTGAAGACTGCGGTAGGGCTGAAAAAGTGAAATCGACAGACGAATCAACACAAATTATTGGTGGAAAAGGTAAGACAACAGACGTAAGTTCGCGCGTTGCACAAATTAAAAAAGAATTAGACAGGACTACGTCTGATTTTGACCGCGAAAAACTTCAGGAGCGCTTGGCAAAACTTTCAGGTGGGGTAGCTGTAATAAATGTTGGTGCTGCAACAGAAGTTGAAATGAAAGAGAAAAAAGAAAGAGTAATTGACGCGGTTGCGGCAACTAAGGCTGCAATTGAAGAAGGAGTAGTTCCCGGAGGAGGAGTAACGCTTTTGAAAGCCAGAAAAGTTTTGCCCGCTTTGAAAGAAAAACTTTCTATTGATGATCAAAAAACAGGCGTTGAAAGCTTATATGCTGCACTTGCCGAACCGACGCGCTGGATTGTTAAAAATGCCGGAGAAGAACCAAGCATTATTCTTGAAAAAATTGAAGAATCAAACGAGTCAGACTTTGGATTCAACGTTTTGACCATGAAATACGGATCAATGTTGAAAGCGGGAATTGTAGATCCTGCAAAAGTAACCCGAACTGCTGTTCAAAACGCCGCGTCAGTTGGAATGATGGTTTTGACTACAGAAGCATTAATTACAGATCTTCCGGAGAAAGATAAGCCTCAAATGCCGGGCGGCGGCGGCGGAATGCCAGGTATGGGTGGCATGGACTACTAGCGCTTCGCGAATTTTCAATTTTCAATTCTCAATTTTCAATAGGTTACGTTATAATCTATCTAAGCTATTCACTAATTCCTAAACATTATGATTGATGTTCATTGTCATTTAAATTTTCATCCGTTTGAAAAAAATATTGATGAGGTTGTTGCCGCGGCGCGACTTGCAGGAGTAAAAGCGATTGTAAATGTGGGGACAAGCCTTGAATCAAGTATCAAAGCAGTAGAGCTTGCCCACAAATTTTCTGACATGTACGCTATTGTCGGCATCCACCCTCATCATGCGGATAAGCTCGTTCCGGGCTTGCAGTCCTCGTCTCCGCCTGCGGGCCTTAAAGTTACCGGAGATTGGATTGGTGAACTTGAAAAAATCGCGCTAAGTTCAACTAAAGTTATCGGCATTGGAGAAATAGGACTTGATTATTATTCGTATAAATCAAATGGAATAGTTGATCCGAAAATTCAAAAAGAAGTATTCATAAAGCAGATTGAATTAGCGCATAAGCTTAATTTGCCGTTACAAATCCACAACAGGCATGCGGGAGAAGACGTGGTTGACGTTTTAAAGAAGTTTAAACATTTATTAAAAGATGTTCCTGGAATGTTTCACTGTTTTGCTGCAACAAAAGAAGTTTTAAAAGAAGTTCTGGATATGGGGTTTTATATTGGGTTTGACGGAAACATAACATATAAAGGGCTTGCGCCCGGAGAGACAGTTGAATTAAAAGATCTTGCTATTAACACGCCTTTATATCGTATTTTTGTTGAGACAGATAGTCCGTATTTAACCCCGGTCCCCTTGCGCGGTGCGCAAAATAAACCTGAAAATGTTATAATTACGGCACAATTTATCGCAGGTATTAAAAACAAAACCAATACCTACTTCCAACAAACAATCTATAATAATTTCAGAACTGTTTTTGGAGTGGAAATAAAGTAGTAAATTGCACAATATGAATTCTTTAATAGACACATTTTTTAGCCGGTATCCAAGAAAGTCAATCCGGCTTCTGGAAATTCTTCCGCCGCTTCTTTCACTTTTTTTAATAAGCATGCCTTTTTGGGGTTCTATATTTTTTCCGGTACAACTTGCCTATTTTATTATCTTTTTTGACATGTATTGGTTGTATAAATCGTTAAACCTTGCAGTATGTTCTTTTATTGCCGCCAGAAAAATTAAGGAAGCAGAAAATGTTGATTGGCTTGCTAAAGCGGAAAAGCTTTCAAATTATTCAAAAATGCACCATGTCGTTATAATCCCGACTTATCAGGAATCAATAGAAAAACTTTGTGAAACACTTGAAAATTTTAGAATGCAGACATTTCCACCAAAAAGGTTATTTGTATTTGTTGGATTTGAGGAGCGTGAAAAAAAGGCTACGGAAAAAGCAAAAATACTTGAAAAAGAATACGGAAAAGAGTTTGGAGGACTTTATTTCACTTTTCATCCTGATTTGCCAAATGAGATAAAAGGTAAATCGTCAAATCAAGCATATGCAGCCAGAGTTGCGGAAAAAATTCTTATTGAAGGAAAGGGTATATCAGAGGAATTTCTGACTGTTTCTTCAGTTGACGCAGATTGTATTTTTGATAGGCAATTTTTTGCCTATCTTTCACATGAATTCTTAATGTCTGCTGCTCCACACCTTAAATTCTGGCAATCGGCAAATGTAAATTATAATAATTTTTGGAAAGTTCCCTCTTTTATAAGAGTTATTGCTTTTTTTGGAAGTTTGTGGCGCGCATCGCTTCTTGTGCAAGGATTGAGGCTTATTCCAAATTCCACTTATTCTTTGTCATTTAAATTATTAAAAGAAATTGATTATTGGGATACGGATGTTATTCCTGAAGATTACAGAATATTTTTTAAGGCGTTCTTTTTAAAAAATGGACAAGTTAGCGTTGACCCTATCTTTTTGAAAACCTCAATGGATTCCCCAAAATCACAGACTTATGTAAAAAGCCTTATGAATAAATATCACCAAGAAAGACGGTGGTCGTGGGGAATTTCAGATGATGCTGTGTATCTTAAGTGGTGGTTAACTGTTAGGGAAGAGCCTTTTTTCAAAAAAACATATTTGGTAGGAAATGTTTTACTTGACCATATATTATGGCCCGTAAACTGGTATATTATTACTATATCTGCAAATTTAATTGTAATTTTAAATCCGGTATTTTCCAGAACCAGTCTTGGTCATAGCCTTCCTCAGTTGTCAGGATTTATTCTGACGTTATGTCTATTTGCGCTTTTTGTTTTAATTTATGTAGACTTTGATTTGCGTTCAAAGCGTTACGCAAAAGCATCAAAATTTAGACAGTTTATATTTCCTTTAGAATTTGTTTTGATGCCTGTTGCCGGATTTTTCCTTTCATCTCTTCCGGCGCTCATCTCTCACGTACAGCTTATTGTTGGAAAAAGATTAGAGTATAAGGTTACGGAGAAAATTGATTAAAGCAAATTTTTCCGTAACCTTTACTGCGTATAAAGTTACAGAAAAAATAGATTGAGTTTATGTAACTTTTACTTACGTATAAGGTTACAGAGAAGATGGACTGAAGTAATCTTTGCTATGCATAAAGTTACTGAGATGATAAATTAGTGTAAAATGGATTAAAGTTTTAGTTTGAGAATGCATAAAACTAATACGATATGAACAAGTTATTTAGTAGGAAATTTATAAGAAAGCTTTATAAAAAAGATACTTGGTTTGTGGTTTTCGCACTTTTTATTTTTTCTCTTCTTCGTATCCCCTCCATTGTTGAGCCATATTGGTATGGTGATGAAGGAATTTATGAAGTGATAGGAATGTCTCTTCGCGCAGGAGGACTTTTGTATAGAGATATTTGGGACAATAAGCCTCCAATTCTTTATCTTATATATCAACTTTTCAGCGGTGATCAATTTTCTGTACGGACCTTATCTCTTCTTTTCGGTGCTGCATCGGTTGTAGTATTTTTTCTTGTAGCAAAAAAATTATTTCATACACGCAGATCACAATATGTTTCAACCGGAGTATTCATGGTTTTATTTGGTCTGCCTATTTTGGAAGGAAATATTGCAAACGCTGAAAATTTTATGCTTTTGCCAATCCTTTGCGCATTTTATTTTGTTATTTCATCATTTGATGTTCCATCTTTTAAAAAAACATTTATTGCGGGTCTTCTTCTTTCTTTTGCTTTTCTTACAAAAATAGTTGCAGTTTTTGATTTTGGTGCATTTGTAGTAAGTATTGCAATTTTGCGTCTTTATGATGAATTTGCGCCTCGTCGAGGAAATATATTTAAAAAAATTCCTTTCAAAAAAATTATTTTAGGGTCAGAGCAAGAGTTGATTCTTGGAGCAGGATTTGTATTGCCAATTATTGCAACAATTTTATTTTTCGTCGCAAAAGGTGCATTCACAGATTTTTATAAAGCCGTGTTTTCGCAAAATGTTGGATATGTGTCTTATGGAAATTACTTTTTATTTCCGCAAGGACTGCTTGTTTTAAAACTTATACTTCTTTCCGCTGGAATAGGATTTGTGTGGCAGTTACGCCATGCATTAGGGAAAAGCGGTGTCGTAATTTTAATCTGGATTTTTTTCTCACTATTCAATGCGTCGTTTTCAGAAAGGCCATACACTCATTATCTTCTGGTATTGCTTGCTTCGTTTTCTTTATTTTTAGGTTATATTTTTGAGGACAAAAAACTTTCAATTATAAAAATAACTTTTCTTGTTGCATTAATAGCTTTTGTTTATTTTAATTTTAATTTATATAAAAAAATTGTTCCGTATTACCAAAATTATATGTCTTTTGTATTCGGTAATAAAAATGCTAAAGAATATCAAAGGTTTTTTGATGGTAATACGCCGCGAGATTATGAGCTTGCAAATATTGTTCGGTCAAAAACCAGCAAATCGGACGGAATTTTTATTTGGGGAGATCAAGCACAAATTTATGCACTTTCAGGAAAGCTCCCGCCGGGACGTTATACTGTTTCATACCATGTAACATTTTATAAAAACGCAATTGGAGAGACATTAGGTGATATAAACCGAGTACAGCCGAAGTATATTATTCAAACAAAAACAGACGGAACAATTGAAAATTTTCTTGCATCTTACGTACTTAAGTATAAAATAGACGGGGCACAAATTTATGAAAGGCAATATTAAACTACTGATGTCTGATACTATAATAAGATCCTCACTTTTTATTTCTGTATTTTTCCTTACGGTCCAGTCAGTTTTAATGCTATTTTTTCAACAAAATTTGCCTCCTTATATACCTTTTTTTAATAGTCAGCCGTGGGGAGAAGAAAGGTTAATTCCGTCAGCGGCAATATTATTTTTGCCGCTTGTGCTTTTTTTAGTCTTTATAATAAATAATTTTATAAGTTCTATTTTATATATCCGTCATACTTTGATTGCCAGAATTCTTACTTTTAATTCTTTACTTTTTATTTTTCTAGGACTTCTTGCTTATTTGCAAATTATATTGCTCGTTTTTTAACAAAAAGAATATGATTTTGACGTATCTTCTTCCGTTTTTGGTAACACTTTTTGTGTCAATTATCTTAACTCCGCTTGTTATCCGTTTTGCAAAAAAAATAAAATTAATAGACGATCCAAAGACTCACAATCACCCGGCGCTCCTTCACAAAAATCCTATTCCGAGGGCAGGAGGTTTGGCATTATTCTTTGCTTTAGTTACTGGTATGATTATTTTTTTGCCATTAAATTCTGTATTTTTACCAATCATTATTGGAGGAACATTTGTTGTAGTTGTAGGACTTCTGGATGATAAATATGATTTGTCTCCATATCTTAGATTTGCGGCAAATATTTTTTGCGCTTCAATTGTGGTTTTTAGTGGCGCTACAATACCATATATCACAAATCCCCTAGGTGGAATTCTCCATTTTCAAAATATTACATTTGGAATTTTTGGTATTGGTTATTCGATTTCTTTAGGAAGTATTCTTGCGGTTGTATGGATTGTTTGGGTAATGAATATGCTGAATTGGAGCAAAGGCGTAGATGGACAAATGCCCGGAATTGTAGTTATTTCAAGTTGCATTATCGGACTTGCCGCGCTTCGTTTTCCTGTTTTAACAAATATGAATATCTATACATCTCAATTATCGTTTATGGTTGCAGGAGCATCTCTTGGATTTTTAGTTTATAATTTTTATCCTGCCAAAATATTCCCCGGATACAGCGCAACAATTCTAGGATTTTTATTAGGTATTCTTTCTTTACTTTCAGGAGTTAAGCTTGCAACAGCACTTCTTGTTCTTGGAGTGCCAGCAGCAGATGCATTTTTTACAATCATAAGAAGAATTCTTTCAAAAAAATCCCCATTTTGGCATGATAAAGGACACCTTCACCATTTGCTTTTAAAACTTGGAATGGGGCACAGAAGTATTGCGATTTTTTACTGGCTTATGTCTTTGTTTTTAGGGATTTTTGCATTAAATCTATCAAGTAGAGGAAAATTATTTGCTATAATTCTTGTAGTTGTTGTTGTAGGTGCGGGGATTGTTACTCTTAAGTTCTTAATTAGGAGAGGAAATAAAAAATGATTGAAAAGTCTTTCTACATACTAAAATTGCTTCGTCCACGCCAGTGGATAAAAAATTTCGCGTTATTTGCAGCAATAGTTTTCGGTGGATATTTATTTAATCTTCTAATTTTTAGCCAAGTAATGCTTGGGTTTATTGCGTTTTGTCTACTGTCTTCATCAACTTATGTCATAAATGACATTCTTGATATGAAAAAAGACAAGCTACATCCGTTCAAAAAAACAAGACCGATTGCCTCAGGGAAAATAAGCGTCAGAGAAGCAATAATAATTTTTGTTGTAACAATATCAGCCGCGCTTTTTTTGGCAAAAGAAATCAACAGCGTTTTCTTCTTTATTGCCTGTGTGTATATTGTTTTGCAAATGTCATATTCTTTGGTATTTAAAGGTATAGTAATTTTTGACATTTTGTTAATTGCCACAGGTTATATTCTACGAGTTTTAGCCGGTGAGACTATAAGTGGTTATCACATTTCGGTATGGCTTTTGCTTACAACCGTTTCTTTATCTCTTTTCTTGGCTGTCGGAAAGAGGCGTTCGGAGTTGACGCTTCTAAAAAATTATACAGGAGTTAAAGTTGAAGAAATTAGGGAAAGCCTTTCACACTATTCCGAAAATCTTATTGATGCTTTTACTGTTATGTTTGCAACGTCTACTTTTATTTTTTATTCATTTTTTACTTTTCTTGAAAACCCAAGAGGAATTAGGATAAGCATTGATGTTTTGCTTCCCGAATTTTTACCATATTACCTTCAAAAAAAATGGTTGATGATTACTATTGTTCCGGTTATTTATGGCCTTATGCGATATTTACAAGATATTTATGAAAAGAAAGAAGGTGAGAGTCCTGATAGAGTTCTTTTATCTGATAAACAATTGCTTTCATCAGTCATTATTTGGGCAATACTAGTAATTGTTATTATTTATTTTATTGGATAGAGATTTTTTGTGCATAAGTACTACTAATCCATCCACTTGTTTCATCTCTTAATTTTATTTGATACCAACCGTTTTTTTCGTCTAATAGTGAATATGTTTCCCCGGGACTTACTCTGCCGATTTCACTTCCTGCAACAGACGGTTCTTTTCTAACGCGAAGAAAACCTGTTGGTGTTTGGCTTATTTTTACTTGTGTTGAAGATGCGGGTGTTGGAGTAAGAGTTGATGGAAGAGGAGTTGGAGAAACTGAAGTTTCGTCTTGGTCCGTAGCTTCTGTTCCGAGAACAGAATTGACTACTAATTTGTATCCTGAAACTGCTCTTATTCTTAGCGTTTTTTTACCAAAACCTTGTTTTCGTATTTCAAGCTCGTGCTCGGACGCAGAAATATTTTTTTGAAAATACGGAGTTGCGCCTACCTGGTTTCCGTCAAGAGTTACAAGTGCACCATCAGGGATACTTGCAACAAAAAGGCTGGCATCTTTTTCACTTGTTTTTTCAAGAGTTAAAATTGATGAACTTGCATAAGACCCAACAAGAAATGTTCTTTCAATCGCAGTGAGAACATTAGGAGTAATACGAATCTTACGGGTAAAGGGAATTTGGGTTTTATCTTCAGGAACAATACGAATTGTATATTCACGAGAATCTATAGTTTCATTTTGCGAACATTTGCAAAAATTGGTCGTGCCGATATTCTTGTCATCCAAAAATACTTTAGCCTTTATATTTGACGTTACTTGTAAAGCCCCTTTTCCCGGGGGGATTAAAACTTGAGAGGCTATATATACAGCAATAAAAAGACCTGTGAGGATGAGAAGAAAAGCAAAAATTGAAAATATTCGTTTTTTCATTTGCGCTTTCTAATCATACCAAAATAAGTAAGACGCGACAAGAAAAATTATACAAAACGTGGGAAAAGCGGCACGCTTGATTTTATTTCACCACTAAATTGTTTGAGAATTTTTTCAGCAGTTTGGGGGAGAAAGGGTTGAAGATCAAATGCAACATCTCGTATAGCTCTTGAATAATTCCATAATTTTTCTTCTAGTTTTTTATTATCTTCAATTTTCCAAGGTTCGTCTTGGTTAATTTCTTGATCCACGATTTTTATTCTCCCCCAAATATTAGATAGAGCGTCGTTGAATCGATAATCATTCAAGTATGTTTCAACTTCTTTAAATAATTTTGGGGTATGCTTTGAAGAAAAACTTAAAGAAACATTTTCTGCAAGCTTTGCAACTCTTGCTACTAAGTTACCCAGGCCGTTTGCTAGGTCTGCGTTGTAAAGAGTTTTTAATTTTTCTTCTGAAAAATTTCCGTCTTCTGTTGATGGAATTTCTCTGAGAAAATAATATCGTAAAGCTTCAGCTCCATATTTTTCAATTAAATCAATAGGATCAATTACATTACCGATTGTTTTTGACATTTTTTGCCCGTCTACAGTTAAGTATCCGTGCACAAACAGAGATTTTGGCAACGGCAACTTTGCCGAGAGTAAAAATGCCGGCCAGTAAATTGCGTGAAATCGCGTGATACCCTTTCCAATTATATGAACATCGGCCGGCCAAAACTTTTCGTATTTTTCTGTTAATCCGCTTCTGTAAATGTTTAACGCATCAAACCAAACATACATTCTCTGTGAGTTATCTTCCGGAATAGGTACTCCCCAATTTTTTGCGCGCGCATTAGACCTTGAAATGCTTATATCTTTTAAATCCTGTTTTAAAAAGGATAAAACCTCATTTTTTCTGGATTGGGGAATTATTTTAAGTTCGTCTTCTTCAATAAGCTTCCTGATGCAACTTTCATATTTTGATAATTTGAAAAAATAATTTTCTTCGGCTACTGTTTCTAACTTTTTACCGGGATGTTCAAAGCATTCTCCGTTTTCATTCAGTTCTTCTGCTTCATAAAACAATTCGCAGCCGACGCAGTAAAGTCCGGAATATTCTTTTTTGTAAATATCTCCTGCTTCAGAGCAGCGCTTCCATAATTCTTGTGAAGATGCAAAGTGACTTTTGCTGCTTCCTTTTTGAAAAGCATCAAACTCAACATTTAGTTTTTCAGCAAGGTGTTGAAAAAGCTTACTGTTTTCATCAACAAATGTTTGAATATCAACCCCTGCTGCTTCTGCGGCCTGGACATTTTTTAAAGCATTTTCGTCGCTTCCGGAAAGAAGTAAAGCATCTTCTCCTAAAAGTTTGTGAAATCGTTTGATAACATCTGCTTGCGTAAATTCCAATGCGTGGCCAACATGCGGTTTTGCATTTACGTAAGGAATTGCGGTTGTTATGAAAAACTTTTTGTTCATGTGGTTAATTGTATCAAAGGTAGTGTGCGCACTCAAGCTAAGATTCTAATTTATGAAGAAGTCTGGATTTTTTCTGGCGTGGCCTATCGGCAAGAAAAAATTCCGAGAGAAGAATAATTGATGAAAGTAGTAAAAGGTAAAATGGGCTTCTAAATCCAAAAAAACGAAGAATAAGAAGACTTACAACAAAAATAGAAAGAAGTGCAGCGCGTCTTTTGGATAACAATATAAATGAGAAAAGAGAAAATATGGTCAAAAAAAGTAGTGGAAGAAAAATGTAAAGTGGGGGGACATAAAAATTCCCTGCCTCAAATATACTTTTGGGATCAACAAAGAAAATTAAAATAAAAAGAAGTGCAAAAAAAATAATAAATAAATATAAAAAAACAATATGTTTTCTTTCTTGCCGCATGGATTAAAGAATAGCAAAAAAAGATACACCAAACAAGAAGAAAACAAATTTATCCCTTGACATCTTTTAGCAGTCGTGGTATATTATTGCTAACCCTTTGAGTTTTGACTTTTAAGTTTTAAGTTTAATTTTATGTACGATTTGACACAAAGACAAATTGAAATTTTAAAACATATTGTAAAAGAATATGTTGATACCGCAGAACCTGTTGGCTCTGAAACTCTTGAAAAAAAATACGATTTGGGAGTTTCCCCTGCGACCATAAGAAATGAAATGGCGGAAATGGTAAAGCTTGGATATCTTTCCAAGCCACACACTTCATCTGGAAGAATTCCTACGTCAAAAGCCATGAAATTTTACGTCAACGAATTGATGCATGAAAAAGACATTACTGTTGCGGAAGAAGTTGAGACAAAGGAAAAAGTTTGGGATCTTCGCGAAAGAGAAGATAGATTTTTACGAGAAGCAACAAAAACTCTTGCACAAAAAACAGGGACACTTGCAGTGTCAACAACAGGAGAAGGAGACATTTATTATTCCGGATATTCAAACATTTTGGATATGCCAGAATTTTACGATATTGATGTTGCAAAAAACTTGCTGAACATACTTGACAATATTTCCTACTTTGACACAATTTATGGTAAAATTGAAAATGAATGTACGGTTTTTTTAGGTGATGATTTGGGAATAGAGCTTTTAAGACCTTATGGTTTTGTATTCTCAAAATTTAAAACAAAAAAACATCACGAAGGCTCAATAGGCGTTATAGGTCCTGCAAGACTAAGATACGAATTTATAGTTCCGGTTGTCCGATATTTCGGATCTTTAATTGGTGACGTTGCAGGTTGGTAAAACATATGGATAAGTATAAAAAAAAGGGTAAAACGCCAAAAATAAATGCTAATATAGAGGAGCTGGAAAAAAAAATTGAGGACCTTGAAAATCAATTAAAACGCGCTGTTGCAGATTACCTAAACCTTGAGAAAAGAAATATTCTTGAGAAAAAAGAGTTTGTGAAGTATGCGAATAAGGAATTATTAGAACGCCTTATTCCCGCATTTGACACACTTTTTTTAGCTGGAAAATATACAACTGACGAAAGTGTTAAATTGACAATTAAAACAATAATTGAAACGTTAAAAGATGTAGGAGTTGAAATGGTAGATACGAATGGAGAGTTTGACCCAAATTTAATGGAAGCTGTTGCAGTAGAAGAGGGAGAAGATGGAAAAGTTCTTGAAGAATTAAGATCCGGATTTACCTTATACGAAAAACTAATAAGACCAGCACAAGTGAAAGTAGGAACAAGTATTAAGTAGCAAGTATTTAGTATTAAGTATTTTAATTTTATACTTGATACATACTACATAATACGTAATACTAATAAATATATGAGCAAAATAATACCAATAACTCTTAGGGCGTCCCTCGTTAACTCGGGACTTACTAGAGACTCTTGGTATAATTTAAGACAAATTTTATTAGAAAGGAAATCAATGTATGTCTAAAATAATTGGTATAGATTTAGGAACAACGAATTCATGCGTAGCCGTTATGGAGGGTGGAAACCCGAAGGTTATCTTTTCTTCAGAAGGCAGAAACGTTATTCCTTCAGTTGTTGATCCAATTGATAGGATTGTCGGAGACGTGGCAAAACGTCAGATGGTTCTCAAGGCAAAGCGCATTATTTATTCAATAAAGCGGCTTATAGGTCGTAGGTTTACAGATGAATCAGTAAAGCGTGATTCAAAGCTTCTTCCGTATTCTATAAAATCCGGCCGGGATGGAATGGCTGTTGTTGAGGTAGACGGCAAAACTTTTACCCCGCAGGAAGTATCAAGCATGATTTTGCAAAAAATAAAGAAAGATGCCGAGTCTTATTTGGGAGATAAAGTAACACAAGCTGTAATTACTGTTCCTGCATATTTTGATGATTCGGAAAGACAAGCGACAAAACAAGCCGGAGAAATTGCAGGTCTTGAAGTATTGCGTATTATAAATGAGCCGACTGCTGCAGCTCTAGCATATGGTCTTGATAAAAAACACGCACATACAATTGCGGTATACGATTTGGGTGGCGGAACATTTGATATATCGATTTTAGAATTGGGAGAAGGAGTTTATGAAGTAAAGGCAACTAATGGAGATACCCATCTTGGAGGCGACGATTTTGACCAGAAAATTATAGATTTTCTTGCAGACGAATTTAAGCGCGACAATAATATTGATTTGCGCGCCGATCCACAAGCGTTACAACGTCTAAAAGAGGCAGCGGAAAAAGCAAAAATTGAACTTTCATCTTCAAATGAAGCTGAAATAAATCAACCATTTATAACAAACGGTCCTTCCGGTCCTCTTCATCTAACAACAAAATTGACACGAGCAAAACTTGAAAGCATTGTCGGTAGTCTTATTGAGGGAACTTTTGAACCTGTTAAAAAAGCCTTAAAAGACGCAGGAATTGAAAAAAATAAGATTGACGAAATAATTCTTGTTGGAGGAATGACCAGGATGCCAAAGGTTGTTGAAGATGTGACAAAATTCTTTGGTAAAGAGCCGAATAAAAGTGTTAATCCTGATGAGGTTGTTGCAATTGGTGCTGCAGTTCAAGCAGGAGTTTTGGGTGGAGAAGTAAAAGATGTTTTGCTTTTGGATGTTACACCGCTAACCTTGGGCCTTGAAACGCTTGGAGGAGTTGCCACGCCAATTATTGATAGAAATACAACAATTCCAACAAAAAAATCACAAGTTTTTTCAACAGCTGCTAACAATCAAACGCAAGTTGAAATTCACATTGTGCAAGGCGAGCGCCCAATGGCCGCAGACAATAAATCTCTTGGCCGATTTATACTTGACGGTATTCCTCCTGCGCCAAGAGGTGTTCCTCAAATTGAAGTAACCTTTGATATTGACGCTTCAGGGATACTTTCTGTTGCTGCAAAAGATAACGCAACAGGTAAAGAGCAGGGAATTAGGATTACGGGTTCAACAGGTCTTACAGATGATGAGATTCAAAAAATGACTAAAGAAGCCGAAGTAAATGCAGAAGATGATAAAAAGAAAAAAGAACTTATTGATGTAAAAAATTCTGCAGATGCGCTTATATTTACATCCGAGAAAAGCTTGAAGGATGCGGGAGATAAAGTCGCCGAAGATGTTAAAAAAGATATAGAAGGAAAAATAACTGACTTAAAAGAAGCGATTGGTAAAGACGAAAAAGAAGAAATTGAATCAAAGACTCAAGTGCTTTCCGACGCTTTGCAAAAAATAGGTGAGGCAATGTATAAGGGTTCGGAAACATCAAAAGAAGGTTCGGAAGAACATCAAACAGCGGAGGAGTCAGAGAAATCGGAAAGTTCTGAAACTAAAAAAGATGAAGAACCACAAGAAGGCGAAGTCGTTAATTAGGTTATAGAAGTATAGGATATTAGCTTCACAAAAAAAATTTTTCCTTGACTTTTCTTATCTCCTTTTAGTATCGTTAAAGAAGGCTCTTTTAAAATAAAGAGTTTTGATTTTATGGCATTACTTTGCGGTGTAGACGAATTTGCAACAGACTTTGGTTGTCTGCCAAGTAGTCCTGTAGGATTTGTCGAAAAATTCTATGGGTGGGGAATTGGTCTTTTGGGAATGGTTGGAGTGCTATATATGATTATTGGAGCGTATTTAGTGCTTATGTCCAGAGGAAACCTTGAACAATTACAAAAAGGAAGAACTTACATTTATTATTCAATAGCAGGGATACTTTTGGCGATTTTTGGGTTTGTTTTTATTGAAATTATAGGCCGGGATATCTTAAAAATTCCGGGAATAAACTAAATATGAAAAAATTTCTGCCCATATTAATTTTTACTCTCTTTTTCGCGCATTTCTTTTTTTCCTCCCCCAAAACCGTTTTTGCAGAAGAGTGGATAAACGATAATGAAGTTACTTTTGTTGGAAAAACAGCCGCCCGTTCAGGTGCATTCCTTGATTGGACTTTAAAAAATTATGATTGGGTCTGCGTAGCCCAAGTTGCAAGTTCTAATAGGTGTGATAATTCAAATAATCCATTGATTGATTTTTGGATTATCATCAGAAATATTGTATATGCGGTGATAGCCCTTTTCGTTCTTGCTACAGCTTTTATTGTAATAATTACCCGCGGAAAAAGCATTACTATAATGCGGTTTATTCCAAGATTTGTGTTGATTTTTATTCTTGTTACTTTATCATTTGCGCTTGTCCAGTTTCTTTATCAGATAGGAGACCTTATTCAGTATTTCTTTCTTCACCCTAGAGGATCAAATTCTGAAGTAATTCAACAAACAGATCTACTTTTTGTAGGTTTTGATTATAAAGCGTTTATCGGATATAGATTATTAGGTTCTCAAAATGACGAGTCAGCATTTATGTCTCTTATTTTGGTAAGACTTACAGCTATTACTTATTACGTAATGACAGGAATTCTTCTTATAAGAAAAATTATTTTGTGGTTTTTTATAATTCTTTCACCGGTTTTTCCTCTTCTTCTTTTTTATGCTCCGATTAGAAATACGGGAAAAATTTGGATAGGAGAATTTTTTAGATGGCTTTTATATGCTCCTCTTTTTGCGATATTCCTTAATGGACTCGTGAGACTTTGGAGCTCGGGTACAGGAATTCCGCTTGCGTTTCCTCATATTGGGGATGCCGGAGACGTTGCTAAAATCATATATCCGACAGCAATAGACATTCTCCTTGCGGGTCCGGGACAACCTGCTCTTAAGAATAATTCTGTAAATCTTCCGGATACATTTGCTCTTTATGTCGTAGCTCTCCTAATGTTATGGGTAGTAATTCTTTTGCCTTTCTTACTTCTTAAAATCTTTCTTGATTATTTGAATACGGTTTCATTTGGCAATAACCTATTGCTTAAGCAGGTTATCAATAAGAATTTAGGATTCTTAAAGCCTCCGGGAACACCTCCTCCGGGAACACCCCCTCCGGGGCTTTCCGCGCCAACAGGGGCAGCGCGCACTATTCCTTTCTTTACTGCTAAAAAAGCGGTTGCGATTCCTGTCTCAGTCAATGTGCAGAATACTATGGCACGAGAGAGCGCGGATGTTCTTCGTCTTGCAAACCTTTCAATTCCAAAGATGCGTGATATTGCCAGGTATGAATCGTCTCTTCTATCAAACGACGTTTCACGTAGACAAGAAGTTAATACTATGCGTTCTAATTTGACAAAAATTGCTAATCCGACAATTGTTGCAGTTCCTGGAGAGCGGGAACGATTCTCGACAATTCATCAGAAGCTTGTTTCGCAAAAACAAAGAGGTAATCCTATTGCTTCATCAATTCTTTCTGCGTCATCTATTGCGTCCCAAACATCTGTAACAACGGGTACTGTTTCAAGAGAATCTCAAAAATTTGGAACCACAGGTGTAATTTCAAGAGAATCTCAAAAATTTGGAACCACAGGAGTTGTTTCAAAAGAAATGATTGCCAATATGAAAAAAGAAACTGCAAATCTCCCCGTTGTAAACCGCGTACAGCAAGTAAGTGTTGAGGATTATGAAGAAGTGAGAAAGATGTGGACCGAAAACTATCAAAATGTTGAGCCGCCGAAAGATATTAATGGACAGCCAATTGACCGTGAGAAATGGATTAGAAATGATATGGATAATATAAATAAAGCAATCACGCTTCTTACGTCTATTGAACCTGCAAGAGTTAATGAGGGGATGGAAATGGTTGCAAATATTTTACCCTTCCTTCTCATCGGCGGATTTTCAAAAACTGAAGTTGTTTCATATCTTAAAGCAAAACTTGAAGCCGGAAAAAGCACACTTTCGGATACTGCCAAAAAAGAAGAGGAAGAAGACACGCAAGTTGTACGAAAAACTGAAAAAGAAGAAAAACCAAAAGAGATGACTGAAGAAGTGGCAGTAGATAAAAAAGATAATGAAGAGAAAAATTTAGTAGATATGTTTCCGGAGGAAAAAACGAAAGTTATTTCTGAAAACAAGAATGAAGAAAAAAAAGAGCCCAGTGGTCAAAGAGATTTAGGAGATGCGCAACCGGAGAAAAAAACAACATAAATTCACGGTAGACAGCAGACAGAAAAATATATAAAATAAAATACTGCCCTATGTTTGGAAATTTATTTAATCAAAAAAGAGTAAAAGATGAGTCCATCCCTGTTGTTAATAACGAGACTACAACTACAACTTTAAAAAGCAGCGGAGCCGCATTTGTAACACCATTTGCGCCAATTGTATCCGAAGTAACCCACACTCAAACAGTTCAACAATCAACTCCGGCTCCAGTTCCGGTGCCAACACCAAGCGGACAAGAAGAAAAATTAAAAGACCCTTCCACTCGGGAAAATGTTACCGCTCTGTCTCGTCTTGACCCGAGAACAACCCAAGTTCTCAATCAAGCGCAAAATGAAGCAAAAAGAATGAAGCAGGCACTTATCGCACCGGAACAACTTTTATATGGATTATTATACGACAGGGAAATATTCAAGCTTATTGAGGAATTTGCAGTAGACGGCGCAAAGGTTTCAGCAGAAATCCAAAGTCGTGAAACAATGGGAAATTTTTCCGGCCAGCCAACCCTTAGCGAACAATCAAGGCAAGTATTTGAAGCCGCATACAATTTGACAAAAAATAGAGGTTCTTCATTTGTTTCTCCGGAAGACCTTCTCCTAGCGCTTTTTCAGTCTACTTCAGGGGAATTTCTTTCATCAAAAGGGGTTAGCAAAGATGCAGTTGAAGAAAAGCTTTCAAAAAGCGCAGGATATACCGTATCAAAACGTTCAACTCTTGAAAAATTTGGAATAGATTTAACTCTTGAGGCAAAAGAAGGAAGGCTTGATCCTGTTACGGGAAGAGATAGAGAGGTTGAGCGACTTATCCATATCCTTCTTCGAAGAACAAAAAATAATCCTATTATTATTGGGGAAGCAGGTGTTGGAAAAACGGCAATCGTTGAAGGACTTGCACAAAAAATTGTTGAACATAATGTTCCAAAAGATTTAGCAGAAAAGAGAATTATGCAACTTGATGTTGCATCTCTTGTTGCCGGTGCTTCTCACAGAGGAGAATTTGAAGAAAGGCTTCGCGTGGTTATAAAAGAAGCGATGGCTTCAACCGAGGTAATTCTTTTTATTGACGAGATTCATACGCTTATCGGAACAGGAGATAGTGATGGTGCGCTTGATGCATCAAATATCATAAAACCGTATTTGGCTCGCGGTCAGCTGCAGCTTATCGGAACGACAACAACCGCAGAATACCGTAAGTATTTTGAAAAAGATAAAGCATTTGAGCGTCGTTTCCAGCCGATTTTGGTTGAAGAGCCTGATGAAGAAACAGCTATTAAAATGCTTGAAGTTCTACGGCCAAAATATGAAAAATTCCACAATGTTGTTTTTACTCCGGAAGCCTTACAGGCGTCTGTTCATTTATCAAAAAAATATATCGGGGAAAGATTTTTGCCAGATAAAGGAGTGGATTTATTGGATGAGGCAGGGGCGGAAGTAAAACTCCAAAATAATGAAGGAAAAAGACAAGACAATAATGTAAATAAAGCAGATATTGAAAAAGTTGTTTCTTCTTGGACCGGAATTCCTATAACAAAGCTTACAGAAGACGAAGGACAAAAACTTATAAAGCTTGAAGATACAATTCATAAACGCTTAGTAGATCAAGAAGAAGCTGTTGTTTCCGTTGCCGAGGCAGTGCGTCGCGGACGGATTGGGCTTTCTGCGGCAAACAGACCTATTGCATCTTTTATTTTCTTAGGGCCTACGGGCGTTGGAAAAACAGAACTTGCCAAGACGCTTGCTGAAATAATGTTTGGAAAAGAAGAAGCGATGGTACGTCTTGATATGTCAGAATATATGGAAAAACACGAAGTAGCAAAGCTTATTGGTGCACCACCCGGATATGTTGGATATGAAGAAGGTGGGCAGTTGACGGAAGCGGTAAGAATCAAACCTTATTCAATAGTTCTACTTGATGAAGTAGAAAAAGCACACCCTGACGTTTTTAATATTTTACTTCAGATTCTTGAAGACGGACGACTGACAGATAACAAAGGAAATACAATTTCTTTTAAAAATACAATAATTATTGCAACATCTAATATAGGAAGCTCTCTTATTCAACAGCAATTAAGTACTGCCGGCGCCCCTAAAAATGTTGAAGAGCAACAGAAAAATTTTGCCGAACTTACAAAAACTTTAATTGATGAATTGCACAAGTTTTTCAGGCCAGAGCTTTTAAATAGATTTGATGAACTAGTCGTTTTCAAACCGCTTGCGCAAAAAGATATGGGTCAAATTGCCAGGCTCGGAATTGCAAAAACAAAAAAGCTATTAGCAGAGCAAGGATTCGGTCTTGAAATAACCGACGCGGCTATTGATCAACTTGCAAAAGAAGGATATGATCCGGTATATGGCGCGCGTCCTCTAAGACGTCTTATTCAAACAGCAATTGAGAATCCAATTTCAATTCTTCTTATCGGAAAAACATTTGTTGCAAAAGATACAATTCTTATTGATTATGTTGCTGCCAAAGATGAATTTACTTTTACCAAAGCCGAGCCAAAGCCGGAAGTTACCGCGGAGCCTAATAATCAGCCAAAAAAAGAAGGAGAGGAGCCTCTATCTCCGGACGGTACTTCGCAAGCTCAAACACCGCCAAGTGAACAAAATTTAAATCAAAATGGTGTTTCGCAAACTTCACCTTCATCAACGCCAATTTCAGAGATACCTCCTTCCCAACCGCCTGCAGAACCTGTTTATGGATATGATAATGGAGGCATGACGCCACCACCCCAGCAAAATCCTCCAACACAAGGAAGCGACGGAGCCCAAATGCAACCAGCTCAATAAGGTATGGAAGATGATATAAATTCGGTGCCTCTTAATCCTTATGAAAGCATTCCTGTAGTTCCCCCGCAAAGTAAATCACCAATACCGAAAAAAATAATTATTTTGATTGTTATAGTATTGTTGTTAATATCATCCGTTTTATTTTTTATTCTGCAAAAGCAATCGTTAAAAAAGCCGGTAGATTATATACCAATAACTCCTTCAGTTACTTCAAAACAAGTTACGCCTTCAATAAGTGCAGTAATTAATGAAATTGTGACATTAAAAAAAGGAATAAATACCACAGTTCCAAATGCTGATATTTCACTCACTTTTATATCAAAAGAGGATCCTCCTCGAGGCTGCGCAGACTGTTTTTCTACAACTGAAATTGAGATAAGGACAAAAAGTGAAACAAAAAGCTTGCTTTATGTCTGTGGTGGTATAGCTGGAAATTGTACAAGAAAATTAGATGCTTATGGATACAATGTGGAACTTACAAAAAACTTGGATCCAACCGTAATTGAAGTTAAAGTTAGTAATAAATAAAACATGTTTGAAAATTATTATCAAAAAATTAGAAGTATCCTTGCAGTCTATAGAAGAGAGATAATAATATTTGCGTGTATATTATTTGTAGTTTTTCTTATTATTTTTGTGCTGTTTTTGATAAAAAAACTGAAACCACAAGTTGTTCCGGTAACTTTGTCTTCTTATTCAAGAATCATCCTTGACAAAAATAGGTCATATTTTTCAATCAATACCGAAAACGGATATTTATATAAGACAAAAAGAGAAGGACAGGAGGCGATAGATGAATTTCTAAAAAGTAATGGCAAAGTAAACGGACAAGATTTATTACCGAATAATTTTTACAAAAATTCAAAAATCATTCGTGTTGCTAAAGATAGTGAGCTAAATCCTAAATATTCAACTAGTTCAAATTCTAAAGAACATTATTTCTTAAGTCAAAAGATAAACGGTATACCCATCTATGGAGCATCTCTTATTATTCATTTACAAAACAAAAATGAAATATATTCTATTAGTGGAAATATTGCAACGAATGATAGCATTACAAAAGAGAAAATTTCCGAAAAAGAAGCAGTTGGCATAGCTACAAATCAAGCAGCGAAAGATTCAAGCTATGCAACGGATTTAGTAGTTAAAGACTCATCAAAATCTATATTAAATTTAAAACTTCTTGGCTTGTCTGAAGACGTTGTTAATCACCTAACTCTTGCGGTTCAATTTGATTCGGCAAAGAATTTTTTTTCAAAAAGGTATTATGTAGATTTGTCAAATAGAAAAATGCTCTACTCCGAAGACTTAATCACTCAGGTAATGACGAGAAAAGTATATGATTGCAACGGAACTTCGAACCCTCCGTGCTCTTTAAGAAGAAGTGAAGGTGAGCCCCCAATGGGCGATTTAGATGGAGATTCCTTATATGATTTGATGGGTGAAGTATATAATTACTATTTTAATACTTTTGGACGGGATGCATTGGATGGGGCAGGAGCTCCGCTTCAAGGAATTGTGAATATATATTCAGTAAATGGTACTCCTTGTTCTGTTTTTTCGAATGCATACAATACTGGTGGAGCTGGTGGAGGGATAATGGCTTATTGTAAAGGAACAGCTACAAGAGATATTGCTGCACACGAATTTACTCATGGAGTTGTAAGCACCACAGCTGGATTAGCACCAGGGTATCAATATGGTGCGCTTAACGAAAGTCTTGCTGATTCATTTGCAAATGCAATTGATAATAATTGGACAATGGGTGAAGGGTCTGCGCTTGGAATAATCAGAAACATGAGTAACCCTCCTTCTTCGCGCAACGATCCGGATAAATTGTTTTCATCTACTTATGATTGTGTAGGCGAAGAGGTGCACAAAAACGCCGGAGTCCCTAACAAAGCTTTTTATTTGATGACAGACGGTGGAAGTTTTAATGGATGTAGTATGTCGGGAATTGGAACAGTGAAAAGTCATGAAATTCTCTATAAAGCACTGACGCAATATTTGTCGTCTACGGCTAACTTTTTTGATTTATATTCCGGAGTAAATCAGGCATGCAATGACATACATGGAGCAAGTTCGACTACATGCGAAGAGGCAAAAAAAGCGTATCAAGCTACTGAAATGGATCAACAAACTCCGGGAAGTTCAAGAGGTGCAAAATGTACAGGTAGAGTCGAACAGACAGCGACGTGTGCGGGGGGATCTTTTGGTCCTACAAATACTCCAACCCCTTCTCCAACCCCTGGTGGTCCAGCAAATACTCCAACTCCCTCACCGACGCCGGGAGGGTCTACCGCGACTCCCACACCAATTGTAGCAAGTTCGGGTTTATGGAAATTGAAAGCTACTCCAATTTGCTCGGGAAATGTATCAAATATTTCTTATGATTATGAGATTCCTTCTGGAGAACGTGCCGTGATAGAGACGATAAATAGCGCAGGGAATCCTCTAGGGATAGAAGATATGAGCAGTTGGGTAGGCGGCCCTCCTTATATAGTAGGTAATGGTACCTATATCGCAAAAGGTAATAGATTAAGCCCTGTTGATAGTGGTTTGAAAAACAATTATGGATATACATCCGAATATCATTACGGTACTCCCGGTCATGTCATTAGTTTAATTTTGACCCTTAATGTTAAAACTCTCGATTGTACGAACCCTCCGTTGCCAACCTCTACTCCAACCCCCGGTGGCCCAATAAATACTTCAATTCCTACCCCAACTCCGCAAAAAACATATACTTGCGTACCTGACCCAACGTGCGTTTCAAGCGGAAAAGTAATCCAGATGTGTCCTCTTAAATGTACTGAAAACTAGAAATATACTATCAATTAAGGCCATTTTCTGCTAAAATAGAGGCTCTAATACTTGTTTTGAGCTATGGCTAATATAGATTATTATCAAACACTTGGTGTTTCCAAAAATGCGTCTGCAGTAGAGCTTAAAAAAGCTTATAGAAAACTTGCTTTGCAATATCACCCTGATAAAAATAAATCAAAAGAGGCCGAAGAAAAATTTAAAGAAATAAATCAGGCTTACGAAGTTCTTTCAAATCCCCAAAAAAAAGCGCAATACGATCAGTTTGGACATGATGCATTCACAAGGGGTGGGACGGCCGGCCCTGCGGGCGGTGGAGGGTATCGGCAAGGACCGTTTACCTATACTTATTCTTCAAATGGAGGGCCCTTCGGCAATGCTCAGGGTGGGCAAGGATTTGATTTTGATTTTGGAGGATTTTCAGACCCATTTGAAATTTTTGAGCAATTTTTTGGAGGGGGAGCACGCCGTCAAAAACCTGCTTATTCTCTGACAATTGATTTTCTAGAAGCAGCCCACGGTACAACAAAGAAAGTAACAATAAATGGAAAAACTCGTGATATAAAAATTCCGGCGGGAGTCAATGAGAGTTCACGAATTAGATTTGATGATTTTGATGTAGTAATAGCTGTCAAGCCTCATCCATCTTTTCACAGAGAGGGGTATAATGTTGTGACAGAGCAGGAAATTTCTATTGTGCAAGCGACACTTGGAGATATTGTTGAAATTTCGACAGTTGAAGGACGCGTAAAGGTAAAAATACCTGAAGGAACACAGCCGGGCGCTTTAATAAGGCTTGCAGGAAAAGGCATAAAGCATGTACAGGGAAACGGCCGCGGAGATCATTATATTAGAATAAAAGTAGCTGTTCCAAAGAAATTAAAAGGAAGGCAAAAAGAAATACTCAAAGAATTTGAGAACGAATCCAAAAAAACCGGATGGTTTTAGCCTCTAGCCTCATATAACATCTTCTCTAGTTTTAAAGCTAGAGTTTTCCCGAAAGAAAGATGTTTTCTTCCTTCAATTCATCCCCAGCCTTAAAAGGCATAGGGTTTTCTTGAAGAGCGAATAAATTTCTTTCACATCTTGATTTAATTCTTGGACAAACCTAAACTTATTGTATGGGGATATTTCTATATCCATTTATTTTAGTAAAATTTTGGTACTACGATGGATTTATAAATCTTGTTACGGCGTGTTTTGGTTTAAGTCTTTATCTATCCCGTCTTTTCTCTCTTCAGCTTCTTGTCAGAAGTTTTTTAAAGCCGCTGAAAAATGAATATAGAGCTGGTCTTGTAGGTTTTTCAATTGTTCTTGGGATTATTGTTAAATCTTTTCTTATTGTCCCAATTTTATTAATTCTTTTTACGTTTTTAATCCTTGAGACAATTTTTTGTATGATTTATTTGGCGATTCCTATTTTTATTATTCTTATTATTCTCAAAAATTAAATGAATATAAATTACTTTACTATTTACGACTTTTTTTCTAGAAAACCGATTATTTGGATACGGATTTTTATTCTTTTTTTCTTCCCAGTCCTGTTCTTTTTTGGGGAACCAGTTGTTTTTAAAAAATTATTAGGAGTATATTCAATTTTTATCATAAGTGAACTATTTTTGGATGTACTTTCACGATTCGCTCCCAGCCATATAGTTTTGGATTCTGATAAAAATTTTGTAGAAAGTCTGACTTATAAAACACGTAAAATTTTTAAAAACGAAAAGACCTCTTTTCAAATAAGCAAAAAAATCATGCAAGACCGCGAAGCGAAATTTTTCCTTGAGAAATTAGGAGTTCCTTTAAGTCTTTCTCAAATACAAATTCCAAAAGAAGAGCTTTTACAACAAGCAGGAGAGTTGGTTGTTAGGATGCGCGGGAAACATATATTCCCGATTGATTTATTTGTTTCATATATACTTCTTATTGAAGAGTCAACGCATTTTTTAAAAGAGCACGGTCTGACAAACGACGACATTTTAACGATTAATTATTGGGTGCATCACGCGTTTCATATAGAAGAAAAAAAATCCCGTTTCCAATTTCTTGGAACAGGAGTATTTGACTCACTGGTTTATGGGTGGAATTACGAATTAAAAAAATACGCGCAGGATTTAAGTCATAAAATCCTCTCACGATTCATACCGCCTTCAATAGTTGGTAGAGAAGAAGAATATGAAAAGCTTATTCTTGCTCTTTCAAAACAAGCGTCAAATAACGTCATTATTGTTGGAGATGCGGGCGTTGGAAAAACAACGATTGTGGAACATTTTGCTTGGGAGTCTCATAACGGCTTTGTCCCGGGAAATATTTCAAACATGAAAATTTTTGAGCTTTTTGCCGATCGACTTTTGGCAGGAATTCAAAACGCAGGTCAGCTTGAAGAGCGCCTAGACCTCTTGCTTTCCGATATGTCGCATGCAGGGAATGTTATTTGTTTTATTCAAAATATTGAAATTATATTCGGCGGTGGAGGAATGAATTTTGATTTATCAGGAGTCCTTTATGAATATCTAAAAAACGGCAACATCCAGGTAATCGGCACTGCAACCCGCGCGTCTTTTAATAAATTCATAGAAAACAAGGAAAGTATTGTCAACCTTTTTGAATTTATACACATTGAAGAGCCGGACGCCGGCGGAACACTTCTGATGTTAATTGAAAAAGCGGCGCTTTTTGAAACACAATATTCAATTTCCATAAACTATCTTGCGCTTAAAGAAATTATTATTTTGTCTTCCAGCTACTTCCCAGAAAAAGTCTTGCCGGGTAAGGCAATACTGGTTCTTGACGAAGCGGCAAATTTTGTACATCTTCAAAAAAAACATATTCTTGAAAAAGAAGATATTGTAAAACTTATCGAAAAAAAAACACATATTGTTTTAGACGACCCCACCCCTTCTGAAAAAAAAATTCTTCTTCACTTGGAAGACGCGCTTCACAAACGCGTTGTTGGCCAACAGAAAGCAATTGAGTCGGTTGCTGGGGCGATGAGGCGTCTTAGAAGCGGATTTGTAAATGAGAAAAGACCAATTTCAACTTTTCTTTTCTTAGGACCAACCGGTGTTGGAAAAACGGAGACTGCCAAAGCTTTGGCAGAAGTGTATTTTGGAAACGCGGAAAATTTTATAAGACTTGATATGTCCGAATTCCAAACTCAAGATCAAATAGAACGGCTTCTTGGCGAAGAGCCCGGTGAGGAGTATGTGTCAAACACTTTGGCCGAAAAAGTTTTGGCAAATCCGTTTTCACTTATTCTTCTTGATGAATTTGAAAAAGCACACTCAAGGCTTCTTGATATATTCTTGCAAGTATTTGATGAAGGAAGATTTACCGATAACAAAGGTGTTACGGTTTCATTCACAAATACAATTATAATTGCAACGTCAAATGCCGGCAGTGAATTTATCCGTGAAGAATTAGAAAGGGGTGCGGGCGCAAATGATATTCAAAATAAATTGGTTGAGGTCTTGCTTTCCAAACATAACTTTAAGCCGGAATTAATTAACAGGTTTGACGGGGTGGTAATTTTTACGCCTTTAAATGAAGAAGAAATTAAAAAAATCGCAAACCTCATTTTGTCAGAAGTGTTTAAAAAACTTGAAGACCAACAAATTTTTGTAAAATTTGACGAAAGTGTACTTTTAAAAATTATTCAAGAGGGATACAGCAAAGAGTTTGGGGCCAGATATGTAAGGCGTTACATTCAAGACACAATAGAAGATTTTCTTTCAAAACAAATTTTATCAGATATAATAAAGAAAGGACAAGAAGTCATGCTTGGTGTAGAAAACGGACAACTAACATTAAAACAAATATGAAAGTCGCACATTCGCATACGCTCAGTACTTCGATAATAAAACAAATATGAAAGTCGCATTTTTTGAAATAAAAGATTGGGAAAAAGAATATTTCCAAAAATCTCTTGTGGGACACGAGCTTTTATTTTTTACAAATACGTTAAAGACATCTGATCTGACTTCAATAAAAGACATAGAAATTTTGGTAGTTTTTATATACTCGCATATTACAAAAGATATTTTGGATAATCTTCCCAATTTAAAAATGATTGTTACCATGTCTACAGGATTTGACCATATTGATATTGCCGAGTGTAAGAAAAAAAATATTATTGTGACAAACATTCCCTCATATGGAGAAATAACAGTCGCAGAACACGCTTTTGCTCTTATTTTTTCAATTTCAAGAAGAATTATTGAGTCACATGAAAGAGTCAAAAACGGGGATTTTTCTCCAGAAGGACTTACCGGATTTGATTTGTATGAAAAAACTTTAGGTGTTGTTGGGGTTGGAACAATTGGAAGACACGTTATTAGAATTGCAAAAGGAATCGGAATGAACGTTTTAGGTTATAAAAGAACGCCCGATCCGGATTTAGAGAAAGAATTGGGTTTTAGATTGGTAGATCTTCCGGAGCTTTTTGAGAAATCCGATATTATTACGATTCACATTCCATACTCACAACAAACTCACCATTTTATAAATAGTGAAGTATTTTCGAAAATGAAAAATGGAGTTATTATTATAAATACCTCAAGAGGTGCAATTATTGATACAACTGCTTTGTTGCAGGTACTTGATTCAGGGAAAGTTGCCGCCGCAGGCCTTGATGTTTTGGAAGAAGAACCGATTCTTACGGAAGAAAAAGCGCTTCTTTCCCAAGAATTTGATAAAGATGCGTTGGTGAGGACTCTGGAAGACCACATACTTTTAAACAGAAAAAATGTTGTTATTACTCCCCACAACGCTTTTAACAGCCGTGAGGCTTTGGAGAGAATTATGAAAACTACACTTGAAAATATTACCTCGTATCTTTCAAAAAATCCGATAAATACTGTTTGATATCTAAATTTTTACCAAAGAGTTAAGAAAAGAAGCAACAATAGACAACACAAGGCTAAATACAAGAGCCCACCAAAAACCTGCAACATGAAAACCAGGAACAAGACTGCTTGTAAAAAGTACAAGAAATGCGTTTATTACAAAAACAAATAGAAAGAGAGTCAGGATATTAATAGGAAGAGTAAGTATGATGAGTACCGGTTTTGCAAATGTGTTTAAGACTCCAAGTAAAACTGCTACAACAACTGCGGTTAAAAATGAATCAACTTTTACTCCGGGTAGAATATAAGAGGAAACAAAAACAGCGAGAGCATTTACCAGTACAAAAATTATTGCGTTCATAGCTGGGAGACATCTGTGTCTAACCCATTAAGGTCTATTGTTGGGTCGCCGGTATCAACACCCACTATATTTTCGTCATTTTGGCTAACTTCTGTTGTCGGCACAACACTAGTTGTTTTTGTCGGACGCGCTACGGGTGCTTTTGTGGTAGGTAAAGGCTGTTGATTGCTGCTGGTTTTTATAGCAAGAGTGTAGAGTATCGTAAGCGTTGCAACTATTACAATTATCGCGATTGTTGCAAATATAAAAAGTTTTTTATTCCCATTTGGTCCTTGTTTTGGAGTAGGAATGGGAGCCGAAACTGGCTGTTGCGTGACAACAGGAGGAGTTGGTGGAGTAGTCTGCGCAGGCGGTGCTTGAATAGGTGCCTGCATATTTGGTTGTTGTGTTGTATTGTTTTGATTTTGATCCATAATTATTTGGTTGTAGCAGCGTTCGTTGCTGAATCATTTGTTTTTCCTGTTATTCTTGCCAGTTCTGTTGCTGCTTTTTGTACTGCTTGTTTTGCGTCCACAACTGTTTTATGAACAGCTTGAAGGTCCAGTCTAAATTGTGAAACGACTGTCCCTACATTTATTTTTAAATTTGCCTCAGTCGTAATAGTAATATCATATTGTTTTAAAACTTGTGCGGCGACTGCTGTTTTAGCAGTATTTATTGCAGAATTTGCAAGAGTAACAAGGCTTTCTATGCCCGCAGTATCTTTTCCCGCAGCTTTAAGAGCAGCAGACCTTTGTGACAATTTTGTGAGAATTGCTGACAATTTATCAAGAGCTAAAGTCATTTTATCTGTTGTCTTTTTGTTTGTTGTTGCAATTTTTGCATCTATTTTTTCAACAATTGTCTTTTTTCTAGCGTCACGAATTGTTTGAAGTTTTTGCTTGAAGTCGGCTCTGGCGTTCTGTTTTGCAGAAAGAGGTGCAAGTTGTTGAGTTGTAGTACTCGGAGATTGAGCAGCGACTTTTAAAGGAAAGAGTACCGAAGTAAACAAAAGTATTACAACAAATAATTTCTTTTTTTCCATACTACTCATGATATGCAAACCGTGGTTATGTTGTCAAGTCTGCGCCTAATTAAATTTTATCGTTTTTTATTGCCTCGCGAAGTTTTTCAACATAGCTATTAAAATAATAGAGATTATGAAAGGTAACAAGCTGAAGAGCAGTTATTTCTTTTGCACGGAAAAGATGTGTGATATAGGAGCGGGAATAATTTTGACAAGTAAGACATGTGCATGATGAATCAAGCGGATTTTTATCTTTGAGAAAAACTTTTTTTTGCATATCCAGTCTTCCTTTTGAGGTAAAAGCAATTCCATGACGTGCGTAATGCGTTGGGGTAATACAGTCAAAAGTATCAACACCGGTTGTTATAATAGGTTTTATGTCTTCAATATGCCCAATTCCTAAAAGATGAACCGGCTTTTCCTGTGGTAAATAGGGGATTGTAAAATTAAGCATTGCAGTCATTGTTTTTTTTGAATCACCGAATTCTCCGCCAATTCCAAATCCGTCAAAAGGCAAGTTTCCGATAAATTTTGCGCTTTCTTCCTTAAGATCGCTGAATTTTCCGCCCTGTATAATTCCAAACAAAGCTTGTTTAGATTTTTTAACATCAAGACACATTTTTGCCCATCTGTGGGTTTTCTCCAAACTTTGTTTGGTGTAGTTATAATCGGAAATAGGGCTTGTGCATTCATCAAATGCAAAAATAATGTCTGCCCCCAATTTTTCCTGGATTTTAATTGATTCACGCGGTCCTATAAAAATAGTTTCCCCGTCAATATATGACTTAAAAAATACACCGTCATCTTTAATTTTTATATTTGCCGGTTTGTCGCCCGCTAAAATTGCCTTATCTGTTTTTTCTTTCAAAAGTTTTCCCGTTCCATAGTCGCGTCCAAACCCAAGGCTAAAAACCTGAAATCCTCCGGAGTCTGTCATAAGAGGTTTTCCCCAATTCATAAATTTATGAAGTCCCCCGTTTTGTTTTACAATTTTCTCGTCTGGTTTTAAATGGAGATGGTAAGTATTACAAATAAGAATCTGGCTTTTTGTTTGTAAAACTTCTTCTGCGGTTAGTGTTTTGATAACAGCTTGTGTTGCGACTGGGACAAAAGCGGGCGTTTCAATTTCTCCATGAGGTGTTTTTAAAATCCCGAGGCGTGCAGCGCTTTTCTTGGATTTTTTTAATACTGTAAATTCAATCATGCCCAAAAGATTCTAAAAAGGAAGTTTGCCGTCTGCTTTTCTGACAGATTCTATATAGAGGCAGTAATCGCATTCGGATGAAGCGTCAGGAATCTTATTTGCACTGAGAAGCTTTTTTATATCAAGAAGGGTTTTTTCAACCCAAGAAGAATCGCCAACATATGGGATAATTTTTATGTCAAATTCAAGTTTTCCGTCAAAAGCTTTTCTATCGGTAGTTCCATTGCAATAAACAAAATATCCCGTATCAGAAACTTTATGGCCGTTTTGTCTAAAAAGCCATTGGTAAATTTCCATCTGCCTTTTGTATCCTATCTGCCAGTCGGCATCAAGTGTTACTTCTGCTTCTTTTGAAGTCGCTTTATAGTCAACAATAAGATATTCGCCTTTTGGCGTAACCCAAACATCATCAATTCCTCCAAAGACCAAAAGATTTGAAGGAGTATGTAAAAATTGTATTCCTTTCATGGTGTTGCGCCACATATTGATATCTTCGTGGGCAAGAGGAACAGCGTCAATCCCACACATTTTCATAAGTGGGTGAGTAGTGTTTGCCGCCCTGTGAATATCAAATTCTTTTTTCAAAAGACTGTCAACTGCAGAATTAAGAGAAAACGGAAATCCAGGCGGTCTGTCAACGCCGAGGCGTCTGTCTATGTAAAAGCACCGCGGACAATTCATAAAAAGTTCTATTCGCGACCTGCTCAATTTGAATGGTTGGGTGCTTGTAGGGTCAAAGATACTGTAACTTCTTTTTCCAGTATAATATTTGGACATAGGAAGAATCCATTATATGTGTTTGGATTACTTTCTTCAAGGTATGATTTATAATTCGTTAAAAAAAACTGCCATTGCGAAGGAATATAAGGTTGCTTCAAGCTTAAAAGATAAAACTTTCGGTTTGCTTATAAAAAAAAATCCGCGCGCGATGCTTTTTAAAACACGATTTGGAATACATACTTTTTTTATGAAAGAAGCAATTGACGTAGTTGTTTTGAACAATAAAAATTATGTTTCAGCAGTAAAAAAAGAGTTAGTACCAAACAAAATATATTTTTGGAATCCCAAGTTTAATACGATTTTAGAATTGCCGTTTGGAAGCCTGGAAAGATCAAAGACAGAAGTAGGTGATAGAATTAGCTTTTCTTAAATTTTGGTTCCTCTCCAAACACAAGACATGTAACAAACAAAATACCTGTTAACATAAAGACTTTTGGGACAAAAGCATATATGGTGTCGCTGATAGAGTATGAATCCATATCAATGAAAATAAAAAATGCAACCAAAAGCGCAAGATATATTCCTAAAATAAACCATGCATGCCAAGTGTTTGGATAAAAAGGAAACGATTGTCTGCGTTTTACAAACCAGTATTTTTTCTTAGTCATTTTTTCCATCCTCAAGTAAGTCGAGGCCTTTTATTTCCGGAAGGGAATTGCCCATAATTCCTTCTAAATCCCCCCGCATTCCCAGCGTGCTGTCAATTACTTGCCGTATGTTTTTATCATCCCGCGCCCATTTATTTGCAAAATACCGCTTCTCTTTTTCAATGTCTGCTTGCATGGATGTCCACGCTTCTAAAATTGCCTCGACACGATGCTTAAACTCTATCCCTGAAAGATATGTGTAAATTATGTCTGTTTTTTCTTTTTTTCCTTCCATTGCCCGTTTTGCCATTCCAATTTGGATTAAGCTTAAGCGGAGTGAGTATGCAAGTCCCAAAACAAAAGAACGTTTTACAACCCAAATCCCTTTGTGAAACTTTGCACTTTCAACGTTGTCCGGTACCGCCTCAGAGATGATAACGGCAGATTCCGCAGTAATCGCCCGTTGGTCGGTTTTTAACTTATCAATCCAGAGCTCGCTCCATGCTTTTGTATTTTTAAGTTCCCATAAAATCTTTCCGCAGAAAACACCGTTTCTGTCTATTACTTCCTGAATAATGTCGCCGCCGCGCGTTCCTTTTGCAACCTCAGAAATAATGTCATTTGGAAACTCACGTTTTAAGAGTTCCTCAAACTCTACCTCGAATGCTTCTCCCTGAGTTTGCTGGGATCCTTGGTTTGCCTTGCGCTGCGCGCTGTCCAGTGCCTTTTTTAAATCTTCAATTACTTTTTCTTTTTCTAGGTCTTTTAAGTGGTGTTTTTCTTCCTCTTCTTTTAATACTTTTTCCTCAATTTTCTTTTTCTCAGAATCAAGTTCTCTTTGAACCTTTAATTCAAAATCTTTTTTGTCCTCTTCCAGTTTCCGCGCGTTTTCTCGGAGTTCTAATTCTTTATTTCTCAGTTCATCATTTTTTTCTTTCTGTTCGGATAGCTGTTTCTGAAGATCCAGCATCTCGGTTTTATTTTTCTCCTCAAATTTTTTGGCAAGTTCGGCTTCTGTTTTTTTCTTTATATCTTCTTCAACTTGATGTCTAAAAACTTGGTCTAGCTCAAAACCTTTTTTACAATATGGGCATGTAATTGTATTTTGCATGAGTCTATTGTAACACGGGTTTTGAATTAGTTACGATACATTTCGGAATATTGAGAAAAAGGAATATATGTCTGACTTTAACAAAATACGATACGTTCGTCCAAAATATTCACGAAAGAAGTATTATATCCTGATGAAGTTAATGCAGGATGGTTTAGCAGTTGAAATATCAGATGTTGCCTCTTTTCGTATTCATGTTTTAAACCACTACTACAAGTACGGTCTTACTCCAACCCTTGATGCATTTAGGATCAAGAAAAGCACCTTCTATGACTGGAAGAAAACATATGAAACAAATGGAAAAAGAATTATTAGTCTTGTCCCCAAAAAGACCCGTCCAATAAATGTTCGAAGGATGGAAACAGACTGGAGGGTTACTGATTTTATCCGGGAGATGAGAAAAGAGCATGGAAACATTGGCAAAAGTATGCTTAAACCATTTGTTGATGCATATGCAAAAGAACTTGGTATTAAAACCCTTGCAGAAAGCACAATCGGGAAGGTTATCAAAAGAAGACATCTTACCTTTGAAAAGAAAGTATATCCACAAAAGCAGAAAAACAAGTTCAAAAAGCTGCGGACTCGAAAATCTCCAAAGGTCACCTCTTCCGGATTTATTCAGATGGACTCGATTGTTGTCTACATTAACTACGAGAAGCATTTGTTTATGAGTGTTATTGATATCTATACCAAGTTTGCACAAGTCACCTGTGTTAAAAACCTATCATCCGCGACAGCAAGGGAGGTATTCAAAGAGTTTCAAGCAGCCAATCCAACACCTATTCACACCATACAAACAGACAATGGGTCAGAGTTTCTAAAATCATTTCATGCGTACTTAGAGGAAAAAAAGATTAAACATCAATTCATCTATCCCGGGATGCCAAAGATCAATGCGTTTATCGAAAGATTTAACAGAACCATACAAGAAGAGTTTATTCTCAGAAGTGATGAGATATATTATGACCAAGTGGCATTTGCAAAAAAGCTAACAGAGTATCTATACTGGTACAACTACAAGAGGCCACATGCATCCCTAAAATACATGTCGCCCATGGACTTTATTGAAACCAAGATTCCGAAAAGTGCGTGACGCATACAGGTTTTTAAAAAAAATAATTACAGGTTATAATGAAGTCATTACATAAGCTTGCATTGAATTCGCAAGCGAATATAATACAACAAAGACATGAAAAATATCTTAAAAATAATTAAGATTTCAAGGCCTCTATATCATTTAGTCGCTATATTAACTGTTCTGATACTTGTAAGTGCTGTTTTGGAATTGATTGCGCCGGTTCTTTCAAAATTTATAGTTGATACAATTGTTTTGAATTTATCCGAAAAAACGGGTAATTATTCAACTCTCGCATTTTTAATAGGTGCATCTTTTGTAGCAAGTCTTCTTTCTTTGGTTATTACTACGATAAGCGATAGAATAGGCGATCATTTCGCAGGAAGGCTTAGAAAATTTCTCACGGAAAAATTTTACGACAAAGTACTTACTCTTCCCCAAAGTTATTTCGATTCGGAAATTTCAGGAAAAATCGTAAACCAGCTCAATCGCGGAATTCAATCTATACAAGATTTTATGAATACCGCATCAAACTTCATTCTTCCGGCACTTTTACAAAGTATTTTTACGGTCATTATTCTTGCTTATTACAATATTCCAATAGCAATATTCACTTTCGCGCTTTTCCCAATTTACATGGTGCTGTCTTATTACTCAACAGTTAAATGGGGGAAAGAGGAAGTGAAAAAAAATGCGATTGAGGATGTTTCGCGCGGAAGAATTCAGGAAGTTATTTCAAATATGGCGCTTGTTAAGAGTTTTAATACGGAAATCCGTGAGTTTCGTCTTATCGCAGAAAATCTTACGTCTATTAATAAAATTTATGCAAGACAAAGCCGCAATTACCATATTTTTGATTTTTTCCGGGGTCTTAGCCTTAATATAGTTTTGCTTTTAATAAATATCGTTGTTTTCTACAACGCTTTTACGGGAAGCTTGACTCTTGGTTCTATGGTTTTGATTTTGCAGCTTGTTGCTCAAGCCCGCCGTCCTCTTTTTGCCATGTCTTTTATTCTTGCGCGTATTCAACAAGCAGAAAGCGGATCAAAAGAATTTTTTGAAATTTTATCTCTTCCTTCCAAAGAAAATTTTGACGAAAAGTATGACGAAAAAAAGATAAAAGAAGCAAAAATTGAATTTAATAATGTTTCATTCAGTTATGAAAAATCAGAAAAAGTTTTAAAAAATGTTAATTTTACAATTCTTCCTGGCGAAAAAGCGGCATTAGTTGGGCATTCTGGAGCAGGAAAGTCAACAATTGTCAATCTTATTCTTAAGTTTTATGATCCAACAGCCGGCAACATTTTATTAAAAGGAAAAAATTATAGCGGGCTTTCACATAAATTTATCCGAAATAATATTGCGCTTGTTTTTCAAGAAAATGAATTATTTTCTTCAACTGTTAGAGAAAATATTACATATGGAAATAAAGCTAATGAGAAAGAAATTATTGAAGCGCTTAAGCTTGCAAACGCATTGGAGTTCGTTAAAAAATTACCTAAGGGTTTGGACAGTGAAGTCGGGGAGAGGGGAGTAAGACTTTCCGGAGGACAAAAGCAAAGAATTCAGATTGCCAGAGCAATTCTTAAAAATTCGCCAATATTAATTCTTGACGAGGCCACTTCATCGCTTGACGCAAAGAGCGAGAAAGAAGTGCAGGACGCTTTGGAAAATTTGATGGAGAAAAAATTGGTTATTATTATAGCCCACAGGTTTTCAACCATTCAAAACGTCAACAAAATTATCGTAATTGATGAGGGGAAAATTGTGGATTGCGCAAGTCCGCAAAAACTCGCGTCAAAGCCCGGAATTTACAGAGATTTACTTCATTATCAAGTGGAAGGAAACCGCAAGCTTTTGGAGAAGTTTGAAATATACTAAAACTAGATTATAGGGAATAGGTTATAGATGGTAGATATGATTTATGAATTTGTGTTTTGGGTTTAACTTTTGATTAATTTATAGCCGCGGGTTTTGATTGTTACAATTTCGTATGGTGATTTTTGAAGTTTTAGCTTATTTCTAAGTCGCGCTACAAGTCTATCAATAGCCCAGTCGGATACTCCAAAAGATTCCATTTCAGGCCAGACTTTCTCAATTATTTCTTCCCTCTCGCAAATATCATCAACTCTTTCTTCCAGAAGCTTTATGAGTTGATTTTCTTTTTTTGAAAGTTCTACCTTTTGGCTTTCATTACTTTTTTCCTCAAGCTTTTCTTTTAGGAAAAATTCAAAAAGCGGGCTGAAAACAGTACCGATTTTTGTAATAAACCCAGTGTCCCATAGGTATTCCCCCCTTTTTTTATCTTCGCCTGATAATTTTTTTCCCTGAACAGATTTTAAAAGAGTTTCCTGTTCGGCGCTGTTTAAGCTTTCCCACAATTCTTCCGATTGAAGCGCGATCCGCTCATCGCGCACAAGATTTGTAAAAAGTTCCAGGTCTGATTTTGGAAGAGTTTTCCTCTCGGATAGAAAAATAAGTAAGTATTGAAGGTATTGGATATATCCGTCAACAGATTCAAGAAAAAGTCTTTCCAGACTTTTTGGTATTGCAAGTTTGCACTGTTTGCTATTTGTTTGGAAAATCATTTCAATATCTTTTTTTGACGCGGGTTTTATATACATATTTTGTGCAAAAACCGCAACGGAGGATTTAGGAAAAACATCAGGTGCAAGGCTGTCAAGAGTTCTAACGCTTGTAAAAACGTAGGACATTCTTTTGTGCGTTGCGTCCAGAAGCCCTTGAAGGTTATCAAAAAATACATCTGTTGCCGAGTCTTTCATGCGGTCAAACCGAAGAAAAAAAAGCGTAGGAAGTATATTTTGTTCTGAAAGCATAAGTAAAGCTTTTCTGACATAATCAATCGTTAAAAATAAATCTTGGGTTTGGATGCTATCTATAAACAAAATTTCAATATGCTTTTTTACATTGTCTGAAAGTGAAGTTGTCGCTATTGTATCGGCAATTCTTTTGAGGGTCAGAACCCAAAATGGATAAATTTCCCGCTCAACAAGGTCGTTTAAGTCAATAGGAATAAAGAGATGATTTTTCCCGTCATTTATATAAGTTTTAGAAATATCTTTGTGGTAGAGAAAAAATCTCAAAAAATTGCTTATTCCTACTCTTTTCATACCAACCAAAACAACGGAATGCCCGTTCTTTATATGTTCTCCTAAGACCAAAGCATCTTTTTGGCGAAAAGACAAGGGATAAGTACTTTCAATAATTGAAGAACTCATACGCGTATTTTAATCTATATAAGTCAGGTTGGCAACCTTTTTTAAAATGTCAGATTTTTGACTGTCTTGCGTCTGTTGTGTGTCAAGCAGAGAGAGTTTTTCTTAACTATCATAACAATATGAACCATCCAGAAAATATATTTAAAGAAGAGTTACAAAGTATAAGCCCTGGAACAGACAACAATATGCAATCTTTTCCTACCCATTTTCAAGAACTTCATACGATACGAGTAATTCCACGTGGCAGGAGGGGATTTGACATGGTTATGATTTCATCAGAAGATTCTGTTCATTAAGACAATGCTATGACTTCAGAAAACATTTTTTACAATCCGCACAGAAGAACAATGGATGCTTTTCATGTTCCGCATTTTAGGTTAGGTAGAAAAAGAAATGTCATTGAAGTCGAAGATGATACAAGAGCGAATGAAGAATTAGAAGAAATAGTTCTTGAACCCAATGTTCCATGTCCAATTGAGCGTAGGATATATGAAGCAGGAAGATTTTACACACATGAGGAATATAGGATAATGGATAAAGAAAGAAGCAATAATGCTTCCGGGATGCGTCATACTATTGCTATTGTGAAATCAATTATCAAAGAAGTTTCATAACTATGCAATCTCACGAATTAATAATACATGACAAACAAAATTTGCAAGATGTTTTACCGGCCGTATACCCTCAAGATTTTGCAAGATGTGTTATGCGTCCTGATTCTGACAACGAAAGTGTACTTGACTACCTTCGGTTTATGAGCGAAATAGCGAAGAAGCCGATAAATGCGAATACGGAATCGACATAACAAACGATATTAGTTTTTTGTTTTAAAATTAAAAAAACAAAAAAGCCGGAAATGGGAGTTCTCCGGCTTTTTTGTTGCCTCAAAACTCTTTCACGCAAAATGTATTAAACTAAAATATACCGTGAAAATTTTAATTTTTTCAGATACACATCTTGGAACAGAATTTGAAGAGAAAAAATACGACTTTTTAAGTAGGATAATATCTTCCGTTGATCACGTAATTATTGCCGGAGATTTTTATGAAGGATTTGTGATCTCATTTGATGAATTCATAAAATCTCGCTGGCAGGGCCTTTTTCCGTTGCTAAAGAGCAAAGAAACAGTATATGTTTATGGGAATCATGACAAAGATAAAGAAGACGAGCGCGTAAAATTATTTTCAGACTTGACTACTCGGCAATATGTATTCCATACAAATGGAAAAACATTTGTTGTTGAGCATGGAGATAGATTCAAGCCTCTTCTACGCTTGCTTAAGCTCTTTGGGTTGGAGCACTCATCCTACTTCACAAAGTTTTATGAAAAAACAGAAAAATTACTAATACGCCGCATCGGTCCAAAAATTATTCAAGCAATATATAAAGTTTTTAACGAAGATATAAAGGAAAAAGCAAAAGAAGAATTTCAAAACGGAGAAATATTAATTTGTGGACATACTCATGCGCAGGAAGCAGACCCAAGTTGCAATTTTTATGATACGGGTATTATTCGCCATGGACTTGGTCAGTATATAATTATTGAAGATGGTCAAGTTATGATAAAAGAAGAATGGTACGACTCGCCTTAAAATCCTCCTCCAAGCTGTGATCCTAAAAGCTTAGTGTAGGAATTTATAAGTCCTGAAAAAGTCCAAAAAGTCAAAATAATTGAGATGATTGTTAAAATAATGGCGATAAGCCCTACGATATTTGCTTTGGAATCATGTACACGTAAATATTTTATTCCAGGCATTAGTCCTAGTGGAGGAAGAAAAAACGAGAGAAGATAAATTCCAAGCTGTTTTGCAACGCTTGTTGAAAGCGGTATTTCACGCAATTGTTTTCCGCAAGCTTGACAAAAGTTTGAGGAAACAGAATTTATAGCCCCGCATTTAGGGCAGATAATTTGCGTAGGGTCCATAAATTTATTTGCTCTTCAAGAAAACATCTTCCTTGGGGAAGATGTTATTGTAGTATCTGGCTGTCAATCATCATGCTGTCTCCGTCCTTCATCATGGTCTGGCTTCCGTCTTTTTTAGTAACACTTCCGTTGATATCTACAGTTGTTTCATCAGCGGTTGAAATACTTTTTTCCATTCTCCTTACTTCTCCGTCTTTTTCCATCATCATTTCTCCGTTAACCATCATAACACGATTAGACTTTGCTTTTAGGGAATTTATTATAGTATCACGCTGTGAAACCATTTCGCTTACAATTACGAGTTGTGCTTTATATTTAGTGCGCGCCATGAAATATCCTCCTAAAAATCCAACTGCTAAAGAAATAGCCAAAATCAACATTGTTACATTATTTTTATTAGTCTCTGATTTTTTTGCCATATCATAGAGTCACCTCCGCTTCTTTTGTATTAAGTATCATACTCTCGTTTTATTTATTCTGTCAAGCAGTTTGCCTCTCTTAGCGTAGCTTCATACTACAAATCCCGTTATGGTTAGTGTAATATAGTGTGAAATATATGAAACAGTTAGGGCAGGCTGCAAAAAAAAGATACATCAAGGAGTACATATCAAATCTTCCCAAAATTTTCTTGACCCAGAGACAGCTTTGCGATCTAGAACTAATTCTTAACGGTGGATTTGCGCCTTTAAGCGGGTTTTTGAATGAAAGAGACTATCAGTCAGTTGTTTCCAAAATGCGGCTTACAAATGGTCAAATTTGGCCAATACCGGTATGTTTGGATGTTGAAGGAATAGAAGGTATAAAGATTGGGCAAAAAATTTTATTGTGTGATATTTCCGAGAAGCCTGTTGCAACTCTTCTTGTTGAATCAATATACAAGCTTGACAAGAAAAAAGAAGCACAATATGTGTATGGTACTCAAAGTCGGGATCATTTCGGAGTGAAATATCTTTTTGATAAAACAAATGATTATTGTTTGGGTGGTACAGTTGAAAAAGTCGGTAAAATTGAGCACCTAGATTATGAAAATTTAAGAAAAACTCCACAGCAATTAAAGCGATATTTTAAGAAAAAAAGTGTTGAAAAAATAATTGGATTTCAGACAAGAAATCCTATTCACCGGGCGCATTTTTGGATGATTAAAAAAGCAGCTCAAGCAGAAAATGCACACGTTTTAATTCATCCTGCGGTTGGAGAAACTAAAGATGGAGATATTGACTATATAACAAGGGTTAAGTGTTACAAAATTATAAATAAAAAATATGCAAAAGATTTCTCAACATTAAGCCTTTTGCCATTGGCTATGAGAATGGCAGGGCCACGCGAGGCAATATTACATGCAATAATCCGCAAAAACTATGGTTGTACCGATTTTATAGTTGGGCGCGCACATGCAGATCCGGGAACGGATCGCCGCGGCAACCTTTTTTATGAACCTTTTGATGCTCAAAAAATGGTTCAAAAATATGCAAAAGAAATCGGAATTAACATAATTGCCTTCAATGAAATGGCATATAATGAGAAAAGCAAACAGTACGTAGAGGTTTCGAACAAAAACAAAGATTCAAAAAGTATCAAGAGAATTTCTGGGACGCAGTTTCGTAGGATGCTTCGGGAAGATGAAAAGGTTCCCGAATGGTTTTCATTTCCTCAAGTTATAAAAATCTTAAAAAGAAGAGTAAAAAAGCAAAAGGGATTTTGCATATTTTTGACAGGACTTTCAAGTGCCGGAAAATCAACCATTGGAAAGAGTTTGTCGCTTGTTTTGATGGATAGATATAATAAGCCGGTTACGCTACTTGATGGGGATGTAATAAGAAAACATTTAACAAAAGGGCTTGGATTTTCAAAAGAAGATAGAGATGAGAATATTAGAAGAATCGGTTTTGTTGCATCAGAGATTGTAAAACATCAAGGGGTAGTAATTGTTGCGGCAATTGCTCCTTACAAAAAAATGAGAGATGATGTACGAGAAGTTATTTTGCAAGCAGGAACATTTGTAGAGGTTTATGTTTCAACACCGCTTTCAGTGTGTAAAAAAAGAGATGTGAAAGGACTTTATAGAAAAGCGGAACGTGGAATTATAAAACATGTTACCGGAATAGATGATCTTTATGAAAAACCAAAAAATCCCGAAGTGACACTGGATACGACAGATTTGAGCATAAATGAATGTGTTAAAGAAGTTTTAAATTATTTAAAAAAAGAAAAGGTTATAAAATAATTACCAATATCCCATTTGTCTTAATTTCTCCATCATTTTTTCTTTATTTTGCTCCCGTCCGGAACGTTCATCACCTGATGACTTTTTAGTGAACGGTTTTTCTCCGATTGAGCGGTAGCCTTTATCATACAAAGGAGAATATGGGACATTGAAAAGTCTTATGTAGTTCCAAACGTCTTCTTCTGTAAAATCAAGCAGCGGGTGAATTCTTATGTGGTTTGGCCGGGGTGAAAAATATTTTTCATTTGCTCTTGCCGGATTTTCATCACGTCTTATCCCCAACATATAACCTTTTAATTTATATTTTTCCAAGGCTCTGTTGAGAGAGTTGATTTTTGCCCTTCGTGATATTTCTTCTTTTAATACCATGCCGCGAGCTTTATGATAGTTTGCCAAATCTTCCTCCGAATGTCTTTCAATAAGTAAATTTAAATTCCATTGGTGGGCCACTTTCTCTATGAATTTATACATTTCCGGAAATTCGAGAGTCGTATCATTAAACATAACTTTATAAGGAATTACGCCATCATACATACATAAAATTATGTGCATTAAAGTTGTTGTATCTTTTCCGCCTTTCCATGCAAGTGCAATATCGTTAAGGCCGTATTTTTTCTCGGCCTGTTTAAGAATTTTTTTAGTGTTGGCAATTTTTTCCTGTAATGTTTGCATTTTTAGAGGTTTTATTAAAGCATAAATTGTAGTATATAATCTACAGATATGTGTACCCTTTGTCAATTACCCGTCGCTCACGAAGTCGAGCTTAGGTACGCTGCAAATATATTAAGTAGTCCAAGAATGATACTGAATTACATTGATCCGGGCTCGGGATATGTTTTAGGATCTAATCTTTCGGCAATTTTAGGTCTAATCGTCGGAGGTTTTCTATCCACGCTATTTTTTTTTAGAAACAGAATTTTTCCTTTCTTTGCAAAAAAGTGGATTATTGTTCTAATTCTATTATTTATAGGAGCTCTTGGTATAATTGGGAGTATGTCTTTTTCGGGATCAAAAATAAGCAAAAAAGTTGTTATTTTGGGTTTTGACGGAATGGATCCGAATATCTTAGAAAAAGGATTTGAGAAAGGAAGATTTCCAAGTCTAAAGAAATTAAAAGAATCAGGATTTTATTCTCATCTTGGGACAACTGTTCCTCCTCAATCTCCTGTTGCATGGGCAAGCTTTATAACGGGAACCACTCCTGCAAAACATGGAATTTTTGATTTTATAGAACGTGATCCAAGGTCCTACGCTTTAAATGTTGTTTTTTCTCAAGAGGGAAATAAGCGGGATGCAATAATATCTACTCCATTTTGGGATGTAACGACAAAAAATAAAGTTCCATCAACTGTATTATTTTTGCCTGACACTTTTGAGCCTCCAAAAACACTAAGCGGCGAAATGATTTCAGGAATGGGAGTGCCTGATGTTTTAGGAACACAGGGAACATTTACGCTTTTTACAACAAAAATATACCCGACAAGTGATTTTACGTGGCGGGGAAAAATTATCCCGATTACGAAAGATGTTATTATTGCAACCCATATTGAAGGACCAAAATATAACAGTTTTAATGAAACCAAAACCGCAAATATTCCATTGGAAATAAAAATTTTGGAAAAAGAAAGAGCTGAAATTAATGTTCAAAATCAAAAATTTGTACTTTCAAAAGGTGAATTTTCAGATTGGAAAAAGCTTGAATTTAGTATTGATTTTTTTACAAAAGTCAGAGGAATTGTAAAGTTTTATTTGAAAAGTGTGGATTCCGACATAGAATTATACATGTCTCCAATCAATTTTGACCCGGAGGCGCCACTAAAGCCAATTTCTACACCAAAAAGTTTTTCAGTTAAATTATCAAAAGATTTGGGAATGTATTCAACGCTTGGTTTGCCCCATGACACTTGGGCTTTAGAAGAAGACGTATTTGATGAGAAGGCGTTTTTAAAACAAGCAGATTCTATACTTTTCGAAAGAAGGAGAATATATTATTCAAAGCTTAACTCATACAAGAACGGGATTCTTTTTGCATATTTCGGAATGCCGGATACAATTTCCCACATGTTCTGGAGATTTTTGAGTGACCAGAAAAGTCCATATTTTGACACTATAAATCAGTATTACGACAAAATGGACGAAATAGTCGGACAAACGCTCAAAAAGATAGATAAAGATACTACTTTAATTGTTCTTTCGGATCATGGGTTTTCCTCATTTGATTACGAGATGAACGTTAATACATTTCTTATGCAAGAGGGATTTTTGGTCTTAAAAGATGGGCAAATAGGAAGCGGTCCGTTGTATGATAATGTCGATTGGAGTAAAACGCGGGCGTATGCGGCAGGTTACAATAGTGTATTTTTCAACATTAAAGGACGTGAATCGCAAGGTATTGTTAAAAAAGAAGATATTGAAAGCCTACAAAAAGAAATTATTGCGAAATTAATGGATGCAACAAATCCGTTTGATGATAAAAAAATTATGAAAAAAGTTTACACCCGGCAGGATTTAGGAATAAATGAGGATGACAATAGTGCTCCAGATTTAATTTTGGGCTTTTATAAAGGTATCAGGTCCTCATGGGACAGTGCGATTGGAGCAACAAGTCCTGAAGTTGTCAGAAAAAGGACATATAAGTGGAGCGGTGATCATCTTTTTGATCCCACAGAAGTTCCGGGAGTTTTTCTTTCGAATAAAAAAATGGGACTTAAAGATCCTAAGATAACTGACGTAATGCCGGAGGTGCTTAAAATTCTTGGTCTTTCTTTAAAATAAACTTTTAGACTCAGTGGTTATTTAAGTTCTGTATATTTTGTATGACGTCCGCGGGATTTTTCGACTGGATATTTTTTTTCGTTTTGTTTCATTTTATTTTTTATTGGAGGGAGCAATATTACATGAATATTTCTAATTGACAAGCTTCTTTTATAGAAGATAAACTTAATGTATGCAAAACCAATTATCAGATTTTATACAGCAAGCAAGATCAAAAAAAATAGCTGATGAAGAAATTGTAAAAATACTGCTTGATCAGGGATGGAGTTTTTCCCAAATTGAGACCAACATGAGTTCGAGCTCAAGTTTCAATGGACTTGTTCCTCCAAAACCAACTGAAAGTATAGCCTCAAATTTGGGAATGTGGGATTCATTCCAACACATACTGATGTTTATTAGCCTTTATGTCATGTCAACAGCTATCGCCCTTTTACTTAATTACTTTGTCGATAAATGGTTACCGGGAGTCACAGCGAATTCATACTATTCGTACGGCGGTCAAAATAGTTTTGAGAAGACATTGCTTTCAGGATATTCTGCCAGCCTTATTGTTTCATTCCCATTTTTCGCATTCTTCTTTATTACAACAAATAAACGCAAAATAGAAATTCCGGAAATCATCAACCTAAGATGGAGAAAAATATTGATCTATTTCACATTAATTATAACTTTCATCATCATGGTTTCACATTTGATAGTTATTGTTTTTCAATTTCTCAATGGAAATGTATCAACTAATGCTCTTTTGCATTTCATGGTGACCATTCTAGTATCAGGTTCTATCTTTGGACATTACATATATGAAATCAGGCAAGATAGGAAAAAAATTGAATGAGGAATTATTATGTTTTTATCACAATTCTTGGAATATTTTGCTTAAGTCTTGTCGCAGTATGTTTTTTTATTGTAGGAAATCCAATCGAGCAAAAAGCTAAAACATACGATTTGCAACGGACCAGCAGCATGAAAATGCTTAGCTCTTACGTCCAAACTTACCTCAATAAAAACAACTCATTGCCTGTCAATTTATCATCATTCCCCGAAGCCTACAGGAAGGATCCCCAATCGCATAAGGATTTTGAATATAAAATTATATCTTCTACAACGTACCAATTGTGTACTACCTTTTCAACGGACAGTACTACCGCTTTATCTTATTCAGCGTCGTCATACAGCTATGTCGATCCGCAAACAAAACATAAAAAAGGTTATGACTGTTTTACATTTTATCCTACTCCCCAGCCTGCTGCCCGAAATTATAATTATAATTTAAATTCACCTTCACCTATTCCAAGCCCGACTCCTACACCATTTTACAGCGTTAGTCCCAGTATATTGGTTCCTGTAGGAAATGATCTTTCCATACGTATTGTTTCATTAGAGGCCAAAAATGATATTCTTGAGGTCACGGTTGAGCTTAAAAATTCCGGAAAGTCATCAATTACCGCTGACCTATCAAAGCTTCAGATGAATAACAATGATCCAAATAGTGTTGGATCGACTGCAGCGCCGGGTTACTCTTTCAATCATGAAGTTCTAGCAAACAGTAGAATAACCACTGTTCTTAAGTTTAAAAGGGATAGAAAGTCACCTTACAATTTTAATTATGTAGATTCAACAAGAGCAATAAGGATTGCAACAGCGCTTTGATTCTATATAGTCTATTTCTTATCATCCACAGTTAAATCTAAATAAATTTTTTCTCTATCATTTTTAAAACCCAAGGTGCGAGAAGAGAATACGTCCGCGAATTTATCTCACAAATAGGAACATTTGTTGAGGTTTCTATAATTGCTACTATTTGGAACCTGAAACGTTTTGTGTAGTAGAATAAATTGTATGGATAAAAAAGCAACATTAAAAAGATACCAGAATGAGGCAGGGGACATTATTTCAAAAATGATTAAGGTATTAATGGTTGCCCAAAGAAAAGTAGATGACAAGAAATATAGAGAAACTTTAGAAAAATTAAAAAAAATGTAATATGCAACCAGATAATAGTTTAGAACAGGCTACTCCGCATGTTGAGAAGATAGATGTTAAGGTACAACCCAAAAACCCCGAAAAGGATTTTAAAAAAGAAAGCGCAATGTTTACAAGCTCTTCGAATAATATTGCTCGGGAATTAGGAAATATTTCAAAAGATAATTCGGGCGTTGATTTAGGAGATGAACAAAAAGAAATGGGCGCGTTAATGGCAGAGATGGATAGATTAACCAGAGAAACTGAAAAAGAATTGGGAATAGAAGAGGAGACCAAAAGCAGTCAAGATAGAGATACTAAGCTTGAAGAAATAAGCCCACAAACAAAGGGTATCATGGAGAGTTTACGGGTTTCAGGGATAGATGCGCGGGTGATGTTCTTGACAGATTCAGGACCGATGACCGAAGCAATAATTTTACAAAAAAAAGAACAACCAACAGAAAAAATGGTACGCATATATCGAGGTATAGCTCAGCCCGAGACAACAGTCCTCCAGCAATTACCATACGCAATGCGTGTTGAGGGAGACACTGGACCAAAAATCTTAGAGGACGTGAGACAGGAGGTAGATATTTTGGCCCATGAGCCCACATACGCGCATTTTCTTGCCTATGTAGATAAAATTAAACCCCAATTAAGCGTAGATGAGCAACGAAGACTTGATGGTGAGCTAAAACAGTTTGAGGATGGGATATTAGCTGGATATAGTACTAGAACTGAACTTATGTATGCCCAGTTTGGGCATAATGGAGGTGTTATAGATACCGGCTTCAGTCCTTATTTGTCAGCATCTTGGAGTCCAAAAGAAGCACTTGGTTACGCTCGTGGATATGGTGCATTATTGGTTATTGATATTCCAATCTCTCAAGTTGAAGATCTTGGTTCTGACAATGGAGAAACATGTATAAAAGGAGCATTAGATCTTAATAATATTACAGCGATTATTCCTCGTCATAACTTAAACATACAAGATTTGAATAGTGATAAATTCATTACAAGCGCCTTAGATGCTGTTTCTAAAGTAGTAGATATTCCAATCTATAATTCATCCGAAACTAAAACTATTAGAAGCGATCAGGTAGCAAGTAACAAGCAAAAAGATCAGTCGCAAAGAGAGATTGATGTTCAAGCGATACGAGAAAGAAGGGTTGTTGTTTTAGGAAATCAATTCAAAGAGCTTGCATTGGACAATCAGGCCATCAGGCAAATTGCGACTGAAACAGGAACTGATATTTATACCATAACGAAGAATAATATTTTTGATAATTATTCAGAGCGTCTTAGTAAAATAGGACGGAATGGAAAAAGTCCTCAAGAGTATGATTATGAAGGTGAGCTTGGTGAAAGGATAATGTTTGATAAAGCTAATATAACAGATCAAGGGTTATTTGAATTACGAAACCTTACCGAAAGACTGGAAAGAAGAGAATTAGAACGCGCTAATACGAGTTAATAACTTACGGGTTATCCTTGATCTTTCATCTCCCGATGACTTTTTTGTGAGCTTTTTTATATCACTTATATCTTTTTTTCTTCTATCATTTTTAAAACCCAAGGTGCGAGAAGAGAATACGTCCGCGATTTTTTGTTTAATAATTCATCTTTTGTGACAAGTGAATATCCGTAGGCAAAGTCGAAGTTTGGCGGAGGAAGGATTTTTGTTTTAATAGTTACTATCTCACACATTTCATGCTCTGTAAATTCGCTTTTTGGGTCGCGCGCTTTGTAATATACTGGTCCGCTATTTTTGTATGATGTGACATCTTTTTTTTCCAAAAGCCATTCTCTTGTAAGCGTTTGGTAAACGGCTTCTTCAGTTGTTTGCAATTTACCGTTTTTAAAAATTTGATGTGAGGAAATTGTTGCATCAAAAACGCCGTCAAATGCAAGATGTTTGCGATGTTGCAAAACCATCTTATTTTTATGCACAATCAAAACAGTAAACGCTCTGTGTAAAATTCCTTTTCTGTGAGCTTCCCATTTTTCAATTTGACCAATAATATTACCCTTTTTGTCGCAACGGACAATCATTTGTTTTTGTGTGTAATATATGTCCATAGCATTTGTATTGATATATGGTTTATTATATAATCCTCAAAGCTAAATGAAGACAAACCATATTACCATAATAAAGTTCGGAGGGTCAATTATAACCGATAAATCTAAGCCATATACGCCTAATTTGCCTATAATAAAGCGGTTGATTAGCGAAATCAAAAAAGTCGGCATTCCGGTTATTGTTGTTCATGGGCAGGGAAGCTTTGCTCACACCAGTGCAAAAAAATACGGAGGAAAGAAAGGTTATAGCTCATTGTGGGGAATAGCAAAAGTATTTCGGGATGCTATGGAGATGAATAGAATTGTTATGGACGCATTTATGGATGCTAAATTACCTGCGGTATCTTTCCGGCCAAACAGCTTGTTTATGGCAAAAAGCGGCAAGATTTTTACGCATAATCTTGAGGTAATTTCTGAAGCTCTCAGGCAAGGATTGACTCCTGTTTTATACGGAGATGTAATTATGGATAAGACGTGGAAGACAACAATTTTTTCGGGAGAAACTTCAACATATCACTTAGTGAACTTTCTGAGTAAGAAAAAGATAAAGGTGGATAAAATAATTCAGGTGGGTGCAACAGACGGAATATATGACAATAATAACAAGACAATTAGAAATATAACAACAAATAACTACGAAGAAATTAAAAATTATTTATTTGAAGCAAAAACAACTGATGTTACGGGAGGAATGCGGCATAAAGTTGAAGAGGCGATTCTTGTTGCCAAAAAAGGAGTTGCAACATATATAATAAATGGTTCAAGAAAAGGCGAACTATCTAAGTTATTAATGAGTAAAAGTACTCAATTAATGACTTGTATAAAATAATTATGGAAAGAAAAGGCTATTATTCTCATGGATTAGTGTCTCAGGAAAAACTTCGTATTGATAGGATAAAGGGAGTAGCGGGAATTGTTGTTTCAAGAGACGGAAGATTGCTGGTTGGTACGGAGCAAATGAACAAACCATCCACAAGAAGAAAAAAAGGTGAGATATCCATACCGTTTGAAACACTAAAACCCAAAGAGTTGGGTGCTGAAGGAGGATTTGTCAGTGCATTATTAACTGAAATTTCAACAGATGCAAGTATTAAGAGGCTTCAGGGAAAGCTTGAGTCTGCGGGTGTTATTGATCAGATTGAGGTAATGTCTGATATATGGGTTGCTACCGTTCTATTGCGGTATAACAGTATAAGTAACACAATGCCATTTGAAGCCCCTCATCCGGAGGAATTTTCAGATCTTAGATGGATGGGCGCAAAAACATTATTGTCAATGCAAAACGTAAGAGAATTTACGTTTCCTGTATTAAATAATGTTATAGAGATTAACAGAAGAAGACCAAGTAAGGTAAATTTTAGACCTTTATATCTTGAGCCTTATGTCCCGAGTGTATACGAAAAATTTAGAGAGTTAGAGCAGGATATTGAGCTGGACGGGTTGCAAATGCTATGAGTTACTTAATAACAATGGATATTTCAGGTCGCATGGCATAGATTGCCAAAGATGAAGTGAATATGCGCCTTTTTGAGGATAGACCATTCTAATTTTTAAGAAAGCAAAGCTATTTTTTCTCAAAAGAGAGTGTGACGACTGATGTGATTTCCTGACTTCCTTGTTCAAGATCAGGAGTGCTGGATTTTGTATTGCTTGGCGCGTTTAGTTCGCGTACCATCGGTACAGGGTAGGGACTGTTCGGGTTGCTTTCAGAAATATTTGTAACTTTTCCAAGTTTAATGCCAAGACTGTTGGCTAATTTTTGAGCTTGCTCGCGTGCATTTGCAATTGCCAAATCCCTTGCTTTTTCACGGTAATTTTCAGGCTTGTCAATTGTATATTGGGTGCCATAAATTTGGTTTGCGCCATTTAAGGTTGATTGTTCAATAACTTGGGGTAAAAGATTTATTTTCCTTACCTTAATTGATAATGTTGCATTACCGCTGTATCCGTTTATTCTGTTTGTGTTATTTTCATAACTATAATTAGGATTTATGGAATAATTTGATGTTTTGATATCAATTTTTGGAATTCCCAGTCCTTTCATGGCATCAATAATTTTATTATTGGTTTGGTTAATTTGCTTTTGTGTTTCTTCGACTGTCTTTTTATCCGAAACAATAATTCCTACCTGTACAGTAGCTGTATCGGGTACAACCGTAACTTTTCCTTCTCCAACTACAGAAAGATCGGCCGGTGCCTGTTTGGTTACAATTGAAACTGGATAAGAAATATTAAATACTTTAATAGTATATAAAAACACAAGTCCAATAATGCAGAGACTTATAGATGAAGCAATAGGATTTTGTTGAATCGACATACTGTTATTGTGCTTCAAATTTTGAAATAAGTCAAGAAATATGTTAGAATTCAACCTATAGTTATGTCAATTGAAAAAGGCTCAAATCTTACAAGTAAGGAAATAAACGGGATTGCGGACGATTTTGTTGTTTACCCTTCAGGATATTATCGTAGAATTCTTCCGGGACAGAATCCGAGAAGTCTTAAAGGTATAGGCACAATAAATCCTCAAGAACTTGATGATGGTGATTTTGTTATTCCAAAACACTCAGAAACTCCACTAATGTCCAGAGTTCGTGAGGCAAATAACGGAAAAACAATAGGAGATATTTTACGAAGAATTTTTACCAATCCTGCCGAAGGACATACTTTTAGGGAAGCAGAAAAAGAACTTGGTACGTCTGTTTCTACGCTTCATTCATGGGTAAAAAAGCTTGGAATTGAAAATAAAAGATCACGTCATTCTTTAAAAAAGGATACCCGTTTGTTACGTGAAGTAAAAAGAAATATGAAAGATGGCGAAACTTATGCAGAGACACTGGAAAGACTTTATAAAAGTGCTTCACTGCGTGAGCTTGCAAAATTATTGCATGTTACTGCTCCTGCAGTAGAAGACGCTATGATAAAGCTAGGTATTCCTCGAAGAGAACCTCATAGAACTACTATTTCTAGTAAGAGTAAATAATTTAAAACCCGTTTATGTCTTAGTTCTACTCATACCTCAGCGCTTCTATTGGGTTTAGTTTTGAAGCTCTTAGCGCCGGCGCCATACCAAAGACTACCCCGATTAAAAGCGAAAATGAAAATGCAAGAAAAGCAGACCAGGGCGTAACTGATGAAACAAAAAATTTTGACACAAGCATAGACCCTCCGATTCCAAGAGCAATACCTATAAGTCCTCCCGAGAGTGAAAGAATTATAGCTTCGAGTAAAAACTGTTTTAGAATATCAATTCGACGAGCGCCTAAAGCTTTTCTAAGACCTATTTCGCGCGTTCTTTCGGTTACCGACACAAGCATAATGTTTGCAACGCCGATTCCTCCGACAAGAAGTGAAATTGCTGCAATTCCACCAAGCGCAAGAGAGAGAATATTTGTAATGTTATTAACAGTTTCAAGGCTTGATTCTGCTGTTTGCAAGGTAAAATCGTCTTCTGTCAGGCGTCTTAGAAGAACTTTTTTTGCCTGATCTTTAACAAAAGGAACAAGACGGGCTTCGTTTGCCGAAATATAAATTGCGTTTACCTGATTTATTCCAAATTGCCTTCTTGCTGCAGCAATCGGAATAACCGCCGTATTGTCCTGGTCAAATCCAAACACCGAGCCCCTTTTTTTCATTACTCCGATTACGGTATAGATATTGTTTCCTATAAAGAAATGTTTTCCAATGGGGTTTTGGTCACTAAAAAGATTGTTGACAACTGTTGCTCCGACAATAGCAACTTTTGCTCCGGATTGTTCTTGGCTTGATGAGAAAAAAATTCCTTTTTCAATTACTGCGTTTTGCACAGTTTTTGTGTAATTTGATGTTGTTCCAAGAACAGACATTCCTTTATCCGTCTTATTTTTATATTTTGAAGTTGAGCTTTGTGAAATTACAGGCGCGACACTTGCAGCACTTTTAAGCTTTATTTGAAGACTTGTTGCATCGGAGAATAATAATTTATTGACAACAACACCACCCGGTGTTCTTGCTCCCCCAACTCTTCCGGGAATAACAAAAATAAGGTTAGATCCAAAAGACGCGATTTGATCGGTGATGTACCGTTGGAGTCCCGACCCAAGGGACACAAGCATAATAATTGCAAATACACCGATAATAATTCCAAGAGTTGTCAAAAAACTTCTTAGCTTATTTGAGATAAGAGCTTTAAAAGCAAGTTTTATTAATTCGCGCGATTCCATTTATTTTACAATCCTTCCGTCAACAAGCCGTATTATTTTTTTTGCTTGTTGTGCAATATCTGCTTCATGAGTAATCAATACTATTGTTTTCCCTTTTTTGTTTAGATTTTTTAATACTTCCATTACATCGTGTCCTGATTTTACGTCTAAATTTCCCGTCGGTTCATCAGCAAGAATTAGTGCTGGATCATTCATAAGAGCACGAGCAATTGCTACGCGTTGCTGCTGTCCTCCGGAAAGCTTGTTGGGTCTGCTGTGCATTTTTTCCTCCATTCCAATGCTTGTAAGAATTTCTTTTGCGCGGATATCTCTTTCTTTTTGGGGAATGCCGGCGTATATTGCAGGCAATACGACATTTTCAATAGTTGTAGAGCGGGGTAAAAGATTGAAAGATTGGAAAACAAATCCGATTGTTTTATTTCTAAGACGGGATAAATCATCCTCGCTAAATTTTGTTATCGGGCTTCCATTGAGAATATATGTTCCGGAAGTTGGAGTATCCAAAAGCCCCAAAATATTCATAAGAGTTGATTTTCCGGATCCTGACCTTCCTGTAATTGCGATAAAATCGCCCTCGTTAATTGTTAGAGAAATTCCTGTTAAAACACTGGTTATAACATCTCCAGTTATGTAATCTTTTGTGATATTTTCAAGCTTTATTATCGTGCTTTTACCCATTTGATTATTTGCAAGGATTATTTTTTAGCAGTAACAAGGGTAGGATTCGTAACTATTGTATCCCCTTGGCTTAATCCATCCAGTACTTCAGCGGAAGTATCGTTTTGAAGACCAAGTTTTAATGTTTTTTTCTCGTATTTATTTCCAACTTTTACATAAATTTTATCTGTTTCAATAAGGCTTGCAAGAGAAACGGAAATTACACCCGTTTTTTTCTCGGTTATAATTTGTGCATTTCCATTCATTCCGACTCTATATTGAGAAGAGTCGCTTGGCGAGATTTTTGCCTTCACGTCATATGCGCTTCCTCCACTTGACGTTGTATGAGTCACAAAATCTATGCTGTCAACAACAAGATGTATGGTTTTGTCAGGATAACTACCCAAAACAATATCTACTTGTTGTCCTTCTTTTACTTTGCTGATGTCCGCTTCGTCAACTTCCATTTTGAAAGTAAGAGAAGTCGGATCAACTACCGTAAAAGTAGTTGTGGCGGTTATATTAACTCCTGCAGTTTTTACGTCTGCGCGAGTTACAATTCCGGCAATAGGAGATGATAAAACAGAATTTTGCCGTACAATATCTTGAAGCTCAACAGAATTAATTGCGGTATCAAGATCGTATTGATTATTCTGTAAAAGCCGTTTCATTCGGTCGTTCAAAGCATCTTGTGGTTTGTTCGCCTGTTGATCTAGCGTGTATTGGTCAAAAGTGTTTCTTTGTTTGCTGTATGTAATAAGGGAAGCTTTTAAATTTTTTTCAACCGTTCTTTGATCAAGTGTGGCAATTGTCTGATATTGAGTAACCGTATCTCCTTTGTTGACGTTAAGATATGTAAGAAGTCCACCGGCAAGAAAATTCAAATCAACACTTTTTTCAGCAGCTATTGTTCCCGTAATGGAAATGGTTTGTATAAAATCTTGTTTTTTTACAACTTCTGTCGGAATTGGTTTTGCGGGTTTTGGCCAAAAGAAAAAAAGAGCAATCGATACAATTAAAACCAGTGGAATAATAATCCATTTGTGTTTTAAGACAAACGCCGGAGCTTCATTTTTAATATTATTTATTTTTCCCATAATTAAAAAAGCCGATAAAGGCTTGCTTCTTATGATATAAGATAAAGCGCGTTAATTCAAGGATAATTTTTTTATCAAGCTGTTATTATAGGTTAATTTACATATTGTATTTACGTAAATTCAGTGGTATTATCGCGCTAAGCCCCCATTTTTGTGGGAATTGTTTTTATTTATATGTATGTATAAATTTAGACGGAAGGTTAGAAAATTTATAACTTTCGTAGCATTTCTTGCAATACTGGGTCAATCCTTCAGCCCCTACCTATATATATTGCCCAAATCGGCTTATGCTCAAGAAGCAACGGATTCAGCAAGCTTACCGCAGGAAGTGACCCCGACCCCGATTGAATCGGAGCAAGCAGATACAGCGACACCAACTCCTCTGCCAGCTGGCGTATCAACAGAAACCGTAACTCCAGCTCCAGTTGTAATTACAATAGTTTCTCCGGAACCAACACCACCTCAAGCTCCTTCGAAATGGACTTTTGAAAAAGTAGAACTCAATAAAGAATATATTGCTCCTCAAAATAGCGGGGTAAAATTAACATTTACAAAACTCCCAACTCCTGCAGGCAATATAAAAATTGAAGAAATAAAACTTACTAAAGATCAAATTCAACAAACAGGATCCTTGTCAGATAAAGCATACGATATAACGTCAGATATGGTAGATGGTTCTTTTACTTATAATCTTTCTCTTCCCATTCCTGATTCATCAAAAGGAAAAGCAATTGAGGTAAAATTTGCGGAAGAACTTTCAAAAATAGGAACAGCGGAAAAAGTTGACAACGCCCTAACGAAAACAGACACATCAGTCTCCGTAACAAGCCTCGACCACTTTACGATTTTTGTAGTTATCGGCACTATCACCAACCCCGGAGAGGATACTTATGTTGGAGAGCCTTTTGATGAAACTTTGTCACAAGTAATTATCAATGAATTTGTTTATAACCCATCAACCGGCAATGAATGGATTGAATTATTTAATAAAACCGGTGAAGATATTAATCTGGAAAATTGGCAATTAGTTGATGATAACGATCTTTCAAGTGATTTGTCCCTGACTGGCACACTACCAGCTAATGGTATTTTAGTTTTCGAAAAATCCGGAGGTGACGGTTGGCTAAATAATACCGGTTTAGAATCCATTACTTTAAAAGACAACAATGCACAAACCAAAGACGTTGTTTCTTACAAAGACAACTTTTTCGTTAATGGTCAAAATATTGGTAATGTCGCAGAAGATCAAAGTGTTTGCCGAACTGAAGATGCGGGTGATACATGGGAGGTCTGTTCGAGTCCTACTAAAGGATGGTTTAATAATGCCGAGACTTTTGACTGTGTAAATCCGCCTTCGGGAGCACCTACTTTAGCTTCCATTGCCAACTGTCTGGAAAATCAGGGGTTAAGCACGAATATTGGAATGATTGATAACCCTTCGGCCACACCGGAAACCGATGGCGCTTTATATTTTGAAAAGGACGAGGGGAAAATTGTTTTTGAAAAAATTTTGAATTTAAGCGACCAAGATACGGTAAATATCTTACAGAGTCTAGGCACAGCGATGGAGATGTCCTATGGGCATATTAAGTTTGATTCCACGACTGCCGCTGCCATGGCTGCCACGGGTGCCAAGATTTATATGTACGAGCTTAACTATGAGACAACACCAGAAATTGTTATTAAAGATGATACAGGCGCTATAGTAGGAACTACTAATGATTCCTCGGCCGACGACGATATAGATACAGATGGTATTAATTATGATCTGGACACAGGGGGGTTGTCTTTTACCGCTTTACATTTTACCCAGTTTGATGTGCCGGCGGCTCCAAGTGCTCCTGTTCGACATGAAGTGTCAAGTCCGACCAATGATACCACACCGACGTTATCGTGGGACGATGTCTCGGCAACGCCGGAAGTAACGTCTTATGATCTTGAAGTATATGATTCTGAAGGAAATAATATTTATGATGGTTTTATTACGACAATTTCCTCAAGTTTTACACCAGAAGATCCATTACCCGATGATGATTATACTTGGTACGTAATGGCAAACAATTCCATTGGTACTTCAGACTGGTCGGACGAGGGAAGTTTTACAATAGAGACTATTGCACCAACCGTTCAGTCTATACAAACTATGGACAGTGACGGAGACGGCCATCTCGATGGGATTCAACTTACCTTCGATGAAGAGATTAATGACGATATGCTGGATATGGGTAATCCGGACGGATGGGATGTTGCCGATCCTGCCGGTGAGGAAAGTATTGGCACCGGCGAGATAGAAAACGACAATGTTTTAGTTTTAAGTTTTGGTGAAGGACCGACACCGGATACGGCCAATGTACCTAGCGTAACTTACACTCCAAGCGGCGGTCCGACCAGTACCCACGATTTGGCCGGTAATGAACTGGGGTCATATAGCGGAGTTCCGGAGGATAAAGCCTTACCGGTTTTAATAACGGCCGTAACTAAAGACACCGATACCAGTGGTCAAATCGACGCCATTGAGTTGACTTTTTCTGAAGAGATAGATGATGATTGGCTTATTCTTGACTCCGCGGACGGTTGGGACGTAAGTGGATACGACGGTGTATCGATTGGAACAGGAACCATAGGATCTGACAACATTCTCCTTCTGACTTTCGACGAAAGCGGAAGCCTAGATACGGGCGTAACTCCACTCGTCTCTTATACAGAAGGCGGGGGAGATGGGAGTACTCACGATTCGGCTGGAAACGAACTTGCCGCTGTAGTTGACTTTACCTCAATTGACGGGGCGGCACCGCGTGTGCCCGAGGCTGATCCGGGTGGCAGTGACTATTCTGGTGATCAGTCGGTATCGCTTTCCAGCAGCGACGAAAATGGCCCGGCACCAGACATTTATTATACTATCGACGGAAGCGAGCCCAACAACGAAGACGGCACTCTTTATACGGATCCGATTCTGATTGATAAAGACACCACTCTTAAAGCTATCGCCTATGATAGCGCTGGCAACGCTAGTGGTGTATTAACGGAAGAGTATGGTATTGCTCCGGTTATTTCCGGAGAAACAACCAGTTCCGTCACGACAACAGGAATAACCATTACTTGGACGACTGATGACCCCTCTACTTCAAGAGTGATTTATGGCACTGCACCGATTTCTGATGCTACTGTTGCCACTTTTCCAGATGGATCAAATTATGGCTATGTTAATTCTACCGTTGAAGACTCAACTTTGGTTACCGCTCACTCGGTTGGTTTGACGGGTTTGACCGCTGGAAGCACTTATTATTACCGAACTATATCCCACGGTTCGCCTGAAGCGGTTTCTTCAGAGAAAACATTTTCTACGACATCAGCATCTACTACTAGTAGTGGTGGAGGAAGTTTAGGCTCCGGTGGAGGAGCAGGTGATGGTAGATCTGACGGTAAATCGGACGGAAGATCTGATGGACGTTCCGACGGCCTAGGTCAATCCTCTGCAGTTTTGGCTTCATCAACGTCAACTGGTGGAGGAACAACAGGAGAAGTGTTAGGAGCAGGTACAGAAGAACCAACATCAGGGACAACAATTTATCCAACTCCGACTCCGGAAAAAGAAATATTGGGTGCCGTTCAGTCCAAAGGTAAAGAAACCAAGACCGGTAATTTTATTTCTGAAAAATGGTGGTTAATTCCTATTTTTCTGGTATCAATAATAATTAGCATAGTTTTATTTAAAAGGCGCAAGAAGAGCGAATAATTCCGCATAAATAGTTAGATCCATTAAGCCATCTTTACAATATTTCATATTAGTGCTACATTAGAGAAATGCTAATGGTGGGATTAGTTAAGCTTCTTTCATTCTTTCTTTTAATCTTTATTTCCTCAACAAGTCATAAATTAAATTTTTCATTTTCTAATTTCTTTATGAAAGGAGGTGAAAAATATGAATATTAAAAAAATTTTAGTAGGGAGTGCGGCAAGCGCAATAATGCTTGGAGCTATGGTAATTCCAGCATTTGCCGTCGGTAACGGTGCACAAGTTTATCGTTTTGCTAACGAACCATTTGTTTGGGACGAGACACACGTTCTTGGTAGTTGGTTTCCAGGTGCATCGGAAAAATTCGGAGAAAGTGTTAATGTTCACTACGAAGCACTGAACGCAGAAACTGTTAGATTTATGAAAAACGGCGACGTAGAATGGACTTTAACGCAACACGGCACAGCGACCATAACTGCTGTTGATAATGGAGCTTTGTTATACGAAGGGCCATTTCAGGTTGAAGAAATTGTTCGCGATAACGGCGGGGACGCAAACTGCTCAACCAGTGACGGACATGCTTGGCTTGGTAAATGTTCGCAGTGGTGGAATTATGTGGATTTTGCTCAATACAACTGGAAGATAACCGGTAATTCTGTGGATACCTTTAATATAACGGTTAAAGGAGCAGGAAACTGGTGCTATGGCGGTATCCATGAAAATGGTGCATATGGTCCAGGTTGTAAATAAATCTTTTTTAAATAGTTTAAATTAAGGTAATTTATTTAAACTAATTTTAGAGCATTTAAGATACTTGGAGTAAAATAAGTAGAGTAATCTATTTATTTTAAACAGCTCACCGAGAAATCGGTGGGTTGTTTTTTTTTGCAAAATCTTTTCATTTCAGAGCCACTAATAGCACTAAGGATTAATAAGGAATAGGGTGGTCAATTTATCTTTCTGTCTCTGTCTTTAAATCTTTAGACAATTTTATCTACACAATCCCGTTGTCCAGTAAACGGGACAAACAAATAAATTATCGTGCAACGTTTTTTCTTTTAAACCCCGTATATTCCTTTGTCTTGAATATTTTTGTGGAACCGCCGACTAAGCGATGACTTTTAGTTTTATACACTTTCCCAACTTTTTTGTTTCTCGCCGAAATTAAGTGAAAGCATTTTTCATAATCTTCCAAGTTTTTTGCGACCTGCGCAATCGTAGTTCTTCCTACTTTCAAAAACGATTGAATTTCTTCCGTTCGGAGATCTTGCAGTAGATATTCGGCGATTTGTATTCGTCTACCTATTTTCATTCGCTCATCAAAGGTTAGTATGCCATTCATTATTTGTTCAACATCATTGCCGTCATTTGCAGCGAGAAAAGCATCCCTGACTTTATTTAGTGCTTCATAAACGTCTTCTTTTTGTAGGAATTTATAACGTCTCATTTGTTTTAATGTAATTAATAACATTATATATCATTCCCGTTGTCCAGTAAACGGGACAACATCGATTATTAGAGTATTATAAAAAATCCCGAGGGTTGTTTTTTTGGGGAAAAAGTAATATAATAATATTATAGGCTTTTTTGTATTGCGCTTTGCATGCAATATTAAAAGAAGCTTTTTTTTTTGCATATTCTATTGAGTAGCAAAATATTGTTCTTTGACAAATTGCGGAAATATTTTGTTTTTCCTAATTACGGGGAACACAGTAAGATTAGTTCATTTAGAACTGGTTTTGCTGTGTTTCCTTTGGGGAGGGAAGACAGTCTCTTGTGGTTAATCGGATAAATCCAAAACCACAAATACAATTCAATATAAGCAGGAGGTAACAGCTCGAAAAACTATCCTTAACGACCGGAATTCAACCAAGAAAGGTAGTACAGTACAGTGTTCAAGATGCCCATTCTCATGGGCGCAATCGCTCTGATTGTTGCATTCGGCGTCATCGCCACCATACTGGCTGGTGCGGCAGGCGAGGCGACCACCTCTTCAGATCTCCCCTACAAGGCGTACGCCGTTGGTCTCGCTAGCGACGAACTGAAGGTCACACCTGCGTCTGCGACGCCTACTGCAACGAGTACCGTCGGAGGCGGGACCGCGCCGATAAAACCGAACTTCTACCTGCCCGAGCCGCGGACTGGCCCGATTACCGACCTAGAGCAGCGGCTACTGAATGGCATCAACATGGAGCGTGCCAACGCCGGCCTCGCGCCCTACGCGCTCGATGCCGGGCTCAGCTGCATCGCCCGTGTGCGCGTCCAGCAGCTGGTCGACCAGAACTATTTCGGCCACACGGATCCATTCGGCTATTCTATGTACGCCGAGCTGCTCGCCTACTTCGGCTATGCCAGCTACGTCTGGGCGGGTGAAAACCTGGTTTTAAACAACTACGAAGTGACCGAATCGCCCGAGCGCGCGGTGGCCGCTCTGATGCAGAGTCCCACCCACTGGGTGAATATCCTTGATGGGGAATTCGTCCGCATTGGCGTAGGCGAACTCACAACGGCGGATGGTCGCCACTTCTACGCCATGATCTTCCTGAGTTGACCTGCCTTCCGCGCGGCCCTGCTGGGCAATACCAAGTTTCCTTCGGGAAGAGTAACTGCGCAAGACATGCAAGCGTTGCACGCTTAATCCTGAGGGATAAATCAATTTCCGCAATCGTGCGGGGTCCAGTGCCTGATCTTCAGACACAAAACCCCGCACACCATTCTTAATTAAAACATTCACCTCTAATTTAAAAAGCAACAACTTTACAAAAAACAAATTTTTAACATCCTTTAGTAAATAATAAAATAACGCTTTTTCCTATTTATTAAGCCTATTGTCAAAATATATTTCTGGTGTTATAATCTCATAATATTCTGCCCCTTATACTCTTATGGAAGATGACGATGAATTTTGTTTCTAAAAAAAATCTTTTGATTTACCTTGACTCGTGCAGTGCCATCTGTTAAAATAATGGAAAGTTAGGTTTGATTGTGGTGGGAAAATAACCCGCCTTTTTTTTACCTACATCAAGTTTATGGCTGTTGTACAAAGAAGCGAATTTACATTAGCGCTCAACCAAATCGCCTCTGAAAGAGGAGTTGACCCGGAAGTGGTTTTGGATACTATAAAAGGAGCAATACTTGCGGCTTTTAAAAAAGATAATCCTGAAGTTGAATTAGACGAAAGCTATACTGCAGATTTAAATTCTGTTACCGGAGAAACAAGAATCTTAAAAGATAAAAAAGATATAACTCCTCCCGGTTTTGGAAGAATTGCGGCCCAAACAGCAAAGCAAGTTCTTTTGCAAAAAATCCGCGAGCGTGAGAAAGACGCGATAATTGAAGAGTATACAAAACGCGTTAATACCGTTGTCAACGGGCACGTTCTTCGGTTTGCAGGCCCAAATATAATTGTTGACATTGGAAAATCCGAAGCCATTATTCCGCCACAGCAAAAAATTCCAAACGAACAGTATTTTCTAAATAAAAAAATGCCTGTTTATATAGTTGAGATAAATGAGGAAAAAGGACGAGAAATTATTGTTTCAAGATCTCACCCGGGTCTTATCGAAGGGCTTTTAAAAAGAGAAGTTCCGGAAGTTTCCGCAGGAAATGTTACTGTTAAAAAAATTGTCAGAGAACCCGGAAACCGAGCTAAAATTGCCGTCTATTCCGAAAGCCCCGGTATTGATCCTGTTGGAAGCTGTGTCGGACAAAAAGGAGTGCGCATTCAAGCAGTTATTGATTCACTTGACGGTCTTGAGAAAATTGATATTATCCAATGGAATGCAGACCCCGTAAAATTTATTACAAATAGTCTTTCTCCCGCAAAAAATTTAAACGTAAAAATAAATGAAGAGGAAAAGCTTGCAAGGGTTGAGGCTCCTCAAGAAGAATTGCCGCTTATTATTGGAAGAGACGGTCAAAATGTACGTCTTGCATCAAAATTGACAGGATACAATATTGAAGTCGAAGGAGTAGAAATGCCGCATGAATCAGAAGAAGACTTGTCGGCGGATGTTTCAGGCTTAGACCAAGCAACTCAGGTAGAACAGCCCGTTGTAGAAGAAAAACCCAAAAAAAAGGCTGCCGCAAAAAAAACAGCTTCTAAAAAAGCAAAAACGCCTAAAAAAACCGAGAAAGCAAAAGAATAGGCTATGGAAAGGCGCAAACAAACAATATGGAAACAAAAAAAGAACAAAAAACAGTCTCTTTCCCCCCGATTGTTTCGGTTTTAGGCCACGTTGACCACGGAAAAACAAGTCTTTTAGATGCAATCCGCAAAAGTTCTCATGCGGCAAGCGAAAAAGGAGGAATTACCCAAAGAATAGGCGCTTCTGAGATTGAAATTCTACACGAGGGAAATACACGAAGAATTACTTTTATTGATACTCCCGGACACGAAGCTTTTGCCAACATGCGCTCTCAAGGAGTGAGTGCTGCAGACATCGTTCTTTTGGTTGTTGCAGCAGACGACGGTATTATGCCGCAAACTCAAGAATCAATTGAAAAAATACGCGAGTCAGGACTTCCTTTTATTGTTGTTATAACAAAGACTGACGTGCCGGGCGCGCAAATTGAAAAAGTAAAACAGTCTCTTGTGAAAGCTGAAATTATGCTTGAAGGACTTGGAGGGGATGCTCCGTACATCGGGGTAAGTAGCAAAACCGGTGAAAACATAGAAGCGCTTTTGGATCTGATTGTTTTGGTTTATGATATGTCGGGAAATAAAAAAAGCGAAAACGATTCATTTTTGGGCGTTATTATAGATTCAAAACTTGACAAGAGAAGAGGTGTTATAAGTTCTCTTGTTGTAAAAGGGGGAAAATTAGAGGTTGGTCAAAGCGTTTTTAAAATTGGAAAAAGCGCCGGAAAAGTAAAGGCGCTTGTGAATGCAAACGGAAAAAATATATCGTTTGTTTTGCCGGGGGATGCGTGCGAAATTTTGGGTCTTTCTGAGATACTTCCCGCAGGAAGCCTTCTTTATACGCAAGAAATGCAAGATTTACCTGCAAAAGTAGAAGAATCAATTATTCCAAAGCCGCCTCAAACTCTTGCTAATTTTTTCAATGAAACCGATTCTGACGTTGTTCCTGTTGTTCTAAAAACAGATACTAATGCGGAAATTGAAGCGATAAAGGCATCTCTTCCAAAAAGAGTGAAAGTAGTTTTTGAAGGACAGGGAGAAATCGGCGCGTCGGATATTTTACTTGCAAAAGATTTTAAAGCTCTTGTTTTGGGTTTTAATGTAAATATTTCAAAAGAAGCAAAACAACTCGCTGACGCGGATAAAGTTTTTTACAAAACTTATACGATTATTTACGAACTTCTTGATGAAATTGAGGTACTGGCCAGGGTTGTTGGAGAAGAAGGACTTGAAAAAATAATCGGAAAAGGAAAAATTGTGGCAAGTTTTTCCGGAACAACGGGGGAAATTCTGGGTGTAAAAGTTGAAGAAGGACGTCTTGCCCGCGGTGACCGCATAAAAATTATGAGAAAAGAGCAGGAAATAGGACGTTCCCAAATTGTTTCATTAAAAAAAGGCAAGGAAGACATGAAGGTCGCTGAAAAAAATACGGAGTGCGGAATTATGATTTCCCCCAAAGTTGACTTCGCGGTATCAGATATGGTATTATCCATTAATTCAAAATAACAAGCTCATAGTGTAGTATGAGCAAGCTATAAAATGCATTTTTTAATCGTTTATAGTTTTATAAGTTTAGGCAAAAAATAAATTATGAATCCAATTATTCAAAAAGCATTCGAAAGTTTAACAAGCGAGTTGCTTTCAAGCCAAACGGTTGGGATAGTTGTTGGGGAAAACGCAACAATTGATAAAATGGCGGCAGGCCTGTCTCTCTATTTGTCCCTTTCTGCAGGCGGAAAAAATGTTCAAATCATTTCCAAAAGTAATCCTACTGTAGAGGTTTCAAATCTGGTAGGAATAGACAGGGTTGGAAAAAACTTTGAGGGGAATACAAAAATTTTGACAATTTCTGTTCCTTACCGTGAAGGAGAAATTGAAAAAGTTTCATACAATATTGAAAAAGACAAATTAAATGTAAATTTGTTTGCCGAAGAAAACGGAATTAGTTTTTCGGAGCGAGACGTTGAATTTATAGGGAAAGGGTCTACGCCTTCTTTGGTAATAGCACTTGGAATTCCATCGGCTGAAAAATTGCAAGAAGTATCCGGACCGGAGGTAAAAATTGTAAATATTGATACTTCCCTGTCAAATACTCAATTTGGGGATATAGTTCTTGTTGACTCTTCATTTTCTTCATTTTCAGAAATCGTTTCAGAAATTATTAAGTCTCTTGGTCTTCCGATGGATCAGGATATTGCACAAAATTTACTTGACGGAATAACGTATGCGACAAATAATTTTACGAGTCCTTCAACTTCTGCGTATGCATTTGGGGCGGCAGGAATTTTACTTATGAATGGCGCCAAGCGCACAATTAATGCTCCAAAAATAAATGCGGCTTCATTCCCTCAGCCAACTCAACTTTTGGGAAACCAAAATAGAGGACAAATGCGCCAAAATAATCAGCAACGCACAGGACAAATGATGCAAAACAACAGAAATAATAATCAGAATAGAGGAGGTTTTCAAAAAAATGACACAAGAAGACTTGAAGAAATGGTTCAAAAAATGAAGTCACAAGAAGAGATGCAAAAACCAAAAATAGAACAAAGTCCAATTGAAAATGTTGAGCGCGAAGCTTCAAGCGATGTACCGGATGATTGGTTCCTTCCGAAAGTCTTCAAAGGAGCAAAAAAGAACAACTAGTGTCTAGTAAAGTTTCTCCGGTTGAAAAATAGCTACAAGTTTGATAAAATACCTATCTATGCCGTTGACAACAGACGAAAAGAAAAAAATTATTGAAAGCAACGCCACGGTTGGCGGCGATACAGGTAGTCCTGAAGTGCAAATTGCGCTTCTTACACATAAGATACAAAAATTGACAGAACATTTAAAAATTCACCAGAAAGATTCACATTCAAGACGGGGACTTTTAAATATGATTTCAAAAAGAAGAAGGCTATTTAACTTTTTGGTTAAAATGGATAAATCCCGAGGAGAAACAGTAGGAAATAAAGTAGGACTGGCTTAAAAACTAAAACTACTCCAATTGTTACCAAATCTTCTTGTTATAATATTGTTTATTGTAAAAAGAACGAAAAGGAAATAAAAAAATAAATGAAACAATCTTCAAAAACAGTTGATATAGGCGGTACAACGCTTACTCTTGAAACAGGAGTTCTTGCAGGACAAGCAACGGCGGCAGTAACAGGACGCATGGGTGATACCATGGTTATTACAACCGTTGTAATGGGTGCCCAAGAGACAACCCTTGATTATTTTCCGCTTAGCGTTGAGTATGTTGAGCGACTCTATGCAGGAGGAAGAATAAAAGGAAGCCGTTGGGTAAAGCGTGAAGGAAGACCGTCGGACGACGCCGTTCTTACAGCCCGCCTCATTGATCGTTCTATAAGACCTCTTTTTCCAAAAGAACTTAAAAAAGATATTCAAGTTGTTATAACTGTTCTTTCAGTTGACGGCGAAAACGCTCCTGATATTTTGGCGGCAATAACGACTTCTGCTGCGCTTGCAATTTCAAAAATCCCATGGAACGGTCCTATCGGTACGACGCGAGTTGGTTTTCTAAAACAAAACGGTGACGAAGGAGAATTAGTTGTAAATCCGCGCTCAAGCGAAGAGGATTTTCTCCAATTGGATTTGGTTGTTTCTTCAAAAGAAAACCGCGCGATTATGATTGAAGCAGGCGCAAAACAAATTCCTGAAGAAATAGTTGATAAAGGAGTAAAGCTTGCAAAAGAAGTAAATGAAAAAATAATTAAAGCAATTGAAGAATGGGTAGTTGAATTGGGTGAAAAGAAAGAAAAAGTTGTAAAAGATGAAAAAATGGAAGAAGCAATAACTCTTGTTGAAAAGTCTTATAAAGATAAGATGAATGAGCTTATTGAAAAAGGAGTAAATAGAGAAGTCGGAGGAGAACTACAACGCATTACAAACGCAATTTATGAACTGGAAAAAGACAAAATCGGAGACGAATTAAGTCTTCCTTTGCAGGATAAGAAAAAAGTTGCATTTGCAGTTGACTACGTTTTCAAAAAGACAGTCCGTGAACAGATTATGACTCATCAGAAGCGTCCGGATGGAAGAAAAATTGATCAAATTCGTCCTATTTCCGCACAAGTTGGAGTTTTACCTCGCACACACGGTTCTGCAATTTTTACAAGAGGAGAGACACAAAGTCTTACTGTTGCAACGCTTGGGCCCTCATCTTTGGAACAGCTTATTGAAGGACCGGAAGGTGAAGAAACAAAACGCTATATGCATCATTATTCATTTCCTCCTTACTCTGTAGGTGAGACAGGAAGAATGATGTCACCAAACAGACGCGAAATAGGACATGGAGCACTTGCCGAGCGCGCGCTTGACGCTGTTATTCCTCCGGCAACCCAATTTCCTTACGCAATCCGGGTCGTGTCAGAAATTATGTCTTCAAACGGTTCTACGTCCCAAGCGGCAGTTTGCGGCTCTACTTTATCTCTTATGGATGCGGGAGTTCCGCTTACGGCTCCGGTTGCAGGAATCGCAATTGGACTTATGACCCGTTCGGTAAGCTCAGGGCAGGCAAGTTCGGAGAAGATAAAAAATGATTACGTTATCCTAACAGATATAATTGGATTGGAAGATTTTGCGGGAGATATGGATTTTAAAGTTGCGGGTACAGAACAGGGAATCACCGCAATTCAGTTGGACGTAAAAATTATGGGATTAACCGATGAAATTGTTACGGAAACTCTTGCCCGCGCAAGAAAAGCGCGTCTTGAGGTTTTGGAAAAAATGCTTGCTATAATTCCTGCGTCACGAAAAGATGTTTCAAAATATGCGCCAAAAATAAAGACAGTCAAAATTAATCCTGAAAAAATCGGTGAGGTTATAGGAAGCGGTGGAAAAACAATACGTAATATTTCTGCAACAACGGGTGCAACAGTTGATGTAGCAGAAGACGGAACAGTGAGTATTTCGGCAGTAGATGAAGAAGCGGTTGAAAAAGCTGTTAATTGGGTTGATTTGATAACCCGGGAATTGCAAAAAGGAGAGGTTTTTGACGGTATTGTAAAACGAATTGTTTCTTTCGGAGCTTTTGTTGAAATAGTTCCCGGAAAAGAAGGACTTGTTCATGTAAGTGAAATGTCAACAGAATATGTAAAAGATCCAAATGACGTTGTGAAATTGGGCCAAGCGGTAAAAGTAAATGTACGCGAAGTTGATGAACACGGAAGAATAAATCTTTCTATGATTTTTGGCGATAGACCTGAAAGACCAGCGCGTCCTGAAGGACAGATTGGTGAAGATAGACCGCCAAGAAGAGATTTTGCTCGCGACGATAGACCAAGAAGAACATTTACTCCAAGACCCGGCGGAACAAGAAGTTATACAAGACGAGATGAAAGAGGCGGAAGAGCTCCGTTTGACAACCAGCGCCCCCGCGGCCCACGAAGATAAAAACCTATGACAGAGCTAGGAGAAAATGTTTTAAACCACGAGAAACCTCAAAAATATTCATTTGACGCAGTTATTGTTCTTGGTGCATTTATGCACAAGAATGAAAAAACAGGAAAATGGGAACTTCCAACAATTATAGAAGAAGATCCGGGGAAAGTTGTGGGAGGACATAGCCGGGCGATTGCTGTTCAGCAAATGCTTAATGAAGGTTTAACACCAAAATTTATTGTTACGGGTGGGGTGCAAAAGGATGAAGCTGATGGTGTTTCCCGCGCAGAGACATTAAAAGAATTAATTACGAAAAAATATAAAGTGCCTGAAGATAATGTTGTTGCTATTACAACTGTGGGAAATACTTTAGGGAATCTTGACGATACTGTTAAATATTTTAAAGAACATCCTGAAATTTTAAAATTAAAAAGAGTTGCGGTTTTATCAAATGAATTGCATCTTAAAAGGGCGATGATGATGTTTTCCGATAATGCGTATTTTAGGGAAAACGATATTGAAATTACCCCGATTGCCGCGGAAGACTTATTAATTAGAAGGTCAAAACATTATAAAAAATGGACTGAAGATGTTAATTCTCATCCTGGAATGGAAGTAAGAAAAAGAATGGAGAAACAAGGCAGAGAAGATTATAGAAAAGGAACATACAACCCCCTAAGTTCATAAAAGCATGAAATATCAATACTGTATTGTTTCAAGATGGAGAAACCGGAAACAAGTTGAAGAGTTGACTCAACAAATCCGGAAAAAAAACAAAACTGTTTATAGTTTTATTGAGGGAGACGGTGCAAATTACGCGCTGAAAGATTCGGAACAAAAATACGAGCCTGAAGAGTTTATGAAAAAATACGAGAGTATCCCCGATTGGAAAAATGACCCCCGAGTTAGCGAAATATTTAAAATAGATATGGATGCTTTGAAAAATTCAGAAAATGTAATACTTCTTTTGCCGGCGGGTAAATCGGCTCATATCGAAGCAGGAGCTGCATATGGATTGGGCAAGAAGTGCATTGTAATAGGGGAGCAAAAAGAAACAGAAAGCCTTTATTTAATTTTTGACGAATTTTATACCACAAGTGATGACTTCATACAAAGTTTAAACTAAAAATATTAAATAGACAATATTGTTCGATCACAAAATTTAGTGCTATACTAATCTCATGGATGATTCTGCCCGGAATGATAGTCCGGCTATCAACAATCAACAAACAACAGGTAACACGGATTCGATTTCTTCGGAAGAGCAAAAGACTCAAGACAATACGTTTGCCGCTCTAAAAACAAGCAATGCATACAATGAGAGCCAAAAAACTTCAAGTTTTGCAGATGACTCAGGTAATTTAAAACCCACTACTTCCCAAATTCAAAAACTTGACGAGAAAATAAAAGCGTCAACTCTGCCCAAAGAATTGCAAGATAAAGTTGTTGCAATGGTTGATAGACTACGTTTGATAGGAAATGATTCCTCATTTTTTATCGAGCTTGATTCCACGTCCCGATATATAGATTGGGTAACTTCCCTTCCGTGGAACAATTCCTCAAAAGATATTTTGGATTTGGCTCACGCACAGCAAGTTTTGGATAAAAACCATTACGGACTCACAGATGTAAAAGAAAAAATTTTGGAATATTTATCAATTATGCTATTAAAACAAACCAGAGGTCAGACTGGCGCGGATAGTTTTGCCCGGGCGCCGATTATTTCACTTGTCGGACTTGCAGGAGTCGGTAAAACAACGGTCGCTTTTTCAATTGCAGAAAGCTTGGGGCGCAAAATTGAGAGAATTCCTTTTGGAGGAATGGGTTCTGCAAGTCAACTTCGTGGTAAGACACGACTTTTTCCTGATGCAGAACCCGGCCTTGTTATAAAAGCCCTCAAGAGAGCGGGTACAAATAATCCTGTTATTTTGCTTGATGAGATTGACCGCGTATCAGAGGAAGCAAGAAGTGATATAATGGGTGTACTTGTAGAATTATTGGATCCTACACAAAACAAGGCTTTTACCGACCACTTTATTGATTTTCCGGTTGACCTTTCAAATGTGCTTTTTATCGCAACTTCAAACAATACAAAAGATATTTCAACAGCCGTAATTGACAGGCTTGAAGTTATCCAAATGCCGTCATATACGGATGAAGAAAAAACAGTAATCGGGAAAAGTTTTGTATTATCCGAAGTTTTGAAAGAAAGCGGAATGACACCTGAGGATTTGGTTATAAACGATGATGTTTGGGAAGAAAGCTTGATCCGTCCGCTTGGATACGATCCGGGAATCAGATCTTTGCAGCGGATAATTCAAGGAATTATCAGAAAAGTTGCGTATTTGCAGCTTTTAGGAAAATTACCGAAAGGAAAATTTGTTGTGACAAGGGACAACGTAAAACAATTTGTGTCACAATGGTAAGACAGTGATTAGAGATTAGTGAATAGGGAATAGTTAATAAATATTATGGAAAATAGTTTGTCTTTTATTTCGCTTGGCGGTGTCGGGGATGTAACAAAAAATTTATATCTCTATGAAATCGGTGGAGAAATTCTTGTTGTGGATTGCGGAATAGGGTTTGCCGAGGAAACAATGCCGGGAGTGGATCTTATGATTCCGGACATTTCGTATTTGAAAAATATACTCCGTCTGGGTCCACAAAATTCACAACAGACCGGAAAAGCAAAAAAAATTGTCGGTATGTTTTTGACGCATGGACACGAAGATCACATTGGCGCTCTCCCTTTTATTTTACCCAATCTTCCAAATTTTCCAATATATGCTTCAAATCTAACTGCAGCCTTGGCAAACGAAAAATTAAAAGACTTCGGTCTTCCCCATAGAGTTACAACCGCGTCATTTGACCAGACTATAACACTTGGCGCATTCCGCGTTTCGCTTGCGCGCGTGACGCATTCTATTATTGATGCGGCAAATTTATTTATACGTACACCAGTTGGAAATTTTTACCATGCAAGCGATTTTAAATTTGATTTTACGCCGGTTGACGGTAAGCCTTCAGAAATTCGAAAAATTGCAAAATTTGGAGAAGAAGGTGTTTTGTGTCTTATGTCTGACTCTCTGGGCGCTGAAAGACCAGGGCATTCCAAATCAGAGCTTTCAATAACAGAAAGTTTTGATGATGAATTTCGGAAAGCAAAAGGAAAAGTATTCGTTTCTACATACTCGTCAAATATTTCCAGAATGAATCAGGCAATAGAAGTTGCCCTCAAATATAATCGTAAAGTTTGTTTTATCGGTAGGTCATTTTTGAAGGCGAGGGATGTTGGAAAACAATTAGGGTACATGAGTCTTCCGACAAAAATGGATATAAAACCTCAAGACGCAAAACGTCTTCCGCCAAACCAAGTTATGATTCTTGTTGCGGGGAGTCAAGCCCAGGTAGAATCGGCGTTGGTACGAATCGCAAGCGACAACGACAAAGATTTGCGTATAACACGCGGAGATACGATTATTTTTTCAGCAGACCCAATTCCGGGCAATGAAGTCAATATTAATTCACTTATTGATACTCTTTCAAAAAAAGAGGCAAGAGTTGTGTATTCGGATATTTCTGATCACTTTCATGTTTCAGGACACGGTTCTCAAAACGATTTAAAGCTTATGATTTCCCTGACAAATCCCAAATTTGTTTTGCCGATTGGCGGAACATACAGGCAAATGGTTGCGTACAGGGAGATTGCCCGCGACATGGGATATAGAGACGATAAAATTATTCTTTTGGACCAGAAAAAAGAAATTATTTTTTCAGAAGGAGGATTTCGCTTTGGAAAAATTATAGATGCATCAAAAATATACGTTGATCAGATAACGGGTGAGAAAATTGAAAGTTTTGTGGTTATGGACCGCAAAAAAATTGCCGAAGAAGGGATTGTTGTTGTAATTGTTGAGGTGAATTCTCAAGGGCAGCTTGTAAGCCGACCGGATATTATTACAAAAGGAATTATTTACCAGAAAAAAGAGCAGTTAGCAGTATCAATTGAGCAGGAACTTAAGAAAATGTTTGGAAGAAGCACTGATAATAATGTAAATCTTGCATATGTAAGAAAAACAATACAGCAGACAACGGAGGGAATTTTTTACCGGGAAAAACGCGAACCCCTCGTCATCCCCGTAGTTTTGGAAATCTAACTATAGTGTTCCACTTATCCTCTTGACAAGAGGAGTCAGAAAGTTTATAATTCAATAAGTTAGAAATATAACATTTTCCCTAAGTAAAATGTTTTCTGAACGAATAAACTATTAAACTTATGAGTCAAAATACTACACCTATCAATCAGGAAGAATGGTTAAAAATCCTCGGGAAGGGTATGGTTACGCTTCCTAAAAAATGGAGAGATGAGTTAGGAATTGCGAATGGAGATATTGTTAAGGCAAAAAAAGAAGGAAATAAAGTAGTTATTGAAGCACAAAGAAATAGAGAAGTGCCTTATAGAATTTATACTGATGCTGAAATCAAAGTGTTTCTTGCAGAAGATAAGATACCAAAAAGTCTCGTCAAAAAACTAAGAAAGAAATTTTCTTAAAATCCCCATGAGAGTTTATTTTGATGCTTCGGTTATCATTGCAGGATTTTTATCATCCATTGGTGGATCTGCTCAGTTGTTTTGGTTACTACAGAAAAAAGTGCTAAAAGGTATCACGTCTCAAACGGTAATTGATGAGGTTTTAGAAGAAGATAAGCCAACCAAACTAAAAAGAACTAAAGAAGAGATAGAAAACTTTATAGTACGAAGCGAGATACTCGTAAGAGAGGCTATTCCCTTAGAAGAGATTAGAAAGTATGAAGAATTAGTTGATCCAGAAGACTCTCATCTTATTGCAGGAGCAAATCTTACTCATTGTGAATATTTAGTAACGCTAGACAAAAAGCATCTTCTTAGAGATGATATACAAAAGAAATTTTTACCACTCAAAATAGTCTCTCCAAAAGAATTACTTTCGAAAATCGTGCGTAATTAAGGTGGCACCTCAATTAGTCAGGGAATTTTTTACCGGGAAAAACGCGAACCCCTCGTCATCCCCGTAGTCCTAGGAATCTAAACCCTTTCACTGGTAAAAAGGGGAGCGTTAATCCTTTTAAAATAAGCCCCAAAAGGTATAGGTAATAAATTTAAGTTCAATCCTTCGCTTTAAAGATATATCTAAACTTTAAGAATTAATGTTTGATTTTGGATTGCTTCTTTTGGCGGAAGAGCCTCGAGGCTATATGTTATAATATATCTATGACTATAAATAAAGCATTTAAGCAACATGAAAATGAATGGGTCTTGACAGACAGAAAATATTCAAAAGTAATTCTCTCAAATAAAGACCTTGGAAAACTTCAGAAAGAGGTTAAGAAAAAGAAAGTTAAAGATGCAGTCGTTATGTTTATTCCTCCTTTTGACGCATTTATTACCTCTTAGTTTTTATGGCGAAATTTGACTTCGAACCAGACTTGCATTTAAATCCTGAAACAAATAACTGGGAATATGCTTATCGTCCTTACTTATTCGTAAAGCTTGGATACAGACACCGTCTTAGTGAGAATTCGATAAGAGCACTTATAGATTCCGGTTCTGATCATAATATTTTTCCTGCAGAACTTGCTTCTGAAATTGGCCTTGATTATAAAAAAGGGGTTAAACGCAAAACGACTGCAGTAAATGAATACGCATTTATTGTATATGGGAACAGGGTAAAAATGGAGTATGAGGGGAAAGTTGTCGAAACGGTTATTTACTTTGGAGAAAATGTCAAAATTCCTGTTCTTGGAAGAAATGGATTTTTTAATTACTTTAAAAAGGTTAATTTTGACGTAAAAAATAAGAACTTCGAATTGATAGAATAATTTTCTTGTCTCTTTATAAGAATTCACTTACCTAGATAATATCCTATAATATTTGACACGGTGGGGATTTTGTGGTACATTTATTATGTTTGATATTAATAGGCCAAACTTAGTATACTGTTTAATATATGGCAAGAAAGAGACGATATCACAAAAGACGCGGTTTTAAACTCAAGTTAAAAAACGATACGATTTATACGATTTTTGCGATAGGTCTTATTGTTGGCGGAATTGCTCTTCTTGCCTCCTACACTCAAAGCGGGCCCCTTTTAACGCGCGCTAATACTTATCTGACAGGATATTTTGGTCCTGTTGCATTTGTTGTGCCGGTAAATTTAATTCTTCTAGGCCTTCTTCTTACAAGACTTAGACTTGCTATAACCAAAATGAATGTTGTTATGGGATTTTTGGTTTTTAGCGTTTCACTTTTGGGTGCTTTAAGAAGCGGCGTTATCGGAGCAAAACTTTTTTCATCAGCAGATGGTCTTATGGGTACAGTGGTCTCGTTAATAATGTATATTGCCGGAGTATTGGTAGGTATTATTGTACTTATGAATATTTCGGTTGGAACACTTTTTAAAAGCAGTAAGACTGTGACAAAAGGAATAGGAGTATTTTTCAAAAAAATAATTGTGCCTCTTTTTAAAACAAAGAAAAAATTTGCCGTATCTGAGATGAAGCAAATTACAATAAAAGGATTTGATGATAAATCAAAAGAGCAGGTTGTCCCACAAAAGCCGGTTGAGAAAAAAGACGGCATGCCGGATAAAATCGTTTTGAATAAACCGCTTGAGATAGGTGTTTGGGAATATCCTCCTCTTTCGCTTCTTTCGCTTCATGCGCAAAAAAGTGATAATAAGGGGGATGTAAAAAAAACTGCGGACTTAATTGAGAAAACTTTGCAAAGTTTTGGAATTCAAGCCAGAGTTTCTGAAATTAATGTCGGCCCGTCAGTTACGCAATATGCAATTGAAATTGCACGCGGAACAAAGCTTTCAAAAATAACAGGTCTTTCAAACGATTTGGCTCTTGCAACAGAAGCGCCAACCGGCCAAATACGTATAGAAGCGCCAATTCCGGGAAGAAATTTAGTAGGTATAGAAATCCCCAACCGTTCACTCGATATTGTTTCTATGAAAACAATGCTTGAGTCCCCTCAAATGCAAAAAGCAAAATCAAAGCTTGTTGTTCCTCTGGGACTTGATGTTTCGGGAAATGCAATAATAACGGATATTACAAAAATGCCCCATGTATTAATTGCCGGAACCACAGGGTCCGGAAAATCAGTTATAATAAATTCTTTCATCTCCTCAATTTTGTTCCGCGCGTCCCCAAGCGAGGTAAAAATGATTTTGATTGATCCAAAAAGGGTTGAATTAACAGGATATGCTGATATTCCTCATCTTATGACTCCTGTTGTTACAGAAACAGCACAAGCTGTTTCGGCGCTAAAATGGGCGATGAAAGAAATGGATAGAAGATATGTGAAATTTGCTGACAGCGGGGTTAGGAATATCGACGCATTCAATGAGCTTTCAGGATTTCAAGCGCTTCCATACATAGTAATATTTATAGATGAGCTTGCAGATCTTATGTCTCTTGCTTCAGTTGAGGTAGAAGACTCGATTACAAGACTTGCGCAAATGGCCCGCGCTACAGGAATTCATCTTGTTCTTGCAACGCAACGTCCGTCTGTTGATGTTTTGACAGGGCTTATAAAAGCAAATATTCCGGCCCGTATTTCATTTAACGTTTCATCAATGATTGACTCAAAAGTTATTATTGATATGCCTGGAGCAGAAAAGCTTTTAGGACGCGGAGATATGCTGTATATTCCGCCGGAGCAAGCAAAGCCTACTAGAATACAAGGTACATTTATTTCAGATCAGGATGTAAAAAGGCTTGTAAATTTCATAAAGTCCCGTGGAATTCCTGTGAATTATACAACTGAAGTTTTAGAGCAAAAAGTCAACATTAAGCGGGGCGGTGGTATTTCATCTGATGAAGGAGACGGCGGCCGTGACGAGTTATTTGATGAAGCGATTAGGCTTGTCTGTCAGTATGATAGAGCCTCCTCGTCTTTTTTACAAAGAAGATTTAAAGTTGGATTTAATAGGGCGGCACGGATTTTGGAACAACTGGAAGATGCGGGAGTTGTTGGGCCCGGAGACGGATCCAAACCTCGCGAAGTACTCATAAAATCTCCAGAGAGTATATTGGGCAATGATAATTCATAGCCGCGATTTCTATGAAAAAAGTCAGTGATTTATTGCGTGAGAAGCGTTTGGAATTGGGATTTACACTTGAAGATGTTGAAAGAGCAACAAAAATAAAAATAGAGTTTTTGAAAGCTTTAGAGGAAGGGCATTTTCATATTCTTCCTTCAGAAAGTTACGCGCTTGGATTTGTTAAAAATTACGCGAAATTTCTAGATCTTTCTCTTCACCGTGTGACAGCCCTTTTTAAAAGGGAATACAAAACTGAAAAAGTGCAAATAGTTCCTGAATTTAGGAAAACCCAGCAAAAATTTAACAAACGTTTTTTTTCTTCACCAAAAACAATTTTGATAATTCTTACGTTCCTTGTTATTGGAACATATCTTGCGTTTCAATACGGGTCGTTTTTCTTTGGTCCAAAACTTGAAGTGATCTCACCTGTAGAAGGCTCAGTCGTTTCTGAAAACGTTATAAGAATATCAGGTAAAACAGATCCTTATGCCAACCTTTTTGTTAATAATGATGAGGTGTCTCTCTCTATTTCAGGTGAATTTAAAAAGTCTTTGTATCTATTTTCAGGAGAGCAAAAAATAACTATTGTTGCAAAAAACAGATTCGGGAAAGAAACAAAAGTTGTTAGGACGGTTACTGTAAAAAATTAGCCTGTTTGATTGTTTTTGTTCTATTGATTTTAAAATTTTCACATGCTAATCTTAGATACCATGATTGATACTGTCCAAGTGGTACTGCTTTTTGTAATAGTTATACTTACCGCACTTCTTGTCGCAGTAGGAATACAAGTTTTTTTTGTCCTAAAAGATCTCCGTACAACTATCGGTCGCGCAAACAAAATTTTAGATAATGCGGAATCTATAACAGAAAGTGTTTCAGAGCCCATGTCTTTTATTTCAGGGCTTATTTTAAGCACAAAATCTTTAAATGTTCTCTCAAAACTTTTTCATGGAAAGAAGAGAGGATAGACATTTTTTAGACGGTCTATGGATACCAATCACGGACGACATAATTCTAACGGATTTTTATTAGGGCTTTTACTTGGAGCCGGAATAGCACTTCTTATATCGACAAAAAAAGGAAGAAATATTATCAAAGAAATAACAGAAAACGGGATTGATGCTTTGGAGGATGTGGTTGCGCCGGGAGAGTTGAAAGATTTATTAAATGAAGATTTGGAAGAAGAAATTTCCCCTATTGAAAACGATATGCCGGACGTAGCACAAGTAAAGTCTACGCATGCTCCCACAAGATCGCGCCGTTTCTTCAGCGGAATAAAAAAGAAAAACTAAAACCTTCTATAATAAAGGAGTTTATGGATAGCAAACAAAAGACGAAGAAAATTATTTCCGAATTAAAAAAATTATTTCCAAATCCCGTAACGCCCCTTAACCATTCAAACCCGTGGGAATTGTATGTCGCGGTGGCGCTTTCTGCCCAGCAAACAGATGTTGGGGTAAATAAAGTAACGGATATTCTATTTAAAAAATACAAAAGTTTAAACGATTATCAAAAAGTTAGTTTGGATGAATTCGAACAGGATATCCGTTCGATCAATTTCTACAAAGGAAAAGCAAAAGCAATTAAAAAAGCCGCGGATATAGTTTCGGTCGAACATAACGGCAAGATGCCTGAAACTATGGACGAATTGATAAAGCTTCCTTTTGTTGGAAGAAAAACAGCTAATGTGATTTTACAAGAAGCATTCGGAAAGAGTGAGGGAATTGTAGTTGATACTCATGTAAAACGGTTTTCCAACTTGTTCGGTCTTACAAAAAATCAAGACCCCGTAAAAATAGAAAAAGACTTAATGGAAATAGTAGATAAAAAAGACTGGCGCGAATTCGGTTTAGGACTTATTTATTACGGTCGAACATATTGCAAGGCAAGTTGCAAGCATACTGATTGTCCACTGAAAGAATTTGTATCAAATCAGTTTTTAGACCTGAAAAAGAGTATCTAAGTATAAATATGCATCCGTCAACTAGTTGACGGTCAAGTGGATATTTGGTAAGCTTTAAGTATCTGTATTATATGTATGGCGAATAATAGGTATAAATTTTTGACGGAAAAAGATGAATATGAGATTTTCAATCTTGTAAGAAATGCTTTTTTGTCAGCACATAACGGTCGTGATGTTGAAAAAATTATTAACGCTCTCCTCACAACTGATGAAAGAATAAAAATAGGAAGACGTATTAAGATTGCAGAAATGATGATTTCAGGAACGACAGGTGAAGATATAATGGGTACGTTACATGTAGGAAGAAACTCAGTGACTCTTGTTAGTAAACATCTCGATAGATATCAAGAAGGTTTTGAATTGATCCTGAAACGGCAGAAAAAAGTGGAAAAGGCGTATAAAGAAAAAGCGCATAGATTAAGTGGCGGATCAAGATTGATTTTAAAGAAAAAACGATATACGGGTTTCAAACGTAAAGACGTGAAGATGTAATTTTTAGTTTAAAACTTTGTTCAGCTTCGTAAATACTGCTATAATAGACGAAATGATGGCTTCGGAGATTTTAGAAAAATATATAGAGTTTTTTAAAAAACAAAATCATGTTCAGATTGTAAATTCTTCTTTGGTTCCAGAAAATGATCCGACTACATTGTTTACTTCCTCCGGAATGCAGCCTTTGATCCCTTATCTTTTAGGAGAAGCTCATCCGCAGGGCAAACGTTTGGTCAATGTGCAAAACTGCTTCCGTGCGGGTGATATTGATGAAGTTGGAGATAACCGCCACATTACTTTTTTTAGAATGCTTGGGAATTGGTCTTTGGGTGATTATTTTAAAAAAGAGCAAATTCTGTGGTTTTGGGAATTTTTAACAAGCAAAGAAAAAGGTTTGGGCTTATCTAAAGATAAATTATATGTTTCTGTGTTTGAAGGTTTTAAAAACATTCCGAAAGACACGGAATCATATGAAATATGGTCGGATTTATTAAAAAAAGACGAGCTGAATCCTGAAGAAAGAATATTTTATTACGGAGTTGACAAAAATTGGTGGTCAAGAACCGGCGTTTCTGACAATATGCCGGTTGGTGAACCCGGTGGACTAGATACTGAAGTTTTTTACGATTTTGGCCCTTCGGCAAACTCAGGGCAAGAACACCATGATAAAAAAAAGTTTGGAGATAAATGTCACCCTAACTGTGATTGCGGAAGATATTTGGAAATCGGAAATTCAGTTTTTATGCAATTTAAAAAAACCGAAACCGGATTTGAAGAATTACCTCAAAAAAATGTTGATTTTGGGGGAGGTTTGGAGCGCCTTATTGCTGCAACAGAAAACAAGCAGGATATTTTCCAGACATCACTTTTCTCTCCTGTTATAAAAAGAATTGCTGAGGTAACAAAAAAAGAATACGAAGAACATAAAGAAGAAATTCAGATTATTGCAGATCACTTTACGGCCGCAGTATTTATGGTTTCATCTAATCTTTTCCCATCAAATAAAGAGCAAGGATATATCTTAAGGCGTTTAATTCGCAGAGGCTTGGATAATTTTTATACGCTTGGAGGGATCAATATTGATCCGATTCTTGAACAAATCGTAGAACAATACCGTGATACAGATGAATATCTTGTCGAAAAATTTGAACATATAAAAGCGGTAGTTTTAGAAGAAGAGCAAGCATATAAAAAAGCCCTTGCAGGCGGGAAAAAATTGATAGAAAAAGAACTTATAACGCGTGGTCTATTACAGGGTGATGAATTGATGGGAGTGGTAAAGATTCCCGCAGAAGTTGCTTTTAAATCTTTGGCAAGTTATGGACTTGGACCGACTCAATTGGAAAGCTTGGGTTACACATTTGACAGGAAAGAACTTTCCGAATTAATAAAAAAGCATCAAGATGTCTCAAGAAAAGGAGCTGAGAAAAAATTTACCGGTGGCCTTGCGGATCATTCGGAGAAGACAGTAATGGGTCATACAGCAACGCACCTGTTACATAAAACTCTTCGTGATATGTTTGGAAATGATTTACACCAGACCGGATCGAACATAACCTCGGAACGTGTACGGTTTGATTATAATTTTGATCGCAAACTGACAGATGAAGAAATTAAAAGATTGGAAGACACCGTTAATGAAAAAATTAAAGAAAATCTACCGGTTCATTTTGAGATTATGAATCTTGTAAAAGCAAAAGATATCGGTGCAATCGGATTGTTTGACGAGAAGTATTCGGATAACGTGAAGGTGTATTTTGTAGGAGGGGAAAAAGGTAGTCCTACGTCGGATAAATCCTCCTCAGGACGACCTCTTACGGATAAACCTTACTCGGTCGAATTCTGTGGTGGACCGCACGTTGATTTTACAGGAGAGATAAAAAGGTTTAAGATTATAAAAGAAGAAGCCTTGGGTAGAAGTTTAAGGCGAATTTATGCTGTGGTCGGCGACTAAAATTATGAATCTGCCTTTTATAAAAAAACAAAAAGAAACTAAAGATTTTTTTCTTTCTCTTCTGATAAAGCCCTACAGGATAGCCGCCATCCTTTTTGAAAAAACCAACTCAAACCTTTTAATCGTATCGACAAAAGAAGAGGAGTTGGAAAAGGAAGTAAATTCTATTTCCGGGGAAGAACTTGTTGAAGTAAGTGATAAAGTGATAAGTTTTGTAGAGGAAAGTGTTCCTCAGGGTACTGCGCTTGAGAAGACAATTCTTGCTGTACCTTACGATTGGATTTCTGAAGGTGAAATAAAAAGAGAATACCTTAATCTTCTAAAAAACGTTCGTGACGAGCTCGGTCTTGTAATCGAAGGGTTTATCGTATCAATTGAGGCGATAATCCGTTTTCTTCAGGAAAAAGAAGGCGCACCAATTTCTTCAATTTTTGTAGAAATCGCAAAAAATACTATTTTTATCTACGTTGTCAGGGCGGGAAATATAATTGAGGTAAAAAGCACAGAAGCAGAAGGCGGAATAGTTGAAACCGTTGAAAAACTTTTTCTTAGTATTGAAAAACTTAATAATTTACCTCCAAAACTTGTGCTTTTGGATTATGAAGACGGAGAAAATATTCAGCAGGAATTTTTATCTTACTCTTGGTCTAAAGATATTCCTTTTTTACACGTACCGCAGGTGGTAGTTCTTGAAAAAGGTTTTGAAAATGAGGCTGTTATAAATGGTGTTGCAAATAAAATGAAATCTGATGTATTACAAGATGTAAAAAGCGGGGTACCGGACATAGATGATAAAAAAAGCTTTGAAGAAACACCGTCTGATGAATTTGGATTTTTGAAAGAAAAGGACGTTGATGAGAAAAAAGAATATATAGAAGCAGAAGGAAATTTGGTTCCGGTTTTAAATATGGAATTTGGAGAAAACAAAAAAAATATAGAAGACGATGAATACAAAGAGATCCCAAAACCCCATAATAAAAAAAATTATATGGGAATTTTTTTGCCTGCACTATCTTTACTAAAAAAAATCAAAATGCCGAAAATAAAAGGTATGTTTTTCAATAATTTTGTGAAAATACCAATCGGCCGGCGCGCAATAATAGGTGGTATTTTGGCTGCCGCCGTCGCAATTTTTCTTTCCGCAATTTATTATAATTTTATACTCAAGGCTAGTGTTACTGTTTTTTCTGATCAGAAAGAATTTAATAAGGATACCTCAATTATTCTTGCCCCAAACGGTGAAACAAAAGAAAATACCCTAAAAATTACGACAATAACAGAGGAAGTAAGCGGGGACGGAACAAATCCCGCAACCGGTAAAAAGGAAACAGGAGAAAAAGCCCGTGGTGAGGTAACAATCTATAATAAAACAGAAGAAAAAAAAACATTTCCTAAAGGGACTGTAATTGTTGGGTCAAACAGCTTGGAATTTCGTCTCACAGATGAAGTAACTGTTGCGTCAACTTCATCTTTTGCTACCAACTTTTCAAACGTAAAAGCAAAAGTTGAGGCTTCTACTTTTGGAAAAGAATATAATCTACCGTCCGGAACAAACTTTACTGTAAAAAATAATTCTTCAACAAACTTTATTGCAAAAAACGATTCTGCGTTTTCCGGCGGAACAAAAAAAGAGACAAAAGTTGTTTCAAAGCAAGATATCGAGGACGCAAAAAATTCTCTTACTTCAGATCTTGCTAAAAAAGCTCTTGCACAAGCAGGATCAAAGCTAGGAGAAGGAGAAGCTCTCGTTCCGGCGCAAATAGCCGAAGACGTAACAAGTGAAAAACTCAGTAAAAAAGAAGGTGAAGAGGCAGATATAGTTAGCGTATCCGAAACCATTAAATTTACTCTTGGAATATACACAAAAAAAGAATTGGAACAATTAATAAAAGGAATTTCCGATGGTCAGATACCTGATTCTTACGAGTTAATATATGATAGTTCAAGAGTTGAGATGAAAAATGTCCGCGTGGGAAAAAAGGATACGGTTGAAGCGAATCTTTCGGTCCAAGCAAAATTTATTCCTCATATTGATATAAAAAAATTGACGAATTCAATAAGGGGAAAAGGAATCGCAAAAGCCGAAGAGATTTTAAAATCGACAACAGGTGTCACAGACCAAAAAATTATTTTAATACGCAAATTTCCGTTTCTCCCAAGCCTCCTGCCCCAAAATGCTAAAAATATTACAATTGATATAAAGACATAACCCCTTTTTTTTCATGGGCCGTTATTACGTAAAAACAAGAAAAAGTTCTATTTCCTTTTTATATAAGAAGAAAACAATAAAAAGATTAATTGGTATTTTTTTAGTTTCTGTGGGAATTGTAATCTTTATTTATTTTTTCTTCCCTATTGTTTCCTACCAGATTTTTATCGAATCAGCTTTTTCAAATTCAAATATTGAAGTCCCAATACCAAAATACCTTGTCGTTAAAAAAAGCGGAACTTTTGGTAGTCTTATCAGTCAGGGGTTTGCATCTCTTACGTCGGACTTTACCGACGCCAGAAATTGGTATCCTTCTTTTCCAAGCGATACACATAACACGTTAAAGGTAGATTCATATATGCTTTCAATTCCACGACTTAAAATTGAAAATGCAATTGTTTCAACAAAAGATTATGATTTAAGTCGCCACCTTATTCAGTATTTTGGAACTTCTATTCCCGGCGAAAACGGTACGGCGGTTATTTTTGGACATTCTACACTGCCGCAGCTTTTTGACCCTAAAAATTATAAAACAATTTTTGCAACTCTTCATACAATAAAAATCGGAGACGAGATAGAAGCGATAGTAAATGGAATAGGTCGAAAATATAAAGTTTTTTCGATAACAATAACATCCGCCGACGACACAAATATTCTTTCACAATCGTTTGACAGAAGTTATATAACTCTTATTACGTGCACTCCTCCCGGGACTGTGTGGAAAAGACTTGTTGTCCGCGCAAGCCTTGATTCGCTCTAAGCCTTAGGATACGATAGATGTATATGCAGGATGATTATATTTACCCTGATACGTCCACTCAAGAAGATGTATATAAAAAAGAAGCAAAATCTTTTTTTGGCGCGGTTTATTACTACCTTCTTAAAATAGAACCAACTTTTATAAAAGTATTTAATTTTTTTGTCTATCACACAATAAGAATTATTAAATCAAGCGTAAAATTTGCCATACAGCAAATACGATTTGGTGGATAAGAAGAATTTTAACTTATAAATTTTAAATTTAAAATGAAATTCCAATGTTTAAAACTTCATAAAAATGGATGAGAAAAAGTTAGCGATTGAAGCGATACAAAAAAAATTAGTCGGTAAAAAACTTACGTATAAAGAAATTTACGCAATAATGGATGAGATTGCCGATGATAGGCTTGGCGATGTTTTAACAACTTATTTTGTTGCCTCAGGCTACTCAAAAGGATTTTCCGACGAAGAAATTTATTTCCTAACAAAAGCAATGATTGAAACAGGAGAGTATCTTGATTTTAAAGGTATTGTCGCAGATAAGCATTCTATCGGTGGTGTTCCTGGAATGCGTGCAACGCTTATTATAGTTCCTATTATTGCAGCAGCAGGATTTAAGATTCCCAAAAGTTCTTCAAGGGCGATTACAACTCCGGCCGGTACCGCAGACTCAATGGAGGTTATTTCAAAAGTAACTTTTACAAAAGAGGAAATTTATAAAATTGTAGAAAAAACAGGAGCATGTATTGTATGGGGAGGAAGTTTTAAAATTGCGCCTGCAGATGACGAGATTATAAAAATTGAAGAGCCTTTACTTTTTGAAAGTTTTGACAAAATTCTTGTCTCTGTAATGGCAAAAAAAATAGCTTTTGGGAGTAATCACGTGGTAATCCATCTTCCGTATGGAAAAAATGTAAAGCTAAAACACAAAGAAGACGCTGAAGTATTGCAGAAAAAATTTGAATTCTTGGCACGGAAATTTAATATAAAACTTGAAGTTCTTACGAGCTACATTGATGAGCCGGCGGGTCGTGGAATAGGTCCTCTTCTTGAGACAAGGGATGCTCTTCGTGTTTTGGAAAGACACCATATGCGCCCAATGCCATTGGAAGAAATGGCACTTGAGCTTGCAAGTGCTCTTCTCCAGCTTTGCCTGAAGGACGAGAGCGCACAAAAGAAAAAAGAAATTGAGGAAAAATATGAAAATACCAAAAAATGGGCGCACGAAATTTTGTATAGCGGACAGGCTCTTGAGAAATTTAAGGAAATTATTGAAGCGCAAAAGGGAGACCCTGCGATAACTTCTGAAAAACTTATAGCCGGAAAATATTCAAAAGCAATAAAGGCTGAAAAGGGAGGAAAAATAACAGAGGTATTATGCAAAAATATAACTGCTCTTGCAAAAATTTTGGGAGCGCCCAAGCATAAAGCTTCAGGGCTTTATTTGCATAAAAGGATGGGAGATCCGGTTGCCCACGATGAAGAACTTGCTATTCTTTACAGTGACTCTGAATACAAACTAAACGAGGCTTTTGAATCCCACAATTCATTCCCTCTTTTTAAGATTGAAAGATAGTTGACGAATTTGGTCAATTACTTTCCCTGTGGTACAATAGGCATATTATATGAGGAAATTAGGAATTGCTGTTTTTGTTATATTGGTGATAATATTTTCTATTTATCTGTGGTGGACAAATGGACTAAAACCGGTTAACACAAACGATAATTCCCAAAAAGTTTTTGTTATTTCAAAAGGTGAGGCAATTCGAGAAATTGGAAACTCTCTTAAGAAAGAAGGTCTTATCCGCGACCCCGTTGTATTTTTTATCCTTATTAAAAAAAACGGAAACGAAAGAGCAATTCAAGCAGGAGATTACAGGCTTTCCCCGTCAATGGGAGTTATTAAAATTGTTGACGAGCTTTCGCATGGCACAATAGATGCTTGGATAACTATTCCTGAAGGTTTGAGAGCAGAGGAAATAGCCGACATACTGGAAGTAAATATTAAGACTTATAACGCCACATGGAGGGAAAAGCTAAATGAAAACGAAGGTTATTTATTTCCAGATACATATCTTATTCCAAAAGATGCGACTATTGATATAATAATTTCTATTTTAAAAAATAATTTTTATAAAAAAATTGAAAGCATTGGGCTTTCTAAATCTGATCCCCAGCTTAAAAAAATTGTTATCATAGCTTCCTTAATTGAGAGAGAAGCTTTAAGAGATGAAGAAAAACCGGTTATAGCTTCAGTCATTACAAATAGGCTAAATGATGGAATTGCACTTGATATTGATGCAACGTTACAATATATAAAAGGAAAAGGTTCAAACGATAAATGGTGGAATGTTCCGACTGCTGCCGACAAGAGAATATCTTCGCTTTACAATACATATCTTTATCCCGGTATTCCTTTTGGTCCAATTTCAAACCCCGGAATAAATGCCATTGCTGCAGCAAAAAATCCGGCTTCAAGCAGATATTATTATTATCTACATGATTCAAAAGGAAATGTGTATTTTGCAAAAACATTGGAAGCTCATAACGCAAATATTCAGAAATACCTAAAGTAAAGCAATAAGAGAATACTATAGGGTATTGACATTCAAAACCTTTTTGTATATAAACATACCTACGTAAAAATAAGCAGGGTATTGATATACCTGCTAATTTTTTGTTGAGTAAAAGGTAACTTAGATCTTCTCGAAATTATTCCAGATGGCTAAAATTAATAAGATTCAACGACAATATTGGGGAAAGGAATACAAAGCACTTCCTCAGCTTGATTTGCTATCCATTCAAAAGGAATCTTATTCGTGGTTTATAAAAGAAGGAATAAAAGAAGTTATTTCGGAAATTTCCCCCATTGAAGATTTTACCGGTAAAAATTGGGAGTTAACACTTGGAGAATATAAATTAGGTGAACCAAAAACAACTGAGGAAATTACTCTTAATAAAGGTCTTACATTTTTTTCCCCTCTTACCGTTGAAGCAACTCTTAGCAATAAAAAAACGGGTAAAAGCGTAAAACAGGACGTCTTTTTAGGAGAAATTCCAAAAATGACAGACAGGGCAACTTTTATTGTCAATGGAATTGAGAGAGTTATAGTCAGCCAAATTGTAAGAAGTCCTGGAGTTTTCTTCACAGCAACAGAAGATCCGATTACAGGAAAAACTCTTTATACAGCGGAGCTTAGACCGGTACACGGTTCTTGGCTTGAATTTTCTACAACTCGGGCAGACATGATTGTTGTCAGAATCGATAGACGAAAGAAATTTTTGGCATCAGTATTTTTGAAGGCTTTGGGAATTGAGAACAATGAGGAAATATATGAAAAATTTAAGGGAATTGATGACGCGGACGAAATTATTAAAAAAACGATTGACAAAGACGAAACAAAAGGTGGAACAGACGCGTTAATTGAAATTTTTAAGAAAATGAATCCCGGTGAGCCGGTTGTTATAGATACTGTTAGACAAAATTTCAGAGATTCATTTTTTGACCGAAGAAGATATGATCTTTCAAAAGTCGGAAGATATAAAATAAATAAAAAACTTGCCGGACTACCAAATTTTTCTCCTCAAGAAGCATATACTCTTACGTTGGAAGATATAATAGGAATTATTTCATATGTTATTAATTTGTCACGCGGTAAAGGGAAATTAGATGACATTGACCATCTTTCAAACAGAAGAATTAGAAGCATCGGAGAATTGGTTCAAACGACAGCTTTTCGCGTCGGTGCCTTGAGACTTGAGAGAATTATTAAGGAAAAAATGAGCCTTGCATCAATTGAAGAACAATATTCCCCATCACATTTTATAAATGCCCACCCAATTATCGCTGCAATTAATGAATTTTTCAGAACTTCACAACTCTCAGCAATTCTTGATCAAACAAATCCTCTTTCGGAAATTGACAATATTCGCCGTCTTACAGTCATGGGAACAGGCGGAATTTCACGTGAACGCGCATCCTTTTCAATAAGAGACATCAATAGCTCTCAATATAGTAGAATTTGCCCGGTCCGCTCTCCTGAAGGACCGAATATCGGACTTGTTACATATCTTACTCTTTACACACGCGTAAACGAATACGGATTTTTGGAAGCTCCATACAGAAAAATTGAAAAAATTAAAAAAGGACGTAAAACAATTGCAAAACTTACAAACGAGATTATATATATGGATGCTGACGAAGAAAAAGATTTTTATATTACACACGCAGATATAAAAGTTGACAAAGACGGATATGTTGAAGATGAGTTGATTCCTGCGCGATACAGCGGAGAATACCTTGAGATAGAACGGGAAAAACTTGATTTTATAGATATTGTTCCAAGGCAAGTCGTAGGAACATCAGCGGCTCTTATTCCATTTGTTAATCACGATGAAGCAAACAGAGCTCTTATGGGTACCCACATGCAGTGTCAAGCTGTTCCTCTTGTCAAAAACGAGAGTCCAATTATCGGTACCGGTATGGAAGCAACTGTGTCAGAAGCCATGAATAGAGTTACAAAAGCACCGTTTGACGGTGAAATATCTTTTGTTGACTCTTTAAAAGTTGTATTAAAAGGTAAAAAGGAAGAAAAGACTTTTAAAATTGATAAATTTAAAAGGACATCCCAAAACACATTTTTTAATCAAAAACCTACTGTTTTTGCAAAACAAAAAGTAAAAAAAGGAGACATATTAATTGATGGACCAGTTTCAGATAACGGAGAACTTGCGCTTGGAAAAAACTTGCTTATCGCATATGCATCTTTTGACGGTCTTGGGTATGAAGACGCAATTGTAATTTCTGACAGGTTGGTAAAAGATGACGGTCTTACGTCTGTTCATATTGAAAAATACGAAGCAACGGTTGTAGATACAAAACTTGGTGCAGAAGAAACAACGAGGGATATTCCAAATGTTGCAGAGGAAGATTTGGCAAATTTAGATGAGGAAGGAATCGTTGTTGTTGGATCTGAAGTGTCACCCGGAGATATTTTAGTCGGAAAAATTGCGCCAAAAGGCGAAACAGAACTTACAGCAGAAGAAAGGCTTTTGCGCGCAATATTCGGTGAAAAAGCACGTGAAGTCCGCGATACATCCCTTCGAATGCCGCATGGAGAGCACGGAATTATTACGAATGTTCAAATTCTTGATAGAAGCCGTGGTGACGAGCTTGAGCCGGGCTCGCTTAAAAAAATTATTATTGAAGTTGCCCAACTCCGCCACGTTGTAGTCGGAGATAAACTTGCAGGACGTCATGGAAATAAAGGAGTCATTTCAAAAATTGTTCCGGAATCTGACATGCCGTATCTTTCTGACGGAACGCCTGTTGATATTATTATTTCTCCAATTTCGGTGTTGTCGCGTATGAATCTCGGACAGCTTTTGGAAGCACATCTTGGTCTTGCCGCGCGAAAATTAAATCTTAGAATTTCCGTTCCTGTTTTTGAAAAAATGCAGGAAGAAAGATATGACCGGCTTATGAAAGATGCAGGAATGCCGGCAAACGGAAAGATGAAACTTTATGACGCAAGGACAGGCGAGCCGTATGAAAACGATGTGGTTATAGGTATCGGATACATTATGAAACTTATCCACATGGTTGAGGACAAAGCGCACGCCAGATCAACAGGTCCTTACTCTCTTGTTACACAACAGCCGCTCGGAGGAAAAGCGCAAATGGGAGGACAGCGTTTGGGAGAAATGGAAGTTTGGGCTCTTGAGGCGCATCGCGCAGCTTTCACTTTACAGGAAATGTTGACTATTAAGTCAGATGATGTTGCCGGACGTGCAAAAGCATTTGAAGCTATAATAAAAGGTGTTGATATTCCTACACCAAAAGTTCCCGAAAGCTTTAAGGTTCTTATACGCGAGCTTCAAAGTCTTTCAATGAATATTGTTCCGATGGATGCTGTGGTTGTCGAAGAAGATAAAGAAGAAGCAACACAAAAAACCGAAGATGTTAAAAATGAAGCTTTAGAGCTCAAAGAATCTTTGGAAGGCGTAGACGTAACAAGTGAAAAAGAAGCAGTTGAAGTATTGGGCGAGGAAGAAGTTACCGCAGCGACGGTAAAAGACGTGCCTGAAATAAATTAATTTTAAAAATATTATGGAACCAAAAGATAAAAAATATACAAAAGACGAAGCAATTTTTTCGGCATCTCTGTCTTCGCGGAAAAATTTGAAAGATAATAAAAAATTTGACGCGATAAATATTTCAGACTTTACCGGTCTTAAGATTTTAGTGGCAAATCCGGAAGATATAATGCACTATTCTTATGGTGAAATCACAAAACCCGAAACAATTAATTACAGAACATATCGTCCTGAAAAAGACGGACTTTTTGACGAAAGAATTTTTGGACCTACGCGCGATTTTGAATGTTATTGCGGAAAATATAAAAGGATTAGATATAAGGGAATTGTTTGCGATAGGTGCGGAGTTGAAGTAACGTATTCCCGTGTAAGACGTGAACGTATGGGGCATATTAGCTTGGCGTGTCCTGTTGTTCATGTATGGTATTCAAAAGGCAGTCCTTCAAAACTTTCAACGCTTCTTGACATTGCGCAAAAGGATTTGGAGTCTGTTATTTACTTTGCATCTTATTTGGTTGTAGAAATTGATGAGGATAAAAGAAAAGAAGCACAAAAAACACTAAATGATATAAAAGATCAAAGAATTGACAAAATAAAACAGCAGGCAGATGAAGAAAAAAAGTCTCTTGGAAGCGAAGAAAAAGACAAAGTCAGCGAAACAAAAAAGACACTCAAAAAAGAACAGAAAGAGCTTGTGATGGAAGAAACAGAAGTAATGTTTAGACAAAAAAAGATTGCACTTGAGAAAAGAGTTGAAACCGAAATCGCAAGAACTGAGGAAATATTCAACCGCGTAAACGACATAATAAAAGGGTTAAAACTTTGGGATGTTTTATCAGAAGAAGAATATATGCGTCTTATTGAATATGACGTTCCTATATTCTTTGAAGTTGAAACAGGCGCAGAAGGTGTTCTTCATGCAATTAATTCAATAGATGTACAAAAATTGGTTGGAGATCTCCGCGAAGAAACGCGTAAATCAAGCGGTCAAAAACAGCTAAAGCTTTTAAAAAGACTTCATCTAATTGAGGCAATTCATAAAGCCGGTTTTAAACCATCGTCTCTTGTTATGAAAATTCTTCCCGTTTTGCCACCGGATTTGCGTCCTATGGTTCAGCTAAACGGCGGAAGATTTGCAACCTCAGACTTGAATGATTTGTATAGACGTGTTATTAACCGAAATAATCGTCTAAAACATCTCATCTCACTTGGTGCGCCGGAAATTATTTTAAGAAATGAAAAGCGGATGCTTCAGGAGTCGGTAGATTATCTTATTGATACGTCAATCAGAACGTCGCAAACGCAAAAACAATTTAAATCCCTTTCAGATATTCTTCGCGGAAAACAGGGACGTTTCAGAAAAAATTTGCTTGGAAAACGCGTTGATTATTCCGGACGTTCCGTAATTATTGTCGGGCCGGAGCTTGCACTTAACCAATGTGGTATTCCGAAAGAAATGGCACTTGAGCTTTTCAAACCGTTTGTTATTCGTGAGGTAATCTCCCGTGGCCTTACAACTCCAAATGCAAAAGCCGCAAAAAGATATATTGAAAAACGTCCCCCGGAAGTTTTTGATATCTTAGAGGAAATTACAAAAAACCATCCTGTTCTTCTCAACCGTGCTCCAACACTACACAAGCTTGGTATACAAGCATTCTATCCTGTGCTTATTGAGGGAAGTGCTATTAAAATTCATCCTTGCGTATGTTCCGGATACAATGCTGATTTTGACGGAGACCAAATGGCAATACACGTTCCGTTGTCTACAAATGCTCAAGAAGAAGCAATAAAACTTATGATGCCGGCTCACAATCTTCTAAAACCTGCAGACGGCGCGCCGATTACGCTTCCAAATAAAGAAATGGCTCTCGGAGCATTTTACCTTACAAGTGTTGACGAGAGACTTCGGAAAAAAGAACTGCCGGTATTTTCAGATGCGATGGAAGCGCATTTTGCATTTTCTCTAAAAAAGATTTCGCTTCGTGAACCTATTAAAGCTCGTGTAAGTGGAAAAGTTAGGGAAACGACAATGGGAAGGATTCTTTTCAACGAGAGGCTTCCTGAGGACATGAGATTTATTGATACGGAAATAAAAGCGTCGACTATCAAACAAATTGTTACCAAAGCTATGGTTTCGCATTCTGAAGAAGAAGTTGCAAATCTTATCGACAATCTTAAAGAGGTAGGTTTTTATGCCGCAACCGTTTCCGGAATTTCTGTTTCTACTTTTGATTTGAAAATGCTTGTAAATAAAGAAAAACTTATTCTTGAAGCTGAGGACAAAGCAAAAGAAATTGAAGAGGAATTTCAAAATGGACTTATAACACACGTTGAACAAAGAAGGCTTACAAATGAAGTTTGGCTTAATGTTACAGAGCAAATGGCTAATTTAACTTGGGAGCTTTTTGATAAAAATGATATGGTACGGATTATCGCAGAGTCAGGAGGAGCGCGTGCAGGAAAAGACCAAATAAAACAATTGGCTGCAATGAGAGGACTTATATACGACCCGATGGGACGAATTGTTGAGCTCCCGATTAAATCAAATTTCCGCGAAGGTCTTTCAATTTTTGAATACGTAAATTCAGCCAGAGGAAGCCGTAAAGGTCTTACCGACTCGGCTCTTAAAACTGCAGATGCAGGATATCTTACACGCCGCCTGGTAGATGTGGCGCACGACGTTATTATCCGCAAAGAAGATTGTGGAGTTGACGAAGGGCTCACAATCGCAATGGATAAAAGGGAAAATGAAAGCTATATGACAAATATGCTTTTGGGACGTGTTGTTCTAAAAGATGTAGTAAGTAAAAAAGCAAAAGAGTCAAGCAGAAGCGCAAAAAGTAAAAACGTTTTAGTCAAAAAAGGATCGGAAATTACTTACGAAAATTTGGCTGAAATAATAAAAGACGAAACAATTGATCAGATAATTATTAGGACTCCGCTCTATTGCCGCCTCAAGTACGGAATTTGCGCAAGTTGTTATGGATGGGATTTGTCCGCATATAGAAGGACAGATATGGGAACCCCGGTTGGTGTTATTGCCGCGCAAAGCATTGGAGAGCCCGGAACACAGCTTACTATGCGTGTTAAGCATTTTGGAGGAGTAGTTATGAGTGACGTGACGCAAGGACTTCCACGCGTTGAAGAGTTATTTGAAGTACGTCATCCAAAGAATTTGGCACCTGTTGCTGAAATTTCAGGAAAAATACAGGTTTCAAAAATGGAAGACGGATATGTTATACGAGTCCGCAATACAAAAGCAAAACCTGTTGAAGAGCGAGAATATTTTGTTCCTCTTACATCATCTATTCTTGTTGAAGAGGGAGTCAGCGTATCTGCAGGGACTCAACTTTGTGAAGGATATCTTGATCCGCGCGATATCTTAAAAATAAGCGGTCTATCTGACGCGCAAAAATACTTAATTACGCAACTTCAAGATGTGTACGAATCCCAGGGAATTGCAATACACTACAAACATTTTGAAACAATCGTTAGGAAAATGTCTGATAAGGTAATGATTGAAACTCCTGGAGACACGGCTCTTATGCCTGGAGATCTTGTTTCAAAACTTCGATTTGAAGATGAAAATGCAGCTGTTATTTCAGAAGGCGGAGAACCATCTTCGGCACGGGAAATAATTTTGGGTGTAACAAAAGCGTCTCTTGTAACAGATTCATGGCTTTCAGCTTCTTCATTCCAAGAAACAACTCAAGTATTAACAGATGCTTCTTTGGAAGGCCGCGTTGACAGGCTTATCGGTCTTAAGGAAAATGTTATTGTGGGCCGCCTAATCCCCGTCAGAGCAGAATTTATAGAAGCAGCAGCACCGGTTGATCAAAATCAGGTCGCATAAGATTAGTAATTTAATCCAAATTAAGGTAAAATAGGAAAATATTATGCCAACATTAAATCAATTAATTAAAAGAGGAAGAAGTAAAAAAATAAAGAAAATAAAAGCAACAGCGCTTAGGACTGTTTTTAATGCAAAAGACAGGAAATATTCTTTGGTTCCGGGACCGCAAAAACGTGGTGTGGTAACGCTTGTCAGAACCATGACGCCAAAAAAACCAAATTCGGCTCTTAGAAAAGTTGCGCGCGTAAAACTTTCAAACCGTGAAGAAGTAACAGCTTATATTCAAGGAGTCGGACACAATTTGGCAGAGCACGGAATTGTTTTGGTCCGCGGCGGACGCGTAAAAGATTTGCCCGGAGTAAAATATCATTTAGTACGCGGAAAATTTGATTTGGCAGGAGTTGACGGACGCAAAACTTCAAGAAGTAAATATGGAGTAAAAAGACAAGGAGGACAAGCAGCAGCGTAAAATTTGCTGCAGATATTAGACAATAGACAGTAAAAATAGATTAGAAATATCTATTTGCTATTCACTATTATCTATTTACTAAATAACTATGTCACGCGGTGGAACAAAAATTAAAAAAAGAATAAATCCCGGGGATGCGGTTTACTCAAACCTGCTTTTGGGGAAATTTATCAACGGTCTTATGATGCACGGAAAAAAAACCGTTGCGCAAAGAGTGGTATACGGCGCGTTTGAAATATTAAAAAAAGAAGGACATGACCCACTTGGAGTTTTTGAGCAGGCAATTGAAACTGTTGGGCCAAAAGTAGAGGTAAAAGCCAGAAGAATCGGAGGAGCGGCGTATCAAGTTCCAACAGAGGTTAGGGGAGGACGAAAAAATTCCTTGGCGATTAGATGGATTTTGGATGCGGCAAAAAAAAGACCGACTTCAGAATTTAAAACATTTTCGCAAAAACTCGCTGCAGAGCTTTTGGACGCTTCAAAAAATGCGGGCGAGGCAATAAAGAAAAGAGATGTAGCCCACCGTATGGCCGAAGCCAATAAGGCTTTTGCACACTTTAGATTTTAGATTTTAATTTTTCGTTAGATCTTTTTACGGCCCGATAAATTGTTCTCAGCTCCTGCATCGATAAAATATCATTCTCCATAATAATTTTTCTGCAATTTTCAGGGTTTTCTTTGTAAAGTTTGTCAATGCAGAGAATTAGAACAACTAGGTCAGAAAAAACTTGGTCAACAGACTGACGATCATAAATCATTACATAAATAAACGTTATGCAAATAAGTATAAAGTTGATGTCAAAAGAATATGGAAAAATATCTACAAGGATTGATAGGAGAATGACAATTTCCAATCCGTTTCTAACTATGTTGTCGCCGTATCCTGAGGAATTGCTACTAGAAATTATATATATTGCTCCCTCCGGGTGATCTGCTTCCGGTCCTTCAAATTTTACTTGGTGGATATTTTTTAAATAAACAGAAATACTTCTTCTATTTTTGACATGCACCTTATAATACCAGGTTTTTTTTACAGCAGACCAAAGAGTTTCAGATAAAACAAAAATAAAAAATGTAATAATAATTACTGCCGTAATTCTTGCGGCTGATACGTAAAATTCAGCCTTGCTTGTAGAGGTGAAAACCGTGATTAAAAAAATACAAACAATAGCCGATGAAAATATTATTTTGTCGCGTAGGGAAGAAAAGTAATAAAAAGACAAAAACTTATATTTAACGGATATAAAGTCTTCTCTTATTCCAAAAAATAAATTTTTTAATTTCCCCAACACACGTCAATTATACTCCCTAAAAACCAAGCCCAAAATTTTTCTTAAATCATAAATCATATATCATCCCAGCCTCAAAAAAAAGCTTGATAAAATTTTCTATCTGACGTAAAATAAGGTTATGAAACAGAAAAAGATAGATTTCGTAAAATTATTAAAAGGTTTTAAGTCGGGGTGGGTAGGGATTTCCACAGACCATAAAAAAGTTCTCGTTCACGGGGAAACACTAAAAGAAGCAAAATTAAAAGCAGAGGAAAAAAAATTAGACTTATTTTTCTTCCCCGCCGGTGAGAGATATGATAACTTCGTAGGCTAAAAATGATCACGGTCGAATACAGTCCCATGCCGGGTTTGAAAAATTCTCTACCTCAACCAATGTTACCTTTAAAATTTATTAATGGAACAAAAGAAGTTTCAACTTATGCGTTGGTCGATTCCGAAGCAGCCGGAGCTGTAATTTCTACCGTAATCGCAGAAGACTTAGGGATAGACTGGCAAAAGATTCCGGGAGTCGGTGGATTTTCAGTTGGTGGAAATTTTATTTCTCACGCGGCAAAAATAAAAGTCAGAATATTTGACGAGGAATTTGGATTAAATGTAAATATAATTGAAGGAGTGGCTCCATATAAAGCTATTTTGGGTCAAAGAGATTTGTTTCAAAGGGCAAAAATTATTTTCGAAGGATACAAAAAAGTATTTCATATTGAATTTAGAAACTACAACTAAAACCCATAACCTACTTTTTTTACGAAGTAAAACAAAGGTAGCAAAGCGTCCCATCTATCAACCTATTACCTATAACCTAGTGAACCTATCACCTACATCAATTTCAAAAAGGTGCTAAAATAAGCCAAAAGCAGTATAATTTTTTCAGTTTTTTTATTCCTAATTTTTATTTGGCTTCTGGGCCGCGGGGTTTTATTATTTTTTTCCAGTTTAAACATTATTAACAACAGGTATATTTCGGTCAAACATTCAAACGAACATCGGAACGTTCTATCTCATGTTCTCGAGAACATGAGAACGTTAGGTTATTTTTTCTCGTAATTTAACTCCCTAGCCGTATAATTTTCTTTCTCCCTGACTTTTTTTGTGGTATATTTTATCCAATGGAAAATGTGACTTGGTTGGGGCATGCTTCTTTTTGTTTTACCGATTCCCAAACAGGGCAGAAGATTTATTATGTAGATCCGTTCAATTTACCAAAAAATCCGCCGGCTGGCGGAGCAGATATTATTTTTATCACTCATGCACATTATGATCATTTATCGAATACCGATATTAGTTTAATTCTCAAACCGAAAACAACGGTTGTCGCAACACCTGACAGCTTAAAAACTCTAAATATTACTCAAGTTAAATTTCCCGTTGAGCCGAATAAATCATACGAAATTAACGGATTCAAATTTGATACGGTTCCGGCATACAATGTGGTGCCTGAGCGTTTAAGCTTTCATCCAAAATCAAACAATTGGGTAGGGTACATTTTTAATTTAAACGGTCTTACAATTTACCATGCGGGAGACACGGATTTTACTGCCGAGATGAATACGTTCGACAAGCTCAGTATTGACATTGCGATGCTTCCGATGGGCGGGACTTATACGATGAATGTTGAAGAGGCAATTGAGGCGGCAAATGCAATTGGCGCAAAAAAAACAATTCCCATGCATTATAAAAGTCTGTTAAAAGAAAAAGCTTGCGAGGCCGAGGAAAAATTGAAAAAAGGCGTTGTGAATTCTGAAGTCGTGATTCTTGAAGAATTGAGATAATATTTTCTTTGTACTTTTGTCCGCCAAAAGAAGCAAAACCTCTCGTCGTGTCGTGCTCACGCATTACGTCTTTTCCTCGTTCACTGAAAGAGCCGGACAAGCCTTTCCTCTTTCCTGGCGTTCACTCGGGCAAGACTTCAAGAGTTGCGCGCGAAACGACGAATATGCTTCAATCGCAATGGAAAAATGTACTGCGAATCGAAGAATGAAAGATATTGTGCGCAAAACGATAAACAAAGCAAAAATGGCGCGCGAAACGATAATGAAAGATTATTCAACAGTAATTCCTAAAATGCGGTCGCCGATTTTTATTGTATTAACCACATTCATTCCGTCAGTCACAATTCCAAAATTTGTATATTGATTATTGAGCCATGGAGCTTCCGTTTTTGTTATAAAAAATTGTGAATCGTTTGAGATTTTTATGTCGCCTCCGCGCGCAACACCAACGGATCCAACAACAAATGGTTTTTCGCTTAATTCTGTCGGCAAATCTCCTCCACCGGTACCGTTGCCTTTAGGGTCTCCTCCTTGGATTACCCAATCTTCAACACGGTGAAACGTAAGATTGTTGTAAAATCCGCTTTGTGCTTTTTGCACAAAATTTGCCACAGTCCCCGGCGCTTCTTTTCCGTAAAACGAAAAAACAATATCTCCCTTGCTTGTTTTAATAGTGGCCTTTTTTGCCGCAACAGGGTTTATTGTTGGCACAGCAGATGTAGAGGACGGGGTAACACTAATAGACGGTGCAATTGTAATAAGGCGCTGGACCTGAACGGTTGGTGAAGGTACAACCGGAATTTGCGGAGTGAATGTTGTCTGCTTTGTTTGCAAAAGAAAGTAGAGGCCGCCAAACCCAATGACGACAAGAACTATAAATATAATCGCTGTTCTACTCATAAAACCCATACATGAAGACCTATTCTAATCAATTTAAATAAAAAATTCAAGGACTATTGACAAACACTCTTTAATGTATTAATATATCCCTCATGGGGGGATATAATTAGGCATCATTCCGCACAAAATATGGCATATAGACCAAAGGATACACAAGAAAGAATTGCTCATCGCCTTAAAATCGCGAGGGGGCATCTTGAGAAGGTTATCAGTATGGTTGAAAACGATTCTTACTGCATTGACGTTTTACATCAACTGCAAGCCGTTGAAGGAGCGCTTAAAGAAACCGGCAATGCGGTTTTGGAAAATCATTTAAAAACATGTGCTGCCAATGCAATAAAAGAAGGAAAAGGTAACGAGGCAATCGAGGAAATTATGAATGTTTTCAAGAAAAAAGCAAATTAATGGATAAAGTTTTTGTTTTTATCGGTGGAATTTTAGGTATTATTTTTACTGCTTGGTTTTTCTTCGGAAAAAAAGATGAAGCGGTCCAAGCACGTTCTGAAAGCCCGGAAAAAGCAGAGGTCGATATTTTAGTAAAAGGAGGATATCAACCTTCTACGGTTCAAATTAAAAAAAACAAAATTACAACTTTTAATTTTACAAGGCAAGATGAAAATAGCTGTCTTGAAGATGTTATATTGTCCGAATTTAAAATAAAACGCTTTCTTCCTCTCGGAAAAACCGTTTCTTTTGAAATTAAACCTGAAAAGACCGGTACGTTTGACTTCTCATGCGGCATGGGCATGTTTCATGGAAAACTTATCGTTAAGGATTAATATGAAAACACTTAAAAAAACTTATTCACTAAAAGGTATGCATTGTGCATCTTGCGTACGAGTGATTGAAAGGGCGTTAAAAAAAGTTGACGGGGTTCTTGACGCAAACGTAAATTATGCTTCGGAAAAAGCAATCGTCACAATAGAAGAAAGAGTAAAAGATGATGATATTTTAAATTCCGTTTCTAGCGTAGGATACCAAGCTTTACTGGCTAATAATACTTCTGATGAAGAAGAAAATAAGGAAAAACAAAAAGATTTGGTAAGCTTAAGAAATAAAGTTGCTGTAAGTCTTTTTTTCGGAGCAATAATTACGTGGGGAAGTTTTCCCGGATTATCAAATTACGCTCCCGATCTTTTTAAAAACTTTTTCTTTCAGCTTTTGCTTGCTACTCCTGTTCAATTCTGGGCAGGGCTCGCTTTTTACAAAGCCACAATTCCTGCACTTAAAAATAGAACGGCAAACATGGATACACTTGTCGCAATAGGCACAAGCGTTGCATACTTTTATTCAGTTTTTGTAACGTTTTTTCCTGCAATACTTCAAAAATTTCAAATAGAAGCAATGCCTTATTTTGATGTTGCATCTGTTGTTATCGGATTAATTTTGTTAGGAAGGTTTTTGGAAGCCAAAGCCAAAGGACAAACCTCTCAGGCAATAAAAAAATTAATAGGACTTCAGGCAAAAACAGCGCGTGTTGTTAGAGACGGAAAGGAAATTGATGTTCCCATACAAGACGTAGTCGTAGGAGATTTAATTCGCGTTAGACCCGGTGAAAAAATTCCGGTTGATGGAATTGTGACTGAGGGAGATTCGTCAATTGACGAATCTATGGTTACCGGAGAAAGCATTCCGGTTGAGAAAACAATTAAAGATATTGTAATCGGAGCAACATTAAATAAGTCAGGAACATTTCTTTATAAAGCAACAAAAGTAGGAAGTGAGACGATGCTATCTCAAATTATAAAACTCGTTCAAGAAGCGCAAGGAAGCAAGGCACCAATTCAAAGACTTGCAGATGTAATTTCTTCATATTTTGTTCCTGTCGTTATAATTCTTTCTATTTTAACCTTTGTCGTATGGTATGTTTTTGGTCCTACGCCCGCTCTTGTTTTTGCAATTCTAAATTCTATTGCGGTTCTTATAATTGCATGCCCGTGCGCAATGGGACTTGCAACACCCACGGCAATAATGGTCGGCACTGGAATAGGCGCTGAAAATGGGATTTTAATAAAAGATGCCCAGAGTCTTGAAATTGCCCATAAAGTAAATACAATTATTTTTGATAAAACAGGAACTTTGACTCACGGAACACCTAAGGTAACGGATATAGTTAAAGTTCAAAGTTCAAAATTCAAAATTCAAAGTGATAGTGAGATATTAAGGTTGGCTGCCTCACTTGAAAAAGGGTCGGAACACTCTTTGGCAGAAGCAATTGTAAAAGACGCAGAAAATAAAAAAATTACATTAGATAAAATTGATAAATTCAAAGCCGTACCCGGACACGGGGTTGAAGGATTTCTAAAAATGGATAAAGTAATTCTTGGGAATAGAAAAATGATGGAGAGAGAAAAAGTTAACTTTAAGGATTCTGAAGAACAAATTGAAAAACTTGAGACAGAAGGAAAAACGGTTATGATGATAGCTGTTAAAAATGAGCTCATCGGGCTAATTGCAGTAGCAGATACGATAAAAGATAGCGCAAAAGAGGCAATACAAATACTTAACAAAATGCGTATTCAGACTATTATGATTACTGGAGATAACATGAGAACTGCTGATGCAATAGCTAGAAGTTTGGGAATTTCTAAAATTTTAGCGGATGTTCTTCCTCAAGACAAAGAAAATGAGGTTAGAAAAATACAAAGTCAGGGAAAAGTTGTGGCAATGGTAGGAGACGGAATAAACGATGCTCCTGCGCTTGCCGCAGCTGATGTAGGAATAGCAATGGGAAGCGGTACTGACGTTGCAATTGAGGCAGCCGATATAACTCTTATAAATCATGATTTAAAGTCTGTAGTAAAAGCAATTATACTTTCCAAAAAAACAATGAGAACGATAAAATTAAATCTTTTCTGGGCATTCGGATACAATATAATTCTTATTCCTGTTGCGATGGGAGCTTTATATCCTTTTTCCGGCATACTCTTAAATCCAATTTTTGCATCATTTGCTATGGCAACAAGTTCTGTGTCTGTTGTTACAAACTCTTTATTATTAAAACGTGCGAAAATTAATGTATAATATTGCCAAGCTATGAATTTAACAGCAGTATTTTTAACAGGACTTTTAACAGGAGGGCTTACGTGCATGGCGGTTCAGGGCGGACTTCTTGCTGCAACAATTGCAAACAGAGAAGAAGAAAGGCTTAAAGAAGAAACGAAAAAAGGAAACGCCTTGCCAATTCTTGCTTTTTTAGGAACAAAACTTATAGCATATACGGTTTTGGGATTTTTATTGGGTCTTTTGGGAAGCGTTTTCCAGCTTTCCATACCTTTACGGACTACCTTTCAAATCGCGGTTGCTGTTTTTATGATCGGAACTGCTCTAAATCTTCTTAATGTTCATCCAATTTTTAGGTACTTTATCATCCAGCCGCCAAAAATTTTGACACGTCTTGTAAGAAATAGATCAAAGAGCAAGGATTTTTTTGCGCCGGCGCTTTTAGGAGCGTTTACCGTATTTATTCCGTGCGGAACAACGCAAGCAATGATGGTCCTTGCAGTTGGCTCGGGAAATCCGTTTTTAGGAGCAGCAATTCTTTTCGCGTTTGTCCTTGGAACATCTCCTATATTTTTCATACTGGGATACTTTGCGACAAAACTGGGAGATATTATGCAGAAAAATTTCGCAAAAGTCGCGGCAATTTCTATTATCCTTTTGGCTATTTACAACCTTGACGGTGCAATCGCGCTTACAGGAAGTAATTGGACACTTAAAAATATGTTTTCAAAAACAGTGTGTTTTTTTACTCTATGTGATGATGGCTCGAAAACCAACAATATTGCATTACAGGTCACTCAAGGTCCGGTTATTGATATAGAATCATATGGATACAATCCAAATATTATAAATGTCAAAGCAAATTCTAACGTAACTTTAAAAATTACAAACACAAACGGAAGTGGATGCATACAAGCATTTACTATTCCTCAATTAGGAGTACAAAAAGTTATTCCGCTGGGAACTTCTGACACAATTTCTTTTACAGCACCAGATGCTCCTCAAGATATTGCATTTATGTGCAGTATGGGAATGTTTCGGGGAATAATACATGTTATTTAAATGAAAAAAATAAAACTTAAAATAAAAGGTATGCATTGTGCAAGTTGCGCTATGAATATAGATGGTGATTTAGAAGATTTGGTAGACGGGGTAAAATCATCCAACACAAGTTATGCAAAGGGAGAAGTTGAGATTGAGTTTGATGAGAAAAATGTGAAAATTGAACAAATAATAAAGCAAATTACAAAAACAGGATATCAAGCAGAAATAGAATAATTTTAGACTATAGTTCTATAAGGTTTTTTGGAGATTGCGTGAGCAGATTTATTTTTTCTCCATCAAAATATACAGTATCTTCTATTCTTACTCCGCCAAAACCATTTATATAAATTCCGGGCTCTATGGTAAAGGGCGTGTTTGGATTAATCTTTTCTTTAATTCCTGGGGAAATATGTGGAAGTTCATGGACAGCAAGTCCAACCCCATGTCCAACAGAATGTGGGATATTTGGGTATCCTTGGGAAATAATATAATCTCTTGGGATTTTATCCAGATCTTGAGGCGTAAACATTTTTGGTTTAAACCCTTTTTCCTGCCCAATCCTCACTGTTTCGTACATTCTTTTAAATTTTTCTGGAGCTTTTCCGAAAAAAACAGTGCGCGTCATGTCTGCGCAATATCCACCAGCCTTTGCGCCAAAATCCAAAAGAACAATTGAGCTTGATTTAAGTTTGGTTTCATCTGTTTTATGGTGAGGGATTGCAGAATTTTTACCAAAAGCGATAATTGACGGAAAACCAAGTTCTCCTCCGTGTTCGCGAATAAACTTTTCAATTTCCCATGCCAATTCAAGCTCTGTTATTCCATTTCGGATCTTTTTTAAAACATAATCGAGAGCAGAGTCCGTAAGGTTGCAAGCTTTATGTAGTGATTTAAGTTCGGTTTGATCTTTAATTGTTCGAATTTCCTCGATAATACTCTCTGCAAGTTTAAGCTTAACCCCTATTAATTTTTTAAAGCGAATGTATTCTGAATAAGTTAGATTTTCTTCAAAACCAATATTTGTTATCTTCTCATGTTTTAAAAACTCTTCAAGCGTTTTTTGGAGTTGGGTTATCAAAAAAACTTTGATCGGATCTTTTACCGATTTTTTAACCTCATCAAAATAAAGAGTGTTTGTAAATAAAATTGCATATTTTTTTGTCACAAAAATATATGCGTCACGTTCTTCAGACATAAATCCGGAGTATCCCGTGATGTAGCGGATATTTATGCTTGAGCTAACTAATAGCGCATCAATCTTTCTTTCTGTGAGTATTGTTTGGATTTTTTGTATTCTGTTAGGGTTCATTTTCGAAATTATAGCACGGTCTTAGTGTATTTACATAAGGTGATGAGTCTGGTAAAATAACATGAGTTCGAATTTCGTCAAACCGCTGGCGGTGTCGTAATTCGAATTTTTTTGATTTAGCGTATATTATACCGTTAACTCTTGGCGCGTTCGCAAACTTGCTCACTTGCCAGAGACTCACGGTATTTTCTCGCTCAAGGACTTTTATTTATAGAGCGCGTAGCTTGCATAAGGAGCTCAAAAAATGGCTGATACAGATAGAAACGTACCGTTAGAAAAAATTCGCAATATCGGGATTATTGCGCATATTGACGCGGGAAAAACCACAACTTCCGAGCGCATTCTTTTTTACACAGGAAAGTCCTACAAGATTGGTGATATTGATGAAGGAAATACTGTTATGGACTGGATGGATCAGGAGCGCGAACGAGGAATTACTATTGTCAGTGCCGCAACAACCACTTTTTGGACACATACTCCTATCGGTAAGTCCAGTGACCAAGATGCACCTTACAGGATAAATCTTATCGATACTCCAGGACACGTTGACTTTACAGCAGAGGTTGAAAGATCTCTCCGCGTTTTGGACGGCGCGGTTACCGTTCTTGATGCTGAAGAAGGCGTCCAGTCGCAAAGTGAAACTGTTTGGCGTCAGGCAGACAAATACAAAGTCCCGCGAATTTGTTTTATCAACAAAATGGATAAGCTCGGAGCTGATTTTCTAAAGACTGTTGCTTCTATTGAGAAACGTCTTGGTGCAAACCCGATTATTATGGTTCTTCCGATTGGCGCGGAGCAGGATTTTAAGGGAATTGTTGATCTTTTAAACATGAAAACCATTACTTGGACAGGCGAGGAACTCGGCGCAAAGTATGACGTGTCCGATGAAATTCCTGAAAATATGAAAAAGCTAGTTGAAGAGTACCGCCACAAAATGATTGAGAAAATTGCGGAAAACGATGATGAGCTTTTGGATAAATATTTAAATGGAACAGAATTGACTGTTGAGGAATTAAAGGCCGGTCTTAGAAAAGCGGTAGTTGGTTATAAAGTAGTTCCAATTTATGCGGGGTCTTCTCTGCGCAATAAAGGCGTTCAGCCGCTTCTTGATGCAGTCGTTGATTATCTTCCGTCACCAATGGATTTGAAAGAAGTGAAGGGTTTGTCTCCAAAAACGGGCGCGGAAGAAATAAGACAATTGGTTCCCGAAGAATCTTTTGCGGGCTTTGCTTTTAAAGTTCAAATTGACCCTCACGTTGGGAAAATTACATTTGTTCGCCTCTACTCCGGCAAAATTGATTCCGGTTCATACATTTATAATTCTTCAAAAGGAATAAAAGAGCGTGTCGGGCGCCTTCTTCTTATGCATTCAAATCAACGTGAGGAAATAAAAGTTGCTTATTCCGGAGAAATTGTTGCTGTTGTCGGTTTGAAAGACACGGTTACCGGAGATACATTGTGTGATGAGGCAAAACCTATTATTCTTGAAAAAATTTCATTTCCTGAGCCTGTTATTTCTCTTGCAATTGAGCCGAAAACAAAAAATGATCAGGAGAAAATGGGACTTGCGCTAAAAAGGCTTATGGAAGAAGATCCTACTTTTAGCGTTAAGACAAATCATGAAACAGGGCAGACAATTATGTCGGGGATCGGCGAGCTGCAATTGGAGATTATGGTTGACCGCATGAAGCGGGAATTTGGCGTTGACGCAAATGTAGGCGCGCCTCAAGTGGCCTACAAAGAAACAATTGCTATTGAAGCAACAGGTGAGGGTAAATATATTAAGCAAACAGGAGGACGTGGGCAATATGGACACTGTCTTCTTAGAATTGCGCCCGTACCGCGTGGTGAAGGCTACGAATTTGTAAATGCAATAAAAGGAGGCGCGATTCCTGCCGAATTTATAGGTTCTATTGAAAAAGGAGTTAAGGAGACTTTGGAAAAAGGAATTTTATTGGGGTATCCGATGGTTGATATGAAAGTAACTGTTTACGACGGTTCATATCATGATGTTGATTCTTCAGATATTGCTTTTAAAATTGCTGCGAGTATGGCGCTTCAAACAGCTTCCAAAAAAGCAAATCTACAACTTCTTGAACCGATTATGAAAATTGAGGTGACAACTCCTGAAGAATTTATGGGAGATGTAATAGGTGATCTTAGTTCAAAGCGTGCGCAAATCACAGGAACAGAAGAACGCGGAAATGCGCGCATAATTTTGGGTCTTGTTCCGCTGTCAGAACTTTCAGGATACGCGACGACTCTTAGGTCTATGTCGCAGGGACGCGCTACTTATTATATGGAACCTTCGCATTACGAAGAAGTTCCGCGAAACATTGTTGAAGCAATGCTTGCCAAATCCACATTCACCGGAAGAATTACCGCGCAGTAATTTATTTCTTGTTCTTTTTTCCGCAAAAAGAACCAAAAGCTCTCGCCGAGTCTTGTTCAAGCTTTCAAAATTTATTTCACTCACTGAAAGCATCGGACTTCGCCTTTCAGCTTTCCGGGCGTTCGTTCAACAAATTTTTCAAGATTTCACTTCAAATCGGCGAATATACTTAGAATTTAGTATAATTAATTGTTATGGCTAGGGTTGCTCTGTCCGAATATGCTGCCAAGATGGCGCTCCACACTTTTTTAGGCCTTACTTATCACGGCCTATCTTTTAATGCCGATACCGATGTTGTCGAAAAAATTAATGAGTTTGTTCGTCCCGACAGAAAATATGTTGTAAAAGTTGATGAAGGGGTAAAACGCAGGATGAAACAAGGCTTAGTCACCCTTGATACCGATCTTAATGGAGTTATTCTTGCAATAGAAAATTACAGAAAGCGCGGCTATTCATATTTTTTAGTCGAAGAATATGTTCCTCATGATTCATCTCTTGAGAAGTATTTATCCCTTGAGAGAACAACTCTTGGAACCGTTGTTTCGTATTCGCATAAAGGAGGAATAGATATTGAAAAACATAAAGAAGAAGTAGAAACGCTTCTTTTAAAAGATTTACAAGCCGCACGAAGCGTTGCAGAAGGATTGGGAATGGATGAAGAAGTTTTTTTGAAATTAAAAGAGGCATTTGACGATCTTTATTTTTCATTTCTTGAAATAAATCCGCTTGTTGTTAAGTTTGACAGCTTTCAGATTTTGGATATTGCAGGAGAAGTAGATAGCGCGGCAGAATTTTTTGTCCAAGACTGGTCTTCTTCTGACTTTCGTAATGCTCGTGCTTCAAAGCTAACTGATGAGGAAAAAAATATTTTGCGGCTTTCGGCAAAAAGTCCGGCAGCATTTAAATTAAATGTTCTAAATCCTGACGGAAGCATTTTTATGCTTCTTTCAGGCGGCGGCGCAAGTATTGTTTTGGCTGATGAAGTAAAAAATATTGGCCATGGAGGAGAGCTTGCAAATTACGGGGAGTATTCCGGAAACCCGAATGAGGAAGAAACCTACATTTATACAAAAAATTTACTAAGTTTGCTTCTTAAATCTGAATCAGACAAAAAAGTATTGATTATTGCCGGAGGAGTTGCAAATTTTACTGATGTCAGAATAACTTTTAAAGGAATTATTAATGCAATTTCAGAGGTGAGCGAGAAATTAAAAGATCAAGGTATTGAAATTTATGTACGGCGCGGGGGTCCTCACCAAAAAGAGGGATTGAAGCTTATAAGCGATTTTGTTTCCGAAAACGGGCTTATCGGAAAAGTTCACGGACCGGAAATGATATTAACAGACATAATTCATGAAGCTATAAAATAATTTTAAATTACAAATTTTAAATTAAAAATGAAATCTAAATGTTTTAAAATTTATAAATTGATAATTGATTGAAAATTAAAAATTCCCGCCTGCAACGTTTAATGTGAAGTATTTGCGGGCAGGTAAAATTGAAAATTCTGAAACTATGTTAGATATTGAAAAATTGCGAAAACAAAACCATTCAATTCTTTTCATCGGAAGTTATCCGGCTATTATTCAAAGTGCTTTGGATTATGAATTTCATTTAGGGCGCGACAAGCCTTCAATTAAAGCAATATTTGCTTCAGGCCGTAAATTTGAGAGATATTTCTTTGGGAAAAAAGAGATACTTCTTCCTGTGTATTCTTCTTGGGAGAGGATACCTGAAAAAATAAGAAACGGTATAACACTTTTTGTAAATGTTGCTTCCGCAAGAAGAGTTCTTACGTTAACGGTTGAGGCAATAGATTCTCTGCCAAGTCTTTCGGGAGGAGTTATTTTTGCAGAAAATGTTCCGGAAAAACATGCACTGGACTTAAGGGCAATAACAGATTCCAAAAATATTTTTCTAATAGGTCCGGCAAGCGTAGGACTTCTTATTCCTGAAACTCTTAAGCTTGGGGCAATTGGAGGGGTAGAGTCACAGCAATTAATAGATGCACATATTTTTGATGCTGGAAGTGTTGCCGTTCTTTCGGCTTCCGGAGGTATGACAAACGAGATTATAAATATTGTAACAGGGATGAATAAAAAAATATCTTTTTCCATGTCTTTTGGAGGAGATAGATTTCCTCTATTGCGCCCATCAGAGGCTTTTTTGGCTGCACAAAATGATCCAAAAACCAAAACAATTATTTATTTTGGAGAGCTTGGAGGGGTTGATGAATATGAGGTGGCAAGTCTTATTTCAGAAAAAAAAGTTACAAAAACCGTTATTGCCTATATAGCAGGAGTTGTTGCAGAGATTTTTCCTCAAGCTCCTCAGTTTGGACACGCAAAAGCCATGGCAGCAAACCAAAAAGAAACAGCACGCGCAAAACGTGATGTTTTAGCGGGCGTGGGGGTAAAAATTGCAGAATCATTCTCGCAATTTGTTGATTTAATTGAATCGCTTCCATCTGTTCCAGATGACAAAAAAAGTAATATAATAGAAGATATGAGTGATAGAAAACATGCACTTATTGCATCAAGTATTTCAAAAGATACCGACGGTACGGTATCGATTTTGGGAGAGGACCTTCTTTCTTTTTCAAAAAAGAATTCATTTGCTTACATTGTTTCTTCCCTGTTTTTGGGAAAAAAGATTAAATCTCCTGAATTTGAGGAATTTGTAGATTTTGTCTTGCGTCTTCTTGTAGACCATGGTCCTTATGTAAGTGGCGCGGTTAATACGATTATTGCGTCCCGTGCAGGGAGGGATCTTGTGTCAAGTTTGTCCGCGGGTCTTCTTACGATTGGTCCAAGATTTGGCGGGGCAATAAATGAAGCCGCAGGGAATTGGCTTGAAGGTGTTATGAATAATAAAAACCCCGGCGAATTTGTTGAAGAATTTGCCGCGAAGAAAAAATATATTCCTGGAATTGGACATAGAAAATACAGAAGTGATTATCCTGACCCAAGGGTATCTGAAATTATATCTTTTTCAGGCGGACTCAAGGGAAAATTTACATCGTTTGCCAGAGAGGTTGAGAAAATAACAGTTGGTAAAAAAGGCAACCTTATTTTAAATGTAGACGGTGCAATAGCCGCAGTTGCTCTTGACATTTTGTCAGAAAAGGAGCAATACTCAAATGAAGAGCTTTTGCATCTTTCAGAGATAGAATTTTTTAATGCGCTTTTTGTTTTAAGTAGATCTGTTGGATTTATAGCGCATTTTCTTGATCAGAAAAGGCTTGACGAAGGAATTTTCAGACTTGAAGAAGACCAGGTTGCTCAAGCAGAAATACATAAAGAATAATTATGATAAGTCTAAAAAAGAATAAAGAAATGTTTTGGTTTTTTGAAGTTCTTTTTCTTACACCATTGGCAATTTTCTGGATGGGAGTTTTGATATTGATGTTGGGAAAATCCGAAAGCATTTTGCGCGCGGTTGTAGGTCAGCCTCTTGATCCGATAAGAAGTACTGTTATTGTCATTGTTTGTCCGTTTTTTGCGTCTTGGCTTGCGTGGCAGTACACAAAAGAGAATAAAAAAGACAAAAGCACTACCATAAAATACGCAAAGTATATTATGGCGGTTGGAGTTGTTTCAATAATTCTTGTTCTTCTCTATCTTTACGGTCCAAATTCCAGCTAGCCTTGATTATAATTCGTTAATCTACTACAATAGCTTCAAAGCTATGATACTTCACGAAAATTTTTCTCTCAAGGATATTCTTTGGTATAAAATCGGCGGAATTGCTAGATATCTTATTGACGTTGAGAACTCGGAAGATGTTGAAAAAGCAGCTGAATTCATAAAGAGAAACAAACTTACCAGGGCTTTTTTTATCGGTCAGGGAAGCAATCTAATTTTTACCGATGATTTTTTTGACGGCGCGGTCGTGCGATTTATTGCGCCAAAAAAGAGTTCTATTCGGCTTGTTGGGAATAGCACTGTTGAGGCATTTGCAGGTGAGCTTCTTGATAATGTTATTAAATTTTCGTTTGAGAATAGTTTGATTGGTCTTGAATGGGCAGGAGGACTTCCCGGTACTGTGGGGGCGGCAATTCGCGGAAACGTAGGAGCTTTTGGAGGAGAGATAAAAGACAACGTTAAAGAAGTAACCTTGCTTGAAATAACCGATAAAAAAATGAAACTTATAACGTTAAAAAGGTTCGAGTTAAAATTTGGTTATAGAAACTCTCTTGTTAAAAAACACAGAAATCTAATAGTTGTTTCTTCTCTATTCCGTCTTACTCCAACCGATGCGGCCGGTGTCCAGAGAGCCCGTCAAACTTATCTTTCAAACATTGAATATAGAAATAGACGCCATCCTCTTGAATTTCCAAATTGCGGAAGTGTATTTAAAAATATTACAGATCCAGAAAAGATAAAAAGTGTTTTGGAAATTTTTCCCGACCTTGAGGAAAAAATAAAAAGGGATTGGCATGGGAAAGTTGCGATGGGATACCTTATCAAGCGTTTGGATCTTGCGGAATTTCGCGTTGGAAACGCTCAAATTTCACCAAAACATTGCAATTTTATAGTGAATTTGGGAGGAGCAAAAGCAGAAGATGTTTTATCTATAATAAAAACTATTCAAGAAAAATTCCAAGAAACCTTTGAGTTTACCCCCGAAGTTGAGGTGGAGATAGTATGTTAATAGATATAGTTAATTTTTTAAATCATAATTCAGGAGTAATTCAAGCAATAACAACAATTGTTTTAACAACAATCACGTTTTTTTACATGCTTTATACAAAAAGAACTGTTAAAGAGCTTGCGTTGCAAAGAGAGTATGGAATTCTACCGATATTAATAATTGAAGATGTTGACGTTAAAAAAATAAAGAATTTAAAAAAAACAATTATTATTCCAATAAAAATAAATAATGTAGGAAACGGACCAGCATTTCAGGTAGACGCCCATTTATCTGTAAGCGAACAGCCAACGATCAATTCTTTTAAACAAAGCTTTATCGGCAAGGGTGAAGTGAAATATATAAATTTCGTATTCAAAAAAGAACATACCAAGGATATTTTTAAACCAACTCGAGAAATTAAACTTATTAATGTAAGCATAGATTTTCACAGTGCTTATCATAAATGTCATGGTACAATTCAAAGTTTTCATTTAAGCAAAGAAGGAGATTTGCATAAATTAACGGGAGGAGAAGACGGAGGTATAAACTTATTTCATAAAGAAGAATAGTACCGGCCTATTTTGGTACATTGTAGATTTTTATGCGTTTCACTTTCAAATCTTCGAAGTTTATTTTTTTTATTGCGTTTGGGGTGTTAATCTCATATAATTCCACTCATGGCAGGAAGAGAACGGAATAATTATGTCGGAATATTGAATGTACACGGGGAAGAAATTGTTTTGACCGGGACCAATAAAAGAAAACTTACTCAAGAAATAAAAGCAGAATTAAAAGGTGCTCATGAAAAATTCCCCTATGTTGATTTTGACGCCCAAATATTAACTGTTAATCAAGCAGAAAGTATTAAGGTAAAAAGAACCCCATACTCTTAAGACATGAAGCTAACGAAGCTAACGATCCCGTATCGTTAGAATATCGTTAGAATATAGTTTGATTATTTCGGTTCGTTATCAAGGCTTCTCCAAAGAATCATTGCAGCAAAAGTGCGGTAAGGAGTCCATTTTTTTGTCAATTTTTCCATCTGTTTTTCTGTCGGTTTATTTTTCATTTTATAAAGTTTGGCTATTGCGTTTTGAAGGCCCAAGTCGCCGTATGAAAAAACATCAGGCCGCCCGAGCGAAAACATCAAAAACATTTCAGCGCTCCACTGACCAATTCCTTTAATTCTTACAAGCTCTGTAATAACCTCTGAGTTTTGTTTATTTTTCAGGTTATGTAAATTCACTTGTTTTGATAATGTTTTCTTGGCCAAGTCACGCAGATATTTTATTTTTTGAAAAGATATTCCAGCGCCCCTTAGTTTTTCATCCGGAATTTTAAGTAAGTCCTTAGGGTTTATTCCGTTTTTAAACAATTTTCCAAACCTTCCGAAGATAGTCGCCGCCGCCTTGACAGATAATTGTTGCCCTACAATCGTGCGGGTCAAACGCATGAAAGGGTCGGGATGAACAGACAGAATTAGTTCGAAATTTTTACCAGAATTGTAAATTATCAGATCTCTATTTTTAAAATGTTCCAAAGCCTTTTTATACATGTTTTGAGCTTAAATAATTATATCGTTGTATAATATCATTATGTCAATTATCAAAAGAGGAGAAAGATGCCCCACGTGCGGAAGATATGTTTCACGAGATCTTGTAACAAGCGGGTTGGTTATAAAGAGTGGGAAAATCCTTCTTGTTAATCGTAACATAGAACCGTGCCGCGGAATGTGGTCTTTGATTGGAGGATACATTGGGTGGGATGAAACTGTTGAAGATTGTGCAAAAAGAGAAGTAAAAGAAGAAGTTGGATTGGAATGCGAGATTATAAACTTTCTTGGGATTTATTCTGGATCCAACCGAGATACGCACGATCTTCAGAATATCGGTCTTGCCTACGTTTTAAAACCGGTTTCTGAAAAAATTTTAATCCAAAAAGAAGAAGTAATGGAAGCAAAATGGTTTACGTTTGATAATCTTCCTACTCCTTTGGCATTTGACCACGCAAAAATCATAGAAGATTATAAAAAGAGTTTGCATTCATGATTTCCCACCTCTTTTTCTTGTGTTAGAATAAGCATTATGAAACCAGGAATTGATTATGTTGGCGTTACGATATCTTTTTATTGCAATGATGGAAAGGGAAAGTTTCTGTTTCATAAAAGGAGTAAGAATTGCCGGGATGAAGTTGGAAGATGGGATTGCGGGGGAGGACAATTGGAATTTGGCGAGGATCCGATAGACGGAGTTTTGCGTGAAGTAAGAGAAGAATATGGATGTAAAGGAATAATTCAAGAGCAGCTTCCGGCGCACTCAATAATTAGATTTCAAAACAAGATAAAAACTCACTGGTTAGCTATCCCATTTTTTATAAAAGTCAATCCTAAAGATGTGAAAAATAACGAGCCTAACAAAATTGATGAGATAAAATGGTTTCGACTTAATAACTTACCTACTCCACTTCATACCGGTTTTAAATATTCAAACAAAAGATACAGTGATTATTTTAAAAAGTATAGATAGGGCTTGTGATTGAATTTATCAAAGTCTGATATAATCGCAGCAAATGAGTATAGAAGCTTTAATTCCGGTTTCAGCAGAAGTTGTTTCTCAGCCTGTTTCAAAAGCGGTTATTATAATGTATCCGGATGGACGAATAACAGGTGGTCGTAATGATATTCCAAAGACTTCACTTGTGGAGGATTTTTACAGTGTTGTTTCAAAACAAATTGCACGTTACAAAAAGAAAGGATTTACGATTTTTGGAATTGTTTATCAAGATACAACTCAGGAAAACTTCAGCGTTTTATATCCGGTACACGAATTTGATAGATTGGTAGAAGTACCTCGTAAAATAGATGAGTGGAAGCATGAAGAACATGAAGATTTGTTAGATGAAGTTATTGGAAAATTAAATCTTTCTGAAACAGCAGAAACAATCGTAGGAGGATATCATGCGCTTGATTGTGTTGTTGAAATGGCAAAAGTTCTACGAAGAAATAATTTTAATGTCCAAGTAAACCCTCTTTTGACAAATGAGCTTGCTTTTCTTTTAATTTCTCATTTAGCAAGAGTGAATTATATACTTAAAGAAAGAAAACTCGATTTGGACATTTGGAAGATGAAAAAAGAAGATCTTCAAAACGCGATAAATAAATAAAAAATAATTTTTCAGTATTTCAATACAAAGATCTAATGCCACAAGCCTAATTTTGTTTTACCTGAACAAGCTGAAAGAAATTTCCGTCAACATCTTCAAATGTTGAAACCAGACCATATCCTTCAATATGGTAAATATCCTGCGTTTGTTTTGCTCCTGCTTTTTTAACTTTTTCCACTTCTTTTTCAATATCATCAACCTCAAAATTCAACATAAATCTTTCAGGATTTTTATTCTTTCCACTGACTTCGGAATGCGGGTTTATAAATAGTTGAACATCATCAAAACTATATACTTTTTTTCCATCCTCCATCTCAAATTCCATTCCTTGTTTTAGCCCCACAATTTCCCGGTAAAACTTAACAAGCTTTGTTGTATTTTCAGACGAAAGTAAAACACCATCAAGTTTTTTAATCATTTTTTTCACCTCCTTTCATTTTCTTAGTTTTATAATATATTATTGCGGTTTTTAAAGATGTAATATTAGTCACATTAAAGTTATTGACAAATAAATCTTAAAAGAATATTATTTAGCTAAATAAAAATATGAGTAGGGAAAAAGGGCCGTTACAACATAGCACAGATCCTATATCTACTGTGATGGGTAGAGTAGAAAAAATTTTGGTTAGATCCACAGACCATTTTATTGGAGGTAAAGATGTTTCGTTTGGAAATCTTGTAGGGGGATTTGAGAGAAGAGAATTAAAATCAAATACGAGGAGAATGCGTAGGTCCCGCCTTCCACAAGCAGATATTAGGCTCTTTTGAAAGAAAAATATTTTTTAGCGAAGAGAAAAGTTTAAATATATAATTTCCCTCTTGACGATAGGTAAGAAATATTGTATTATCTATTTCACACCTAAAAAGGTGTTTTTATTTTGATAAAAATATGGCTGTAAAATTCGAAAGAACAAAACCACACATAAATATCGGGACTATTGGTCACGTTGATCATGGAAAGACGACATTAACCGCCGCTATTACAACCGTACTTGCAAAAAAGGGATTTGCGGAAGCAAAAAAGTATGAAGATATTGATAATGCTCCTGAAGAAAAAGCAAGAGGAGTCACCATCAATATTTCCCATCAGGAATACGAGACCGAAACCCGTCATTATGCGCATATTGATGCTCCTGGTCACGCGGATTATGTAAAAAACATGATTACGGGTGCTGCTCAAATGGACGGAGCAATTCTTGTCGTATCAGCAGCTGACGGTCCAATGCCACAAACCCGTGAGCATATTCTTCTTGCACATCAGGTTGGAGTGCCTTCAATTGTTGTTTTTCTGAATAAAACCGATATGGTTTCTGATCCCGAACTTTTGGAATTAGTTGAAATGGAAGTGCGTGAGCTTCTAACAAAATATCACTTTCCGGGAGATAAAACACCTTTTGTTAAAGGATCAGCTCTTAAAGCAACTCAAGGAGATCCGGAAGCAGAGGCACAGATTTTAGAGCTTATGAAAGTGGTAGATGAATATATTCCGACACCTGTTAGAGAAATTGACAAACCATACCTTATGCCTGTTGAAGATGTTTTTTCAATTAAAGGCCGCGGAACAGTAGTTACAGGAAGAGTAGAAAGAGGACAGGTAAAAGTTAATGAAACAGTTGCAATTATTGGAATAAAACCAACAAAAGAAACAGTTGTTACGGGAGTTGAGATGTTCCGCAAGCAACTTGATGATGCACAAGCTGGAGACAACGTTGGTCTTCTTCTTCGCGGAATTGAAAAAACTGATGTTGAACGCGGTCAGGTTATTGCAAAGCCGGGATCCATAACACCTCATACAGAATTTGAATGTGAAGTATATATTCTTACAAAAGAAGAAGGTGGACGACATACACCATTTTTCAGCGGTTACAGACCTCAATTTTACATTAGAACAACTGATGTAACAGGTGAAATCAAACTCCAAACAGGCGTTGAAATGGTTATGCCAGGAGATAACGCAAAAATGAATGCAACTTTAATTGTTCCTATCGCACTTGAAGAAGGAATGAGATTTGCTATCCGAGAGGGTGGAAAAACAGTAGGAGCAGGGGTCATTACAAAAGTTACTAAATAATCGCACTTTTTAAAATTTAAGTTTATTTCGCCAAGCGGCGAACCTGTAATAACCTACTGTTGAAGTAGGTTTTTTTGTGATTTATCAAGTTTTAAAACTTAAAACATATGCCAAAAGGAAGAATTAGAGTAAAATTGAAAAGTTACGATCCGAGAATTATTGACTCAACATGTCAGCAAATTCTTGATACCGCAATAAGGACAGGCGCAAAAGTTGTCGGTCCTATTCCTCTTCCGTCAAAAAGAAGCGTTTATGTTTTGAATAAATCCCCATTCATTGATAAAGATGCCCGCGAGCATTTCCAAATAAAAACTCACAAAAGGCTAATTGATATTATGTCTCCAACAGATAAGACGATTGAATCCCTCATTCATCTGGATCTTCCTGCAGGGGTAAATGTTGAGATTAAGATGTAGATCCTCTTGTACTTTTGCCCGCCAAAAGTACCAAAAGCTCCCGCCGAGTCTTGTTCAAACTTTCAAAATTTATTTCACTTACTGAAAGCACCGGACTTCGCCTTTCAGCTTTCCTGGCGTTCGTTCAACAAATTTTTCAAGATTTCACTTCAAATCAGCGATGTTTAATTATTTATTATTTCGCGCAAAAGGACGAATACATTAAATTCAAAACAGTTTTGAAATATGACGAAGTATTATGCAGTATATTGCAATATATTGAAGAATAGAGTAAAGTAGTTTTGTGGCTGGTGATACAATTTTAATTGAAAATACGCTTTTACCAAAAAGAGCTGAAATTCTAAATATTATTCGCGAGCATAAGCTAATAAGCTTTGATCAAATTAAAAGACGTTTCTTTGCCGTAAATTCCAGGACGCTTCATTATGATTTAGAATATCTTATGAAAAACCGCCTGATTAAAAAATTGGGAAGTACAAATGGCGCCCGCTACGTGCCTTGCGAGTAACCAAGTTTAAAAAACAAAAATTCTAGCTTCTATTGCATTTTGAATTCAAACCGTATATAATCTTTGTTACATGTCCAAACTATTGATAGTTTCAATGATTACATAGTTTTCGAAGTCAATCCCTGGGACATTTGTCAGCGACTTCGGTCGCTTTTTTATTGGTTTTATGAATATATCAAGTTTAATCGGTACCAAGCTGGATCAGACCCAAGGTTTTTTGGAGGATGGAACACGAGTTCCATTATCTCTTATTTCCCTTGCAGGAAACAACGTTACACAAATTAAAAACGCTGAAAAAGAAGGTTATAATTCCGTACAAATCGGACTTGGAATTAGAAAAAAGCCAAAAAAGGCAATAGCGGGAATAGCAAAAAAAGCGGGGCTAGACAAGACACCTCGCTTTTTTCGCGAAGTAAGGCTTGAGGATACAGAAGGAGTTGCTTTGGGATCTACGCTTTCACCTGCAGAAGTTTTCAAACCAGGAGATGTAGTGGATATTGTCGGTACATCAAAAGGAAAAGGGTACGCAGGAGTCGTAAAACGCTATCATTTTAAAGGTGGACCAAGAACTCACGGACAAAGTGACCGCGAAAGAGCTCCAGGGTCAATCGGTCAGACGACAACTCCGGGACGTGTATATAAGGGAAAAAGAATGGCGGGAAGAATGGGAGATGAGCGTGTTACAATAAAAAACCTTCAGGTATTGGACTTGGAAGGAAACACACTTTTTGTAAAAGGACTTGTTCCGGGAATAAAAGGCGGACTTGTGATGATAACAAGAGTCGGAAAGAATAAAAAATTCACGCCTCTTTATAAAAAAGAAAACGTGCAAAAAGTGGAGGAAGTGGAAGTAACGCCTGAAGAAATGGAAAAGTTAAAGGAACAAATAGAGGCGCCGAAAAATGACTTGCCCGCAGAAGCTACTGAAAGTTTGAAAGTCTCTGAAAGTTCGAATAATTCATCGGATATAGTAACTGAAGAAGTACAATCAAGGGTTGAAGCATCAGAAATAAAGGAGGAACAAAATGCCAACAAGTAAAAAAATAATTAAAAAAACAAGTACAATTAAAAGTTTAAAATCTGTAAAAAAAGTAAAGCCTGTTAAAAAAGTTGTGGTTAAGCCAAAAGCTTCTGTTACAAAACATCCGGTAAAGGTAAAAGATGTTAAAGCTGAAAAAACTGAAAAACTAAATTTGACAGTTGCGGTTTACGATAAATCCGGAACAAAGACAGGTACGTTAAAATTGCCTGAAGAAATTTTTGGAGTTTCCGATAGTCCAAAATTGGTCGCTCAAGCTGTAAGAGTTTATCTTGCAAATCAAAGACAGGGATCTGCGAATACAAAAACGAGAGGAGAAGTTGCTTACTCAACAAAAAAGATATATAGACAAAAAGGAACGGGTCGTGCGCGTCACGGTGCCCGGAAAGCTCCGATTTTTGTCGGAGGAGGAATTACTTTTGGTCCAAGAACACGGGATTTTTCGCTTCAAATGCCACAGCAAATGAAACGAAAAGCGCTTTTTTGTGCATTAAGCTCAAAGCTTCTCCGTCAGGAAATTATAGTTGTAGACTTATCAGATTTATCCGGAAAAACAAAAGAGATAGCTTTGCTTTTGCGCGCACTTTCGCTGACAAATAAGAAAGGTAAAGCAGACAGAGTTTTATTTGTTACAGATAATGATTCAATGGTCAAAAAAGCTACAAAAAATATCGGGGGGTTAACTATGCTTCCTGCCAATGCTCTTCATGCGTACGGAGTTTTGAAAAGTAAAAGAGCAGTTTTTGTTAAAGAGGCAATTGGTCTTTTAGAAAATACATTTTTGAAACAAAATTAATATGACAGTACTTATAAAACCTATTATTTCGGAAAAATCGCTTGCGGATGCAAAATTCGGAAAATATACTTTCGAGGTTTTAAAAAGTGCAGATAAAACAAGTATTAAAAATGACATTGAAAAAACTTTTAATGTAAAAGTAATGGGTATTTCTACAAATATTACAAAAGGAGGAAAAACAAAGAGAACCCGGTTTGGGATAAAATCAGTACCTTTTTCATATAAAAAGGCTAGAGTTCAGCTCGCACGCGACCAAAAAATAGATATTTTTGAAGAAAGTGTTAGCGACGACAAAAAATCCGCCAAGAAAGATAAAGATAAAAAAGACAAGAAAGATAAAAAATAATTTAATAATATGACAAGAAAATTAAAAATAATACTTAAAAAACATTCAGGAAGAGATACGACCGGACGTGTCACCATTCGTCATACAGGTGGTCGTTCAAAGCGGTATTATCGTATGATTGATTTCAAGCGCAACAAATTTGAAATTGTAGGTAATGTTGTAGGAATAGAGTACGATCCAAATAGAAGCGCTGATATTGCCCTTATTCATTATGCGGATGGAGAAAAAAGATATATTTTAAGTCCTTTGGGGCTTTCAGTGGGAGATAAGATTGTTACAGGAGAAAACGTCGATGCGCGAGTTGGGAATGCCCTTCCGCTTGGAAAAATTCCTGTTGGGCAGGTTATTCACAATATTGAATTAACCCACGGGCGCGGAGGGCAAATAGCCCGAGGAGCCGGTAATATGGCAACAGTGATGGCTTCCGAAGGAGGATATGTTCATGTTAAAATGCCGTCAGGTGAAGTAAGAAAGATTAGATCCGGAAATTTTGCTACAATTGGTCAGATTGGGAAAGTTGATTGGAAAGATAGAGTTCTTGGAACAGCGGGAGCATCCCGTCACTTAGGACACAGACCAAAGGTTCGTGGTACCGCAATGAATCCGTCATCTCATCCTCACGGTGGAGGAGAAGGTCGTTCCGGAATTGGTTTGAAATATCCAAAAACATATGCCGGGCAACCTGCGGTTGGTAAGACAAGAAATAAGAAAAAACATTCGAATAAGTTTATCGTAAAAAGGAGAAAACAATAATAATTTTCAATTATAAATTTGAAATTTTAAATCAAGTTTAAATTAATAAATTTTAAAAATTAAAACATTTAATATTCATTAGAAATTGTAAATTATAAATTTAAAATTAAATAAAACATGAGCAGAAGTTTAAAAAAAGGACCATATATTGATGAAAAATTGCTTCTGAAGGTACAGAAGCAAAAAGGAAATGGAGATTCAACTCCTATTAAAACATGGGCGAGGAGTTGTCAGATTCCGCCGGACTTTGTAGGACATGCGTTTTTAGTCCACAACGGAAAAAACCATATTTCTGTGAAAGTAACTGAGAATATGGTAGGACATAGGCTTGGTGAATTTGCACCAACACGATACTTTAAAGGACATGGAAGAATTGTAGCGCGTGAAATAAGTAAGACATAATATGGAATTTGCAGCAACAAGTAAAAATATAAAAATTTCGCCTCGAAAGGTGAGGTTGGTAGCAGATCTTGTAAGAAAATATGAAATAGCACCGGCGCTTGTACAGCTTGCGATGAGTGGGAAGCGTGCGGCATCACCGGTCAAAAAAACTCTTGAGTCAGCAATCGCAAACGCAGTGAATAATTTTAAAGCAGTCAAAAACGATCTTTTTATTAAAGAAATTTCAGTAAATGAAGCGGGAACGTATAAAAGATTTCATTTTGCAGGGCGTGGAAGGACACGTCCATATAAAAAGCGAATGAGCCATATAACGGTTATTTTAGGACAAAAAGTAGCTGCGTCGGTTGCGGCACCTGCTTTGGTTGAAAAAAATAAAACAAAGGAAGAGTTGAAAGGAGAAAAAGTTTAAATATGGGACAAAAAGTAAATCCTATTGCATTAAGGCTCGGGATCCATCACGGCTTTAAAAGCGTAGGGTATTATGATAAGAAAAATTATGCAAAAACCGTTTTGCAAGATATTAGGGTGCGCGAAATGCTTCTTACGAAATTAAAACCTGCTGGCGTAGGAGACATTATTATTGAAAGATCTGTTTCAAGCATAAAAATATCAATTTTTGTTGTTAGGCCTGGAATTGTAATCGGACGAGGCGGAACAGGACTTGAGGAATTAAAAAAACAAATTGTAAAATTCTTGAAGTTATCGATAAAAGGTAAAAATGATCCAAAAATTGAGCTAAAAGTAGAACCCATAAAAGAGCCGAATTTGTCTGCTTATCTTGTTGCTAATAACGTTTCTGATCAATTAATAAGACGTATGCCGCACAAGAGAATAATGAAGCAGTCAATTGAGAGAGTTATGTCAAGCGGCGCAAAAGGCGTAAGAATTGTTCTTTCGGGAAGAATCGGAGGGGCAGAAATTGGAAGACGTGAGCGGGTTCAGGCAGGAAAAGTATCTCTTTCGACAATTAGAGCAGACATAGATTTTGCAAGCGTTCCGGCATTGACAAAAAGCGGATATATCGGAGTGAAAGTTTGGATAAATAGATAAAAATTATGTTAGCACCTAGACGACAAAAATATAGAAAACAATTTAAACCAAAATCAAAAATGGATATTGCCGTTGGTGGTACAGAAGTATCTTTTGGAGAATTTGGGTTAAGGGTTGAAGAAAAAGGAAATATTTCAAGCCGTCAAATTGAAGCGGCTCGTAAAGCTATTACGCATTTTACAAAAAGAGGTGGACGTGTCTGGATAAGAATTTTTCCGGATAGGCCGCTTACAAAAAAACCACCGGAAACCAGAATGGGTGGAGGGAAAGGTGATTTTTTCCAATTTGTAGCACCCGTCAAAATTGGAAGAGTAATTTTTGAAATGAGTGGAGTACCTGAAAATGTTGCAAAAGAAGCTTTGCGTCTTGCAGGGCACAAATTATCTATAAAAAGCACATTTTTGAAAAAGGAGAGCATTTAATTATGAAAAAAAATCTAAAAGCAGAATTGTATAGCAGAACAGTTAATGAATTAAAAAAAGAGCTTTTTGATACTCGTGCCGAAGTTGGAAAGCTTAAAATTGAAATTGCAGCAAGAAAAAATAAGGATACAGCTGGAATTCGCACAAAAAGAAAAAATATTGCAAGAATTATGACTATTATTTTACAAAAAGAATTTAAAGGAAAGGAAAATCATGGCTAAAAAACAACTTATTGGAACAGTTTTATCTGCAAAAATGCAAAATACCGTTGTGGTTGGAATTGAAAGAAGGATAAGACACAAGATGTATAAAAAAATAATTACTGTGACAAAAAAATTCAAAGCAGACACTAATAGCATGGCGCCTTTGGAGGGTCAAATGGTTAAAATTGAACAGACAAGGCCTATGAGTCGTGAAAAAATGTTTAAAGTTGTTGAAATAATAAAGGAAGGACAAAAAAAATAATGGTTCAACATAGATCAATGTTACAAGTTGGAGATAATACGGGAGCAAAACAGCTCATGGTAATCCAGATATACGGTGGATCACAAAGAAGGATTGGGTATATAGGTGACGTTCTTGGTTGTGTTGTAAAAAAAGCTCTTCCAAATACTCAATTTAAAAAAGGAGATAAGGTAAAAGCAGTTTTGGTGAGAAGTAGAAAAGAATTTAGAAGACGCGACGGTACGTATATTCGGTTTTCTGAAAATGCTGGGGTTATAATTGCTGATGATAAAGAGAGAAATCCAGTAGGGACGAGGATTTTTGGTCCAATCGCGCGGGAAATAAAAGAAAAAGGATTTGTAAAAATTGCAAGCCTTGCAAATAATGTTGTTTAAAATATGAAAAGTAACATTTTTAAAATGAAACTAAAAAAAGGAGACATGGTTAAAGTTTTATTGGGAAAGGATAAGGGAAAAAATGGAAAAATTGAAAAAATTTTTCCAAGAGATGGTAGTGTTCTTGTGGATGGTGTAAACCAATATAAAAAACACGTGAAATCTCGTGCAGCTAACCAAAAATCTGAAATCGTAACTATTACAAAGCCACTTGTTGCAGGTAAAGTTGCGTTAATTTGTCCAAAATGCAAAAAGCCGACTCGAGTCGGATACAAAATTGTCAAAAGCGAGAAAATAAGAGTTTGTAGAAAATGTAAAGCAGCAATATAAGACATATGGTTAATACTAATATTTTATTTATACCAACAACTTTCGGCGCCACTTCGCGTTCGCTTAGTGTTGCTAGAGACTCTTGGTATTTTCGCTCAAAAGGAAGGAGTTCGCGAAAATGAAAGTACAAGCGTCAGTAAAACCAAGATGTATTAAATGCAAAATCGTTCGGAGGAAACGCAAATTGTTTGTAATTTGTGAGAATCCAAAGCATAAGCAGCGCCAGGGCTAGCGCCTAAAAAATATTATGTCAAATTTAAAACAATCATTTGAAAAAGAAACAGTTAAAAAACTGCAGGATAAAATGAAGATAAAAAATCCTATGGCTGTTCCGAGGCTTAAAAAAATTGTTGTAAACGCTAGCACAAAAGATTACCTTTCGGATAAAAAGAACATTGAAAAAGCGCGTGAAGATCTGGCTCTTATTACAGGGCAAAAACCAAAAACAGCAAAAGCAAGGATTTCCGTTTCTACATTTAAATTGCGAGAAGGAGATGAGATTGGTCTTGTTGTAACACTGAGAGGTAGTAGAATGTATGATTTTTTTGAAAAACTTGTTACAATTGTCTTCCCTCGCGTAAGAGACTTTAATGGGGTTGACGATAAGGCTTTTGATGGGAGAGGAAATTTAAGTATCGGATTTACCGAAAATACAGTATTTGCAGAAATTGATCCCGGAAAAGTTGATAAAATACGAAGTCTGCAAATAACTCTTGTAACAAATGCAGGAGATAACCAAAAAGGTAGAATGTTGCTTGAGGAAATGGGAGTACCATTCAAGAAAGGAGGGTCTTTATAGGAATTTATACCAACAACTCTTGGTGCGTCCTCGTTTAACTCGGACTTACCAGAGACTCTTGGTATTTTTGCTAAAAAGATTCGCAAAAATGGCAAAAAAATCTAGTATAGTAAAATTTCTTAAAAAACAAAAATATTCTGTGAGGAATGTTAACAGGTGTGCTCTTTGTGGAAGAACGCGAGCGTACTATCGACTGTTTGGTTTATGCAGAATTTGTCTTAGAGAGAAAGCATTAAAAGGAGAATTGCCAGGATTTAAGAAAGCAAGCTGGTAGAAATACATATGAATATTAATATAAACATGAAAAAGAAAGGAATTATTACAAAATGAATTATCCTGTTGGTGATTTCTTAATTAGAATAAAAAATGCCTATATGGCTGGAAAAAAAGAGGTTGTTGCGCCCTCTTCAAAAAATATTCTTGCAATAAGCAAGATTTTGGAAGAAGAAGGATATATTAAGAAAACAAAAGAAAATAAAGAAGAAAGAAAAATTATTGTGGAGCTTTCTTATAGCGGGAGAATTCCTGCGCTTTCTGATGTAAAACTTGTTTCAAAACCGTCTGTTCACGAATATTTTGGTAAACGAAAACTTATGAGGGCTACGCGAGCACACGGAATAAGTGTTGTTACAACAAATAAAGGAATTATGACAAGTAAAAAAGCTCGTAGCATTGGAGTTGGTGGAGAATTAATCTGCCACATATCATAACTATATGTCACACATTGGTAAAAAAATAATTACATTGCCCGAAAACGTCCAAATTAAAATAGAAAATGGAAGGGCTATTGTTACGGGCGTAAAAGGAACATTGGAAAGTAAAATTCCGGCAGGAATAAAAATAGAAATAGAGGATAAAGATGTTTCTGTGAAAAAAGAAATAGATAATAGAATCATTTCTCAAAAACACGGACTTATACGTGCGCTTATAGCAAATATGGTAGAAGGTGTATCAAAAGGATTTGAGAAAAAATTGGAATTATCGGGCGTAGGGTATCGTGCACGTATTGATGGTGGAGATTTGATTCTTAATGTTGGATTTGCAAATCCAGTACAAATAAAACCACTTGAAGGAACACAAATTACAGTTGTAGAAAACGCAATTATAGTTGCAGGAATTGACAAGCAAAGAGTTGGGGATATGGCAGCAGATATTAGAAAAGTACGAGTTCCTGATGTATATAAAGGAAAAGGAATAAAGTATGCAGGCGAAAAACTTAGAAAGAAAGCTGGAAAAGCCGCAAAAGCAGTAGGAGCAAAATAAAAAATTTAAAATATGAAACAAGTTGATATTATAAAAATAAGAAAAATAAGAAGAATCAGGCGAACCAGAAAGCAAATTGCGCAACGTTCAGAAAGATTGAGGCTTTCTGTTTTCCGTTCAAACAATCATTTCTATGCTCAGATAATAGATGATGTAAAAGACATAACACTTGTTGCTACAGGAAATAAGGATATAAAAGATGAAAAACTTACAAAAATGCAAAAAGCAGAAGAAGCAGGAAGGGTTATTGCAAAAAAAGCTTTGGCAAAAAAAATTAAAAATGTCGTTTTCGATAAGGGAGGTTATAGGTATCACGGACGTGTTAAAGCATTTGCTGATGCGGCACGAAAGGAAGGTTTGGATTTTTAATTATGGATGAAATAAACACAAATATAGAAAAATTTGAAGAGCGAGTCGTTCAAATTAATAGGGTTTCAAAAAAGACTAAAGGCGGAAATAAAATGAGATTTGCAGCGCTTGTTGTTATTGGAAATAGGCATGGAAGGGTGGGAATTGGTCACGGAAAATCAAATGATGTTGCTTCTGCTATTACAAAAGCTGTAAGTTTTGCAAAGAAAAGGCTTGTTAATGTGAGAATTGTAAATGATACAATTCCACACGCAATTCTTTTAAAAAAAGGGGCAGCTCAAGTTCTGTTAAAACCAGCACCTGCAGGAACCGGTATTATTGCCGGAGGAGCAGTTAGAAGTATTGTTGAAGTTGCAGGAATACGTAATATCTCTTCAAAAATTTTGGGAACAAATAATAAAGCGAACAATGTTTATGCGGTTTTTGAAGCGTTAAAAAAACTGGGGGGAGGAAAAGTATAATATGCAATTACATGCGTTACCAAAAATAACAGAAAAAAGATTGAGGCGTGTCGGTCGTGGACATGGGTCTGGTAGAAATAAAACTTCAGGCCGCGGCACAAAAGGTCAGAAAGCAAGACGGGATATACCTCTTAATTTTGAAGGTGGAGCACTTTCCATTACAAAACGTCTTCCTTTTTTGAGAGGAAAAGGGAAAAATAAAACTTTAAAAAAGAGCTTTTTTGGGATTAATGTTTCAAGGCTTAATTCCCTTCCAGCAAAAACCGTTGTTGATTCAGGTGTCTTGGTCAAGCATAATATAATCTCTGCAAGAAAGGCTAAAAATTCAAACATAAAAATTTTAGGAGCAGGTAAGCTTTCTGTGCAGTTGGTAATAAAATTACCGGTTTCTGCTGGAGCGCAGAAAAAAATAGAGAAGTTGGGCGGCGCTGTTGAAAAATAATTTTTTGGAATTTTCGACAGTCTTTTTATGAAGAAATTTTTTACCGTTTTTAAAAATAGCGTTAAAGACAAATCTACACGCAAAAAAATATTAATAGTATTACTTCTTTTCCTAATTTTTAGATTTTTTGCTCATATTCCGGTATCCGGTGTAAATGTAAATCAACTTAAATCACTTTTTTCCGAAAATCAGTTTTTGGGACTTTTAGATATATTTTCCGGAGGAACGCTTTCAAATTTTTCAGTCCTCGCAATTGGGCTAAATCCTTATATATACGCTTCAATCGTTTTACAGCTTTTGACGGTTGTTTATCCACGTCTTGAAGCTCTTTCAAAAGAAGGCGATTACGGAAGACAAAAAATAAATCAGTATACCCGATATATCACTATTCCTCTTTCTATTATTCAAGCTTTTGGAATGTACGCTCTTCTTCGTAACCAGCACATCATTACAAATTTAGATCCTATTGGAATTGCTTCTTTTGTTCTTACTATGACAGCCGGAACAATGTTTGTTATGTGGATTGGTGAACTTATTTCAGAACAGGGAATAGGCAATGGAATTTCGCTTCTTATTTTTGCCGGAATTGTTGGAAGGCTTCCTGTTGTTGCAATACAAACACTCTCTACTGTTACACAACAAGACATTATTAATCTTGGGATATTTACCGTTATGGGTGTGGTGGTTGTTGCAGCAATTATTTTTGTATCCGAAGCGGTAAGAAAAGTTCCAATTTATTATGCAAAAAGAGTTAGAGGCTCACGCACTTACGGAGGACAGTCAACGCATCTTCCTTTAAAGCTTAATCAAGCAGGAGTTATACCTATAATATTTGCAGTTTCAATTGTACTTCTTCCATCACTTGTTGCAAATTACCTGACAACAGTAAAAAATCCGTTTTTTGCAGGAATAGGTAGCTTTTTTTCCGCAAATTTTAGTCCCACGAGTATTCTTTATAACGCAGTATATTTTGTTTTAGTTGTAGGATTTACTTATTTTTATACCGCAGTAATATTCAACCCGGATAAAATTTCAGAAGAAATCCAAAAATACGGAGGTTTTATTCCGGGAATACGCCCAGGAAAATCTACTGCCGCATTTTTTAATTATATTATTACAAGAATTACTCTTGCTGGTGCAGTTTTTCTGGGTATGGTTGCTGTCTTACCAAGCATAATTCCAATGTTTACCGGAACAAATACATTGCTAATTGGGGGAACAAGTATTTTAATTGTTGTTTCTGTTCTTATTGAAACTGTAAAAATTCTTGAAACACATATGGTAACAAAAAGTTACGAACGTTATACTAATTAATTTATTAATAAATTGAAACTAATACTTATCGGAATACAAGGATCAGGAAAGTCAACGCAGGGAAATTTGCTTTCTCAACAATTGGGCATTTCCTATCTTTCTTCAGGGCATATTTTCCGTGATATGGCCAGAGAAAAAACACCACTCGGTCGTTATATAAAGGAAACTATGAATGCGGGGTTTTTAATTCCTGATGATAAAACACTTGAAATTGTCGAGGAATATCTTAAAAAAAGCGAATATAAAAATGGCTATATCCTAGATGGTTTTCCTCGCACCGTTGCACAGGCCAAAAAATTTGCAAACGGCATTACAGCCGTTTTCTATATTAAAGTTTCAGATAAAGAGGCATTATGGCGTTTAGCAGGACGTGATGAAGAGGGGGTTCGTGAAGACAATACACTAAAAGCACTTATGAAGAGAATCAGCGAGTTTCACATAAAGACAAAACCGGTAATAGAATTTTATAGAGAAAAGGGAAATCTTTATGAAATTGATGGGGAAAAAGATGTAAACGTTATTAATCGGGAAATTCTCCAAAAACTGGGAAAATAATAAATTGTATGGATCTCCAAAAAATAAAAAAAATGCAGCAGGCGGGTAAAATTTTAGGCGAAGTGTTGGAGATATTAGTAAGCAGAATAAAACCCGGAATAACAGAAATTCAAATAGACCAACTGGCTGAAAAACTTATAAAAGAGCGGGGAGGAGAGCCCGGTTTTAAAAAAGTTCCGGGATATCACCACACAATATGTATTTCATGTAACGATGTTGTTGTTCACGGGATTCCTACAGAAAGAGTTTTAAAAGATGGGGACGTTGTAGGTATTGACTGCGGAGTTTACTTAAATGGATATCATACCGATATGGCAGAAACCGTAAGAGTTAAAAGTTCAGAGTTAAAAGTTCAGAATGATAATATAGGAAAGTTCTTAAAGATAGGGAAGACTGCTATGTTTGAAGCCATCAGACAAGCAAAAGCAGGAAATAGAGTAGGAGATATTTCATGTGCAATGCAAGGAGTAATTGAGGAAGGTGGATATTCTGTTGTACGCAATCTTGTAGGACATGGTGTGGGGAAAAATCTTCATGAAGAACCTGAAATTCCCGGCTATCTTGCGGGTAAAATCAAAAATACTCCGCTATTAAAACCCGGCATGACTATTGCAATCGAAGCAATTTATAATATGGGAAAAAAAGAAGTTGTATATACAGAAGATGACGATTGGACAATTGTTACAGAGGATGGAAGCATCTCCGGCTTGTTTGAGCGGACTATTTTGATAACGGAAAAAGGCCCCGAATTACTCACATATTTAAAAACAGATGCCCTGTAAGCCAGAATGTTGATTATTGCAGGGTAAATTTGGTACAATATGGTTTGTAAATTGAATTTATGACGCATCAGGGGTCAATAGAATTAGACGGAGTTGTAAAAGAAGTTTTACCAAATACGCTTTTTAGAGTTGAGATTGAAGGAGAGAGAATGGTTCTTTGTCATCTTTCTGGAAAAATGAGAATTCATTTTATAAAGATTTTACCGGGGGACAGAGTAAGAATAGAGATGACCCCATATGATAAAGAAAAAGGAAGAATAGTCTATCGTTCTCGATAAAATTCCCTCTTTTTCAATTTTATTTTATTATTATGAGAATTGTTGGTGTAAATATACCGGACTCAAAAAGAATAGATATTGCTCTTACCTATATTTACGGAATAGGAAGAACAAACGTGGGGATTGTACTTAAAAAAGCACAAATTGAATCAACAAAGCGCGCAAAAGATCTTTCGGAAGAAGAATTGGGAAGGATACAAAAAGCGCTTGAGCCTTATAAGATTGAAGGAGAATTAAGAGCAGATATAGCAAACGACATTAAAAGACTTAAGGAAATTGGAACTTACAGGGGAAGCAGGCATGCAAAAAGTCTTCCTGTAAGAGGTCAGAGAACCAGATCAAATGCCCGTACAAAACGTGGCAAGAGGGTTACAATTGGAGCAATTAAGAAAGAAGTCGCAGCAAAGATTGAAACAGCGAGTGCTGCAAAGAAATAGTATAAATTTAATTAAAATTAAAATGGCAAAAACAACAAAACCAAAAGTAAAATCTAAAGCAAAAGCATCTACTGTGCAAAAAAAAACAACTAAAAAATTAGTTACGACCAGTAGTGGAAGAATTTATGTTAGCACAACATTTAATAATACTATCGTGACTATTACAAACGAAAAAGGAGATACAATTGCATGGAGCACGTCTGGTAACATGGGCTTTAAGGGAACAAGAAAAAGCACTCCATATGCTGCAACTCAAGCTGTTGAAAAAACTTTACAGAAGGCAAGAGAGATAGGAATACAAAGTCTTGAAGTTTTTATTAAAGGTCCTGGAGTAGGACGTGATGCGGCGCTTCGCGCCATTAGAAATTCCGGTCTTGCAATAGCAATGATTGCAGATATTACCCCTATCCCACATAACGGGCCAAGGGTAAAGAAAAAAAGGAGAGTATAAAGAAATTTAAAATTTAAAATTTTTAATTTAAAATTGATTATATGGCTAGATATACCGGACCAAAACACAAATTAGCACGTAGAGAAGGAATTAATATTTTGGGCAAAACATCCGCGTCTCTTGACAGAAGGATAAATGTTATCCCTGGATTGCACAGTAAAAGACGAGGTAGAAAGCTTTCAGAATACGGAATACAGCTTAGGGAAAAACAAAAGCTTAAAAGAATTTATGGGCTCATGGAAAAACAGTTTAGTAAATACGTTTCTCTTGCACAAAAAGCAAAAATAAATACCGAAGAGGCGCTTATTCAACTTTTGGAATCAAGGCTTGACAATGTTGTATACCGCTTAGGTTTTGCAAAGTCTAGGGCAATGGCACGCCAATTTGTTTCACATAGACACGTATTGGTAAATGGAAAGAAAATTAATATTCCTTCTTATCAGGTTAGGGAAAATGATACTTTGGTGCTTCTTGATAAAATTGCAAAAGATGAAATATTAAATCAATATATTGAAGAAGCTCAAACTTTGGAATTTGTAAAAAAGCAAGGAACAAGTGGAACGTTTCTTCGCTACCCTACAAAAGACGAAGTAGCAAATCCAGTAGATTATCAATTGGTTATTGAATTTTACTCTCGATAATGGTAGAATAATTGTTCGCGTATCAAATTATGGTAAACCCAAGTTTTAAAATTGTTGAAGAAAAAAAAGAAGTCGGATACTCGCAGTTTGTAATAGAGCCGCTTGAGCCGGGATTTGGGCATACATTGGGTGTGGCTCTTCGCCGTGTTCTTCTAACAAGTATCGAAGGAGCAGCTGTTACTTCCGTAAAAATTGATGGGGTAAAACATCTTTTTTCTACCTTGCCTGGACTTAAGGAAGATATTATAGAAGTTGTTTTGAATATCAAAACTCTTAGGGTAAAGCTTGCAGAAGGAAAAACAGAAGCAAAATTGCGTCTTACAGCTGTTGGACCTGGACAAATAACAGCAAAAGATATCGAGATTAGTGATGGGGTTGAAATTGTTGATTCGGGACATTTTATAGGAAGCCTTTCCGACAAAAAATCCAAACTTTCAATTGAAATGACTGTTGAAAAAGGATTTGGTTATTCTTTGGCAGAAGAGCGCAAAATATCAACCGTTGGTATTATTCCAATTGATGCTATTTTCTCGCCTGTAACAAAAGTAAATTACAAAATAGAGCAAACCCGCGTAGGAAGACAGACAAATTATGACAAGCTAGTTTTTGAAGTTTGGACAGACGGTACAATAGACGCAAAAGCTGCTTTGGATCAGGCTGGAAGAATTTTGGTTGCATACTTTCATCAAGTATATGAGCCAAAGGAAGTAAGAGCACACTCTGAAGAGATAGCTATATCGTCTTCATTGTCTGAAGATGTTTTGAGAATGACTATTGATGAATTGGATCTCCCAACAAGAATTTACAATAGCCTTAGAAATGCCGGAATAGAAACGCTTAAGGATATGATTGCTACGCCGCGAAAAGAATTGATGGCATATCGAAATCTTGGTGCAAAATCATTATCTATTATAGAGGATAGTTTGAAAGAAAAGGGCATTTCCCTCTCTTTGTAGTTCGGCAAAAAGGCCCAAAAGTAAGTTTGTTTATATGCGTCGGAGAGGACGCATTTTTTGAAAGAAAAAAAATAAAGGAAATTAACTATGCGTAAAAGAGTTTTTGGACGAAAATTTAAAAGAACAGCCAATCAGAGAAAAGCGCTTCTAAAAAGTCTTGTACATTCTATGATTTTGGTCGGAAGGATAAAGACGACTGAAGCAAAAGCAAAAGCAATAAAAGCTAAAGTGGAAAAGCTTGTTACAAAGGCAAGAAATAAGGGAGAAGAAGCAAGAAATGACTTACTGCGTGACTTAGCAAATCATGATATTGTTGAAAAACTTATTTCAAATATAGCCCCTAGATTTAAAGAGAGAACAGGTGGATATACAAGAATTTTAAGATTGGGTAGAAGAGTTAAAGATAATTCTCCTATGGTTTTGCTTGAATGGGTAGAAAGTGAAATTATAATTGGTGAGTCAGTAGTTAATACTTCAAGTAAAAAAGATAAAAAAGAAAAAAAGAAAAAGTCAAAAGAGGCAAAAAAGGCTTCAAAAGAAGTAAAAACACAAGAAAACACAAAAAAAAATAAATAATTTAATATGCACACAATGACGTTACCTACAAAAATAAAAGAAATAAAAAGAGAATGGCATTTGGTTGACGTTGGTGGAAAAATTTTAGGACGAGAAGGAACAAATATCGCACAGCTTCTTATGGGTAAAAAAAAGCCTTATTTTTCAAAGAATATGGACTGTGGCGACTATGTAGTTGTGGTTAACGCAAGCGAAGTTAAGCTGACTGGTAATAAAGAAAAGAATAAGATATATACGAATTATTCAGGATATCCCGGTGGTCTAAGATCAAGGACAGCTGCTGAGGTGCGCACAAAAAAGCCTGAAGAATTGATCACTCATGCTGTCGGAGGAATGTTGCCGCATAATAAGCTACGTGATAAAATGCTTTCCAGACTTTTTGTTTTTGCTGGAGTAGAACATAAATACGAAGATAAGTTTGTAAATCAATAAAATGGCTGAGAAAAAAAACAACAAAGAAAAAAAAGCAGCTTATACGTATTCAATAGGAAGACGTAAAGAAGCTGTTGCAAGAGTGCGGGTCTATGCGCCAGGGAATGGAAAAGTTGAAATTTTTGGAAACGAGTATAAAAAAGGAGAAATAGTTGTAAATGGCAAACCGGTGCAGGAATATTTTAGATTTACAAGTTATGCGCCGGAATACAATAGGATTTTGCGAGATACAGATACTTCCGATAAATATGTTTTTTCAGCAAAAGTAACAGGTGGCGGACTTGCGGGGCAAATTGACGCGGTTGTTCATGGAATTGCGAGGGCTCTTGATAAAATTGATACAGAAAAATACCACAAAATTTTAAAAGAAAAAGGGTATTTGACTCGCGATCCGCGCGAACGTGAAAGAAGAAAAGTGGGAACAGGTGGAAAAGCCAGGAGAAAAAAACAGAGTCCAAAGCGCTAGATTTTGTCTTCAAGATTTTATTTGTAAAACTTTTTTTACTACATCCCATCTAAAGCCTTTTCGTTGTAACATGCCTATTATTTTTTTCTCAAAATCCTCTTTTGATAAATGTTTAATTTTATCTTTTTTTCTTTCAAAAAAATCTTTTGCGGTTTCTATATCATCTTCTGCAGTTTGTAAAAGTTTTTCTATTAATTCTTTATTCAAGCCTTTTGTCTGAAGTTCGTTTTTTAGGACGTATTTACTTTTCCCTTTATATTTTTGTCGGGATTCAATCCATTGTTTCCCAAATTCTTCATCGTTGAGAAATTTTAGTTCGAGAAGTTTTTTTATGGTTTGAGATATTGTCTTTGGTTCAAAATTTTTTTTTAGTAGGTACTCTTCTATTTCCTTTTTGCTTCTTGCACGAAGGGATAAATATCTAACTGCACGGTTAAATGAATAGTCGGGGTCTTCTTTGCGGGAATTACTCCATTGAGGATGTTTCGTTCTCATTTTTTGTTTCTTCAGTTCCAAGCGAAAGCATTGGCTTATTCTCTTTGGATTTTATCATAACTTCATCTACCACCTTTTTTGCTATCTCGGGGTGTTCGGTGAAATATTGTTTTGCCGCTTCCCGTCCTTGCCCTAACATGAGATCTCCATATCTAAGAAATGCACCTGCTTTTTGAATAACTCCCATCTCTATTCCTACATCTAGGATATTTCCTTCCTTTGAAATTCCAATTCCTCCCATTACATCAAACTCTGCTACCCTAAAAGGAGGAGCCATTTTATTTTTAACTACTTTAACCCGTGCCCTATTTCCTATTACTTTATCTCCGTCTTTTAATGTCTCAATTTTTCTTATATCAAGTCTTATGGATGCATAGAATTTAAGAGCCATTCCTCCTGTTGTTGTTTCAGGATTTCCAAACATGATTCCGATTTTCTGTCTGAGTTGGTTGGTAAAAATAACAATAGTTTTAGATTTTGAAATTGCCGCGGTAAGTTTTCTTAAAGCTTGAGACATAAGGCGCGCCTGCATTCCCATGACCGCGTCCCCCATTTCGCCTTCAATTTCCGCCCTTGGAACAAGAGCCGCTACAGAATCAATTACAATTACGTCAAGACCTCCGCTTCTTATGAGTTGTTCGGTTATCTCAAGCGCTTGTTCTCCTGTGTCCGGTTGACTTATAAGTAAATCATCCAGTTTTACTCCGATTGTTTGCGCCCATAATGGGTCAAGCGCGTGCTCCGCATCAATAAAAGCGGCAACGCCTCCTTTTTTTTGCGCTTCCGCAATAACAGATAGACAAACAGTTGTTTTTCCCGATGCTTCAGGTCCGAAAATTTCAACAATTCTTCCGCGTGGAAGACCTCCGACGCCAAGCGCCAAATCAAGAGCAAGAGAGCCGGTTGGAATAACATCAACCTTGAGGCGCTCTGATGCATCTCCAAACTTCATGATAGAGCCTTTGCCGTACTGGCGTTGAATTTGTTCCATTGCCATGGAAATTGCGGTATTTTTTTCTGATTGAGAAGAGGAGGGGAATGCTTGTCCGTTTCCTGTTGGTTGTGTTTTTGCTGTACGTCCCATTGTAATGTTTGTTAAAGTCATTCTAACAGGTTTCGTGTTTTTTTCAAGTGGGTCTAAATATATCAATTTTTCAACTCTGATGATAAAATACAAGATACCAAAGCTAATTTTTAATTATTAAACATTTAAAATTTATTGGAAATTGTAAATTTTAAATTGCTTTCCGGGGTGTAAGCAAAGCTTGCGCCCCTAGTGATACTCGGGGTGTAGTATAGTGGTAGTACGCCGCGCTGGGGGTGCGGTAGTCCGTGTCCGATTCACGGCACCCCGACATTATGCATAGGTTTTGGGATAAAGAAGGAAAATATAGAGACGGATTCTTAAAAGACTATCAATACTGGAGTTTGGAAGTAAGTTTTAGACAACATACCCTTGGCTGTTTTATTATTTTTTGTAAACGGCCAATTGAAAAAATTTCAGAATTAAAGGATAAAGAGTTGATTGAGCTTGGTTTAGTAATGAAAAAAATAGAAGATGCATTGCTTAAAAATCCTACGTTTAAACCCGAGCGTTTTAATTATCTCCAACTAGGAAATGCGCTTCACAATCTCCATTTCCATGGAATTCCAAGATATAAGACCAAAAGAGATTTTGCAGGTAAAATTTGGAAAGATGAAACATTTGGTCACCCGCCAATTTGGTCAGATGAAGAAGTAAACGCAGAGCTGGTTTTAGAAATTAAAAAAGAAATTGAAAAGTTTCTAAACCATCACATTTTTTGACATTTCTGTTTTGGTGGAGTATCTTATTTAAAAGATATTCTTATGACTGCAGAAACTACATCAGAACACAATTTTCATCCGGAAGGACTTACCTCAAATCAAGAAAAATTGGCCCTCATGTTTTTTGATACTAAAACATTAGGGAAGACGCGGAGAAGATTTCAAAATCCCGACGCTTCTTATAGATTTGAAGGGACTTCAAGAGAGATGGCAATTATTGATTTTGCCAGAGATGAGTTTGAATTTGCGATAACAGAGCATATTATGGGTAAGCCTGAAGCTCCACTTGCTCCATTTTTTATAAATCTACGTAATTTAAGTCCTGAAGTTTTGCATCAAGTTGGAGTGGTTTTGAATGAGTTGGTATCTTTTTTTGAAAGAGAAGGTCATCTTCCCGGACCGGATTTTTGCGCAGGAATTCCGAAAGCAGGAGTTCCGATTGCAAATGCATATGCAAAAATTTCAGGAATTCCAATGGTAGAAATTTTTGATAAAGAAGAAAATTCCGACGGAACCCGAAGAATATTACACAAAAAAGAATCAGGAAATGGTGAAAATATCAGACTAATTGATGATCTTGTGTCCCAGGGAATTACAAAACTTGAATCGGTAAGAGAAGCACAAGAAATGGGCTATCATATTGGATCTTTTTTTGTGTTGGTAGATAGACAACAGGGAGGTATAGAAAAACTTAAAGAAGTTGTTACGGATGTTAAAGCAGCTATGACAATAACTCAAATTTTAAATTTTGGACTAAGGAACCAAAGGCTTGATAAAAAGTTATATGATAGGGCGGTAAGCTACCTTTTAAAAGCTACCTAAAATTTGGTGGTATAATACTTTCATGAATAATCTTTCTATAAAAAAACTTGGAATTTTTGATATTGATGGAACAATTTTTAGGTCTGCACTTTTTTTAGAACTTGTGTATGGTCTTGTTGATGACAAGGTATTTCCGAATAAAATTTTAAAAGACGTAAATAAAGAATATACGGCATGGGCAAATAGACGGGGAAACTATATGGATTATGTTCATGCGTCATGGGATGCATTTATCCGTGAAATAAAAGGGAAAGAAGAAAAAACCGTGAATGAAGTTATTGATAAATTTTTATTAAAACATAAAGATAGAGTATACCGATATACCCGCGATATCATAAAAGATTTAAAAAAGAAAAAATATACTTTAATTGCGATTTCCGGATCTCCGACTCATGTTGTTTCAAAATTTGCCGAATATATGGGCTTTGAATATTTTCTGGGTTCTGATTTTGAAACCAAAAATGGGAAATTTACCGGGAGAATTCTTACTGATGGATCACAAAATAAAGGAGATACTTTGATACGATTCATTGAAAAAAAAGGCCTGAGGATTGATTTAGAGAATTCTATTGGGGTTGGAGATGCGGGGATAGATATTTCTTTTCTAAACCTTGTCGGAAAACCCATCGCTTTCAATCCAAGCAGCGTTCTTGCCGCATATGCTAAAAAAAATAATTGGAAAATTATCGTTGAGAGAAAAGACGTTGTTTATGAAATAAAAGACTTTAAATTTGTATCCCTTAAATCATAGCTCCGTCATTTTTTACGCGATATAACTTTTTTAACAGCTTCTTTTATTGCAGCCTTGTCCATTTTGTATTTTTCGATTAGTTCCTGAGGTTTTCCCGATTCACCAAAAACGTTTTGAAGACCGATAAATTCCATAGGTGTTGGAAGATTTTTTGCAAAAAGCTCGGAAAGCGCTCCGCCAAGACCTCCTGTAACTTGGTGATCCTCAACAGTAACAACGGCATGAGTTTTATTTACAAGTTCAAGGATTCCCTGTTCGTCTAAAGGTTTTATTGTTGCAACATTTATTACTTCTGTTTGTATTCCTTCTTTTTCAAGTTCTGCTGCTGCAATAATTGCCTGATAAAGAATATATCCTGTTGCAAAAATAGAAACTTGTGGTGTTTCACTTTTCCAAAATACTTGAATTTTTCCGGGTGTAAAAGGAGTTGCGACTGTTGTCATAATAGGAGTTTTGTCTCTTGAAAATCTAAGATACATAGGGCCGTCTGTTTGTCCGGAATAGACTGTTATTTTTTTGGCTTCCTGTGAATCACAAGGAACATATATTTCTATTCCCGGCCATGCGCGAACAGAGGCAATATCTTCTGTTGCTTGATGTGTTGCGCCGTCAGGGCCGGTCATAATTCCGGCGTGGTGTCCGGCAATTTTTACGTTTGACCGGTTGTAAACTATAGTTGTTCTTATCGTCTCCCAATTTTTTCCGGGAGAAAATGTTGCGTAGGATGAAATAAAAGCTGTTTTTCCAGACGCACCAAGTCCTGCGGCAATTGCCGCCATGTTTTGTTCTGCGACTCCTACCTCAAAAAAACGGTCAGGATATTTTTGGGCAAATTGTTGCGATTTTGTAGATTCGGTAAGGTCTGCGCACAAAACAACGACATTCGGATTTTTCTCACCAAGTTCTAGAAGACCTTCACCATATCCATCGCGCGTTGCCGCCATGTCAGGAGTTTCGGTTAATATTTTTTCGTTAAGTTTTAAATCAGGATTTAACATAATTATTGGTGTTCGGAAATAATTTTTCCCTGTAATGTGCGTAATTCGTCCAGCGCTTTTTTTGCCTCGTCTTTATTCGGTGGTTTTCCATGCCATGTAAAATCATTTTCCATAAAATCTACTCCTTTTCCGGGAATTGTGTGAGCTATTATTGCAACAGGCATTTCGTGTATCGCACGCGCCTCGCTCACCGCCTCAACAAACATTTTTATATTATGCCCGTCAACCTCAAAAACTTTCCAATTAAATGATTCGTATTTGTATCTCAGAGTCTCCAGAGGCATCACTTCTTCTGTAAAACCGTCAATTTGAATGTTGTTCCGGTCAACAACAACAGTCAGGTTATCAAGTTTTTCTTTACCGGCAAACATGACTGCTTCCCATGTGTTTCCTTCCTGGTGTTCTCCGTCAGATGTAAGACAATAAATATGGTGTTTTTTGTTGTCAAGGCGTGCCGCAAGCGCCATACCAATTGATTGAGAAATTCCTTCACCCAATGGTCCTGAAGTTGTTTCAATTCCCGGGATTGTTCCCCTGTGAGGATGTCCTTGAAGACGGGAATTAATTTTTCGAAGAGTTTTAAGTTCTTCGATTGGAAAATACCCGGCCATGGCAAGCGTTACATACTGAATAGGACAAATGTGACCGTTTGAGAGAACAAGTCTGTCGCGGTCTACCCAAGTAGGATCTTTAGGATTGTGATTTAAGATATGAAAATAAAAAGCGGTAAAAATATCCGCCATTCCCAATGGTCCGGCCGAATGGCCGCTTCCGGCTTCAAGAAGAGTTGAGATAACGAGTTCACGTGCCTCAACCGCTTTTTTTTCAAGCTCTATTACTTTGTCATTGTGAATTGGTTCAAACATAATTTTTACTTCTTATAGATAATCATTAAGTCGGAAACGTTTGACGGGAGTCTTCCTGTTGATATAGCATCTCCTGTTTTGGTGAAAAAATCAAGACTGTTGTTTGTTTTTAAATATTCCTCGATAGAAAGGTTTAAATTTTTTGCTTTCTCAAGTGTTTGAAAATCTCCTATTGCTCCTGCCGACTCGCAATTATCCCACCCGTCAGAATCAAAAGATGCAATTGTTGTTTGATTTCCTAAAAATTGTAACGCACCAAGAACCACTTCCTGATTGCGCCCGCCTTTCCCGTTTCCTGTGACGTGTACTGTTGTTTCGCCACCGACTAAAAGAATTGAGTTTGGTTTGCATTCTGAAATCAAAATCTGTCCGGCACTTCTTGCATCGCCTTGAAAATGATCTGAAAAAATTTCAGAAGCGATATCAAGTTCGAGCGCTTTACTATTCATAGCATTTAAAGCTGTTAAATTTGAAAGAACAATAATATTTTTAACTTTTTCAAAATATTTATCATCTTGGGGATTATCGATAAAAGCTTCACGAGGAACGTTTGAAATATTATATTTTTTTATAAGATTTAATGCATCTTCAATTTTTGTATCGTCTTTGACTGTCGGTCCGGAAGCAATATAGGTAATATCGTTTCCGGGAACGTCTGAAAAAATAAGGGTTGTAATTGTCGCCGGATATAGGATTTGCGCAAGTCCTCCGCCTTTTACATCTGATAAATGCTGACGGATTTTATTCATTTCTATAATATCTGCACCGGATTTGAGAAGTGCTTTTTCTATCTCAATTTTTTGTTCAAGACTTACAGAATGTGGATGTTCAAACATTGCACTTCCGCCTCCGCAAACAACTACCAGAACCAAATCTCGTTCGGTAAGTTTTGAAAAGCGATCCATTACTCTTAAGGTAAAATCTACGTTTTCTTGAGAAATAATCGGATGAGTACCCTGTGTAAAGTTTATTTTTTTAAAATCCTGCCTTGTTGTATCAATTACATACCCCTCGTTCAGTTTTTCTCCCAACAAATCTTCTAGAAGTTTTGCATTCTTTGCGCTTCCTTTTCCAAATCCAATCAAATATACATGTTCGTAATTATTTAAATCATAGCTTGAGTCAAGAATGTTTAGAGAATTTCCGTTTAAATTTACATTTTTTTTAAAAACCTCATCAGGCTGAATAGATAAAAATGCTTCTTCGACAAGAGTTAAAACAATCTTTCGCGCGGAAGTCGTGGTAATAGAATCAAAATTTTGAATTATCATGGCAGTATGTATAGTTTAAATTGTTTGTGATATAATGTAAATTAAGAGTTTGAACAGAGTATCAAACGAGGTATATGAATTTAATTTTTCTTCACATACCACAAGTATTAGCCTAATTTTTAGGCTTTTTTCTTCTGTTCAGATTTTCTAGAAATTAGTCCAAAACCCTTCGACTAGCCCAGGGTAAACAAAAAATTATGGATGACAAACAAAAGTATGTTAAAAAATTAGAAGAAATTTCACATATCTCAACAGATGAAGCAAAAAGACTTCTTTTGGAAGAGATAAGAAACGATTCAAAAGGCGAAATCGCGCAAATTATTAAAGAAAGCGAAGAGGAAGCACGTGCCACGGCACATAGAAAATCTCAAGAAATACTTGTTGACGCGATGCGGCACGGAGCTCTCGATTATATCGCAGAATATACTGTCTCAACAATCAAAATTCAAGACGAGGATGTTAAGGGGCGAATTATTGGAAAAGAGGGACGTAATATCCGGGCTTTTGAAAATGCGACTGGTGTGGATGTTGATTTGGACGAAGAAGGAATTATCAGACTTTCTTCGTTTGATACGGTAAGGCGTGAGATTGCGCGCCGCGCGCTAGAGCTTCTCATAAAAGATACACGAATTCAGCCTGTTAGAATCGAAGAAATTGTTACCCAAACAAAAAAAGAAGTAGAGCAAATTCTTTTTGATGAAGGAGAAAAATTGGCGCATGAAGTAAAAGCCTTTAATTTACATCCGGATCTTATTGCACTTCTTGGAAGATTTAAATTCCGTACATCTTTTGGTCAAAATTTGGTAGTTCACACTGAAGAAGTCACAAAAATCGGAGTACAACTTGCTTTGGAAATTGGAGCCAATGAGGAAATTGTTCGTCTTGGCTGTCTATTTCATGATATCGGAAAAATTGTTTCTGAAAAAGAAGGAAGTCATGTTGCGCTCGGTGTAGAGCTTTTACAAAAGTACAAAATTGCGCGGGAAATTATAAATTGTGTTGCAGAACATCATGAGGATAAGCCTTTTTCTTCGCTTGAATCAATTTTGGTACATGTTGCGGATTCTATTTCCGGTGCCCGTCCCGGCGCGCGACATGAGGATGTAGAGGGATATGTAAAAAGAATTCGAGAGATGGAAGAAATTGCTAAAGGATTTGATGGAGTGGATGACGCGTATGCATTTGAGGCGGGGAGAGAATTGCGGGTTGTAATAAATCCAGGTAAATTGGATGATATTGAAACAACAATTGTTGCAAAAAATATAAAAGAAGAGATTGATAAAAAGCTTGTTATACCTGGAGTTGTTAGAGTCACAGCAATCCGAGAATTCCGCACCACAGAACCGAAAGAGTGATTTCACTTCTTATAAATATTTTTTTTCCACCAGTTTTTAATAAAAGGTAACGTTAGTGTTGAAAGTAGAAAACCAAGAGATGGGACGATAGCGTTAATCCATGGGTTTTGAACATTAATAACTTTTAAATAAAATCCTACTGCAAGATATGTAAAAATAATCAAAACAATTTTCCGCGTCCAGCTTCCCTCCCAGGCCTTATCGTCCTCAACTTTTTTATTTCTTTTCTCAATTTTTTCAACTCGCTCTTCTAATGAATTCATTTTGTTTATTATAGCAAAAAGCCATATTAGATTGATATTTCGGTCTCTTGACAAACCCATCTTGAATATGTATTGTTAAATCAAGCAAAACTTTCTACGTATTATGGTTTGAAAGGGGGTGAATATTAAGTGTCAGTAACAAAAAAAGAATTGACAGAGCTAGTCGCAAAAAAAGCGAATCTTACGAATAAAGCATCAAAAGAAGCACTCCGTGTGTTTTTAAATGGAATTCGTGATTCACTTAAAAGAGGCGAAAAAGTAGTACTAACAGGTTTTGGAACTTTTTCACTTAGGGATAGAAAAACAAGAAAGGGAAGAAATCCAAAGACCGGTGAAACAATCACGATTTCAGCCCGAAAAGCGCCAGGATTTACACCGGGAAAAAGCTTTAAGAAATTCGTGCGTTAGATATAATCTTGGTCAAATGCAAAAACTTATTGCCGTTTTAGGTCCAACTGCTGTTGGTAAAACAGATACCGCTATTTTTCTTGCGGAAAAGTTTAATGGTGAATTAATAAGCGCCGATTCAGTGCAGGTTTATAAAGGGCTTGATATTATTTCAGGAAAAGACCTGCCTGCCGGCAGGCAAGGTCTGCCTGTAAGCTCCAAATTCAAACTTCAAAAAAAGGACGGTCCCTACTCAATTGGATATTATTTATTTGAGCATATATTGATATATCTTTTGGACGTTGTAAAGCCTTCATATTCATTTAATGTTTCAGATTTCATAGCTTTCGGTCAAAAGTTTTTAGAGCAAATTCTTGAAAAAGAAAAACTTCCAATTATTGTTGGTGGAACAGGATTTTACGTCAAAGGACTTTTGGATGGGATCGACACATCACCAGTTCCAATAGATGAAAATTTGAGAAACAAACTAAAAAATTTTGATGTTTTAAGCCTCCAAAAATTTCTCCTAAAAGAGAATAAAAAAAAGTTTGATTCTATGAATAACTCTGATAGAAATAATCCCCGAAGACTGATACGGGCAATAGAGATAGCATCTAAAATTAAAAATTTTAAACTTGCCTCGCCGGCAGGCAGGTTAAAAATTAAAAATGACGAGAGAAAAGAATACGACATTTTGATGATAGGTTTGAAATGCGAAAGAGAGGAGTTAAAAAAACGAATTGACTCGCGAGTTGATAAGCGTTTAAAGCTTGGTGCAATCGATGAAGCGAAAGTCTTATTTAAAAATTACGAAAAACTTTCGGAACAAGTGAAAAATGCTAACGGTTACCGCCAGCTTTTTGAATATCTAAAAAATGAGGTATCTCTTGATAGAGCGATACAAAAATGGAAAATAGCAGAATACCATTATTCAAAAAATCAAATGACTTGGTTTGACGCTGACCGCCGCATACAGTGGTTTGATATTGGAAAAAAAGATTTCAGGAAAAATTTGGTGAAAGAAGTACATGCTTGGTATAATAAGGATATATGAATAGTAATTTAGGTGTTAAAAATATTTTTTATATATTATTAGTGACGGTTTTACTTTGGTTTTTGTACTCACAGAGACAAATTCTTGCGCCATTTATAATAGCGATGATCTTTGCTTTTGTTTTTAATCCTCTCATAAATCTATTTTCAAAATATCTTAAAATGCCAAGAATTACATCAATTTTATTGGTATACATAATTCTTATCGGCAGCGTAGGATTCGGGATATCAATTTTGACTGATTCAATAGTTAAAGAATTCGAGAGCTTAACAAAGGCATTTTCATCTTTTGTTATGTCAGCAAAAGATAATACGAGCAATCTTCCAATTTGGATAAAGCCATACGCAATTGCTTACTTTGAAGACTTAAATAAAAACGAAGTTATTCAAAAAATAAGTATTTCCTCAATCCCATTTTTTTCAGTTGCTCTATCGGGGATAGTAAATGTTTTAATTTTTCTTTTTGCAACATTTTTCTTTCTAAAAGACAATAAAAAAATGATTAGTAGATCTATTCAATTTTTGCCAGTTGGTTATCAAAAAAATGCAAAAGAACTTCTTGTGCGGATAAATTCTATACTTTCAAGTTATCTCCGTGGGCAACTCATCCTTGTTGTTTCTTTAATTTTTATGCTTTCTATAGGATTCCATATTTTAGGAGTAAAATATGCTCTTTCTTTGGCTGTTTTGTCTGGAATTCTTGGAATAATTCCATTTATAGGAACTTTGTTTTCGATAGTATTTGGTGCGGTCGTTACGGTTATGACAGGAGGGATACATAATTTTCAACTAGGAACGCTTGAGACAGTGATTGTTTTTATTGCGACATTTTATGCTGCACAGTTAATTCAGGATTACGTAATTGCGCCATTTGTAATTGGAAGAGTAACAAAGCTTCATCCGCTTGTCATACTGTTTTCAGTAATTGTAGGTGGTCAAATCTACGGAATATTAGGAATACTTCTTGCAGTACCAATTGTTGCTGTTTTGAAAATTATTCTTGAATTTTCTTCTGAAAAAATAAATAATAAAACATAGATAATATCCTAGAGTATTGCTCCAGCTTGCATAACGGTGTATAATATACTGGCTTTGGGAAGAGGGACTATAGGGACGTACACTTTTGCTTTGCAAAATGTTACGTTCAGGAAAGTCCAGACAGCAGCAATGCGGGGGACGGAGCGTAAGCTCCGGCTGGTAACAGCCAGTGTTTAGATCTTTATTCTGCTAAACGGGGTCTAAAACAAATCTTGAATTGACAAGATTTGAGAGCAACAGAGACGAGCAGAAATGAAACGTGGTAATCCTACCCGCTGCAACTTCCGAACGGTGTGAAAGCGCATTGCTTGTTTGAGAAATCAGACTAACACCAAAGATTGAAGGCACCCGCCGATGAGGCGGGAAGTTTGACAATATGCCGAACTTAGAGAGATTATAGTCTAAAACAGAATCTGGCTTACTCTTTTCCCAAAGCAAATTGAAAAGAGCACGAAGTACTCTTTTCCCAAAGCAAATTGAAAAGAGCACGAAGTACTCTTTTCCCAAAGCAATAAAATTTTATTAATTCAAGCTGCAGATTCTCCAATCCTTTCATTAACTCTTTTGCGGTCGTATAATGCTTGTATCAATATGATAACTCAGGAATTTTCCCGCCTTTATAAAACTCTTAATCCTGCGCAAAAAAAAGCAGTTGATACTGTTGAAGGAGCAGTGATGGTAATTGCAGGTCCGGGAACCGGAAAGACGCAGGTTCTTACACTTCGTATAGCAAATATTTTATTAAAAACTCAAGTAAATCCTGAAAATATTTTGGCTCTTACTTTTACCGAAGCGGCAGCGCATGAAATGAGAAAAAGACTACTTTCAATTATTGGACACGATGCGTATCGAGTTGAAGTAACCACTTTTCATTCATTTTGTAATAATTTTATAAAAAAACATCAGGAAGAATTTCCGAATATTATTGCTTCCGACAGCATTAATGAAATTGAGCAGTTGCAAATAGTGGAGAGCTGCATGGATAGTATTAAACTTGAGATTCTTCGTCCTCTGGGTGATATTTCATATTATGTAAAACCTGTTCTTTCACAGATTAATGAATTGAAAAGGGAGAACGTAGAACCTTCCGCGTTTAAAAAAGCGCTTTTGGATTTTGAAAAAGAATTAAAAGCAACACCGGATCTTGTTCATGTAAAGGGCGCATATATTGGAAAAATGAAAAGCGTATATCAAAAACAATTTAAAGATTTAGAAAAAAACAAAGAACTTTTAAAAGTTTATGAAAGTTATCAGAAAAAAATGTTAGAGCTAAAAAAATATGATTATAACGATATGCTTTTGGAAGTAATAAAAAAACTAGTGGTAAATCCATATCTATTACAGTATCTTCAGGAAAAATTTCAATATTTTTTAGTAGATGAGCATCAGGATACGAATTTTGCGCAAAATAAAATAATAGAACTTTTATGCAATCATTTTGATAATCCAAATTTATTCGTTGTGGGGGATGAAAAGCAGGCGATTTTTCGGTTTCAAGGAGCAACGCTTGAAAATTTTTTGTATTTTAAGGTGCTGTATCCTAAAGCTTCATTTATTAATTTATCTGAAAATTACAGATCTACAAAGACAATACTTAATGCAACACATGCTATTATTTCCAATAATCCAAAATCAACTCAAATTCTATCGGAGAATGTATCTTTATTAAAAAAGGCAAAGCACTTGGAAGAAAAAATACATATTGCAAAATTATCTTCAGTCGACGCCGAATATTTTTGGATTACTGAAAAAATAAAAAAAATTATTAAAGAAAAACCAACGTCTGAAATTGCTGTTCTTGCGCGGACAAACCGCGATCTTTTTCCTTTTGTCACAATTTTTGATAGCCAAAAAATTCCGTATATTGTAGAAAGTGATAGTAATATTTTGGATGATATTGAAATTCAAAAATTTATTATCCTTTTGAAAACTATTAATAAAAATATAAAAGATGAATTTGTTGCAAAAGCTTTACTTCTAGACTGTTTCAGAATTGAACCGGTTGATGTTTTTAAGTTGATGAGAAAACGTTACGAAGAAAAGAAATCGATATGGGAGATTCTTTTAAATGAAAAAATAAAAAAGGAATTAAATCTTAAAAGCAAAAACACCATTGATAAATTTGTAAAACTTTTCATGGATAGGGATGATGGTTTTGTAAAACTTTCTAGAAATTCCAGATTTGATAAGGTTTTTGTGGAAGTTCTTAATAAATCGGGTCTCATGGAACAGATTTTGCAAAAAAAACATACTCAGGAAATTCTTTCCCGCTTTAGTAGGCTTTATGATGAAGTAAAGGAGGAAGTTGGAAAAAATGCATCATTCTCTTTAAATGATTTTTTGAAATATATAGAGTTATTAGAAAAACATGATGTATCTTTAAAACCGACTACTCATATAATTCCGGATGGCTCCGTGAGACTTATGACTGTTCATAAATCTAAAGGCTTAGAATTTGATTGTGTATTTGTTGTTAATGTGTATGATGGGCATTGGGGAAATCAAAGAAAAAGGGGAGTGAAATTTCATATTCCATGGGAAATGTTATCTATTCGCTTGAATAAAGAATTTGAAGAAGATGAAAATAGTGATGAAAGGCGCCTTTTTTATGTAGCGCTTACTCGTGCCAGAAAAAATATTTTTCTTTCCTATTCAATTTTTTCGCAAGACGGAAAAGAACAAATTCCCTCACAATTTATAAATGAAATTCCACCTGAATTTGTTTTGGATGAAGATACAGCAAAATTTGAGAAAAAATTATTGTCGCATCAAGAAATGTTTTTGTCACTAAGTGAAGATAAAAAAAATTCCGATAACTTACGGTTTTCAAAAGATTATATTCGTGAATTATTTGTAAGGCAAGGATTGTCTGTCAGTGCGCTTAATAATTATCTTGAATGTCCGTGGAAATTTTTCTTTGTAAACCTTATACGTATTCCAGAGACAATTGATGATGCAGGACTATTCGGAAACGCGGTTCACGGAGCACTTAATAGATATATAACCAGACTCAAAACCGTAAAGCCAACAGAAAAATTTCTTCTAAAATCTTTTGAAGAAGAGTTATCAGAACAACCAATAACCGAAAATGAAGTTTTAAGATTCAAGAAAAGAGGAATAGAAGCCTTGAAAGGTTTTTATGCAGAACGTTTGCAAAACATTAATAAAGATGCAGAGACAGAAATTGATATAAAAGGAATTAGAATAAATGAGACTTTAATTATAAACGGAAAAATTGACATGATAGAATTTTTGGGTACAAGCGGATTTTGTAATGTTACGGATTTTAAAACCGGACATATTAAATCAAGAAATGAAATTGAAGGAAAAACAAAAACAAGCGATGGAAATTATAAAAGGCAACTTGTTTTTTATAAAATTTTACTGGACAAGTATAAAAACGGATTTTATAAAATGGAAAACGGAATTATTGAATTTGTAGAACCTAACGATAGAAAAAAGTATGTAAGAGAAATCTTTAAAATTGAAAAAAAAGAAGAAGATGAACTCTTAAAAATGGTTATTAAAACAGGAGACGAAATAGTGAGTCTTGCTTTTTGGGATTTGAGATGTAAAGATAAATTTTGCGAGTATTGCAAATTAAGGTCTTTTCTCAAAAAGTAGGAAACAAGAACCGCGTATTGTAAATTTAAAAAATTATGTTTATTATAGAGTAGACATAAATCTAAGCTTGAAAAAGTTATCGGATACAAAATGACTCGTAATAAAAAAAACGTATTAAGCGAAGAAAGCACAAGATTTTTGCAGAGTGTTGCTAATTCAACAGATGCTTTGGAAATTATTGAAAGCGCATGGAATGATTTGCCGCGTGACATGAGTGTTGCAGAGAGGGAAATATTTTTTGAGGTTGTTGAAAGAATAATACATATGAATTCTGATGCAAAAGACTACTCTTTCTTAAAAAAATCAAACTTTCGAAAAAATTAATTTATTTAATCTTCAAGTAGTTTTTCCTCGCTGGATTTTAGAGAAGAAGTGTTTTTTATTTTTTGTCCTAATTTTGAAAATCCCGCGTGAACAGTACTCATCATATTATAAGAATTTGAAATATGTTTGCCTAGAGTATCGATTCCTTCTCCAACTTTTTCATAATCTTTTTGAATTGAGCGAATCCCATTTAGGATTTCCTGCGCTTGTTTGGTAATTTTTTGTCCTTCAAAACCAATTAGAATTGCACGTAAATATGCATAAAAAGTCATAGGAGAAACAGGAAGTACTCTTTTTTGAGTGGAGTAGTCAAAAAGAACCGGATTGTTTACTATTTCATAATAAACTGCCTCCGTTGGAATATACATAAGGGCATAGTCAAGCGTTCCTTCGGAAGTTACGATATATTTTTTTGAGATTGCATCAATGTGTTTTTTTACATCAGACAAAAAATCTTTTTGAGCCGTTTTTTTATCCGTTTCACTATCTGTGCCATTCATTTTTCTGAAGTTCTCCATGGGAAATTTTGAATCAATCGGAATAATTCCCGCCTCTGTTTTTATAACTGCATCAACAATACTGCCGTCATGAAAAGCGTACTGAAGATGAAAAGAAGATTTTGGTAAATATTGAGAAAGCAGCTGGTTTAATATTTGTTCTCCGATATTTCCGCGCAATTTTGGACTTGTCAAAAATTCCTGAAGCTCTTTCATGCCTCGTCCTATTTCGCTCATCTCCCCGATATTTTTTTGTACTGCAGAAATGACTCTAGCCGCATTGTCTAGCCTTTCGTTCATGGCTTTTGAATTTTCCGAAAGCGTGCTGTTAACCGTTTTTGTATTTGTATCCATGCTTTGCTGCATGCTTTTAAGCCACTCGAGAAGTGTTTGGTCTTGAGGTTTGTTCAAACGCTTATTAATAAGATAAATTACAATCCCAAATCCGAGTATTAAAATCGAGGCAATTACGAGCAGGTCTGTGTTCATGAGTAGTATATTTTAGCACACAAGGTCTAGGGATTTATTTCTATTCCATTTGCATCTTTGATAAAGAAATCTATACCGTCTGAAATCAATTTTAAGTAGCCAGCATTATCTATTTTAGTTTTGTATTGATCTGAATATTTCCACATACCTAGGTGAATAAGCAAATTTCCGATTAATCCCGCATGTGTTACTACAAGCACTGTTTTATTCGGGTATCCGACTGCAACTTCTCTTAAAAAGCGAATAAATCTATTAATTACTTCCTCATCACTTTCCGATGTAGGATATTTATATTTTTTCTTTTCTTCATCTGGTAACGATTCAAACTCGTTTAGGTAATTTTTAAGCTCATTTTGAAAAATTGTATATTCTTTTCCGGAATACTTACCAAAATCTTTTTCTCGTAGTAATTTTGTTGTTTTTATTGCAAGGTTTCTTTCTTCTGTAATTATTTTTGCAGTATTATGTGCACGTCTAAGATCCGAGGAAAAAACTTCATCAAAATTTATTTTTTGTAATTTTTTTGCAGTCTGCCTAGCTTGATCTATCCCATTTTGTGTTAGCGGAGAATCTTTGTGACCTTGAATCATTTTTTTTGTATTCCATTCGGTTTCCCCATGCCGCGTAATATAAATAGTGCAATACCGGGTAATATTTTTCACGATGTAATTATAGCGGTTTTCTCGATAGCTTTGTATAGGACAGTTCCGAGACTGACCATAACCCATTTGACTCGTTTCACTCGCTCAGGGCAGGCGTTTTTTCTATAACCTTGTACAATACAATCCCGAGAGAAACCATTACATTCAAGCTTGTGTTGATTCCAAACATTGGTAGTTCGACAATTGTATCGCAAAGTTTGAGCACTTCTTTTGAAATTCCATCTGTTTCATTTCCGACAACAAGCGCGATGGGAAGTTTGTAATCAAATTGTTCAAAAGGTACGCTTTTCTCATCCTGCTCGATTCCTACAACATTCAAATTTTCAATTTTCAATTTTAAATTTTCAATTGCTTCAACTGCAGTTGAAGCATATTCCCAATCAACCCATTGCCATGTATTAATTGATGCTTTTTTAATTCTTGTATTCGGTGGGGATTCTGTCGTGCCGCATAAGAAAACTTTTTTTGCAGCAACCGCATCTGCAAGGCGAAAAATCGCACCAACATTATATGTATCCAAAACATCATCCAGAATGATATATATATCGTTACGTTTAATTTTTTTAACAACTTCGAGGTCAGGTTCAGTTGTTCGTAATATTGCTGGTTTGAGTTTCATTCTTTTCCTCCTTTGCTCCTGTCTCTTTCATGAGTTGCTCCTTTGTCCAGACTGCGAATGTACAATTCGGATAATTTTGGCAACCAAAAAAAGGTCTTCCTGTTCTTGTTTTTTTCACAATAACTTTAGCACCGTCTTTTGGACAAAGGACGCCGGAGTCTTCAATAATAGATTCTTTATAAGTGCATTTTGGAAAATTATTACAAGCATAAAATTTTCCGAATTTTCCATGACGTACTACAATATCTCCACCATCAAGAGGACAAATTTTACCTGTTTTTTCTTGCGCAAGTGCGATTTTTTCCGTTCCCTCCGCTTTTTTAAGATCTTCTTCAAAAGGCTTATAGAATTTTCTTATCATACCAACCCATTCAAGTTTTCCAAGTGCAATATTGTCAAATTCATCCTCCATTGTTGCGGTAAAAGGTATGTCATCAATATCTGAAAAATTTTTGACAAGAAAATTACTTACTGCTGTACCGATAGTTGTTGGTACAAACCTTCCTTCCTGTTTTTCTACATAGAAGCGGGCCGTAATCGTTGAAATAATTGGAGCATAAGTAGATGGACGTCCGATTCCATGTTTCTCAAGAGATCCAATAAGCGACGCTTCATTATAGCGGGGTGGAGGATTTGTTATATGTTCTGATAAGCGTATTTCTAAAAGATTAAGTTTTTCATTGAGAATAAGAGTTGGAAGCATTTGTTCCTTTTCCTCATACAGCCATACTTTTAAAAACCCGGGAAATTTGAGAGTATTTCCATTTGCCCCAAAAAGATATTTCTTGTTATTTTCAATTTCGGCTTCAACTTTTGTTGATAAAAATATGGCGTCTGACATTTGTGTTGCAACAGCCCTTTTGTATATAAGAGAATAAAGTCTGGCAAAGTCGCGTCCCAGACGAAGAGATATCTCGTCATCTTTTTGGAAAACATTTGTTGGGCGAATTGCTTCGTGCGCTTCTTGAGCAAGCTTGGATTTGGTTTTAAAAACTTTTGGAGCAGAAGAAAGGAATTTTTTCCCGTACTCTTTTTCAATAAAGTTTCGCGCTTCAGAAATAAAATCACTTGAAAGACTAAGAGAATCGGTTCTGTGATATGTAATAAATCCTTCCTCGTAAAGTCTTTGTGCAACACTCATTGTTTTTCGGCTTGGAAAATTAAGCCTTCGGGATGCTTCCTGTTGCATAGATGATGTTGTAAGCGGTGGGCTGGCGGATCTTTTTGTTTCCTTCTGAGAAATATCGGTTATGACGAATAATTTTGTTTCCAATTCAGTTTTTATTTTTTCTGCATCAAGATTTGATAGTTGTGTTTGAGCGTATTTATATTCACCGTCGTATAATTTTAAAACCTGTGTTTTTTCAACGGGCTCGCCATTTATTTTTACTAATTCAAACTCAATTGGAGTCTTATCGCCCTTTTTTATAGCGATAACAAAAACACGATGAAACTGTTTTCCGGAAAATTTCCCAATTTCATTTTCTCTTTCTACGATAAGGCGTAGGGTAATAGATTGGACACGTCCTGCTGATAATTTTCTTTTAATTTTTTTCCAAAGAAGAGGGGATAATTTGTATCCTACAATTCTATCCAAAACTCTTCGGGCTGTTTGCGCCCAGACCAGATTTATATCAATTTCTTTCGGGTGTTCCAGGGCTTGTGAAATTGCTTTTGGAGTAATTTCATGAAAAACAATTCTTGAGAATTTTGCGTCTTTTTTTGCGTCTTTTTTAAGAACCTCGTATAAATGGTGTGCAATTGCTTCTCCTTCGCGGTCAGGGTCTGTTGCAAGAATTATTTTTTTAGCATCTTTTACTTTTTGCTTGAGTGCAGAAATTATTTTCTTTTTATCAGTTGGGATAATATATTTTGGCGCAAAATCGTGTTCTATATCAACGCCAAACTCACCTTTGGGTAAATCCCTGATATGTCCGAGTGAAGCCTGGATATCATACTTCCCTCCAAGAAATTTGGTTAGCGTACGTGCCTTAGTAGGAGACTCAACTAAAATTAAATTTGTCATAATATAAAAAACAGTATATCAGACCCGCCTAGTTTTACCACTCGCCTTTTCATCCGCCATCTGGCGGAACGGCTCGTGGAGCAACCACCGGCGGACAAGCACAAGTTAAGGATTGTACTTGAATAAAACTTATTTTGCAAGAAGTTCAGACAAAATATAAATCTGGCATGGCATCAATTTTTCGCCAATTTACAGGTTTGTAATTCATAAGCGCATATGCGCCGATCATCGCAGCGTTGTCGGTGCAATATGTTTTTTTCGGCGAAAAAACATTAATTTTCAATTTTAAATTTTCAATTTTCAATTTAAATTCATTCATTAGAGTTTCGTTTGCGCTTACGCCGCCACCAAGCAGAATAGTGTTAGTATTGTATAATTCTGCTGCTCGAACAGTTTTTTTGACCAAAACATCAACAACTGCTTTTTGAACCGCAAAACAGACCTCATTTTTTATCTGTTCGTTTATTTCCTGATTCTTTTGAATAAACCTCATTGCTTCAGTTTTTAGACCTGAAAAAGAGAAATCAAAATCGTCTGAATTTAGAAGCGGACTTTTAAATTTAATAGATGGTTTTGTGATTTTTTTTGCTCTTTCTTCGATTTCCGGACCTGCAGGATACGCAAGATTTAGTAATCGGCCGATTTTATCAATCGCCTCCCCTGCGGCGTCGTCGCGTGTTCCGCCAAGCCATTTATAATTGTTTATAGACTTAAAATACAGAAGATCTGTGTGACCACCAGAAACAATTAAACCTATGTATGGATAGGGATTAGTGGGTAGGGAATAGGGAATAGATGTTTGGGGAGAAATAAAATTCGCGTATATGTGGGCGAGGAGATGATGGACCGGAATAATAGGTTTGTTAAAAGCAAAAGATAATGTTTTTGCAGTCTCAACTCCGACAAGAAGAGACCCGATAAGTCCCGGTCCATGCGTTACGGCAATAGCATCAATTTCTTTTTTCAATATTATTCGTGCTTCTTCCCATGATTCTTGATTCACGATTCTTGATTTACATAATGCTTTAATAATTGTCGGTATAATATATTTCACCTGTTCGCGTGCGGCATTTTCAGGAATTATTCCTCCGGTTGCGGCATGAATCGCAAGAGATGTTGCTGTTATATTTGATAAAACCTTAATTGTTGTTTTATTCTTTTCAATAACTGCAGCTCCTGTTTCGTCACAAGAGGATTCAATTGCGAGGATTCTCATGAATTTTAAAACATAAAAAAATTACTTTATGCCTTTGAGTTCTATTTTATCTCCAATCTTTAAATTATTTTTAGAAGCTGTTCCGCCATTTACTTCCAGAACATAATTACCCGGTGATTTTGGTTTGTAAACAGAAAGCTCGGAATTTATATTTTGAGGAGGAAGAGTATTTTCAAAAAGATCAACAACTGTTGAGTCATCAATAAAAATTATATCAATTGGAAATTTCATGTCTTTCATCCAAAAAGAGTAATAATCTTTTTTATTAAAGACAAAAAGCATACCTGTATTTTGTTCAAGACTATCTTTACCGGATAAGCCTTTTATTCTATCCTTATCAGATCTTGCTACAGAAAGATTAAATATTTTTCCGTTGATTGTGGCCGTTGGTGTAGTTTTAAAAAGACTGGTTGGCAGAAAAGACCCGCCGCGCATTGCGGCAAATGCAAGAATAGCGACAATCAAAAGTGCATAAACTAAGAAAATTCGTTTCATAAAAATTACCTCAAAATTTGCTTGACAAGCGAGCTGGTGGAGTATTTTTTTTGTCTTTTGATAACTTCAATTATTTTTCCACCTACTGCTTTTGCATGATCTTTTTTCTTTGAAAAAAGCATGTCATTTTTTGTAACTGCAATTATATCAGGTTCTATCTTTTTAACAAGCAATCGGTATTCTTCATCTGTTTTTAATAAAGGAATAGGAATGATAAAATCTACAAAAGATACGGTTGAAAGAATTTTTGCTCTATTTTCTTGGGAGTTAACAGGTCTATCTTTGCCTTTTAATTTTCGTACTGCTGAATCGCCCTCAAGTAATATTATAAGAATATCCCCTTCACTTTTTGCTTTTTTAAGAAATTCAATGTGTCCTGTGTGTAAAATATCAAAGCAACCACCTGCTAAGACAATAATAGCTTCTTTCTTCTTTATTTTTTTAATTTCTTTCTGAAAATCATTGAAGTCTAATGTTTTATTCATTCTTATTACTTAAATTTTCAAATATTATTCTTTTGTTCCTTTTAGAAATACAGATTGCCATGGAGCATAATTGGATATGTAATTTTCTGAAATTATTACATTTCCGTTTTTGGTAACAGTTCGCCAAAATGTTGCTTTTGCGCCTGGTGCTTCAAAATCCACTTGTCTTACTTCTCCTTTCGGTAGAGTAGGGTCGTCTTGATAACGGGGTGGTGGCGGTGGGGATTGATTAGTAATAACAGGTTTTGTGATGGTTACTTCTCTATTGTCCCTTTTACCGTAAAGGGTAAATCGTAAGGTAAGATTTGTAGGATCAACGTAGCTTTGTATAAGAATATATGCTCCGGTATCGTTTTTGAATTTTAAATCTATATTTGGGACAAAAACAGTTGCGTCAAGTCCCGGAGGAGAATCCTGTTCATAATACCCAACGCGGTATGCATGGGCGTGTCTTTCGGTAATTGGAAGGCCGGCATTAAGTATTGCGCGAAAAAGAGTTGTTGATACTTGGCAAACTCCACCACCATCCCCCAAAATTGTCTTTCCGTCTTTTATAACATAAGCTTCTTTATATCCTGTATATTTTGAAATGTCTCCTAGTGCTTGGGCGAATGAAAAAGTTTCATTTGGAGCAACAAGAACTCCATTTATTCTCGAAGCGGCAAGAGATATATTGTATACTCTATTTTGAATTGAATGTTGGAATTGCGAATTTCCTTGTCCTATTTCCTCAACAATTCCTAGAGTGTTTGCCTTTTCAGTCGTTACTTGAGGCTTTAAAATTTTAACCGGTATTTTAATTCCTATTATTTTTGAATTTTTATTTTGAATAACTTCTTCTTGTTTTTCGCTAACTTTTTTTATAAGCGCGTCATAATCTATCGTTTTTCCCTCGCTGGATTGCCTAAAAGCTACCACGCGTTTATTTTCAACAGTAAATAGGGCGTCAACAGGTTCTGTATAAACTTTTTTGTCAAGGTCTGCAAGCGTTGTATTTAATATTACCGGATCAAAAGTATGTGATTGTTTTAGAAAAGTTCCGTAAGTATATGAAGATAGAATAAGGTAAATATTTGAAAGGATATTGTTGCTTTTACCAAGACTTTCTGCCTGCTCGGCAATAAGATTTGAATCATAACCTATTTTTAAATCACGCGCAGAAATTGTTGCAACAAAATCATCCAAAGTTAATACAAATAAGCTTTTTTCAAATTCTTTATTTCTTGTGTTGAATAGTTCTTTTACCTCTTCTTCTGTTTTTCCTCCTACATAAGTGTTGCCGATAAAAACCCCAGGAATTACCTTTCCTTGGTATCTATATTGAAAGATTGCAATTAGTATTCCTCCAAGAAGTAAAGCTGCAATAAAAAAACCAACTACAAACCAAAAACTTGAAGTGGCGATTCGAAATGCATGCTTTTTTCGAAAAATTTTTCTTAAGCTTTTTTTTGATGGATAAAATTTTTTCGGCATATAATTTATGGCGTTGGATTTTTACCTGGTTTATTATTATACTATACTTAGTTACGCATAAGTTATGGATGAAAATATTCCGCAAAATCCAGATTACCCAACTCTTGAGGCAGAAGAGAGTGAAGCTGATGGTAATTATAACAAAAAGAAAATAATAAGTATTGTAATTGGCGGGGTTATTGTTGTTTTTCTTCTCATTCTTGTTATAGCTTTAATTCTTATCTTGCCTAAGTTTTTTCAAAAGAAAAATGAAAAAGTTGAATTGACCTATTGGGGCGTATGGGAAAACTCGGCAGTAATTTCTGAAGTAATACAAGATTTTACAAAGGAACATCCTGATATAAAGATAAAATATGAAGATCAAAATATTAAAGTCATTGGGAAATATATTGATAGAATTTCAGCCCAATCTCCTGATATATATCGTTACCACAACAGTTGGGTAACAGAACTTTTGGGAAGAGGACTTCTTGCGCCTTTTCCTCAGGACGTTGTGAAAACAACTGAGCTTGAAATACAATATTACGATGTAATTAAGAAAGATTTAAAAATAAAAGGTGCGTATTATGGAATTCCTTTGGGAATTGACACTCTTGCGCTTTTTATCAATACCAAATTGTTTCAAGCTGCTGGGCTTACTCCCCAATCAATGCTGTGGGAAGATCTTTTCCGTGAGCAAAGTCCGTATTTGCCGATGACAGTGCGGGATGGAACAACAGGAAAAATTTCAACATCAACTATTGCTCTTGGAAGAATCGACAATATTGCGCATGCAACTGATATTATATCGCTTCTTCTTGTTCAAAGCGGTGTGTCACCAATGAAACCCGATGGGCAAAATACTCAAAGAGCTCTTACGTTCTACACAACTTTTGCAAAAGGGGACACGAAAGTTTGGGATGAAACACTTGATAATTCAAAACTTGCTTTTGCCAAAGGGAATTTAGCAATGTTTTTTGGGTATTCATGGGACATTTTTGAGATAAAAGCCGTAAATCCGAATTTAGAATTTACGGTTGTGCCGGTGCCATACGTTCCCGGAAATAAAAAAACAATCGCAAGTTATTGGGTGGAGGGCGTATCTTCTAAAACAAAACACCAAAAAGAAGCATTTGAATTTTTAAAATTTTTGACAAAACGTGAGACTCTTGAAAAAATGTATGCCAAAGAATCAAAACTTCGTTTGTTTGGTGAGCCATACCCAAGGATAGATATGGCAGAATTATTAAAAGATAATTTATTGATTTATCCTTTTGTGCAACAGGCAAAAAACGCCGAGTCAACTATTTTTTCATCCGACACTTACGACGATGCTGACATTTCGGTTTTAAACGGTTACTTAGGAGACGCTGTTACATCACTTTTGAATGGTAATACTTCTCCGGATACTGCGGTGTCAAAATTAAACGAGGGGGTAAATTCTGTTTTTGGAAAGTATGCAAAGTAATAATCTTCAATCACATATTTTAAAAACAATTTGTTATGCAGACATTTTTGATTACCCAATGACCAGTGGAGAAATCTGGAAGTATTTAATTACGCGAGAACCCGTATCAAAAAAAAATTTTAGTAAATTATTCAAATACCCCATCGAAGGTCTCGGTAAAAAAGATAAGTTTTATTTTTTAAAAGGTAAAGAATTTTTGGTTGATGTTCGGAAAAAACGCGAAGAAATATCAATACGGAAAATAAAAAAAGCAAAAAGAATAGCGCAAATCCTTTCACTAATCCCGCCCGTTTTGCTTATTGGCATAAGTGGAAGCCTTTCAATGAACAATTGTAAAAAAACCGACGACATAGATTTTTTTATTGTTACCAAAAAAAATACACTTTGGACAACAAGGTTTTTAGTAACTTTTATTCTTATTATGTTAGGGGAAAAAAGACAACGCGGAAATTTACTTGCAATAGATAAAGTTTGTACGAATATGTTTTTGGGAGAAGATGCTCTTTCTCTTCCGCTTAAAACCCAAAATATTTTTTCTTCGCATGAGGTAGTACAGCTGAAAATTATTGTAAATAAAAATCAAACTTACGAAAAATTTTTAGCTGCAAACTCGTGGATTAAAAGTTTTCTTTCAAATACCTACATACCGCAAATAAGCGAGAGCAAAAGAAATGATTTTTATAATTTTTTTTCATTATTATTGAATCCTTTTGAAAAATTTTTCTACAGGATTCAAATGTTTTATATGAGAAAATATATTACATGTGAGGAAATAAAACAAAACAGTGCAAAGTTTCATCCTAGGGATAAGACATGGTATGTTATTTATTTATATAGACTTAAGTGTTTGTATATTCTTGGTCACGCAAGAGATACTAGGTTCATAGATTACTCCAGGATATTGACATAAATTGAGGTATTGTGTATAGTTTGACAGACAGTAAGACTTGTTCTAGAACTCCCTCTCACAAAAAGCAACAATGATGAGGGATTTTGTATTAAAAAGGGCCGGAATTTAATTGAAATATATATGGATAATCAAAATATAAATTCTACAAGAAAGAAAATTTTTGTAACAAAAGAAGGTCTTGAGGAATTAAAAAAAGAATTCCAAGAGCTTTCCCGCGTAAAAAGGCCATTGGTTTTGGATAGGGTTTCACAAGCTCGTGCAATGGGAGACCTTTCCGAAAACTCGGAATATAGCGCCGCGCGCGAAGAGTTATCTCTTATTGATGGAAGAATTGAAGAATTAGGGGAGATTATAAAAGGCGCATCAGTTATTGAAGAAAAACACGGAGCCACAGCCGGAAGAACAGTGCGGCTAGGAAGCGAAGTAACAGTAAAAATAAACGGAAAAAAAGAAGTTTTCAGTCTTGTAGGCGAGTGGGAAGCAGATCCTAAAGAAAAAAAGATTTCGCACGAATCTCCACTTGGAAAAGCGTTAATTGGAAAATCTCTTGGTGAAAAAGTTGAGGTAGAAGCTCCGGCAGGCAAAATCCTCTATACGATTGTTGAAATTAAATAATAATTGATATATAATTATTTCATTGTGAGAAAAATATTTATTTCAAAGATGATCAAGACAACCCTTTCGAGGGCGTTTTGTCTTGGTTAGATAAAGTTTAAGACCAAAAACAGAACCCCTCAAAAGAGGGGTTTTTTCGTGGGCAAAAATATGGAAAACAAAGAGAATGTAAGCGGATATTTTATAACTGATGATATCAGGAAAAAGCTTATTGAAAATCCCGATATGTGTATTGTTAGTGAAAATATGCAGATTTCTCTTGTTGTCGGAAAAAAGAGATATGACGGAGAGCCATTGTTCTCAACATATTGCAGAATTATTGAAGGAGATACGGTTTCTGAACTAGTTTCCGGAGGAATGACTTTTAAAGATACGCTCCTTGGATTGGGTTTTTCAATACGAAAAGCTGTAGTAGAAGAAATACAAAAAGGAGGTGAAAATAATGGAAAGAGAAAATGGGCGTAATGGTTTAAATGCTGTGCAAAGAGAAGTAGCGCCGCTAAAAGAGAGTTTACGTAATATTGCAGCTCAGCATGCGAGAGAAGGTTTTTGCATAGAGCATGTAGGACTCGAAACAAAAGCGCTTATTATTTCTTTTGTTTTAGACAACAAACATAGGTTGCCGGATAAAATTCCCGTAGGACCAAATCTTGTTTTTGACATAGATGAACAAGATTTGATTCCTGTTGGTATTAAGACCAATAGAAAATTATCCCCACCTGTTTGGTATCAGTATGGTGGTCTTATTGTTTCCGGAATTGAACATCAAATGCGGCTGAGAGAGTAATATTGTAAATAATATTCTAAGACCATATAATCATGATATATGTTTTGGGCTGATAAAATTTCACGTGAATTAAAAGAACGAGGTCTTCCACTTGAGTGGGTCGATGATATGAAAACTCCTTCGGGCAAAATTCACATCGGGTCTCTTCGCGGAGTAGTGATACACGACTTAATATATAAAGCATTAAAGGAACATAACGTAAATGTAAAATACACTTATATTTTTGACAATCACGATCCGATGGATGATCTTCCGGTATATCTGCCAAAAGAAAAATTTGAACAATATCTTGGAATGCCGCTTTATAAAATTCCATCTCCCGTAGATGGTTATTCAAGCTATGCGGAATATTACGCAAAAGATTTTCAAAATGTCTTTAATGCGATAGGGTGTAATCCAGAAATTCTTTGGACCACCGATCTATATAAAAGCAGGAAAATGAATGATCTTATAAAAGAGAGCTTAGACAGAAAAGACGAGATAAAAACAATATACGAAGAGATGTATAAAAAAACTCTTCCAAGTGAATGGTATCCATTTCAAATTTATTGCACAAATTGTGGAAAGGTATCAACTACCCAGGTTGCGGGTTGGGATGGAGCAGAAGTCACTTTTACTTGCTACATAGACAGACTTAAATGGGCAAAAGGATGCGGTTTTTCAGGAAAAGTAAGTCCTTTTAGTGACGAAAAAGAAATAAGAGGAAAATTACCGTGGAAAATAGAATGGCCGGCAAAATGGAAGGTTTTAGGGATTACGGTCGAGGGTGCTGGAAAAGATCATATGAGTGCTGGTGGATCACACGATTTAGCTACGCTGATTTGTGAACGAATTTTTAAATACACAGTTCCTTATCCAATTGCTTACGAATTCTTTCTTGTTGGTGGAAAGAAAATGTCGTCTTCAAAAGGAAGAGGGTTTTCCGCATCTGAAATGCTTGAAATTTTACCTCCAGAAATTCTACGTTTTATTATGGTGAAAACCCGTGTTAATCAGGCCATAGATTTTGATCCAAGCGGAAGCGAAACTATTCCAAACCTATTTGATGAATATCAAGAGGCAGCTGATAATTATTTTGAAAAAAAGAATGAAGATTTGGCTCGAATTTTTGAGTTATCACAAATTGACAAAATTGAAAAACCCCCAGCCGTCCGGTTTAAGACACTTGCCCAATGGGTTCAGATGCCCAACATGGAACAGGAAATTAAAAAAGAAGGATTAGAAAAATGGGCAAAATATGCAAGAGTTTGGGTGGATGAGTATGCGCCCGAATCTGAAAGATTTCTTGTTCAAGAAAAACTTCCTGATCAAACAAAAAACTTATCTGCAAAACAAAAAGAATACCTTAAAAAACTTTCCGATATGTTAGATAACACAAAAAATGCTGAGGAGCTTCAAGCTGAAATATATAATCTTTCCAAAGACATGAATATTCCGTCAAAAGATGTATTTTCCGCGATTTATATTGCTCTTCTTGGAAAAGATCATGGGCCAAAAGCCGCGTGGCTTTTACAGAGTTTAGATAAAGAATTTATCAAAAAAAGGCTTCAGGACGCTTCCGTTTAGTTAGCATTTGTTAGTTAAAAATAAGTGTAATTTAAGGTTTTTCTGTTACAATTAGTCTATGGCTGAGCGAAAAAAAAGATTTAGTTTGGACCGTTTTAAAAAAACATTTATAACTTCCAAAAAGATTGTAGGTTTGTATTGGAGCATTGATAAAAAGCTATTTATTGCAAATGCAGTAGTTGTGATAATACCTGCGATTTTACCATTTGTTAATGCCTATTTATACAAGTTAATCATCGATTTTCTTATACAAAGTTTTTCTACTAATAATATACAAACTCAACAGCTGGTTATTCTTCTTGGGCTACGATTGATGACTCTTTTAATCCAGGATTTTTCTTTTTCAATCCAGACTTATGTTGAGCAGCTTCTTTATTACAAAATACCTGCCCATATTTACCAGTTGGTTTTAGGAAAATTAGCTAGTCTTGACGTTTCGTATTTTGAAGATAGTAATTTCAGAGATAGGCTTGAAAAAGTACGCGATGCATATACTTGGAGACCACTAAATATGATTACGTTTTTGTCTTATGGTTTGCAAAATGTTGTGCAAATTCTTATTGCTTTTGTAGCGATTGCAACTCTTAACTGGATTTTTATTTTTATCATAATATTACTTGCTATTCCTTCCTTTGTTGCACAAACAACTTATGCCAATATTAATTGGGGAATTTGGCATCAAAATTCTCCCAATAGGAAACGTTTTTATTATATTGCAGAACTTATTCAAGCAGGACAAAGTATTAAGGAAATAAAACTTTTTCAGATGGGATCAAAATTACTGAAGGAATTAAAAAATCTTTATAGCGAATTTACCAAAGAAAATATCGGAACGGGCAGAAAGCAGCTAAAAACAAATTTAGGTATAGGAGTTTTCGGAACTGTTGTTTATACGGTAATTGAAATTTATATAATTTTTTCAGCATTTAAAAGACGAATTAGTATCGGAGACATCGGATATTTTACAGCTGTTGTAACAAATTTCCAGAATGGAATCGGAGGATTTTTTAGGAATATGGCGCAAGTCTTTTCAGCAAGTCTTTATGTTCAGGAAATTTTTGACCTTTTGGCTATTGAGACAAACATTAAGGAATCCCCAAAAATGGTAAAAGTTGATCTAAGTAAATCGCCGGCAATCGAGTTTAAAAACGTGTCATTTGTTTATCCGGGGACGACCGAGAAAATATTTTCAAATTTTTCATTAACAATTCATCCGGGTGAAAAAATTGCTTTAGTTGGAGAAAATGGAGCAGGAAAGACAACTCTTATTAAGTTATTGGCACGTTTTTACGACGTAACAGAAGGCGAAATTTTAATAAATGGAATTAACATAAAAGAATTAGAATTGGCGTCTTGGTATAAAGCTTTAGGAGTTTTATTCCAGGATTTTGTGAGATACGAGTATTCTTTTGAAGACAATATTTATTTCGGAAAAATATATGAAGAAAAAGATGAGAATAAAATTAAACAAGCAGCAAAAATATCAGGAGCTTCAGGAATTGCTGAAGAGTTGAAAGACGGATATAAGCAAATGCTTGGAAAGACATTTGAAAACGGTGCCGAATTATCTGTTGGACAGTGGCAAAAAGTAGCGCTTGCCAGAGCATTTTTGCGGGATGCTCCTGTTTTGATTTTGGATGAGCCAACCGCGTCAATTGATGCAAAAGCGGAAGCGGAAATTTTTGAGAAAGTCGAGCGTTTGTCAAAAAACAAAACTGTTATTATAATTTCACATAGATTCTCAACTGTCAGAAACGCAGATAAAATTTATGTTATTCATAAAGGAAAAATAAAGGAGGAGGGGTCACATGAAAAACTCATGAAAACGGATGGAATTTATGCATCATTGTTTAAGCTTCAGGCGAAAGGATATCAATAATGTTATATTTTGCAACAGGAAATCCGGAAAAAGTAAAAGAAGCACAGGCGATTTTAGGAATTCCAATAAAAATTGCAGAATTAGAACTTGATGAAATTCAAGACATAGATATAGAAAAAGTTGCGTCAAGAAAGGTTCAGGAAGCATTTAATATCTTAAAAAAACCTGTTTTTATTGACGATGTTGGTGTTTATATAGAAGCGTGGAATGGATTCCCTGGACCGTTTGCGAAATTTCTTCAAGAAGCAGGAGGATGCGCGCAAATTTTAAGAATGCTTGAGAATGAAAAAAATAGAAACGTACTCATTAAATCACTTGTAGCTTTTTGCGATGGTAAAAAAATTCATATTTTTACGGGAGAACTTCATGGGAAAATTGCGTTTGATGCGCGGGGTAAAACAGGATGGGGATTTGATCCGATTATAATTCCGGATGGACAAGGACAAACATATGCAGAAATGGGAAAAGAGAAAAAAAATAGCCTATCACATAGAAGGTTAGCGTTGGATAAATTTAAAAAGTTTTTGAATAAACAAACTTCTTAAAATTATATAAACTCCATATCCTATAGTTGACAAAACCCGACTTTTTAGTATAATATACATTAACGGAGACAGCTAACAAAAGGGTAGCGTCCGTGTAAAGGAGATCGCGTCATGTCTGACGCAACTCTAGCCCAAGGGCACCGGCTCACTGAGCTGATCCTGCGGGAGAAAAGTCCTCACGACTTCATGCAAAGCTTGCATGAAAACTGGGGAGCAGTGCAAAAGATAGGACGTGGTGAGTTAACGCAAGCCATGATTCAAGCTTCACTGCAGCACATTCACAACCAGAATCCGTACGCAAGCGAAGAAGTGACGCCCACTTTCTTCTACCCTGAGGGCTACAAGCCTAATTCGGTAGAAAAGCAGGTAGAGTTTCTTTCCGCACATCTTGGCTGGCTTGACACCAGCCACGTTGACGCTCTGGCCAAAAGCTGGAAAAAAAAGTACCCGAAGGCCGACGGTCTTTATGTGGTACCCAAGCCAACGGCTGTCGCCAACCATTTGGCTCTTTCCGATCACTGGACCAATTTTGGTCTTTTGACCGAGCAAGGACCACTTGCGGCACTGGCCACCCAGCGCAAGTTCACCAACTACCGCGCTGGGCAGCTCGGGCCTGACAGGTATCATCTGGCTGCGACTGCGGCAAGCGCTCTTATAGCACTTGAAGCAAAACAGCCTGGAGACCTGCTGGTTTATCCGGCGCAGACTGGAAAGCTCTATGCGGGCAATTCACCGCGCAACGCGCGGTTGAAGATTGAGCACGCACAAGCGCCGTCCCAGTGGCCACAGCCTTCGTACTGTGTCGGTTGGATGCTCTACGCCAACCCGCATCGCCTTGCGAAATACGAGCACCTGGTCATTGACTGCTCAGGTGATGAGTACCGCTTGGGTGCCGCTGGGGAGTTTGCCTACGTGCTGTGTTTCGACTTCGGCGGCGACGGGCTCCACTGCGCTGAAAGATGGGGTGCTCGCCCTTACGGCGCTTGTGGTTCGGCGTCCGGCTGGTAGTGTCCTTTAGGACTGGGGCCTTGGAAATCCGCCAATTGGCGGATGCTTTCCTTGGTTTTCTTTCCTTTTGGATTTTTCTTCGTGCCCCCCGACGTTCCGATTTATCGGGACGAAGGGGGGCTTTTTCTTGGGAAAAATTATATAATGTTTTAAAGATAGTAGGTTAATAAAGATAAGACTACGGTTTTGTCTTACCGAAATCACTAAACTTCTTAAAAAAAAGTGAGAGTCCCAATGGGTACGCCCATAGGGAGAGTGCTTCTTAGAAGATTTAAACACTACTTACTTTATTTCTTGTTTCGCAAAGTATATTGTGGACGAATAAAATACAGATAAAATATCATATAAGCTAAAAATAGCAGAAAAGATAAATTATCAGTGAAAATTTAGAGGAGTAAGGTATTTATTGGATGCCGATGGAGAGTTTGACAACGTGCTGTATTTCAACTTCAACGACGACAAGCTCTACTGCAATAACAGATGGAGTGATAACCCTAACAACGATTGTGGTTCGGCGTCCGGCTGGTTGTGTCAGAATCTTTATATAGATTGCTTGGCGGCCTTTAACCAGCCGCCAAGCATTTTCCCAACTTCCTGTAGTAATTGTTCAAGTTGTAGATATTTTTTGTTATCAATTTGCCTGTACATCTTTTGCAAGCCTTATAAGTATTTTTAGTATATCCAGCTTATTGCTCGTCTTTTGCAAAAGAAATAATTTTTCTTGACCGCTAAGATGTGTAATTTGGAAAAAGTATTCAAATATCTCAAGCGTAGTATTTTCTATGTTCTGTCCCAGGCTATATCTGTCTTTTTTGGGAAAAAGTTTGATATATTGATACAATAATTTATAAAAATCATAAAGCCTTTGAAATATAGGTATGCTAATATTTAATTGTCCTGTCCTGTCCTGTCCTGTCCTGTCCTGTCCTGTCCTGTGAGGTGGAGCTGTGAAAATTTTTCATACTCTTTATTCTAAGACTATCTCACTTGAGAATCTTTTGCAAGCTTGGGAAGAATTTAAACATGACAAGCGAAAAAAGCTTGATGTTGGAGAATTTGAAATACATTTAGAAGATAACCTATTCAAATTACACCATGCACTTTACTCTAAAAAGTATAGTCATGGAAAATACTCGGGTTTTTTTATCACCGACCCAAAGTTACGGCATATTCACAAGGCTATTGTGCGAGATAGAATTGTACATCAAGCATTATTCACGACACTTTCCCCAATTTTTGAACCGACATTTATTGCAGACTCATATTCTTGCCGCAAGGGTTACGGTACACATAGAGGTTTTCAAAAACTCATAATTTATAGTCGCAAAGTTTCAAAAAACTACACAAAAAATTTCTGGGTTTTAAAATCAGACATAAAAAAATTTTTCGGCACTGTTGATCATACATTACTCCTACAAATTATTGGAAAGAGGATAAAAGATCATGATTTATTTTTACTAATACGTGAAATTATTGAAAGCTATAATACTTTTCCTCACAAAGGAATACCAATAGGTAATCTTACTTCTCAATTATTTTCAAACATTTACTTAAACGAACTCGATCAATTTATAAAACATAAATTACAAGTCAAATATTACATTCGTTACGCTGATGATTTTGTTATTCTCCACCAAAACCGTATAATTCTTACGGAATATCTTTCCGCAATCAGGGAATTTTTGAAAAGAGAGCTACAGTTAGAACTCCATCCCCGAAAAACACATCTAAGAAAATTTAGCTGGGGCGTTGACTTTTTAGGATATATAGCATTACCTTATTATCATATTGTAAGGACTAAAACAAAAAAAAGAATCTTTAAAAAAATAAAAGAAAATATATTTTTATACAAAAAAGGAAAGTTGGATAAAAAATCTTTAGATCAATCTCTCGCGTCATATTTTGGCATACTCAAACATGCCCATACTTACAAACTTAAACAATTCTTGCAAAACAATATTTTTCTTTGGATGAAGTAGGTAGACAATCTCTTAATAGTAAAATGCTAAAAAACGAAGTATAATTATGCTATGTTAGATTTAAAATTCATCCGCGAAAATGCGGAAAAGGTTCAAAAGTCCTCAAAAGACAAAGGAATCGATGTTGATATTCAGGAACTTTTGCGTCTTGATGAAGAGCACCGAACATTATTTTCGCAGGTTCAAAATCTTTATTCACAGAGAAATGTCGCAGCAAAGGAGCGAAATGTTGAAAAAGGGAAAAGTTTAAAAAGTGAAATAAGCACCAAAGAAACGCGACTTTTAGATTTAAAAAACGAATTGGATACGCTTTTGTACAGTATTCCAAATCCGGCAAAAGATGATGTAAAAATAGGTAAAGATGAAAGCGAAAATGAAATTGTAAAAACTGTTGGAACACCGAAAAAATTTGGATTTAAACCAAAAGACCACCTTGAGCTTGGAGAAAGTTTGGATATAATTGATATCCAAAGAGCCGCTAAGGTCTCCGGCGCGCGCTTTGCATATTTAAAAAATGAGGGAGTGCTTTTGGAATTTGCGCTCCAACAGTTTGCATTTGACACATTAGTCAAAGAAGGTTTTATTCCGGTGATTCCCCCTGTTCTTATAAAGAAAAGTGTAATGAAAGGGCTTGGATACATGGAGAATGGTGGAGATGAGGATATGTATCATTTGGAAAAAGACGGTCTGGTTTTAGTTGGAACCGCAGAGCACGCCTTAGTACCTCTACATATGGATGAAACGTTTCAAAAAAAGGATCTACCGCGCAGATATGTAGGGTTTTCGCCTGCGTTCAGAAGAGAATCGGGGAGCTATGGAAAAGACACAAGAGGAATATTTAGAGTTCACCAATTCAACAAAGTAGAAATGGTCTCTTTTGTTGCAGGAGAGGATGATGATAATGAGCATGCATTTTTGCTAGATTTAGAGGAAAAATTTTTTCAGGCACTTGATATTCCTTACCAGGTTGTAAAAATGTGTACGGGGGATTTGGGTTTTCCGGCTGCAAGAAAATATGATATTGAAGCGTGGATGCCAACGCAAGAAAAATATAGAGAAGTTACTTCGTGTTCTACAACGACAGATTTTCAGTCCCGCCGTTTGAACACTAAATACCTGCCTGCCGGCAGGCAGGGTCTGGTCGGTTCGGATAAAAAGTTTGTCCAAATTCTTAACGGAACTGCTTTTGCGGTTGGTAGAACTATTATTGCAATACTTGAAAATTATCAAGAAGAAGACGGATCTGTTGTTATTCCCGAAGTGTTGAGAAAATATACGAATTATGTAAAAAAAATATCCCCAATTTTAAAGTAAAAAAATACCATTTTTGTGATACAAAAAACATCAAATTTGCTTCGTTAATTTATCTCTCTATTTCAATCTAAAGTACGCATTTTGAAGCAAAGAATTTGCTTGACAAATTTACAAAACTTTTACACGATATTTACATATCCATATTCTCCAATAGTTGGGGAATTGAAAGGAGGTGTATATCCATGCCAAAAAAGAAAAAGGGAGGAAAGAAGAAGAAGAAATAACTAAAGAAATTTAGTTTTCTTTTTCTTCGGTTGTATTCGTAGATTACGAATATCAATTGATCAAATGGTATTCACCCCGCCTCTTACAAGGGGCGGGGTTTTCTTTACCTTCACGCTATGTTAAAATAATTAGTCACCAGAATTACATTCTTATGCTTGGAATTCTCTCAAAATTTTTTGACTCAAATAATAAAGAAGTACAGAAGCTTGTCCCTGTCGTGGATGAAATTAATGCACTTGATGAAAAAATTAAAAAACTCAAAGATACCGACTTTCCCCGTAAAACACGCGAGTTAAAAGAAAGAATTGCCAGTGGTGAAAATATATTTTTAATTCTTCCGGAAGCTTTTGCATTGGCGCGGGAAGCGGCAAGACGTTCTATAGGACAGCGTCACTATGACGTTCAGCTTATGGCCGCAATTGTTTTGGCGCAGGGGAAAGTTGCAGAGCAAAAAACAGGGGAAGGAAAAACTTTGTCTGCCGTTCCGGCTCTTTATCTCCATGCTTTGACCGGAAAACCCGTTCACTTAGTTACTGTTAATGATTACTTGGCGCGTCGCGACGCGGGATGGATGGGCGCAGTTTTTAATTTTTTGGGAATGTCAGTCTCATCCCTTATTTCAGAAGCGTCTTTTATCTATGATTCGGAATTCATAGATGATAAGGCAAATGATTACAGACTTTTGCACCTAAGGTCAATATCTCGGAAAGAAGCATATGCCGCAGACGTTGTATACGGCATTAACTCCGAATTTGGTTTTGATTACCTTCGCGACAACATGGTTTATCAAAAAGCAGACACGGTGCAAAGAGGTTATTACTACGCGGTTATTGATGAAGTTGATTCGGTATTAATTGATGAAGCAAGAACTCCACACATTATTTCCATGCCGGATGCAACCCCTTCCAATAAATACTATGAATATTCAAAAATTGTTGAAAAATTGGCGCCGGATATGGATTATAAGGTTGATGAAAAATCAAGAACTGCACATCTTACAGATCACGGTATCGGGAAAATTGAAAAATTATTTGGTTTGCAGGATATTTATGAGAAAGATTTTGATACTGTTTATCACATCGAAGCGGCGCTTAAGGCAAGGACTCTTTTTCATAACAATAAAGATTATATAGTGAGGGATAATCAAGTTATTTTAGTTGATGAATTTACAGGTCGTCTTTTGGAGGGAAGAAGGCTTTCAGAAGGTCTTCATCAGGCAATCGAGGCAAAAGAAAATGTTACGATTCAACAGGAAAGTAAAACACTTGCCACAGTTTCTCTTCAAAATTATTTCAGAATGTATGAAAGACTTGGTGGTATGACTGGGACTGCGGTTACGGAAGCAGAAGAATTCCACAAAATATATAAGGTTGATGTAGTTGTTATTCCGACAAACCGCGATATGGTAAGAATTGATGCTGGAGATTCAATTTACAAAACAAATACTGCAAAAGTAAGCGCTATTGTTGGTGAAATAGAAGAAGCACATAAAAAAGGGCAGCCTGTATTGGTGGGTACGACTTCAATTGAGAAAAATGAAATAATTGCCGAGATTTTAAAAAGAAAAACAATTCCTCACGAAGTATTGAATGCAAAAAATCACGAACGGGAAGCTCTTATTATAAAAGATGCCGGCCGAATCAATGCAGTTACTGTTGCGACAAATATGGCAGGGCGTGGAGTTGATATTGTTTTGGGAGGGCAGCCACCTTCAATGTTTGAGCTGCAGTATCAAAGCCAGGTAGGAAAAAAGCGTTTTGAAAAAGAACAGGAAGAGTGGCAAAAAGGACACGATGCTGTTAAAAAAGCCGGAGGGCTTTTGGTTATAGGTACTGAAAAACATGAGTCAAGAAGAATTGATAACCAGCTTCGTGGTCGTTCCGGCCGGCAGGGAGATCCCGGAAGGTCTATATTTGTCGTATCTCTTGAGGATGATCTGATGCGGATTTTTGGAGGCGAGCAGATTTCAAATCTTATGACCCGGTTTAATTTTCCTGAAGACCAGCCTCTTACGCACAGTCTAGTTACTCGTGTTATTACTCAAGCGCAGGTAAAGGTAGAAGGATTTAATTTTGAAATTCGAAAAAACCTTTTGGATTATGATGACGTATTAAATAAACAGAGAGAAATTTTGTATAAAACGCGCCGCGAAATTGTAGAAAATGATGAAAAAGTAGGAGAGTTGGTTTTGGAAAAAGTCAGAAACCAAATTGCAAGAATTGTTTCTTTTAGACTTGAAACAGAAGATCTTGACACAAAAAACGAAGAAATTATAGAAGAATTTACAACAATTCTTCCTTTTGATGAGGCTTCCAAAAAAGAACTTTTGGGACAGGTAAAACAATTCCATGCCCCAGATGAATTAATAGAATTCCTTTTTGGTCTTGCCCGCCAGGTTTATCAAAAAAGGGAAGAGATGTCAGGAAAAGAAGCATCAGATTATATGGCAAAGATTGTAACTCTTTCAACAATTGATAATTTATGGATGGATCATCTGACCGCGATGGAAGATTTGCGAACGGGAATAGGTCTTCGGGGATATGGTCAAAGAGATCCTTTGGTGGAATACAAAAATGAAGCATACCAAATGTTTGAGCGGCTTATGGACGGAATAGATGACGGAGTTGCAACCCGCATTTTCAAAGTTCAGGTAGAGCATAATCATCCTGCTCCCGCGCCGGAAATTCCAAAAAATGTCCAGCTTAATCAACAGGAAATAGAAGTCTTAGAGGATAGAAAGGTTAAGAAAACTAATGAATCAAAACAAGGTCAAGAGAAGAAAAAACTTGGTCGCAACGACCCCTGCTGGTGCGGAGCGAAGAAATCAGACGGAACTCCAATTAAATATAAACATTGTCATTACCCAAATTAATAGTCTTGGGAGAATGAGCGTAGTCCGCCTAAATTTGCTCCTTGAGCCGTGTTCGAACAGAAATGAAAAGGCGAAAAGTAAGAACAGGAGGGCGGGAGTGGAAAAAAGTGGAAGCAGTGCCACTATCCGAACTAAAAAAACTCTTATAAGTTTAACTTTATAATCACCCTCCACCATGTGGTAATTTTTTATTGACTTTGATTATTCCTGCTGCAATACTATGTTTATGGAGGATAACAGTAATCAGTCATCTGAATTAAAACAAGTTGAACAATTAATGCAAAAGCCTGCTGGTTTTAAAAACAAAAACATTTCAGGATCAACAATGGTGAAGGCGTTAGCTCTTTCGTTGTTTTGGAGCCCTGTATTTTCATATAATCTTCTCGGATTTATCTGCTCACGCCCAGGAGCAGCCAGGTGTGATGAAGGGGCGCTAGGAGTTCTTATAATATTATGTTTTGTTTCCTTTATTATTTTTTGGTTAATTTTTACTTTTATATTTACCCTGCTAAAAGGCAAAGTTAGCATGATTATATTCTCTTTGTTTCTTTTGATTCCATTCATAACAATAGGGATAGGTATGTATGTGGCGCACTTGCGAGTACAAAATACGGAGAAAACATTTCCCTCTAAGCTTCAGGTGGACTATTCTCTAACGCCTGAAAATGCTCAGCAGCGCGGATACAAACTTATTTACTCAAATTTAAAAGAAAACGTAATGTCAGATTCAAATACTATTTACCTTTTGAAATGGTACAATTACAAGTTAGGGGGTTCAGAGAATTCTACAATTCCAGATGTTATAGGAGTTTACGCGCCTATTAATTGATGTGGTAGCCTATTGGACTAACGCTTCATCAAATGCCATTACCCCGTTGCTGGTTAGATCTAGTCTGCTTTTTTTGAGGCGAGCTTGAATAAAGTTGCTCCAACGGCTATTGTTCCAAGAGAAACAGCAAGTAGAATAATTCCTGACTCAGAGCCTGCTTCTATTGAGCCGGATTTGGGCTTTATAATAGTTGGAGTCGGATTAAGTTTTCCAACCCATTTGCTCCACGGACTTGTAGAGCAATCATTTTGTCCGTTAACTCTGAAAGAATAATTAAGTTTTGGATCCAAATCATTAATTGTGTAGCTTATAGCACCGGTTGAAGTACCATAATTAAAAGTTACGCTATATTTTTCATTCCCCGGTTCCAGCCCATAAACTATGTTGTATCTGGTTGCCCCTGTTACCGGTGTGAAATAGAGCAAGGCTTGTGTATTTGTTTTTGTAACTTGGTATAAATCTGGTGTGTTGGTAAGCTGTGAGCATTCTTGAGCATATACGTTTGTTGTAAAGGACGCATAAAGCAAAAGAATAAGGCCGAAACACAATAAGTTTAATTTCTTCATATTTCTTTACTATTAAAATAATAACCTTTATAAAAAAAACAATCAATAAGGATTGTTACTCAAAATATTGTCTTTTTAAAATAATAAGCTGTTTAAGACTGTTCATGTTATTAGAATTTTGATAACATAAAATTATGGAGGATAATACAAAAAAATTTATTTTGTGGTTTGACGAAATAGGAAAAGATGATATCCCGCTTGTCGGAGGTAAGAATGCTAATCTTGGGGAAATGTGTAGGAATCTCACGCAAAATGCGAGTCAGTTATTTCCAGATGAAAAAATTAAAGTTCCATATGGTTTTGCGGTGACGGCTGAATCTTATAAATATTTTATCCAGAAGAATAGTCTTGATGCAAAAATAAGTGAAGCACTTGCTAATTTAAATACGCAGGACATGCAACAGCTTGAAAAAGCAGGTCAGACAATCCGCGATATGATTGTGTCCTCTCCAATACCTGCAGATCTTGAAGAGGAAATTAAAAACGCATATCAAAAGCTTTCCGAAAAATTAAACCAACAGGATGTTGACGTTGCTGTGCGTTCTTCTGCAACTGCTGAAGACCTTCCCGATGCCTCTTTTGCAGGACAGCAGGAATCATATCTTAATATCCGCGGGTCGCAAGCTTTACTAGATGCAATTAGAAAAGCCTTTTCATCTCTTTTTACAAATCGCGCGATTTCTTACCGTGTCGATCAAAAATTTGACCACTTTAAAGTCGCTTTGTCAGTAGGAGTTCAGCAAATGGCGCATTCTGACCGAGGCGCAAGTGGTGTAATGTTTTCGCTTGATACAGAGAGCGGATTTAGAAATATTATTCTTATTAATGCCGCATACGGTCTCGGAGAATTTGTTGTCAAGGGAATTGTTAATCCAGATGAGTTTATTGTATTCAAGCCGACACTTGCTACCGGTTTTAAACCGATTATTAAGAAAAAACTTGGAAGTAAAGAAAAAAAGTTGGTTTACGCAACAGAGGGAGATATTCCGACAAAAGAAGAGGTTGTGACAGACGAAAATCGTCAAAAATTCGCGCTTTCCAATGAACAAATTTTGCAGCTTGCGCGGTGGGGAATGATTATTGAAGATCACTATAAAAAACCGATGGATATGGAGTGGGCGCTTGACGGTCAGACAAATGAATTGTATATAGTGCAGGCACGTCCAGAGACTGTTCAGGCAAGAAGAAATAATACTATTCTTGAAGAGTATGTTTTGCTTGAAAAAGGAAATATTCTTGCAAAAGGCGCTGCGGTAGGTAAGAAAATCGGTCAGGGAAAGGCGCGTTTTATTAAAGACCCAAGCCATCTTTCGGAATTTCAGAAAGGTGAAGTTTTGATTGCTGAAATTACTGATCCGGACTGGGAGCCGATTATGAAAATTGCTTCGGCAATTGTGACGGATTCCGGTGGAAGGACTTCTCATGCCGCGATTGTTTCCCGAGAACTTGGAATTCCTGCAATTGTCGGATGCGGCGATGCAACTCAAAAGATTCAAACAGGGCAGGACATTACAGTGTGTGTATCGGAAGGAGAAGTAGGGAATGTCTACGAAGGGATTTTGAAATTTAAGATAGATAAAACGGATTTAACAGGATTTAGTCTTCCAAAAACCGAGATAAAAATGATAGTTGCAGATTCGGAGCTTGTTTTTGACTATTCTTTTATTCCAAATCATGGAGTCGGACTTGCACGGGAAGAATTTATAATTTCAAATTTTATTAAAATTCATCCAAATGCTCTTATTAATTACGACACGCTAAAAGATCTTGAAGCAAAAAAAGAAATTGATAAATTAACTTATGGGTATTCTGATAAAGTTGAATACTACGTTGATAAATTGGCTTTTGGAATTGGAATAATTGCTTCTGCATTTTATCCAAACGAAGTACTATTACGCTTTTCTGATTTTAAATCAAACGAATATGCAAATCTTATCGGAGGGCGTGAATTTGAACCAGTCGAAGAAAATCCAATGATAGGTTTTCGTGGCGCAAGCAGATATTATGACCCAAAATTTTCACAAGCTTTTTCTCTTGAATGCAGAGCTGTTAAAAGAGTCCGGGAAGAAATGGGGCTTTTAAATCTTCAAGTTATGATTCCTTTTTGCAGGACACCTGAAGAGGGCAGAAAAGTAATTGCTGAAATAACAAAGAATGGTTTGACCCATGATAAAGAAAAGAATATACAAAATAACAAAAAGCTTGATGAAAATCTTCATATTTGGGTAATGGCTGAAGTTCCATCAAATATTCTTGAGGTTGAAGAATTTGCCAAGATTTTTGACGGATTTTCGATAGGTTCAAATGATTTGACTCAATTAGCTTTGGGAATTGATCGGGATTCAAAGCTTGTGGCTGGAATCGGAAATGAAAATGAAGAATCGGTTCATAGGCTGATTAGCCAGCTTATTCAAAAAGCGCATGCGCAAGGAGTGAAAGTCGGAATATGCGGGCAAGGACCATCGGATTTTCCCCAACTTGCGGAGTTTTTGGTCCGCGAGGGAATTGATTCAATATCTCTGTCTCCCGATTCTGTTTTAAAAACAGCAATAAAAATTAAAGAAGTAGAAGAACAAATAAAACAATAAGTTGTGAAACCGCTTTTGATATCCCATAGGGGAGATACAACTAACTTTTCGGAAAATACTCTTGACGCTTTTAAATCAGCCTTTTCTCATGGAGCAGATGGTGTTGAATTTGATATACACTTTTATAAAGGAGATTGGATAGTAGTTCATGACTACTTATTTTCGGAAAATCAAAAGTATCCTTTATTGACAAATGTTTTAGAAGAACTGAAAAATAAAGGACGTTTAGAGATTGAAGTAAAAGGCTTTGAAGATAATGGATTGAATAAATTGGAACAAATATTAACTCCCTATAAAAATCAAAATATTGAGATAACCACAAGCGTATTACCACTTTTGCCTTATTTAACTAAAAAATTTAATCATTTTAAAATAGGATTAATCTTTAAAGAAAATCTTTTTGAAGAATGGATGAATGAAGATTTAATAATTAGGTTAATTTTGGGATATTTAAAACTTGCCAAAGGCAATATTGCCCACCTGCCAGAAAGAATACTTAGTAAAAAGTTAATTAACAGTTTGCATAAAAATGGATATAAAATTCATGTAAATATTCCAAATACAAAAAATCAAAAACAAATGCTTATCAGATTGACTGATTTAGGTGTTAACCAGTTTACGATTAACGACATTAGAGTAGTCACATTTTTAGTTTAATAACTTCATAAGCTATAAATCCCCGACACTTGATTTAGTTTTAAATTTCTTGTACTCTTTAAATAGATATATTATGGCGCGACTTAAATACATATTGTTCGTGTTTGTTTTTATTGGGTTTCTTTTTTTTAAGACTAATGTCTTTGCGCAGAGCTCATGTACAACTCCCGGAACACCTGCTAATGTTTTAATAACATATCCTGTGTGCGAAGGAGCGAATTGCAATTTTACCCAAGCCCAATGTACTTGGGAAGCAGCCACAAGCGTTGCAACATATGCAATAGTTGTAACGGAGGTTGATTCCGGAACTATTGTTAAAAGCGAAACGCTTGCTAGTTCTGTTCTAACTTATACTTTTGCTGTCACAAACAACAAAACTTATAAATGTGATGTAACCGCCGTTAATTCTTGCGGAACAGCTGGAGCAACAGGGACGTATTCTCTTCTTTGCCAAACAGATGTTGTTAATCCTACAAGTACTCCGGTTCCAACAGCTCCACCCGTGGTAGTGCCAACAGATCCACCCGTGGTAGTTATTCCGCCTAAATCACAACCTCCCGCATCAGGAAATGAATTCGGATTTATGATGCTTGGCGCCATAAGCTTAGTATTATTCATGGGTGGCATCTTGCTATTATTTTAAAAAATGAAGAATGATAAAAAGGAAGATGTTTTGCTGAAAGACAATCCACAAAAAGAAATAAAGAATACTGCCTTCCCTCAATCAAATTTACATAAGATAAATATAAATAAAAAAACTTTACTTTTATTTTTTGGATTATTGCTTGTGGTTTTAATTTCAATTGTATCTTTGTTGTTTTTCTACAGTAGCAAGATGAAGGATAAGCCGTTTGTAGATCAAAACAAACGGTTAAAAAGTTTTACTCCTGCAATAAACCCCGAAGATACAAAACTTATAGAAGCAAGAAAAAAAATACTTGAATATGCTAAAAAAAACAACATCACCGTATCTGATGATGAGATAAGCACGCGTAAAAAACAGTTAGTTTCAGAAAGCGGAGGAGATGCAATCAAAACCACATTAAAAAATTACGGATGGTCAGAAAACGACTGGACAGAAGTTGTTAGGTGGCAAATTATGCGCAGTAAAATTATTGAAAAGATAAAACCAGTCAGATATGGTGAAGTTCTTTCTGTACGCTGGGATGTATATTCGTCGGTATTGAATGAACAAGTCGCAAGTGAGAAGAAAGTAGTCGTCATTGAATACTTAGAACAAGTTAAGCAAAAATTATTGTCCAGAACTATCAAAGATTTATATACTGTTTTTAACTCTTTTGATATAAATACGGAGCCAAAATTTAAAGGAATGGAAAAAAAATATGGAATACAATACGATGGTTTTAACGAAAAGACGAATCAATATAAAGCATTTATTTTGTCCAAAGATAATGTTAACTATTCTTTTATTATGTCTACTGTCCCTCCTACAATTACAGACGTTAAGTGTACGCTTGGAGGATGTTCTATTTACAATATAACTTCGGGAACAAATGGAGATGAATTGGGCAATGAAATATTAAAACTATTCACAGATACAGGGATAATTTTTTAACATGAAGACTTTTTTAGTATTATTTTTTTTTATTTTGGGAGCGTTTATTTTTCTAGCTTTTGGTTCACGTGTTGAAGCAGCATCTCAATCCGATCTTGCAACTATGGGGATTGCTGTTCGTGATAATTTAGGTAATGACATTGCTGGTGCAACTGTTAATGTCACTTTGCTTAACGCCAATGATGAGGCTCACGGAGGATTCTTGCATTGCTTGATTCCAGGTGGGAAGAAAGAGGGCCCATATAATAATTTAACACGTTGGTATGATTCAGGAACTGATGGTTGGTATTATGTTCTAGATAATGTATGTTGCACAATCAGCGGTTTTGATTTTACGGTTTCTGCACCGGGATACAACTCTAGCAGTGGTTCTGTAAATAATCCATGGGTTACAGGTTCAGGCCACAGTACGCTTTTAGTAAATGATGGAGGTTTTTATATCGTTAAAGTTGTGACTCTGACTCCAGTGACTTATACATGTACTACGACTTCCACCAGGCAATGTCAGACAGGAAGTTGTGTGACTGGATGGCATCCTGATACTTCTAATTTAACTTGTGCTCCAACAACTGTCTGTTGTGTTCAGGATGCGCCGACTTCGACGCCGACACCATCTGCTACTCCTACGCCCTCCAAAGCACCAACCGCTACTCCAACACGTGCTCCTTCAATAACTCCCGGTGGGGCTACGGCAACACCAAGACCTCCAACGGCAACACCAAGGCCTCCAACAGCTACACCAAGACCGCCAACAGCTACACCAACGCTTCCACCCGGTACTACCGCAACGCCTGTTCCGCCGACCGCAACACCTACGCTTACAGTGACCCCATCTCCTACTAAAACTCCGACTTCAACACCTTCACCCAGTGCAACCGCCACCCCAACCCCTCCGCCGTTTTCCGAAAATATGTGTAAATGTGACGGGATAGGTCTTGCTCCGCAAGTATTCAAAGCCGGAGATACTCTCACTGTTACATCCTATGCAAAAGTTGAAGGTGGAGATATCGTAAATGCAGCTGTTGAAAAAATGCTTTTTTCATCAGGAAGAGGTACTGACCCAA